>PLZS01000052.1 GCA_003153555.1 Candidatus Melainabacteria bacterium | reverse complement strand
TGTTGAGCTTGTTGTCCTTGCTGGAAATTGCTGCGAGCTTGCTGTTGAGCTTGCTGTCCTTGTTGGAAATTGTTGTGAGCTTGTTGCGGAGAGTTTTGAGCATGCTCTTGCCTGTCTTGAGACTGAGCTGAGGGTGCCAGTGACATGGATAGAGCGCAGCCTAATAATGCTGCACAATTAAGAACTAAGCGAACTTTCATGCTTTCTTCCTCGATGGACGTTTTTTTTGAACCTTTTAACTCTACTCAAAGGCTTGTTTAGAAATATCATCCTAAAGAACGAAACTGAATCAGGCTTCAGTTAATCATTGGGGGGGATGCAGCGATCGCCCTTTATAGATAGTCTGGTTAGTGTGGAATTATGAGAATATCGAGTTGCCGCGGTGACAGCTGTGTGTGTCAAAAATAGGGGTCCCTTTATGAAGGTGTTGATTGCGCTAGACGATACCAGTTATAGCGATGCCGCTTTTCGGTCAGTGGAAGCACGACAATGGCCCGCTGGCACCGAATTTTTCCTCTGCACAGTATTGACACCTTACAGTGGTTCCGCGTTGGAAGATGAGCAGGTCGAAGTTATTCGACCTGCCAGAGAAGCCTGGTGCCAACAGACCCTAAAGTTTCTGGACGAAAAAGCCTTTGTACTCAAGCAATCGATTGATAATTGCAAGGTCAGCTTTGATGTAAGGATTGGCAATGTCAGTGAACAATTGGCGAAATGTGCACTCGATTGGGAAGCTGATGTGATCGTGGTTGGGTCGCACGGTCGCACCGGTATGCACCGGTATTTGCTTGGCAGTGTGGCTGAAGCGATTGTCGATACCGCTCCTTGCGACGTTGAGGTTATTAAATCGCCGAGCTTGCTCGCTCATGTAACTAATGAGAGCTTAGCCGATCCCATTAAAGAAGAACAGAATCGAATTCTCGTGTGCGTGGATGGTTCACCTAATTCAGTGGCTGGTCTGGACTGGACGATGCAGGCAAACTGGACTGATAATCAAGCTTTTACACTTTTGTCTGTAATTGCGCCGGTACAGTCTGATTTACCTCTTTCTCGTTTTACCCGTGCTGCCATCGTTAAGAGTGCACATATGGAGATGATAAAGAGAATCGAAGATGGACTAAGGGAATACACTTCGGTTTTGCAAAATCGATTTTCCAATACTGGTTTCTCTTTTGAAGTGCAAGAAGGCCGAGCTGTTGAGACTATCTTGCAGTTCGCGGACAAGTGGAAAGCTGACTTGATCATAATTGGCGCCCATGACGAAAAGCTGCCGCTTGAAGCATCTGTCGCTCGTAGAGTGGCTGGATATGCCAAATGTAGCGTGAAAATTGTTAGAGCCGATGACAGTCGAGAAGTGTCCATTTCAGATCAGGCGATCCCGTCTCGAGTGTATAGCTGACTGAAGGCTGCTGGAACCAGTAAAAGCCGCCTTCAAGCTTTGTTGTGAATTTGGCTTGTAGATGATTGAGGTTTTATAACAAGAACAGAACAATTTGAGTTCGTGATCGTGGACTCGGCCACACTACCGAACAGGTAGTCCGCAAATTTTCCTTGTGAACCGACAACAGTTAAATCGGCTCCCCACTCTCTAGCTACCTCTTCAATCTTTTCTTTGGGCGAGCCTGTCACGACTTTTTCTTCGATGTATGGAGTGTGGTAAGCATCTCGAAGTGCAAGTCCAACTCGTCTAACGAGGCGCGCGGCCGCCCTTTGATCGTCCATGAAGATATCGTCGCTTAGTGGATTTGTTTTTGGATGGACAATATGTAGGATCAAAAACTCAGTCCGTGCTGGCCACTCACGTTCACAAACGAATTTCACAATTGCGTTCTTACAACTATCTTCATCGATCGCGATTAATACTTTCATCAATTCATCCTCATAATCTATCAGTCGCATATGTTGCTTGACTGCAAATCAGGTTTTAGCTCGGACTGATTCTTTCTTTGTGGCTCGTTCTTTGCCATTTTCAGAGCGACTGCGTCGCGGTTTAACTACTTCAACCGAGCACGGGGCGTGATTTAGTACGGACATAACAACGTTGCCGATACCGTGTCTTTTGAGACCAGTTTCGCCGTGTGCACCAATGATGATCAGGTCGGCCTTCCATTGATCGGCAGCGGTCACAATTTCCTGTTTGGCGTCTCCTTCAATTACTTCACCTGTAACTTTGTGATCAGGCAGTTTGCGGGACAGATTGGCCACAGTCGTTTCAAGCAAAATTCTGCATTGGTGCAAGAAATCATCTGTGCTATAGGGCAGCGTGCATGCTTCGACGGCATTCAGAATCATGAATTCAGTGTTCTCCGGCCACGGATGGTGCGAGACCGTATCAGTAACTTCTGATGCAAATTTCGAGTGGTCGATTGCAATTAGAACTCTCATTGTTTTTACTCCTTGCGTCGTGAACGACTATATAGTTGATCGGCGCTTACCCAATTCACTTGATTTGACTTAGAGTTGGCGTGATCGATGGTTTCGATCTAGTGCCGATTTCCTTTTCTAGTTTTGCTACGAGCATAAGTGTTTTTAAAACGGCATCTTCATTGAGCGAGATACTGTCGATTCCTTGTTCGAGCAGGAATCGCACTATCTCTGGATAGTCGCTAGGTGCTTGCCCACATATACCTATCTTCTTGCCGGCTTTGTGCGCTCCCGCAATGGCCAGGCTGATCGCTTGTTGCACTGCCTCATTTCTTTCATCAAACAGGTGTGCGACGATCTCGGAATCCCGATCAAGTCCTAGAACAAGTTGGGTCAGATCGTTCGAGCCAATGGAAAATCCATCAAACAGTTCAGCAAATCGATCTATGCAAAAAACATTGGATGGCAGTTCGCACATTATGTAGACTTCTAAGCCGTTGTGACCATGAACTAATCCGTTTTTCGACATTTCGTTCAGCACGAGTTGCCCTTCAGCGACTGTGCGGCAAAATGGAATCATTACTTTGACATTATTCAAGCCCATATCCTGGCGAACTCTCGCCAGCGCTTGACACTCTAACGCAAAGCCGTCTTTATATCGGTCATCGTAATATCGCGATGCCCCTCTGAATCCAATCATAGGATTGCTTTCAGATGGTTCGAAGTATTTCCCGCCGAGAAGGTTTGCGTATTCATTCGTTTTGAAATCAGATAGACGAACTATCACTTCACGAGGGAAAAATGCTGCGGCAATCATAGCGATGCCTTCGGCTAACTTACTGACGAAGTAATCTTCTTTTTGCTTGAAACCATACGTAAGTTTGTTGATCGCCTCTCTGGTAGCATCATCTTTGATCGAATCAAATCGCGTCAGCGCCAGTGGGTGAATCTTTACTTCGTTGGCGATGATGAATTCTTCACGAGCAAGACCTACACCTTCTACCGGCAGTGAAGCAAGGCTGAAGGCATGTTCAGGATTAGCGGCGTTGACCAAAATACGCGTATGCGTCCAGGGAATTTCATCCAATCTAATCTCTTCTTCTTCGACTTTGAGAATACCCTCGTACACATAGCCGGTGGTACCATCCGCGCAACTAACTGTAATCGCTTCCACATTAGCTAGAAGTTCGGTCGCCCGTTCTGTGCCAACCACGCAGGGAACTCCCAGTTCTCGACTAACGATTGCCGCGTGGCATGTACGTCCGCCGCGATTAGTGACGATCGCCGAAGCCTTTTTCATGATCGGTTCCCAGTCAGGATCAGTCATGTCGGCTACCAAAACTTCTCCATCACGAAAGCAGCCGAGATCGCTGGCAGATAAGATCACCCTTGGTTTACCGCTGCCTACGCGTTCTCCAATGGATCTGCCTGTAACCAGTACCGGTCCGTGTTCAAGAATATGTGAATTGTGCAAAACTCTGGTCGGTTCCGCTCCGTGAATAGTTTCCGGTCGCGCTTGCACAATATAGAGTTGACCAGTTGTTCCATCCTTCGCCCATTCAATGTCCATCGCCGTGGCGTGTCCATATCGCAACGAATAATATTGTTCAATCGTGCAAGCCCAACGGGCCAGTGATAGAACTTCGTCATCTGTAAGACTAAGTCGCTCTCGCTCTTCTGGAGCAACCTCGGTATTTTTGGTAGTGCGGCTGCCGTGACCAGCGTAGACCATACGCAATTGCTTGGCACCAATTTTGGTGCGGATGATTGGTGTTGGGTGCGTATTGAGCGTAGTTTTGAACACTAGAAATTCATCAGGATCGACGCGCCCTGCCACAATATTTTCGCCAAGACCGTACGAGGATGTGATCAGAACAGCATTGCGAAATCCGCTTTCTGGGTCGAGTGTGAACATGACTCCGGAAACGGCGAGGTCCGAGCGCACCATTTTTTGTATGCCAATTGAAAGCCTTAAGACTGTGTGATCAAAGCCTTTGTCGATGCGATAAGAGATCGCTCGATCTGTGAAGAGTGAGGCGAAACAGTTCAAACACGCTTCTAGAAGCGCAACCTCGCCACGTATATTTAGGAACGATTCTTGTTGCCCCGCAAATGATGCGTCGGGCAGGTCTTCGGCCGTCGCGCTCGATCTCACTGCGACATCGACGTTTTTGCCATACAACTTTTCTAAAGCCTGATAGGCCTCACAGATCTCTTTTTTCACTGCTGCCGGAATACCAGCTTGTTTGATCAGAGACCGCGCTTGCTGACCTCGTTGAGACAATTCGTCGGTGTTATGAGCATCAACGTTATTGAGCAATGCTTTCAGTTCTTGTTCTGTGTCGCCCGTGGCAATCAGTTCTGAATAGGCATCTGCCGTAATGATAAAGCCGTCTGGTATTCTCACTCCTTTACCTGCTAGACCTTGAATCATCTCGCCCAGCGAAGCATTCTTGCCACCTACTAAGGCGACGTCTGCCATTCCAACTGATTCATAATTACGAACATACTTTGCCATTGCTTAGCTCCAGTTGCGTGAAAAATCCAGTTCCGTCTTTGAAATTGACTCCGGCCGGATCATGCCTATTGCATTTCTCCTATTCCGTAGTGTCTAGGTCCGGTCAAACCTTTCCAGTTCTGTTTACACGTTCATATTGATAGGAATTGAGCCTCGGCATATCGACCGGAAGCATAAATCGAGCGACTAAAAAGCCCGATCGGATCATCCTAACGAATGACTGCTGTAAAGCTTCCTCGTCAGACTCAAATTAGGTCCTAAGAACGATGTGGTTTCTCTTCCCACGCATCATGATTGATTTATCCGTTCAAGGATGTTCGTAAAGTTTACTGGAGAAACACGCATGAAAATGTTGATTGCAGTTGAAGACAAGCTATTTGGACAAGCGTTAGCTGATTTCGTCGTGTCATACTCGTGGAAGGAAGCTCCAGAGTTTAGGATAGTCAACGTTGTTGAACAACTGAAATACCTTGTTCCTACACTAACTGGAGTGTCGGACACTAGATATCTTGATGTGGTTGAAGAGCGTCAAAGGCTAGGCAAGAGTCTAGTGCTCGCCATTGGTACTGCTCTTAGGCAATCATTTCCTCTGGCACCGATGGAGGAAATGATCGTCAACGGAGACCCGAAATCAAGGATACTTGACTTGGCTCAAGAATGGGAAGCCGATTTAATTGTTATGGGCTCACATGGTCGGCGCGGTTTGGAGCGCATGCTATTGGGCAGCGTTTCTCTGGCAGTTCTTTCACACGCCCCATGTTCTGTAATTATCGTCAGATTGCCAGACGACAAGGCTAAGGCTGAAGCAGAAAAACTTGACGACAATAAGTTGGAAGTCTCTGCAAGATAGACTAATAGCTGTTGGGCTTAACGCATTGCTTAGGCACCATTAGCGGTGCTTCTCAAGTTGCTTGCCCAAAGGCAGCTGGGAATTATAAAGAAGCTTGTTTGAGTGGCAGCGAAGCTTGCTTGAATGGCAGCTTCTTGAGTTGCTTACAGTAGTTGTAGAGTGCCTTTAATGTTGAGTCGTCATTTACTATATGTTCGTAATAGGGCATATGTCCTGGTGGGGCGCTCAAATAAGTTTTAAAACTTGCAAGTGTTGCTAATTCTTTTGATCCGGCGACCGGGTGATTTGGATCGACTTTGTTCTCTCCGGCCGCGTGACAACCGGCGCAATTTTGTTGAAATAGCTGATTACCATCTAATTTTTTGGTTGATTTTTTTGCCATAGATGGCGACAAGATACCTATGCTTACAGCCAAAACAGCGACAAAGCAAAGCGATTGAAGATTTTTATTCATGCTTCTCCTGATGCAACCACGGGATACTTTCAAGTCTAAATGATTTTGACTGTTAATACAATTTAGCTAGTTGCTTAAGTTAATAGTTCATGTTGCACCATGCTTGGTGCGGTAGCAACGGACGGAGTCCCTAGTGCTGATGTATAGACGATTGATCATTGGACGAGTTGAACGAGCTGCCTTGCTACGTTCTGGAATACAGCATTCAGTTGCGCAGGATTTGTAGTCTGCGTAAATGTAGCACCGTTACCAGAAAGTGCTGCAATTCCGGTGGAACCCGGAACATCAGTAAGAACAGTGGTTTGGAGCGGTTGCAAAGCCGGTGTCAGGCAAAGTCCGATCGTGTAGATTGGAATGCCCGCAGCTTTTGCAGCCCTGGCTACTGCTTGCGCGTTTGGATCGTTGATGCCTGAGTCACCACCAGTCGTTGGCAATCCATCTGTGAACAACACAATAGCCCGTGTTGCCCCCTTTCTTCCCAGTGCCAATGCCGAATAGTTCGCTGGAGCACCTGTTGTAGCTGGGTCGGTTAACTTGGAGCCAAGTTGCATAGCCAGAGCGCGGCTCAGGGCATCTTGAATGTTAGTGCCGCCTTCGGCTACCACAGTGCTGATACCGTACTGTTGAGCGCCGCCCGAGGTTGAAAAAAGGGCACCATCTACAGTATTAATTGGCGCCGGTGCAGCACCTGAATATTTGCTGAAAGCTGGTCCGGGCGTTGGGTCTAGACGAATGGCTGGGTTTATGACACTGATTGTTTCTGTCGGATAAGGCGTCGTCGATGAAACTTCTCCAGCGCTGTAGGCGTTTCTCGTAGTACTCATGTAATAAGATGGCGAACCGTAAGCGTTACCTGGCGCATCATTGACACCGCCAACATCTGAAAAAGTGACCAGACCAAAGTGAACATCAGCATCGTTGCTCAACACACCAAAGAATGACTGAGCCGCGACGATCGCATCACCGATTGGGTGTCTTAGCGGCACGGACACGCTTGCATCAGGGAACCCGGTCTTGGCCGACATGGCCGCTTTGTAGTATGCCTGGAAGTAACCTGGCTGCGGTGTAATGCCCCAGTTTGACCATGGAACGCCCGCAGCGTCAGCAACGGCAGAATTCTCTAAATTGCCACGTGATGCTTCAACTAGCACGCCCAGTCCTTTATGGGTAACGGGATCATCTGCAGGAAAGGAAAGACCATTGATAGTGATGCCATTGGATTCGGTATCAGTGCCGTCGAGATTGACCACACAGTCGGTGAAGCCGAATCCGCCTTGGAATGCCTCAGCTGTTGCTTTGTTCTGCGGGGGTAACTTTCCTGTGTGCACGCCATGCCCGACATTGTTCATGTAGTAGCTGCCGTATGAATTTCCACCGCCACTATCGATGTCCATTGGATAAGTGGCGTTGTTTGCTGAACCCGTAGTGTTGGTGGCACCGGTTGCCCAATAAAGCGGTCCTCTACCGTTATTTGTAGATTTACCACCGACTATTGTGGTGCCCGGCAAAATGTTGTAGCCGTTCTTGCCAACAGGATAGCTACCGTTTGAGTATCTGTTCACTAAACTTATTTTTGTGAAGTCATCCATTGATCCTGAAACATCGAAACATAAAACCACATCGAGTTGCGGTAAACCAGCATCAGACTGCTCTACGGCCAAATATGGTCCTGTTCCTAATCCAATGAACTTGGCAAATGTTGGAACGAAACCAAAGCTGCCGAAGAGGCGCATTATCTTGCCATTGGCGCTGCCAAAAGTAACCGGATTTCTGGTGATCGGATCGAGAAATTGGAAATATAATTGCGATTGGTTAGGCGTAGGTGTCCAGACAGGATCACTTGTGCCATAGGTATAAGAGGGAGTCGTGCTCAGACTGTGATTTAAAATAGTATTTTGAGCAAACATGTATGCGGATTGATTCATCGCTGTTGTTTGGGTTACGGAAGGAACCGAGCTGTTCGAAGCTGTCGTAGAGCACGCCGCTGTTAGAGCTGCTGAATCTACGCAGGCTTTTAACTCCTGACGGGCCAGATTGTATTGCGTCATTTCGTAGACAAACATTGACAGCGGACCGACGATAAAAATCGCGATGAAAGCCATCAGCGCGGTTAGAGCGAGACCTTTCGGTCGTCGAGTGGATCGCATTTTTTCTCTATCTCTCATATAATTCATCTCGTGTTTTGAACTGGTGCTATCGAATGTCGGCTAACCGCCGTAATATTTCGCTCTAACAATTGGAAATGTGTATCGTCTTGCGATCGTGAAATAACCATTGGCCGTCAAGTTCTTCAAATCGTTGCCAAAAAATGGTGCGTTAACCGGCAAGTGAATATCTGTGTTGCATGTTACTGTCACATAAGGAGATTGATTGGGGTTAGGTGGTGCCGCGCCGCCAAAGTCTTGATAGATAAAGTTTGGTGTGCTGGTGCTGGTTAAGGTTGGCTGCCTGATGAACACTCCATCTGTCTTGTGAATAGCAAGTTGAGATTGAGCGGCCGAAATCGCTTTAGCGAGTGTTTGTTGCGAGGCGGCACCTCGGGCAGCGTCTCGAGTGGCTGTATCTAGGATCGTGAAACCCATGGTTAGAATGGTTAGATCAACAGAAATAGCGACAATCACGATGAGAAAAAAAGCTGCGATTGCTGTTTCGATTGCATTAACACCATTTTCGCGTCTTTTAGAATGCACTTTGGGGCTCATAGCTGGTTAACACCTCACTGATTCAAGTTGGACTCGTTCTCGAAAAAACAATCCATGCGGACGTTGGCATTCATTGGTGCATTGAATCCTGGGATAACCCCCAAGAGGCTGCTAGCACCGGGAAAGAGAGGCTGAACTATACCTTGCAATACACATTCGCAATCGTAAGCGTTGTTTGCCGTATCTGCTGGCCCGTTCAAAGGTTTGTTAGGTCCTGGCGTTGTTACGGAGCCACTTCCGCCACCAAATGGACAAACCTTGATGAATACGGTAGTCGAAGTCAGCGTTACAAGCCCTCCTCCGATGCTGTTAATAGAGTTGTTTGCTATAGTTTTCGCTGTGTTTACAGCAGACAGTTCAGCTGGGGATGTGTCGACAAGAAAAGATTTGCACCTCGCCGCTTGCTGCACCGAAAGGCGCGCCGCATTTAGAAGAAATACATACCTTGCTCCAATCATGCCGAAGGCCAAAACCGGCATGACAATCAAACAGAATGCTATAAACAGCGTTGGACCAAATTCTGCAAGGGCATACGCAGTTTCTTTCCTTTGTCTAAGTTGGCGTTTTTGTAAACGAATAATCATCTAGACGTATACTCCAGTTTTGGTTGTCCCGATTTTGCATGCGTCGATCGGGAGTTGTGCTATCCAGGTGGTCAGCACAACTGCTGTTTGTCACAGTTTTGTTTATGCGCGATATAAAACGGGCTGACGAATTATCGAATCATAATGGGGCGAATTTTTCTTGCGGATGCGCAGTCAAAATCCCCCTCAGATCGAGAAGTCGGTGAGCCAGTTTAGGGCCCGCCGAACTCCATATTAATGGGTCGCGGCTAGGCAGCAGTCAGTAACGGGCGAAGAAGTTTCCAGGTGACGAACTTACACTCAATTACTATCATCGCCCGATCGAAAGCGTCAAGGTTTCCTGCAGGTTACCCAATCACTCAGTTTCACAGCCGATCTTGCTCTGCAAGGCAATTGATATTATTTCAAAATTCAGCACAAGGGAGGATGCAGTCAACCGAATTGTCTATCAAAATGAAGGCACAACAGGCATTATGATGGAGAGAGTGTGAACAGCAACCAGAAAGAGCAAGAGTGTCCAATTACGAAGGTGCTCACAATTTTGAGTGCCAAATGGACAGTGGAGATTTTGCGAGAACTCTCTTATGGGCCGGTTCGCACTACTTACTTCAGAAAGGCAATACCAGGACTGAGCATGAAGTCTCTTCAAGAGCGAATTCGAGATTTGGAAAAACACGGCATGCTGATTCGCACTCGCTATGACGGACAGCCGATGCGAGTTGAGCACACAATCACTCCACTAGGACTGAGAACGTCCGAGATCCTGGTGGCATTGAAAGAGATTGCCTGCCAAATAGAAATAGTTACCTGTACATGCCCGCTAGAAACGTCTTGTGCCGGTAAACCCGATTGCCCCAAACGTGCTCAAATGCATTCTTTACCAAGGCGATAACCTGGTCGCGACATTACCAAAAGATTTGATTGCTGAAGAGTGAGAATGCTAGGGGTTCTTAACTTTAGATAGCGACACCAAAAAGTCTGTTATGGATGCTATTTGTGGTTTAGTTAAATTGGATGGAGGCATCTCAGTGCCTCTCTCTCCATATTCGTCGTTTGTACCCAAAGTCAAAAGCTCTGCTCCCGTCATACGTTCGCTGATGTAGCGTCGTCCCTTGCGAGACCCAACGTCGTCCAGCGCCGCGGCAAATTGGCCTCCCACTTTGCCAATGGAATGACATGACATACAGCCTTTACTGTAAAACAGTTTCTTGCCATTTTGTATTGATGCGAGTGTCGGTTTAGCAATCTCGTTATCTGCGACTCCATTCTCAGAATTTGGAACGTGTGCTTTGATAACAAACCCATTTTTGGGCTCCGGCAGTGTCATCAAGTAAGACACCACTAACCTGGATTGGTTTTTGGGAAGACGTGGATGAGGCATTAATTCTGCCTGCCCGTACAGGGCTTCAAACGCTTTTTCTTCCGCCGCTCCAGCTGTAATTCTGTCGAAAATGAATTTCTCGGTTCTTCTGGCACCAACACCGGCAAGCACCGGACCTAAGCAGCCCCCTTTCATCCCCGTTGAATGGCATTGGACACAAGTATTCTTCTGAAAGATTTGCTTTCCCTTTTGGCTATCCGCTGATACAGGCATCGGTTTGTAGCCTGCTGCTTTCACTCTATGACTGCCAGGCGCCTCTTTGGGGCTGTCTGCAATTGCAACTAGGCTTGTCATCATGAGCGCCAAGCCAGCGACTAATGCCTGTTTCCAAAACCTTGACTTCATTGACATCACTACCTCGGCAAAGATCATGCATTATATTGGCCGCTGAACTGATCTTGTACCTTTCTTTTAGCAGATTTGACCCCCGTTGCATCAATCCGGGGGATGGTCGACTATCTATGACTTGATTGCTACCCTTTTAGCTACAGCCGTTTCGATACACTGCCTTTGCCGTCATCACAAGAGGCCATATATTGACCACAAGCACAGCCCCAATCACTTTCTGGAATAGTTCTACAGCAGCGGTCATCCAGCAGCTTGGCTCATCTGCTCAGGGGTTGACCGCCGCTGAGGCTGGCAATCGTCTGCGCGCGCGAGGCGTTCACACGGGAAGAGACTTTCAAGTATTTACGCTTTTCTTCAATCAATTCAAAAGTCCATTGGTTATGTTGCTGTTGTTCGCGGCGTTACTCTCTTTTTACTTGCAGGATCACATTGACGCAATTGTAATTACGATAATTGTCGTTATAAGCGGCTGCCTTGGCTTCTGGCAAGAATGGGGTGCTCATGACGCAGTCAAAAAAATGTTGGCGATCGTGCAAACAAAGGCCAATGTTTTTCGCGATGGACAACTCAAGGAAGTGCCGACTGACCAAGTGGTAGTGGGAGATCTGGTGCAGCTGTCTGCTGGTGCCACCATACCCGGAGATTGTTTGATTGTCGAATCGAAAGATTTATTCGTCGATGAAGCAGCACTTACTGGCGAAACTTTTCCCGCCGATAAACATGTCGGCATAATAAAGGCCGAAGCGCCCATAACTGAACGCGACAATTCACTGTTTCAAGGCACGCACGTGGTCAGTGGAATCGCCAAGGCGATCGTTGTGCAAGTTGGTGATGATACTGAATTTGGTAAAGTTTCGCAAAGGCTGAGAAATAAAGCCCCGGAAACCGATTTCGAGCATGGAGTGCGCATGTTCGGATATCTTTTAGTCGAGTTGACACTCATTCTTGTGATCGCAATTTTCGCTATCAACGTTTTCCTGAAAAGACCTGTGCTTGAGTCTTTTATGTTTTCGTTGGCGCTGGCAGTCGGTCTTACACCGCAATTACTACCGGCAATTATCAGCGTCAATCTTGCCGGTGGCGCAAGACGAATGGCTAAGGCCAAAGTGATCGTCAAACGGCTGGCCTCGATTGAGAGCTTCGGAAGCATGAATGTTCTATGTTCCGATAAAACCGGCACCATTACCGAGGGACTTGTAGAACTTGAAGGCGCCATCAACATTGATGGAAAGTCAAGCGATAAAGTCATGCTTTATGCCTTCTTAAACTCATCGATGGAAACGGGTTTTGTTAATCCGATCGATGAGTCGATAAGAAAGTGCACCGTTAATGGGTCAGGTGAATACAAAAAGATAGACGAAGTTCCTTATGATTTCATTCGCAAGCGTTTAAGCATATTGGTTTCAAAAGATAGCGAGATGTTTTTGATTTCGAAGGGGGCCTTACAGAATATTCTTGATGTTTGTACTTTGGTAGATACTGCTGAAGGTTCCTGTGGAGATATCGCTCCGGCGCATGACCAAATTCATAACCTGATGCAAGATTATAGTGCTAAGGGGTGTCGTGTTCTCGGAGTCGCGTACAAAAAAATGCAGGGATCCACCGTGATTTCGGCTGCCGACGAAAGCGCTATGACATTTGCTGGAATGCTCGTGTTCACGGATCCACCAAAACCAAATATCAAGAAAACGATCGACGATTTGAATCGTCTCGGGATCGCGCTGAAAATAATCACTGGAGACAACCATCTGGTAGCAGAAGCGGTGTCCAAAAAAGTCGGTTTCGCGTCACCGCGTGTGATGACTAGTGAGGATCTGCATAAGCTCAGCGAAGCGGCGCTTGTATCTCAAGTTAGTTCGGTTGATGTGTTCGCTGAAGTTGAACCCAACCAGAAGGAGATGATCATCGTTGCCTTAAAGAAAGCAGGCAATGTCGTCGGCTACATTGGTGATGGTATTAACGACGCGTCTGCTCTTCATGCTGCTGATGTCGGCATCTCAGTCAACAACGCCGTTGATGTGGCCAAGGAAGCCGCGCAGTTAGTTATGTTGGAACATGACCTGGCGGTGCTGGTTGAAGGTGTCAAAGAAGGGCGAATCACATTTGCGAATACGCTCAAATATATTTTCATGGCCACGAGTGCGAACTTTGGCAACATGTTCAGCATGGCTGGTGCTTCTTTGTTTTTGCCATTCTTACCGCTGTTACCAAAACAAGTTCTGCTTACCAACCTGATGACTGATTTCCCTGAAATGACAATTGTTACCGACTTTGTCGATCCGGAACTGGTCGAACACCCAGGCAAGTGGGACATGAACTTTATTCGTAAGTTTATGCTTGTGTTTGGTTCGATTAGCTCAATTTTTGACTATCTAACATTTGGCACACTTATCCTTTTGTTTAAATCCGGACCCCAGCAATTTCGAACCGCCTGGTTTACTGAATCCGTGATTTCAGCTTGCTTGATTGTACTTGTCGTCAGAACGCGTAAGCCGTTTTTTCGAAGTCGGCCCAGCCGACCGTTGGTGCTAGCTAACTTGGCTGTAATTGCAGCTACGCTCGTTCTTCCTTATACACCCCTTTGTGGACCGCTTCAATTCGAGCCACTGCCACCATTAATTCTTGCGGCAATCGCGGTGATCATTCTTTTGTATGTTTTCACTGCGGAAATTGGAAAGTGGTTTTTTTATCGAAACTATAAGTCCCAGTCCAGTGCCAGTCCCGGTGCCAGTGCCAGTCCCAGTGCCAGTCAGTGAGAAGTTGACCCTAGCAATTTGGGGTCGCAGCGATGTTCTTTATCTGCCGGAGATCAAGTTTGCCAGTGGATAATACTGGAAGTTCTTTCACTGCGATAAAATCCTTGACGTTGGGAATCCAGAGATTCGACAGATGATCGTTTTCTCTCAATTGTTTAACGACTTCCTCCGGGGGCATTCCCAAATTCGTATATAAAACCACCAGTCGCTCACCCCGATTATCATCCGGGGTAGATGTGACCGACAGGCTCTGTTCGCCAGCTTTTGTGATGCGCAGTATCTCTTGTTCTACTGCTAAATGAGGCACCATTTCTCCACCGATCTTCGAAAACTGGCTCAGCCTGCCTGTAATGGACAAAAATCCGTCCTGGTCTAAAAAGCCAAGGTCGCCTGTGGCAAACCAAACTCCACTCATCACTTTCGATGTTTCCTCAGGTTTATTGAGGTAGCCGTGCATTATTTGTGGGCCTGTTACTAAGATCATGCCCTCCTCACCTGTTGGTAGTGTCTCACCGGTTGTTAGACCGACTATGCGAACGGTTGTTCCGGGCAGTGGCATTCCCACTGTTCCAGGTCTGTTGCCTGGCAATCGACGACCATCGCTGAGGATCATTTCTCCAGGAATGTTACATGCCACTACAGGTGATGTCTCAGTAAGTCCATATCCCTCCAGCGCTGTTATTCCTAATTCCTGTTCTATGTCTTTACCAAGTTGAGGTTTTAGCTGTTCACCGCCCAATATGCAGAGCTTTATCGATTTAAACTGCTCTGTTTTGCCACGCCTCAAATAAGAACGCATGATAGTGGGCGTGCAAAACATGACAGTGGCCTTGTACTTTTCGCAAAGGTCGCCAATCCGTCGCGCATCTCGTGGATCGTAGTGGTAGATGACGCTGTGCCCGAGAGTTAGTACGGTCCAGAGTGTTAGGGTAAAGCCAAAAGAATGGAAAAACGGAACTACGCCTAACACTACTTCTTTTTCTGAGAGGCGTGCCTGTTGCTGGATGGCGTGAATATTGGAGAGAATGTTGCGATGCGAAAGCATGACCCCCTTTGGATCTCCAGTTGAGCCGGCAGTGAAAAGAATTGCCGCTGTCTCATCAAGCCTACTGTGGTGGTGGTTTTGCGTCAGTCCTGGCAAGAAGTGGCCAAGCAGGTTTTCGGGAACAAGGTCGGCTTCCGACCAAGCCCTCGCCTTGACCATCAGCGACACTTGTTTTCGCAAAGCTTCGACTGGTAGGAACGTAGCGCTTGACTCATATGAAAGGCGTTGCATGACTTTGTTTGAGGTGATTATGTGCTCGAGTTTGCATTGAGAGACATACGAATTGAATGAATCTTGGCTGGCGGTGTAGTTTAAATTGACTGGAATCTTGCCCAACAGCGTGAGCGCTATGTTGACGAGCGCAGCCGCTACAGACGGTGGCAAAAGAACGCCAACGTACTCAGCCAACCCGATTTTTTCGTGGAGAATATTAGCCAAAGCAATTGAGCCCAGCAGCGCCTCATGATAGTTGAGCACAAGACCTGTGGAATCAGCTACACATGGCGCGTTTGGTTGTGATCGTGCCTGGTGAATGAAGGCATGACCTAAAGAGAGCCAATGTTCAGGCAGTGGCGACAGTGGATTAGTCGAAAGCTCTGCTGTGTTTGGTTGCATTCCTATTTATTACCAGTTGAGGACCCTCTTCTTTACATTGTCATTCTTTCACACGAATGGCAAATCGCTCTAAGTGCTGACTGTCGTTCCCCATATATCGTCCTTTGGATCAATTTGATAAAGGGGCGAGTAGGTGGTCTAATTGAATTCAGCGGAGCCTTTTGGCGCGTTGTGTCTCTTTAAAAGATACTTGTTGCTCTAGACCGGTCTTAAAACAGACGGATCGCATTTGCGACACCAAAGCATAGGACGAAATTGAAATGAAAGTATTAGTCGCAACCGACAACTCAGAGTGTTCAAAAGCCGCCATTGAAACTGCGATGAACATGAAGTTCACGCCGGGATCTGAGCTCCACTTGATCATGGTTGAGGACTTCTTTGAGCCACTCCCGGCCCTTGAGGGTGTCAAGGAAAAGGAAATTGCGAGTGCAAGGACATACATTGCCACGACCGTTGAGAAGATGCAGGCAGCATTGCCTCAGGTAAAGGTTACGGGTGCGCTTCTAGATGGTTATGCCGATCAAAAGATCATCAGCGCCGCTGAAGAGTTTAAGGCAAACCTCATTGTGATGGGTTCGCACGGTCGAAGTGGTATCACCAGGTTTCTGCTGGGAAGCATCTCTCGCTCAGTGCTTATGGGAGCTCCATGCGCGGTGCGAATAGTGAGAAAGTTTGCTGAGCATCAAGAAAATAACAACGTCGTCGTTGCCCTCGATAATTCCGAGCATTCCGAACATGCGCTTCAGCACATATTGGAGTCTGCTTGGCCTGACCAAACTAAATTCAAATGCATCACTGTATTGGCCGCTGAGCATCACTACATGAACGTTGATCCGGAGCGTGTCAGTGTGGTGACGCTGAGGCAGGAAGAGCTTCGCCTTGAAGCTGCAGCGGCATTGGCTTCTGATGTAGCGCGCATTAATAGTGCCTTGGTTGCTGGATGCGCCAGCTATGAAGTGCTTGAAGGAGATCCGCGTGAACAGATTCTTGCCTTTGCTGGTAAATGGCCTGCCAGCTTGATCGTCATGGGTTCTCACGGACGCAATTTAATGGAACGAGTTTTTCTCGGAAGTGTTTCAGATGCGGTTGTGACGCACGCTCATTGTTCAGTCGAAGTAACACGCGTTCCATCAAAAAAACCGGCAAAGATGCATATAATCATCTGAGTCGTTGCGAGCATATTCTCACTTCAATTGACAGCGATGAAGGAGTCGTCGTTTAAGCTGCTTGCCAATCCTGCAGGTATGATTGCTAGCGACAATGAGGTCGTTGTGAGTTATTGAATTTAATGCGTGTCAGTCTACCAATTCCATACAAAGTCTGGATCCTCGTTCTTGTACCCTTATTTCTCCAGCTGACGTTCGTGGCTGTTCTTGTTTCGCTTTTGCACCAGATTGAGGTTGAGCGAGAGCAAGAGCGGCAAGCGCGAGAAGTTGAGCTTCATTTGACTGCTTTACTGCGGGTTTCGTTGACTTCTGGCAACGCCGCCATGCAGTCACAGCTTGCAAACGGCACCACCGCTGTTGCAGCCCTCAAGAGCGGTGCGCAGCTCGCCGATAACGAAACTG
Source organism: Candidatus Melainabacteria bacterium (assembly GCA_003153555.1). GTDB lineage: Bacteria > Cyanobacteriota > Vampirovibrionia > Obscuribacterales > Obscuribacteraceae > PALSA-1081. The sequence continues at coordinate 361 of PLZS01000052.1, read as the reverse complement.
ATGCGCTCAGAGAATTGATCCGTGATCATCCGCATCAGCAGTCCATGTTTTCTGAGTTGGAGTTGCAGTTCAGGCATTTTAGAGAGAGCCTCACAGCCATAAATGAAGATCTCAAGGACGGTAATGCTCTTGCTGTAATCTCCGAAGGGCGCTCATTGAAGCGTCGTGTTGACAAGTCGATTGTGTCCACCAATCAGATCCTTACCGAAGAGCAGAGCAATCTGGAAGCGGCAAAGAGTGCTCAAGAGGCTTATCGAAAGCGCATTGAAGTTCTTTTGATTGGCGGTGTGACGCTGAACATCTTGATCGCACTCTTCTTTGCTGTCTATTTCCATAGAGGAATAGTGCATCGACTGAAGGC
>PLZS01000032.1 GCA_003153555.1 Candidatus Melainabacteria bacterium | reverse complement strand
GCAGAAACAAATGCGTCAAAATAATTCAGCGACGGTAATTGATCTGACTTTTTGGAATTCACAGATTTGGACGTCGGTATCAAATTCCAAAGTTGATTGTGAACCACAAAAGACCACGGCACAAAATGATCAAGCGCAAAATCGGTCTTCTCTATCACGGCTCCTGAATAAATGCAGTGGAACTCTGTAGCAGCTAGAACTGCACTCCAAAATTTTGTCTGCGACTCCAATGATGTGCGCTCGGGCGGTGGAAATAGCTTGGATGAGATCGCAGGCACATTTGGGTTGCATCGCTGCATGTACTGAAGGAAATTCCACCACGCCCATCCGCGCAAGACCGCAAGATTTTGTTTCATGTAGATCGACCAAACAGGATGCAAAAGAATGTTGGATCGAGATTGGTCGAATCTGTACGGAGGTCTTCCAGGAGGAAAATATTCGTCGCACATTTCAGCGACACGCATATTCACCTCATGGTCCTTTAACATGCGGATACCATGCCAGCACCATGTCCAAAACAAGAAAACCGAGCCAGTGCTTGACCGGGCAAATGGTGTATAATTCCTACAATGATCGTAGGGAATATGATGCCACTCTCTAAAGAATACGCCAAACAACTCTACAATATAGCCGAAAGCCAAGATGGTTATTTCACCGCTAAACAAGCCCTGGCGTCTGGCTACTCCGACAGAATGCAGACTTATCACGTGCAGAATGGCGACTGGATCAGAGAGTCCAGGGGCATCTTCAGGCTAGCTTCCTACCCACCAGTCCCAGAGCCGGAACTGATGGTTTGGTATCTGTGGTCCTGTAATCGCGCTGGAGAACCGCAGTCCATCTATTCGCACGATACGGCCCTGCAAATATATTCGCTTTCCTCATGGAACTCGCAAAAGCTGCACATGACTGTCCCACCAGGGTTTCGTCGAATGGTCGTGCCAGACGTCCTCTGTCTACATCGCAAGCATCTGGCCAAACGTGAAATCGCTATTCGCTATGGAGTGCGGGTGACCAAGCCTCTCCGGACCATTGTGGATCTCCTGGTGGACGGACACGCGCCCACCAAATATATCAAAGAAGCCCTGGAAGAAGCACTTGACCAGAATCTGATTCTTCCAGGTGAGATCGCCGACGCAAATCTGACTGAAGAAGAACGGAAGCTGTTTGACAAGCTGCGGAGCGCCGCCTGATGCCAGACGCAATCGACTACACCAACGCTCGAAACTTCCGTCAAGCGCTTGACGAAAGGCTGAAGAACATGGCGCGCCAGGAAAACGTTTCCATCAACGATCTGCATCGGCAAGTTGTCTTTGATCAATTCTTAGCTCGCCTTGATCCTGAAAGATTTGTGCTGACCGGCGGTTACTCTCTTGAACTGCGCTTACCGAAAAGCAGATCCACAACAGACATCGATTTATACATTCGCGATCAACAGTTAAGTTCAGCCAACGAAGATGAGCAGCGGCAGGCTATCTTGTACGCCCTGCGGCAGCAAGCAGAAAACGAGATTCGCGATCATTTCACTTTCGAAGTCGAGCGAGTTCTGGGTAAGTTGCATGGTCCCAAGGACGGTGGCATTCGCTGTTTGGTGATAGCGCGGATAGACAACAAGGACTATCACAGGTTTCACGTTGACGTTGCCATTGTGCCCGAGAAGGTGCTGGAACCTGAGTACATCATGCTATCCGCAAGGTTGGCGTTTGCCGGCGTTGAGAGCAAACCAGTATCGACCCTGCAAATGGAAGAGATTTTTGCAAACAAAATTCATGCTTACACCAGACCGCGGCACACCGAAAACACGCGTGTTGAAGACATTGTCGACATGGCCCTGTTGATCGAGAGGGGCCTGGATAAGGAAAAAACATGTTATGCGCTTGGCAGAGTATTCGCCGCAAGTGCAAACCATAAGACCGTTCCAAAAACACTGATGCCACCACCAGCAGCATGGGAGAAGGAATTTCACACCATGGCGGAACGCCGCAACCTGGCACTGACGTTGGATGACTCGTTCGTGCGCGTTGACACATTTTATTCTAAGATCAATGGCTGAAGTAAAATCTATAACTTAAATGTCCACGAGGGCGCGAACCCATTTAATTCAGCTAGTTGAAGCAAAGGCAGCAGACTTGTCTGATAGGCTTTCCCCAATCGATCTCTGTCGAGGACAGCAGCAAAGTCTGGCAATCCGAGGTCTGCGACAAAACAGCTAGCATGCTCTTCCCAGACCTTCGGTTTAAGCAGATCGCGTGTTCTGGTAAGTGCACCGTATTGTGCAGAAACAAATGCGTCAAAATAATTCAGCGACGGTAATTGATCTGACTTTTTGGAATTCACAGATTTGGACGTCGGTATCAAATTCCAAAGTTGATTGTGAACCACAAAAGACCAGGGCACAAAATGATCAAGCGCAAAATCGGCCTTCTCTATCACGGCTCCTGAATAAATACAGTAGAACTCTGTAGCAGCTAAAACTGCACTCCAAAATTTTGTCTGCGACTCCAATGATGTGCGCTCGGACGGTGGAAATAGCTTGGAAGAGATCGCAGGCACATTTGGGTTGCATCGTTGCATGTACTGAAGGAAATTCCACCACGCCCATCCGCGCAAGACCGCAAGATTTTGTTTCATGTAGATCGACCAAACAGGATGCAAAAGAATGTTGGATCGAGATTGGTCGAATCTGTACGGAGGTCTTCCAGAAGGGAAATATTCGTCGCACATTTCAGCGACACGCATATTGACCGGAATGCGCGTCAAGATAAACATACAAGGGCGGGGAAGGAAAGCGCCGTCGGGCGAAGCCCGATCACTTTCACTTAAAACGGTTGACGAACCATCTGTTTGTATGGTATGCTTATTCTCAACGTTTGGCTGAGTTAGTCAATTATTCTAGCGTTAAAATTTGGACAGGCAGTTGTTCACTGATTCTAACAAGGCACCAGTCAGGAATTAAAGCTTATATGCACCATATATAGGGGCAAATTTTGTATGGACCCCTGGCATAAATAGACGGATAATCAGCTTGTCGTTTTACTAGAAAGTTTGTAACTGCAACCATTTATTCTATTGCAGTTATCAATGCGGCGTTGATCGCTCATAACTGCGCATAATCCTTGATTCAGATGGACCGTATATATTCCAAGTAAAAATTTGGAATGATGGAAACAGGAGAGTTTATGAAAGAAGTTTGGCTCAAATGTGATGTTTCTAAAGGCATGTTTCCAGGTGAATCTGGAGCATCATTTATGGCTGAAAACGGCGAATCAATTTCCCTTTTTTGTCCTGAGAAGTATGTCGATAAAAATGATGGACGGCTGAAAGTGCGCATTGTAGATGACTCTTCACCTGTTATCGTTATTCGTCTTCCAAGTGAATCTTTAAATGGAACAAAAATAGTTCGGGTACCAAGAGATCAGGTTAATGAGTTGCAATCAGCTTAATGCTCCTTAGTAATGTCAAAATTAAGGAGGCCCTCGAGGACGGTAGACTTGTTATAGAAAACCTTGAAGGTTGTGCTTTCGATAACACAGCAGTAAATTTTTCTCTATCGCCCATCATTCAAGTTCCATATCCAAGATTTCCTACAGCTGTCCGATTCGGCTCTGGGAAGCTCAACGAATTCTTGGAGCAAAGCTCTGTTCAACACACAATAACTGAGCAGCAGCCATTTGAGTTGCAGCCAAATAAATTTATCTTGGCTACCACAAAACAATCTGTCTGGTTCAAAAGCACTAGTGTCAGAACAGCCGACTGGCAGAATCGACCTCTATTAGCTGGACGCGTTGAAGGTAAAAGCTCTTATGCCCGCTTAGGATTATTGGTTCATTTCACCGCACCAACAATTCACAATGGTTTTGAGGGTGCAATTACTCTCGAGATAATGAATTTTGGCGTCTATCCGGTTGCACTTACATTGGATCGTCCGATATGCCAGTTATTAGTCGAAGAAGTCCTTGGCGATCCAGATGAGTATATGAGCCAATTCCAAGGGCAGCAACGGCCCGCTGGCACAAAGACAAGTGTTTAGAACATCTTTTCTTGCCCTATCGTGGATAACGTAAAGTCAGTACTTTAATCGTTGAAGCACTTCTCGCGTGTCTTCGGGAGCTACAGCAAACACACTTTATAGTAAATCGAAATGTCACTATATACGGTGTCTTTGTTCTTCAGCTGAATGGCTTAGACTGCCCGTTTCAGATGATATCAACTTACAAATAACTTATTGTCCCAGGGCCGGCTTGATCGTTTCACCAACCAGAATGATTAAATGACATGGACGTGTGAAAGACTGCAGGTATTTTGCAGTCGCGCTGAGTACCATGATAACAACGGGCAGTCTAGAGTGGGGCTTGCTCATACAGCGGCAGCTACCATTGCCACCTGCAAGCGCAGAAGATCACTTATTCGGTGTGTCATAGATGAACATAGAACTTACGGGCACCCCTCATGCGAGTGGCGCCGCCGAGGACGTAATAAGAAAGAGCCTAGGACATCCGAAGCTACTGGAATTATCTCGACAGCAACGCAATCTGCTGTTGATGCGTCCGGTGTTCGAGCTGGAAGCGCGTAAGCTGACTTACGAGGCGCCCGCATCCAAGCGCCGCTTATTCGAAAGCATTGACGCTAGCTATTTAGTGCTGTCTCTGCTAGACGATTTGATGGAAGCAGTGGCCGTAGGATCTGGCCGTACGACAAACGAAGTCATCCATCACATTGCAGAAATTGCATGCACAATGCAACCTGAGATGCATGAAGAAGACTGCTATCGCATTGGCGAGGTTGTTTTGGATGCTGTGGCTAATCGTTCCGATAAGCACAAAAGCTTCGAGTATGACTATTTCGACGCGACCACTAAGTCGACGCAGACGCACCGTTTCAAGTTAGTCGATTATGCGCCTGATATCTCCGATAGTTATCGATTCGTTCCGACCAGAGAGGGATATCTCGTCTATCTCGGCATGCTTGACCTAGCACCAGAGGACGCGGCGGAACTCATGGAGAAGATGCTTCATCTGCTTATTGACCGAGGGCGCTTTTCAGAGGCAATAGACATCGCCAAGAAAGCGCGTACTATTTCGATCGAATTTAGCCAAAAGATTCGCGACACAATCTTGAGAGCTCGCAGAGCACCAAGCACCGTCAATTGGAAGAACGAAATTCAGCCGCGATTGCACGACGCTCGATCGCACGTGCACAATCGGCAGCGCGAAGATTCACGGATGAACGATGCCGTGCAGTCATCTCTCTCTGCCGCTTACGAATATAGCGTCCGTCAAAATCTTGGTGCGCTTCGCAAGTTGCTGCAAGATTCGGTAAAACTAAGAACGCGCCTGTTGCAAGATATCATGTCGGCGCCGGAGCAATTTATGGAGGCTCAGCGCGCATTATTTAAAATCAAAACGGCAACAAATCTACCCGATTTAGAGAATCTTTTGCTGCCTGAAGTAATGCGCTTGTCGCTATCCACATTGGCGGAGATTGCTGAGCCCGTAGCGTCTGCCTTCATGACCGCCAGTCTCAAACGGATATTCGATTTAAACTCTGCAACCCAGCTTTTACTGGAAAAACGAGAATCCGGTTCGGACCCAGAGCCTGACGACGGAGAGATTTTGCCAATCGACGATTTGCAAAACATATTTTCTAAGGAGCAATTGGACAATGCTATGGTTTGGCTTTTAGACAAGCTGTCGCATGTTTCTGCTACTTCAAGCGAGATATTGCTCAATTCAGCTGCTGCCGATGGACTCAGTGAACCAGTCTGCCATTGCATTGCGCTTCTCCTGTATCAGTATTTCGGAACTGAAGATGCCACCCGAGCGTTCAACATTAGTGCAACCCAAGATCGTTTCCGCTTACAGTTTGTTTCAGGCACCATCTTAACCCTGCAACGGCGCAAGGAGCCGACATATGAACACCAAGGTTGATCCATATCACGCCTCTAGGCTCATTGCTAAGGCTCTGCAACCTGGGCTGAGCACCGCTAATGATACCGAATATCGCGATCTAATAGCTCTCTATCGGTCCGACGCTGAGTTCCGAGATATTTTTGAAAAGATAGCGCGCGGGCTGGAGCTGCAAATGCTCGATTGGTCTGAGCGCGGAATGGTTATAGTTCCTGATGGGCACAAAAGTCTGTTCGCATGTCGATTGTCAGATATTCGGTCTGGTCTGAGCGAATCAGACAAGGCAGCATTAGTGCTCATATACGTTGCGATTGCTACCGTTTTCTTTCCCACCAGTGAATCAATTGATAATGACGAGTTCCATCCGCCTCCCGCCAAAATAGCCGATTTTCGCGATGCTGTTCATTCGCTGGCTACGCGTCTGCGTGATGAAATAAAACCAGACCATACGTCTGAGTCGTTGCGATCTGGTTGGGAGTATTTGGCATCGTTACCGCTCGCTTCGCCAAAAACCGAAATGCAACGCGCTGGTCTTAACTCAGTGGTAGGGTTGGTCAAGCTGGGTTTGAACAATTTGCGTGATGGTGGACTAATACATCTGGATCAGGCATACGGTGAAGAACTTCAGCACGCTTATACTCCGACATATCGTTTTCGTGTGCAGTTACGCGAGTTCACACTGCATCGGCTGGTCGAATACGCGCGCGCGGCCTCACTAGCCGAAACAGACAGGAGGTTGACAGTCTAATATGCACCGAATTTCCAGAATATATATCGGCAACTATGGACACAAGATGTGTTGGTACGATGGTTTGCTTTTTAATTTCGTCGATGAACAGACCGGTGAACCTACCGACTGCATCCTTCAACTAGAAAACGGAGGCGGAAAAAGCACATTATTAGCCGGCATATTTTCTTGTTTTGACACTGCGCAAAATCGTTTTTTAAAGCATCTTCAACAACCTCGAAATCGGTTTTCAGATTACTTTAGTGAGGATGGACTACCTGGATTTATTTTGCTGGAATGGATGATACCAACGGCTGGTCCTCATCGTCATCGCCGCATCATTACCGGTCAGGTTGTCTCTATGAAGAATCGCGTTACCAGCGAGCTCGAACGCATCTTCTTTTCATTTGAAACCGCTCCCGATTTGGCTTTAGAATCGATTCCCGCACCTAAGTTGAGTGCACAACCCTCCTTATCAATGGACGATTTTACTCGTTGGCTATCCCGCATTAAGCGGGAATACAAAGGCAACGTATTCGAGACGCGCAATCAAACAGATTGGGAGCACCATCTAGAGCACGAACGCGGCATCGATGTTGGCATGCTCAAACTTCAAGTGGAGTTCTCGCGTGTAGAAGGAAGCATAGATACAGCGTTTCTCAATTTTCGCAACGAGACCGAATTTTTACAGAAATTCTTATACCTCACAATGGATGCTGAACAAGCTGCCGCAGTACGCAACAGTGTAATAACAGCGTGCGACAAGCTTAAACGAAAGCCCGAATTCGAAAAACGGCACTCAGTTTTGTCCGAGCTTCTTGAGAAGCTATCAGAATTCAAGGAAAGCGCAACTGGTATGCTAGCTGCTAAAAAGAATTTTGGCGGCTATGTTGGGCAAAGCGCTCGACTCACTTCGACACTCTTTGCTGCTTCCAAAGGTTTGACAACGCAAGCTGATTTATGCATTGAAACTTCTAGAGATCTCAAGGAAGCAATCAATGAATTGCAGAACAAAAAGATTGGACTAGTTAGAAGTCTAGCTGGTGCGGAATATCTTCATTTGAAGCGTAAATCCGAACAATCACGCACGGTTACTGCCGCATGCGAGGAAGCGCTACATTTCGTAGATGATCAAATTCGATACTTGCGTGCTGCGAAGCTTTTCGGATCAATCGAGGCACTACGGGCTCAAAAACGTGAAGTAAGTGCCACAGTCGAATTAGCAGAACAGGGTTTGCAACCGCTATTGGATCGCGCTCGCATACAGGGAAAAATCCTAAAAGAATTGTTGCTTCAGCACAAACAGAAGTCACTCGATGATGTAGCAAACGCTGAAAACGCGTCGAATCGCAATAAAGAGGAACGAAAGCGGCTAAAGTGCTTATTGGTGGAGTTGGCACAGAGAATTTCAAATGAAGAGAGAAGTTTTGCGCATTTGCAGAACGAGCACAAGCGTTACGATGAAAAGCGGCGTTACTGGTCTGATCATGGGCTGCTCAACTCTAGCGACGATCTTCTTACATATGGTGTTACCAGGGTGGACGAACAAATAGCCTCACACAGTAACGCCCTTACGACCAATGAAGAATTGATACTCAAGTGCGAACGATCGATTAAAGATTTTGGCGCCCAAATTTCAAGTGCGGAACAACAGATCGCAGGAAAAGAGGAGGCGACTCGTAATCTCAATGAAATCATTTCAGAAGCAGAGGCAGTCAGAGATGAAATCTCTCAAGACCGCGCTTTATGTCGCGCGGCTGAAAGTGAAAGTATTGATCCAGATGCGGATCTGATTCAGCCGTTCCTGGACAAATATATTGCCGAGTTGCAGCGGACCAGAGACGGTTATGCGGTAATTGTTGCGCAACTAAATGGCAATCGAACTGAAATCGATACTACGGGTCTTGCAGGTTTGGACCCTGACGTACACAAGTTGGTCGCTCTGTTGTCTGAGTTTGGGGTAACTACTGTGTGCGCATACAATACCTATGTTGCGCAAACTGAGCCTAATGCGACCAAAGCACGAGATCTGGTTTGCAGCGATCCGGCGAAGTTCCTTGGAGTCGCGGTGAAGACAGCGAAAGAACTCGAACTGGCTCGGCAGGTGTTAGAAGTTCCATCAACTCTATCGCGACCGATAGTTGTTTCGCTGATTACGAACCAAGCTTCAACATTTGAATCAAGTTTCGTCGTTCCCCCACAGAACGACGCTGCTTACAGCTTCGAAAGCGCCAAACATTATGCTGCTCAACTACAAGAACGGCTAACTCAGCAGCATACGTTATTCGACGAACATGAAAAGCTGGTTATTGACGCCATCCAATCGAGACAAAAACTGCATGACTATCGAGAGCGATTCGGAAAGCACCGGCTAAGCGACTTGCGCGCGGACCTCAAAGTAAAAGAAGGTGAACTCGGTGAATTAAGAGTCACCGCAGATGGTTTGCAGGACGAAATCAAAAACGGTTACGTGCTGCGCGAAATCGCAACAAAAGCCGCACAAATTGAACGGGATGAGTTGAAGAGGCTCGCTGGAATTCTGCCTCTGCTCGCGCGCGACTATGAAGAACTAGAGAAGCCAGCTGTCGCGCGTTCGGCAGAAATGGCTAATGCTAAAAACCGACTGGACGCTCTGGAAGAGCAAAGAGAACTTGCGGTCGAATCTGAGGAACAGGTCAATCTCGCTTATCACACGAGCGAGCAAACTGCGCGTGACTGCAAAAGACATACCGAAGATTTAAACATCGAGATCCTTCGTATTCGTCAATGCGATGATTCATTCGACGCAAGCGCGTCGTTATCTCGGGAGCCTATCCCTCTGGAAGCAGCACGACAATTATATGAAAGCGCTGCCAATACTTTGGACTATGAAGAACGCAACCAACTGGGTGTTCTAAAAAACGAACTCGAAAATACCGAGAAATTATTGTTTGAAAAAGACAAAGAATATTCGACCGAATACGGCGCTTTAGATGAAATGCGTGTGCGCGCTGCACTTCCTCTAGATTTCATTGCTGAAAGCGCACGACTAGAGGACGATCGCTTGAAAGCGTCGGCTGAATTCGAAAGGGCAAAGTATGATCGTGCGGCAGCCGAAAACGAACTCAAGTCATTTAAGAAAAAACAACCAGAGTCCGAAAGTGCAAGCTTTGCCCATGTGGATTTATCTGAGGAAAGTTTGTTACTTCATTTAGATAGAACCCCAGTGGAAATTTCAGTATGTGATGCAGACCTCCAACATCATGAGTATGAAGTGCGAGAACTATCTGATAAGGAAAGAACACACCGTTCGCACGCCGAGTTGTACACTTCCGCGGCAAAGCAGTTGGAGGCAACGATTGATTCCTTCGAAGCGTTTGATCCTGATGCCACTCTGTTGCCGCATGAGCCAAAACAAGTCATGGATGTCGTAGTACTATTGATTAAAGAAACCAGAAGTGCACAAGGTTCTCTGAACAAGGCTCAGAAGCGTGCAGACTTGAAATATCAGGCTGTTCAGAAATCGGTATTCAGCCAGGAGCTTCGCGAAGTCGAACCCGAAATTACAATGCTACTTACCAACTATGATTTCGATCAAGCCTGCGAAGCGGCCGAAAGATTGTTCGATGGCGTCGCCGATCGAGTTGCCGTTGCACTAAATTGGCTTGAATCACTCAAGGCAGATTTTGACGCCACTGTCCAAGAATTACACAACCTTGCAATTGAGGGCATACGCATAATTACGTCAGCATGCAACAAACGCATTCCTGAAAAGGCACCATATCTCGGTGGTAAGCCTGTTATAAAAATGAAGGCCAATCTCTCATCTATTAACACCGAGCATCGACGCAGCGTCCTTGAAGACTTCATGGATAATATTATACGCACCGGCATGCCGCATGCTCTTGGAACAGATATGGTTGCAGATGCCATACAAAAAATGGCAGGCAAGAATCTAGGTATATCAATCGCTAAGCTCATTCGGGAAGAGAGCGAACAATACGCGTCAGCCGACAAACTCTCTAATTCCGGTGGCGAAGCGGTTTCGATGGCGCTCTTCCTTTACATTCTGACCGCGCAAATCCGTGCCGAAATGCAAGCCGATCGTAGCCGCCAGCCCGGCGGTCCCCTGATACTGGACAATCCTTTCGCGAAAGCCAGCAGCCCTTTCATCTGGCGCGCTCAAAGAGCGTTTGCACAGGCTATGGGCGTTCAACTTATCTTCGCCACGCCAACCAAGGACCTCGAAACTTTGGGCGAGTTTGAACACTTTATTTACTTGAGAAAAGCTGGACAAAACAACAAAACAGGTCGCTATCATATTGAACAGGTAGACCTTGCCTTAGTCCGCACATCGTGATGAATGAACCTGAGCAGCCAAAAAAGCAACTTATTGATCATCCTTCGGCTTCGATTTTTTATTCGCAGCTCTTAGAAGTACGGCGCCGCAAAGTTACCATCGAGCGCATTCGAAAGATTTATGCTGACGTGCATACCGATCGCTGGTCCCATCCCGATCGAATTGCGTACCTCCATGCTGATCTCCAAAGCCTCTTTCAATCGGAACTGATCGTCTTTCCCTCACGCAAAAATCCAAGAGCCTGGCTGACCGAAACAACTCCTAACCTTCCGGCCTGGATTTCGCTGCGCATTCCACCTTCTGAGATTGTTCGTTTAAATCCAGCGTCTATTCCGTGGTTGCCTGAACTCGCTTTCTGTGCCGAACTCATTCATCCCTCACTAATCGAAACTGCCTTCAAGATCAACGAATTTCTCATTGCGCGCCGCCATAACCTTATCCCTGTTCCCCTGCGCGAGCGCTCTTTGCAAATCTTTGGCAACGAAAAGAAGCTTGACAGCCTCGCTCGCGATGGCGCACTCTTTAGTGGACGACTCCCTCTGTCAGTGATCGGAGCTTTCGAAGTGGAACATCCACTTTCATATCGTGCTTCTGGTGTAGCTGGCAAGCCAGTCCTCGTTATAGAAAATCACCACACGTTTTGGAGCTTCTGCGAATGGAACCAACGTGTCGGACAATATTCCGCCATCGTATACGGTTCTGGGAATTTTTTTGCCAAAGGCGGTCGCGCCATTGATGAAGTGCTCGCTGATACCGGAAGTACTTCAATTAAATATTTTGGGGATCTCGATCCCATGGGTCTAGAAATTCCAGCTCGCTTCAACAGAACTCGCGCTAAACTGCACTGTATTCCTGCAAAGCCGGAACTTAGACTGTACCAATGGCTTTTATCAAATGGCACTCGTAGAAATTTTAGTGATTTAGAGTATGAAGTTCGAGATCAGTCTCCAGTTGGCTGGCTTGGTGCTTCTATCGAAGAAGCCGTAAATGAACTTTTTCACTCAAAATACTGGATTCCCCAAGAAAGCCTCGGTACAGAAGTATTGTTGACCTTTGATTTTGTAAAAGAATAGTCTGTCTTTGGTATCACGTGAACAAACGACAACTAGAATTACGCCCCTCAAATTTGACGACACTCACTTAGATCGTGCGGTGCCGCTGCTCCGCCGCACCGCCGATGGTGTCAGTGATTAACACGAAGTGTTTGTTCAGTCACCATCGCGTGTCACAGTCTTACTGGGGAACAACTTGCGGAGGAGGGAACCACCGAGATTGCGTTTTTCCCCCTGCGGGTAATAAACACGAGCTCTCTGTCCACAGGATCTAACCCAATCAAGAGTTCCTTTTCGAGCCAGAGCAGAGCTTCTTCAACAGCATACAGACTTTGAGGTACATACTCCCGTGGGTACTCGCGCAATAGTCCCATTGCGAGACCGCTTCTTTTTATTGGATTGGTTGATTGAGCGTTAATACAATAGAGAACATGTTCAGCTAATTTCTCAACTGGCAAATCTATAAGTTGTTTTTCTTCAGTGACTATTTTCTTGAGTCCCATCTTCTTTCTCCAGTGTTTTTAGTAGTATTACTATTGAATTGAAACGCTCTTCTTCGAGCGATTCGTAAGCCTTAAATTCAGAAAAGTACCGCGGCCGCGATTTGTCAGGCGTCCACTCGATCACCTTTCCGCTCTTGTCTTTTCGGTCAAGTCCCGTAAACAGCGCTACGTATTGTCTTGGTGCGATGCCAACAAAGGGCTGAAACAAAACTCGGTTACCCAGGTAACTTTCTTCGCCTGACACCATAATGGATTCAGGATATTGCACGCTCGCTAAGCTTTTGGGATATGGCTCAATGTAAAACACTTGATCAATTCCCGCATCGACGATGTGTCGCGCGCACTCATGGCAGGGAAAAGCTGTCACATACATGTTGTGCGTTCTGGTCGAAACGCCTTTGCGGGCAGCGTCTATGATAGCGGCAGTCTCTGCGTGAACAGACCGATAAAACCCGATTAGATCAAGAAATTTTGCGTTCTTAAAAGATTTAGGTCGCTCTTTTGAAAATATCTTTTCGACTAATTCACGTTGCTTTTCCTTTCCCCATTTCATGAAATCTTCTTCGTCGAGACAGGCTAACAGATCGGTCAACAATTCTTTTTTCTTATGATCATTCCAGTCAATTCCACGCGCCCAGTCACGGGGATCGTCTTTCTTGCGCAACTCTGCTGATTTACCCGAATCAAGATCAACCCAATACTGGCCACTATCCTTGACCGGTACCTCGTTAGTCCCAATTGCAATAATCTCAGCATCGGCTGATGCGATTACGGCACCGACCTGTCGACCAAGGTCCGCAGACCGAAGGGCAGCGGCTTTAGCATGAAACATACAATACTCACTCTTCGTAGGCGTTTCGAATGTATTTCCAAATATAAGCTGAACAAATCGCTCAGTGTGAGTGTGAATTTCGCTTATATTATCCGCATTGATAAAAACATCCGCAATGGGAAACGTCTCGCTCACATTTTGACCCCATTTGGTACCACCATCTTGATCTCGATTAATTAGTTCGCTGACGATGTCAGTTTCTGTTCGCTCTAAAGTCAGTTTCTCGATCAGTTTTTCTCGACGATTATTTTGGCCTCCATAAAGACCAATTGCGTAAAAACTACGACCGTAGAGCTGCCTGAAGAACTCAACTTCTTCAGGTGTCTTTAAAGGATCGAGAAAATAGGCTCTACCTTTATTTGGTTGAAAGTTTGATCGTTCCTTCCGAATATTATCAACAGAAAGCGCAGAAACTGCATCATTGCCTGCAGTTGAGCGAACCTTGTCGCCAGCATCCATTTGCTTTATCAAGTTTAGGTGCGCAGGCTTAGAAGGGATTTGTGCGTATCGATCAAGAGGAGCGCTCAGTTTAATTTCAATCACTTCATATCCGACTTGGCTCAACTCATACTTTAATCGACTCAAAAATGCGGCTTTATCTGTACCGACTGCGCGAATCAGTCCGAAAAATAGTTCAGGCTTGATTTTATCGCCTCGCTCATTAATCATGTGTGACACTCATCGTTCAACTGATCGAAACACGTTTCCTTGACAGACGTCAAATCCTCAATTCACCGCCCTCCAAAACCACTTCTTTATCGATTAGACATGCAACAGGCGCACCAATGCCCCCGCGATAGATCCTCCGGCGGTCCACCCCGTATACAAAAGTGTCACTGGGTCTAAATTTCTAAATTAGCGAGAATATCCTCATAATGTTTGTTTCACTAGAGGAATTTGAACAATTAGTCGAAAAATCCCCACAGCCAATCAGCTCGAGCTGAATCTCATTCTTGATGATACCTGCCATTACTTCTGACGTGTATGTAGAATACAACAGTGTAATACTTTTATGAGCCTGAAAAGGGTGCGTACACCTCGCTTCCTGATTCGGGCATGCAGTGAAAGTGCTCTTTGAGGAAGATTTTCCTGCCAATCGATAATGAGGTTAAGACTACAGATATTTTGCAGTCGTTTATGCGATGCTCGATCATTCCTCAGGTGACGCCATTGCGGATCAGGGAGCACTCAAGGCAGTCGAAAACGCCGCAAGTTTCAGACCGCTCGCTACCCGCAGGCGCCAAGGATAACGTCGATATACAACACACTTTCGGCGGCGGTGCGCACGGCACGTTCCGCTCGTTCTAGGATCAATGGCCCTCGTGGATTTTATTCCTTAAGAATCCACGAGGGCGCGAATCCATTTAATTCAGCTAGTTGAAGCAAAGGCAGCAGACTTGTCTGATAGGCTTTACCCAATCGATCTCTGTCGAGGACAGCAGCAAAGTCTGGCAATCCGAGATCTGCAACAAAACAGCTAGCATGCTCTTCCCAGACCTTCGGTTTAAGCAGATCGCGTGTTCTGGTAAGCGCACCGTATTGTGCAGAAACAAACGCGTCAAAATAATTCAGCGACGGTAATTGATCTGACTTTTTGGAATTCACAGATTTGGACGTCGGTATCAAATTCCAAAGTTGATTGTGAACCACAAAAGACCAGGGCACAAAATGATCAAGCGCAAAATCGGACTTCTCTATCACGGCTCCTGAATAAATACAGTGGAACTCTGTAGCAGCTAAAACTGCACTCCAAAATTTTGTCTGCGACTCCAATGATGTGCGCTCGGGCGGTGGAAATAGCTTGGAAGAGATCGCAGGCACATTTGGGTTGCATCGTTGCATGTACTGAAGGAAATTCCACCACGCCCATCCGCGCAAGACCGCAAGATTTTGTTTCATGTAGATCGACCAAACAGGATGCAAAAGAATGTTGGATCGAGATTGGTCGAATTTGTACGGCGGTCTTCCAGAAGGAAAATATTCGTCGCACATTTCAGCGACACGCATATTGACCTCGTGGTCTTTTTTCATACCACGCGTTTCTGGAAAGAAGGGACGAATCAATCTATAAGGCACGAAACGACTAAGATTGCCACCACTGGCGGTAGACGAGATCAATTGGCGAATAGCCTTCTTATCCCAAGGTCGGATCGATCGTTCTGCTACCAAATTCAACGGTGCTGCTTTATCCAGCTGGCTTGCAATCTGATCCTGCTTGCCAAATGAAAGCCTGAAATAAACATGCGGATACCATGCCAGCACCAGCATGTCCAAAACTATCTCATTCAGCGAAATAGGAATGCTCGCATCAAACAAATTGCGTTCAGCATTATCCAAGAGCGCGAGAAAGAACAGGAACTTGTATGAATTTGTCACATCGTCAAAAATGCGCGCGAGTGTTGTCGCGTTGACGCCGTCGGATTCTGGGGGTTGGGCTATCAGGTCAATCATTTAGCAGCGGTATCACTATAGGCAGGCAGGATCGAGCCTCACAATAAAATGCATACAAAGAAGAGTAAGGCGAAGAGAACGAATACTGATCAAATGACTTGAACTTTTTTCTCTTCGCTGACGTCTATTAATATACAGAGCTCGGTGAACAAAGGAAAAATTTATCATGCGAGAGTTCAAAAGTGATCCAATTTGGCGCGCACATTACTTCAGGAAGGGGAGGAGGTCAAAAAGAGACTGTAAACCTTCCCAGTTGGGGCTCTCAAGCCTTAAATGTAAGTTAACAGCATTGATTTATATGGCAATCTCGGGTACAGTTGGATATAGAACTTCCCTGTGGCTACGGCCCGGGGCGCGAGACTCCAGCGATGGGGTCTCTGCTTTTTGGTGAATATTAATGGCTCAACAACGGACTTTCGTTTATGTGGATGGCTTAACCTCTACTATGGAGCGCTAAAAAGAACCGCGTACAAATGGCTGAACATCGCTCAGATGTGCGAACTTCTGCTGCCCAGCACCAGCTACGACATCAGAAAAATATACTACTGCACAGCGGCGGTGAGCGGCACTCCCGACGATCCTGATAAGCCGCAACGACAACTGAAATATATTCGCGCTCTTAAGACGTTGCCCACTATTCAGATAGTCCAGGGCAAATTTATAACAGAGAGAATTACCTTGCAGAGAGCTGATATGTCTGGACCTGTAGAGGTGATCCGTCCGAAAGAAAAGCAATCCGATGTGAACTTGGTTAGCTGCTTGTTCTGGGACGCGTGTCGCGGAAATTTCGACACTGCGGTGATTGTTTCTGGCGATTCCGACTTCTATACACCAGTTAAAATGATTCGCAACCACTACATGAAGAACATTGGGGTTCTAGATCCGCAGCGACACGGAACGCCGACCAGCCCTATGAACAGAGAAGCCAATTTTTATTGGAATTGAACTGTGCCGCTTACTACCACGATTTTTCAAAATGCAATCGAAGCAATCGCGAAAGTTTTTTAAAAGATTTGGAGAAAACGAGATGGTGCGTGAACTGCTAGGCGAGGCAGTCGAACGTGCCAGAAATCATTCTCATCTCAAGGAGAAGAAAGCGCATCGCGATAACTTTGAGCGTTGGCAGGAATTGCAGAGTCGCAAGTTTGCGGCAAAAAAAGCGCATGAAATTTTCGCGCTATAGCGTGACTCCATTCAAGAGTGGATGCCACTGTGCAGCTACTTTCGGATGTGTTTAGCGAGGCGCGGATTCCGTGTCTCTTTTCAAGCTTTCAAGCGTTCAAGCGTTCAAGCGACAGCAACCAATTGTGAAAGTGGGGACACCTTGCGCGCAACACCGCTATTCCAATTTCCTCTGCAACTAAAGGTCCTACAATGTTCTTGCGATATCCTGAATAGAGCGACAAAAGGCGTTTCGATGGAGCGGTTGTCGGTCCATCATTGATGTCTTCGGGATTCGGAAATTGCGAGATAAGTCTTCGGAGTGCACCAATTTGCGAACGTTGTTGAGTGAGTGAATTTATTGAAAGATCGAGCTTATCCACATCCGAAAATAACAATGCCTCAAATTCATGAAGTTGAATGTAAGGAACGAATCGCTCATCGTTGATATCCTCAGCCAAAGCGCGTTCAACAATTTCAACCTTCTCTGGTGGAGACATGTTTTCTCTCAACATCGACACTCCTGGAAAATCTTTTGGAAGTCCATAGAAATCGAACATCGTTGTTACGAATGCCTGCCGATCCTCCGAGAGCCATCTCTTTATGTCACCTCTAGGAGTGGCGTAGTTATTCAGTCCACCTCTGCCCGAGCCGATTTTGACCAACCTGTGACTTATGTACACTTGCTTTTGTGCAAGGTGAACAGCGATCGTGTCACGAACAAAAGTTTCCTCAGTCTGCCCTTCAACTATTAAATTAACTCTGACAAAATCAGTCATCTGGTTGGTCTACCTCCCAGTACATTTTTTTGCCAGAGCTCACCAAGCGAGTAGTCGTTTAACCACGCTTGCAGGTTTTCTGTATCCGGTCTGTGAAAAGTACTTTCGGATCCGTGCTTGTCGACGACGACAATGTCATCGGCCGAACACTCGTTCAGTAGTTCAACAGACTGAGTTGAAACCACAACCTGGCATCGCGCAGAAGCACTACGCATAAGCGACGCAAGCACCGTAATTGCATACGGATGCAAGCCGAGTTCCGGTTCATCAATGACTATCGTTTCCGGTACCTTCGGTTGCAGTAACAGAGTTGCCAGGCATATGAACCTTAACGTTCCGTCCGACAAATGATCGGCTCGAAAAGGAAAGTCTGAAGAATTTTCGATCCACTCAAGTTGAATCTTTTCGGTCTTTGGCCGAGGACGCAACAAAAAGTCTTTAAAGAACGGGGCTACAAGTCGAATTGTTCTGCGAATCGCATCATAACTGTCAGGCGATTCTTCCTTCAACTTCAAAAGAAAAGCCGCCAGATTCGACGCATCTGGGCGGAGGTACAAATTGTCGTTTGCTTCGCCTAATTTTTTTACCTTTGCCGAGTCGCTAGTGTCATGAAAGTGATAGACCTTCCAAGTGCGCATAGCGCTCAACACGTGCGAAGCGACTTTCCCTGGCTTTAGCTTCGCAGCTTGAGGCAAAAGCGTCTCTCGCTGCCCTTCACCCAAGAAATCAATGTATGGCTGCTTGTATCCGATTGAGTGAAAAATAGCCGCTTCACTTGCAAATACTAATGAGTCATCTTGAGTCGGCCGCCAAATCGCTTGATAACCATTTTGGTTTTCTCCATCTTTCTTCCAGCTGGCATTGATAGAAAATTCATCAGTATTTTTTCCACCAAGGTACAGTAGGGAGTCCGCGCCTCCTGCCGTTTGTACGAAAAGCTGTAAGTGTTCCTCTATCACCTGATTGAGGAAGCGAAAAACGGATATCAAGTTACTTTTGCCAGCGCCATTGGACCCGATAAGAACGTTCAGGGGTGTTAAGCGAAGCGAAACGTCCCTGATCGACTTGAAACCCTTGATAGACAAATTCTCTAGCGCCACTCTACACTTCCATCACTTTGTCGCCCGATACATTGTTATACGTCATCATCAACAAGATAGTTCAATCGCCGACGAGATTTTTTAAATTCGATGTTGGTCCATACACTCTGTGACTTTAGCGCAAATCGTTCAAAGACGTGTGCCCTGGGTCCACACTCAAGCTTCGAAATCGGTAAACTAAGGAGGCTGCTTAGCAATAGATTGCGAGGAGATCAAATTTAGCGATAGTGCTTCATCAACTCTAACGGCATCGGTGCAACCCACTCGCCTGATGGCTTACATTCTTCTGCAGATTCAATTTTGTCCAACAATGATTTGTTCGACAATTTTGATGAGCTATGCTCTTCCAGCCAACTCAATGCCCCCGCTGCTTTCTGCCAGGCACCATATCCGGTGCGTCTGAATGCGATCGCCTCTTGCGGAGTTCCGCGAATCACTCTTTTCGATTTAAGATCAGGCAGCGCAACCTCTCGACAAAGAATGATCGGCACAAATTCGTTGCATTGAATTGCTTCGTCAAAGGCTCTCACCGTGGACTTGCTTTTGCCATCACGAATAAATTTCCATAAGAGATAGGCATATCTACCAAAGGCGGAAGTTTCGCTTTTGAACTCTGTGAAATAACGATCGATGCTGTCGTCGCTTGCGTTAAACTCCAATAACCAGCTCAATAGGTGTAGTCTCAAACCCTGATTGTCGTATGAATTCAATCGCAGAAGTGTTTTAATATGCTCGATTGCGGTGTCTTGTTCACCGCTATTCCAAAGTTCGAAGGCAAGAGCGGTTCGGCAACGCATGTAGGGGCGGGTAACTAGCAATTGCCAGAAATAGCCATCTGGCTCATCGAATTTTGTCTTATCCAGCTGACTGGCTGCGATCTCCATTCCCTTCTCGAGAAGGTGCACTTTCTGCGCAGGGTCTTGTTCCTGTTGCGCCAGAATTATATATGCTTCGGCGCAAATGGCTGAGAGTTTCATTGCCTCTTGAGCCTTCAGCAGTTGCTCAGACTTATCGGTATTCTCAAATGCTTCTGCCACCAATCGCTTTGCTCTTTCGAAATCTGTGAGTCTCGCGACCCGCTCTGGCAGTGTCAGCTCCGAATCGGACAACATTATCTGCAACATGTATCGATGGGCCGCTTCCGGCGACTTAAAACTCCTTTTTTCCATACGTCTTATGATCGACAAAGACGCGGACTCTCTCGTCAGATCGTCTACTACCAAAGGATCCACGCTAATGCTGCGAACCATTTGAACTTCGGTTTCATGGTCGATGGTTTGCGAAATCGGAAAAGGAAACGTCGCCCGCATGAATCGATAACCTCACGAGAAGTATAATTATTGCGAGACAGTATCTCGCTCTTCGCCAATTTAGCGCCTTCAAATTGTCAATGAAAGCAGTCTTGTGTATACCGGGACGATATATAGCTTTGAAAGGCAAAGCCAGCGCGGCTTCAAGCGGCGAGCCAGATCATTACTATTTCCACACCTTTCGAATGAGACTTTGGCATGCAGTCCGGAGTTGCGCCAGACAATGGCTTCTTCCTGAGCGAAAGTTCTACCTGCTCCGTTCTTGGTCCCGCTCGGGCGTTGCACCACCAGTGGTGCGCAAGAAAGATGTGGACACGCTTGCTGGTGAAGATACCCGGGGCAGCGCGTTTTTTACATATTTGTCAAACCAACTAAGCATCTCGTAAACAAGTTGTTCGTTCGACTCCATTGCGGTGTACCAATGCGGCTCGTGCGGCAGCATGACCAGACGAACCGTGCCACCATTTCCACGAACTGCTTCGTAAAGCATGTGCGCCTGTAGTGGCGTTGTACCAGGATTCGCATCTTCCGCTCCATGCACAATAAGCAGGGGCGTCTTCAATTTGTCAGCGACGAAAAATGGTGACACTTTCAAATAGACATCACGCGCATCCCAGACAGACCGCCGCTCATTCTGAAAGCCAAAGGCCGTAAGCGTCTTATTATAGGAGCCGCTTGTAGCAACTCCGGCCCTGAAAAGATCGGAATGCCCGATCAGATTTGCGGTCATTAAGGCACCGTGGCTGTGTCCGGTCACGCCTATGCGATCGGGATCAGCGACTCCAATGCGAACCGCTTCATCGACAGCAGCCTTTGCATCGGCGACGAGCTGGTCCAAATAGGTATCGTAGGCTTTCTTCGGATCACCGACGATGGGAAAGGAAGTGTTGTCGATAATCGCATAGCCGGCGAGGAGCAGGAGCTTGTAATTACGCAGGCTAGTGAAGGTCTGCTGCGAACCTGCCACCTGACCGGCCACCGAAGCGTCCGCATAGTCGAGAGGATACGCGTAAAGAATCGTGGGAACGCGAGTACCCTCCTTGTAGCCAGGTGGAGTGTATAGCGTGAAGGAAAGGTCGAGCCCGTCGGCGCGCTTATACTTGATCAAACGCTTTTTAATCGCGCGCACCTCAGGCGCTGGGTCTGCAAGGTGGGTCAGGGCAACGTAGCTTGAAGATAAGGTTGCTTCCCCCGCTGGCGCATCGACAATTTCTCCTAGCGTTCGCACATACACATTCGGCGGGTCAGTGGGAGATTGGTGCCAGGTCAGAAAGGTCTGCCCGTCTTCTTTCGCGAATGCGAGAAAACGCTCGTACGAAGCCTTATCGCTGCGAAATAGGCGTTGCGATTTTAGCGTTTTGAGATCGAGGCGATCGAGGAACGGCCGATCACCGTCAACAGAAGAACCGACTCCAGAAAGAAAGATCGAATCTCCATCCTGACGGATCACCATGGACCCGTTGGCGAGCTGACGGTGCACTGGGTTGCCGGGGTTCGCGTACTTCTCGTCAGTGGAGAGATCCCAAAGCAAGCGAGGCTTTCCTTGTCGATCGTCGATGTTGACTATAAATGTCCGCTTCCAGTGCCTGTTTTGATCGAACTCTTGCAACAGAGCAATACCCGGCTGTTCGCTCCAATCGAGTCCGGCATAACGCTGCTCCGTTCGAGTGATCTCAAGCGGGGATGAATCGAAGGGCACCTTCAAAAGCATGATCTTATCGCGAGCAGGAACATTAGTATTCCAGTCGCCGCCGTCCAATGCTTCAGCCCAAACCAGAGTAGCTGGCTCTGTGGCACGCCAGGAGAAATCACGCGGACCTGTGGGGACGCCATGAATAGGAACTCGATCCGCAAGTGGCAGCGAAGCAATAGTCTTTTTGAGAACGTGGGAGGGNNGGGAAACGATCGTAAGTGGTGATGTACGAATAAGGTTTGTGGATGGCGGTGACGAGAACGTGCTTGCCGTCCGGCGCAGGATCGAGCGTTTCGTAATTTCCAGGCTTACCAATGGTCGTGATCTTTGCAGTTACCGTATCGACTAGAGCTAGCTGAGAGGCACCATAGTAATCAAAGAGGTCCTCGTCGTGTCTATTGCTCAACGTGTCGCGAGTTTCATAAGTACTGCTCTGTCCTTTTTCACCCTTTGACTCCTGAATGCTTGGGCCATCCGGTGTAAGCGATTCCGGCGGCGGCTCACCCATCCCCTGGGGCACCAGCTTGACCAAAAGGGTTTTCTGGTCCGGCATCCATTCCATCTCGTTGTCGAACATGGGGTTAATGTGAGCGCCCGGCACCTGACGCACTTCGCCGCTCTGGGCATCCGCAAGCCATAGCTCGACCGAGTTGGCAGTGACGTTCACAAACGCGAATTGTTTTCCGTCAGCAGCCCATACAGGGTTGCCTGGGCATCCGCCCTTGGGAAGCACAATGTGAACATGCGCACCATCGGCGGTGCAAACCTCGAAATTGCTCGCGCAAGGGGTGATGCCGTAGCCGCCCGGACTGTCGTGCTTGCTGTGGTTCTTGGGCTCGACTCGCACACCGGCGAGGCGCAAGAACGGTGTGGCCACGCGGGAAATCGAAGGGTAGTCTTGCCAAGACACCAGCAGAACAGAATCATGAGTAGGGCTCACCTTTGGTACTGGAGGCGAGGGCGCGTGCATGACGTTCAGAATGTTTTTCGGCGGCTGACTATATCCAGAGGCACTTTCCGCAGGTTTCGCAGATGATAACGCCGGGTTCGACAACGATGCCTTAGACTGCGCAAGAGCAGGCGTGAACGCAGCGGTGACAACAAGTGCCCCGGCTAAGTGAATGCTCAGTAACTTCCAGATCGACATAAATTTCCTCGGGTTCAATTGTCAACAAAAACAGTGACAATAGATATGTAACTATCGCTGACAAACAGAATTCTTGCCGATTATCGCATGTTCTTTTTGCTTACCGTAGTAAAAGCCGAAATGCATGTGCGCTGCAATGGTGACAAAAAAAGGACGTGTGTCGTTTTATTTCTGGTGCTATTTACGAAGATCCGTTTGCATGCAGAGTCAGAATCAAATTAGATTGATGGTGAGCACGGTTGCTCAAAGCGAACATTGGGATACACTTTTACGCGCCCTACAGGTGGTGCAGGAGCCACCATTTCGCCGCAGGCACATTTGGGTTGCATCGTTGCATGTACTGAAGGCCAGTGCTTCACCGGGCGAATGGTGTATAATTCCTACAATGATCGTAGGGAATATGATGCCACTCTCAAAAGAATAAAAGAATACGCCAAACAACTCTACAATATAGCCGAAAGCCAAGATGGTTATTTCACCGCTAAACAAGCCCTGGCGTCCGGCTACTCCGACAGAATGCAGACTTATCACGTGCAGAATGGCGACTGGATCAGAGAGTCCAGGGGCATCTTCAGGCTAGCTTCCTACCCACCAGTCCCAGAACCGGAACTGATGGTCTGGTATCTGTGGTCCTGTAATCGCGCTGGAGAACCGCAGTCCATCTATTCGCACGATATGGCCCTGCAAATATATTCACTTTCCTCATGGAACTCGCAAAAGCTGCACATGACTGTTCCACCAGGGTTTCGTCGAATGGTCGTGCCAGACGTCCTCTGTCTACATCGCAAGCATCTGGCCAAACGTGAAATCGCTGTTCGATATGGAGTGCGGGTAACCAAGCTTCTCCGGACCATTGTGGATCTCCTGGTGGACGAACACGCGCCCACCAAATATATCAAAGAAGCCCTGGAAGAAGCACTTGACCAGAATCTGATTCTTCCAGGTGAGATCGCCGACGCAGATCTGACTGAAGAAGAACGGAAGCTGTTTGACAAGCTGCGGAGCGCCGCCTGATGCCAGACGCAATCGATTCGCGATCATTTCTTTTTCGAAGTTGAGCGAGTTCTGGGCAAGTTGCATGGTCCCAAGGACGGTGGCATTCGCTGTTTGGTGATAGCGAGGATAGACAAGAAGGACTATCACAGGTTTCACGTTGACGTTGCAATTGTGCCCGAGAAGGTGCTGGAACCTGAGTACATTATGCTATCCGCAAGGTTGGCGTTTGCCGGCGTTGAGAGCAAACCAGTATCGACCCTGCAAATGGAAGAGATTTTTGCAAACAAAATTCGTGCTTACACCAGACCACGGCACACAGAAAACACGCGTGTTGAAGACATTGTCGACATGGCCCTGTTGATCGAGAGGGGTCTGGATAAGGAAAAAACATGTTATGCGCTTGGCAAAGTATTCGCCGCAAGTGCAGACCACAAGACCGTTCCAAAAACACTGATGACGCCACCAGCAGCATGGGAGAAGGATTCACACCATGGCGGAACGCCGCAACCTGGCACTG
Organism: Candidatus Melainabacteria bacterium; assembly: GCA_003153555.1. GTDB lineage: Bacteria > Cyanobacteriota > Vampirovibrionia > Obscuribacterales > Obscuribacteraceae > PALSA-1081. The sequence goes on along the minus strand of PLZS01000032.1, from coordinate 6,829 downwards.
ACTCTGAATGACTCGTTCGTGCGCGTTGACACATTTTATAGAGTGCTAGCACAACATGGACTCGGATGAGATAACTGTTGGCTTTACTGCTGTCGCGAGAAGAACAGCAAAATAGACCATAAGGAAAATCAGCGATGAACAATTTCGATCAATCGCAAAACTGGGACAAATTGAAAGTTGCATTTCTCCCAATTAAACCAGTTTATGCTGAGCAACTGATGAACGGCACAAAGCTCTTTGAGTTCAGAAGACGCCCTATGAGTGCTGCTGTCACACACATCGTAGTCTATGCCAGCTCACCATATAAACGCATATTGGGCATTGTTGAGGTGACTTCGATTGAACGGGGTTCTGTTCGTTCGATTTGGAACAAGACAAAGGAAAGCGCCGGCGTGTCACGAGCAGAATTTTTCGAATACTTTGATGGAACGGATGTTGCGTACGCGATTGCAATTGATCCATCGAAAACAGTTCGGTTCGACCGACACATCAGCCCTTCGGATATCGAGGAGAACTTTGTGGTGCCTCAATCATTTAAGTATGTTGGATTCACTTTTATGGAAGCATTGCTAGCGCAGAACACATGGCAATGCGACTATATGCGCATAAAATAGCGGAGCTAGCCCAACGCAGCTCCTGGTGGGAATTAGAAAACAAAAATTTGCCGGGCGGCAGAGTGCAGAAATATCGCACCCCGAGGGTTTTTAATGGGTGTAGTGGATATATAGCTGCAGCGGAGACTCATTGAAAAGGTTTCGTAGTCATTAGATTTGAAGCATCTAGGAAAAAACCACAAAACTTCTGGGAACATATTGAACAAAGTGAGTCTTGAACAACATGGCAACATCTGAACAACTTAAAGCGCTGTTGAAAAGTCATCTTGATGCAGATGATGCGCGGTTTTTCACGATTGTGATGCAAATCGCCGCACAAGAAGCGCGTCAGGGACATGGCAAACTGGCAACCGAACTTAAGGAGTTTGTCGATGCCGCAAAGCTGAAGTCGCACAGAGCAAGCACAATTCCGCTTATCCAACCACGAGGAGAGCTCGCGGGACTTCTGTCTGTTAGCTACCCGGAGCGGCGTTTATCGGACCTAATTCTAGAATCATCAGTAAGCGAACGATTACATCAGGTAGTTGTCGAACATCTTCAGCAGCATAAAATCCGCTCATTTGGCCTTTCGCCAAAGCGAAAATTGTTGCTAATTGGTCCTCCTGGTACAGGAAAGACTCTTTCTGCTAGTGCACTTGCTGGTGAGATGAACATGCCTCTATGTACCGTCCTCCTGGACGGGTTGATCAGCAAATACATGGGTGAGACTTCTAGCAAATTAAGAGTCGTATTCGAAGCTTTCCAAAAAACCAGGGGAGTGTATCTCTTTGACGAACTTGATGCGATAGGTGGGAAACGTTCAAACGGAAATGATGTGGGCGAGATAAGACGCGTTCTGAATTCGTTTCTGCAATTCCTGGAAGAGGATCACAATGAGAGTATTATGGTGGCAGCGAGCAACCATGCAGATCTCCTCGATTTTGCGCTGTTCAGAAGATTTGATGAAGTTATACAATACAATCTTCCTGATGCAAGTCTGATAAAAGAAGCCATGCTACGAAGATTGAGCTTGTTTGAGATCGTTGATTTCGAATGGAACGACATTATTGAACGTGCTCAGGGCCTGAGTTATGGCGATTTGTCCAAGGCTTGTGATGATGCTGCAATTAATGCAATCTTGATTGACAGTAAAAAAATCAAAGCGGCTGAAATGCTTAAAGCTCTGAAGAAACGCCGTTCGCTGAGTGAGTCGCAATAATGCAATGGACATTAAAGAATACCGACATATATTCTTGAGCCCATCGAGCAGAACTGAACCATATAAATCAAAACCCAGATTTGTTCGCACGACAGCACCCCCGGCTCGTGTCCGCGCCGAACACGGCGAAAAGCTCAAGAAGCAATTCGATGCAGCCTGGAGTCTGGCTAGCAAGAGGAAGAGCAATGCCGTCGCTGTGGGAAGACCAGCTTCGAACGGCAGCTACATTGAATTTATTAGTGATGATGAGACTACTCTGGCACTCAAGTCCCTCGATTCGTCAGGAATGGAACTGAGAAATGTGCGAACGCGAGGACAGCAGCAACTGGCAACGGTCTTCATACCAGATGGTAAGAAAGCAAAGTTCATAAAGTTGCTTGAACAATACCTTTTCAAGAACACTAAAAATGACAAGCCGAAGAATGAGAATCTAATGAACCGGATTGGCAGCATCAAACTTGCTACCGTCGAATCACTGTGGACCGAGAGCCCTGAATTGTTTCCGACAGACGAGAAGGAAATTTGGTGGGAAGTTTGGTTGAAACTTGAAAGCGGTTTGGAGGAGGCTCGATTTAGAAATTTTGCCACCAGCATGAATATCGCGCTGCGGACTACCGTGCAACGATTTCCAGAACGGGTTGTTCTCCTAGCCAAGTGTTCGCTTGTTCAACTTGGATTCGCACTCGAGAGCTTGGATGAAATAGCGGAACTACGGAAAGCAAAAGATACGCCCTCTTTTTTCATGGAACTGGATTATGCTGAAACGAATAGCTGGATTGCCGACTTGCAAATCCGCAGCAAGCCAGCACCAACTGGTGCGCCATCAATTTGCATACTTGATACCGGAGTAAATAGCGGACATCCATTGTTGGCGCACTCTATTCAACAGACTGACCTGCATGCGTACGACCCATCCTGGGGAACGCACGACCATCGAGGTCACGGAACCGAGATGGCCGGCATTGCTCTGTACGGAGATTTGACCGAAGTGTTTGCCTCTAGAGAAGAGATAGAACTCTCTCATTGCATCGAATCCGTGAAGATCGTGCCTCCAACTGGACAAAATGATCCTGATCTCTATGGCGCAATAACTGCAGAATGCGCAGCCCGAGTCGAACTCAATCAACCTTTTCGTAACCGCACCTTTTCGTTGGCTACTACCGCCACTGATACCAGAGATCGCGGTAAGCCCTCTGCTTGGTCTGCTGCAATTGATGCTCTAGCAGCTGGCGTGGATACGTCAGATGGGACAAAGCGTCTATTCGTGGTGAGCGCTGGAAATAGTGAGTCAGACAATGCACAGAGTTACTTAGATGCCGCCGTTCTTGAGTCTGTTCATGATCCAGGTCAAGCCTGGAATAGTTTAACGATAGGAGCGTACACAGATAAGTCAGTAATTGATGAACCTCAATATGCTGGTTGGAACGTGATTGCTACTCCCGGTGAGCTCGGACCTAGATCCACCACCTCGTGCATTTGGAATCGCACCTGGCCTATCAAGCCTGAACTTGTGCTGGAAGGCGGAAACGTGGCGGTTTCGCCTGACGAAACACTTGCAGACAGAATCGATTCGTTATCATTATTAACGACTTACTATCAACCTCTGACACGTATGCTCGAAACCACGGGCGATACCAGTGCCGCAACGAGTTTGGCTGCGAGATACGCAGCCATCATCCAGTCAGAATACCCAGACTACTGGCCTGAGACGGTCAGAGGTTTGCTAGTGCATTCGGGTAGATGGACCGAACCAATGTCTACTAGATTCAATGCTGCCAATACACGAACCGAAAAAGAATCATTGCTAAGAACATATGGGTATGGAGTTCCCAATTTAAGGAGAGCTTTACGCAGTGCATCCAACCACTTGACCCTAGTAAAGCAAACGCACATTTTTCCCTATGAGGGTGAGAAGATGCGAGAAATGCATCTTCACGAACTGCCTTGGCCCGTCAAAGACCTCCAGAAACTTGGAGAAATAGACGTCACAATGAGAGTGACATTGTCATACTTTATTGAACCAAATCCAGGCGAGAGAGGCTGGAAATACAGACACCGATATGCTTCCCACGGACTGAGGTTCGATGTTAAAACGCCAGAAGAGACAGTCGAGGATTTTCATAGACGCTTAAATCAGCAAGCCTGGCAAGAGGAAGATGATGAAGATGATGATGATACTCAAGGCTACGCCAACGTTCAAGCTACGCAGTCGGATGCGAAAGAATGGTTTTTCGGTCCGGACATCCGTTCCAAAGGGTCATACATTCAGATTTTTGGAAAGGGTCGGCAATGAAGCTCGCCTCGAGAGAAGCAATTGGTGTCTACCCAGTCGTTGGCTGGTGGAAGGAAAATTCAAAACTGAATCGATCGGCAGGTGGTTGTCGCTACTCATTGATCGTAACGATCGAAACGCCGCCCACGGACATTGACATTTTCGTTCCCGTAGAAAACCTGGTTTTACTAGACGGGTTATGAAGCCAGCCTGAGTGGCTGAATGCCCGGCCGCGCAAGGGCGAGAGAATCGTGTTCATAGCCAGGGTTAATCAAGCTTCATGATTTTGGCGGCGTGCGAACGTCTTACCAGTGCGCGCACCATGCGGTTGTATAACCGTTGGATATCTAGTCCCAGTCTTGACCGTCATTGCGGATGCTGACAGGATCTGTTCATGTTAACGGCAATTTTTCAGGAGCTTCAGAGATGCAATTGACTCCTCCTCAAGTGAATCGCTTCTATGGAATCTGGTTTCCTCTGCTGCGTTTTGTCAACCAGAAGAGAAAAGTAATCGACGAAACATTGCTTCGGACGGAATCGCTGAATCCTAATGATGCCGCCGTTGTAAGAAATTCGCTTTGGTCTGATGATCGATTGCTCGAAGATTTTGTGTGTGAAAATCCAGCCGCACTGTCGGACGCCGATCTAGCGGTGGTTAAAAGCTGGCGCTTCAGAGTCAGCGGAACATTCCTTGTTGTGAAACACCTGAAGAAGTATTCAGTACTTGTCTCCGGTGAGTCGTCGGGTTCAGAAGGTCCCAAAGTTTACGGAGTTGTTGGTCTGAACTGTCCGCTTGAGGATATACTTTTCGATCTGCCGTGCATGATCAAGGCCACATTGATACCATTTGAAGGAACGATCACCTACGACAGCTTGTTCACCAGCTACCCCATCATACTTGGACGAAACATAACTGGCACGCTTAATCGCGATTATCAGAGAGCAAAGAAACGTGGGACGATAATCGAATCATTGGGGCGAGCGGATTTAGCTATAGTTCGGTAGCAGTTCTCTGCGTTTATCTCATTCAAGGGCCTCGCCGTCCCACTGCGTAGTTGCAGCCTCGATAGCTCGCTGAATAGGAGCGCACTTAGAATTGTAAACATCCTGAGCCCACGGCACCATAGCTGGTATCAGTGAGAAGACATGCAGCAATCAGGATTAGCGAGGGATAGGCTATGCTCCAAACCGATAATTCTCTAGCAATCATGAAGCTCCTTCGGGTGCCAGGTCTGGGACCTACAAAGGTCAACGCCCTCCTTGATTGGGGCAAGAAAGCCGGCCGTTCACCGGTAGAATTGTGCAACGAAGTAGATCTGCTGAAGTCGCGCTTAACAGCTGAACAAATCAAAACAAGCCAATAGGCGTGTCCAGTTATCAACTTACCGAGGCGCTTCCTGAATCTCTCAAGGGAAGTTTGCCATCAATTGAGCAGCTTGAATCAGAACTCGAAGAGATCCCGGCGGAAGAAACGGCCATATCGCCCGATAGTTCAGTTCCTACCTCCAGCCATACCCCATAATAATTACGCAGCAGCTTGCTGCGTAAATTCGAAAACATTGACAGGTTACCATTCTCTGCTAAATTACCACATTGTTTGACTGGGTCAATTGCGCAGCATAAAACTGGAATCTGTATGCTCAGCCATTATAAGACCTCATGACTATAGTACCTGCGCATACACCGCGCAAAGCGCGGTAAAATTTCTGCTGGCGTCCTTAAGCGCCAGGTAATCAATGATGAGGTGAACCATGTCGTCCAACGGACACGGGCTTTTCCAGCTCGGCAAGAGCGATACCCAATATCGTCTTCTGAACAAAGACCATGTTTCGGTGCAGAAGTTCGGCGATCAGGAGATGCTGGTCGTCAAGCCGGAAGCGCTTGTCGAGCTCAGCCGTGCCGCTTTTCATGATGTGGCTCATTATCTTCGGGCGTCGCATCTTCGGAACCTGAGCGCCATCCTCGACGACCCTGAGGCGTCGTCCAACGACCGTTTCGTGGCGTTAGAGCTTTTGAAAAACGCCAGCATCGCAGCCGGCGGCACTTTGCCAATGTGTCAGGATACCGGCACTGCCATTGTGGTCGCTCACAAGGGTGACCGTGTCTGGACGGGAGCCGACGATGCGGAACTATTGCAAGACGGCGTCAAGGACACCTATCAAGCATGCAATTTGCGTTACAGCCAAATGGCGCCACTGAGCATGTACCAGGAAGCCAACACTGGCACCAATTTGCCCGCTCAGATAGACATCCTTGCTGAGACCGGCGAAGCGTACGAGTTTTTGTTCATCGCCAAGGGCGGCGGTTCGGCAAACAAGACGTTTCTGATGCAGGAAACGAAGTCTGTTTTGAATCCGGCGTCGCTCCGAAAGCTGCTTACCGACAAGATCGCCGGGCTCGGAACATCCGCGTGTCCACCATATCACTTAGCAATTGTCATCGGCGGTCTTTCAGCCGAAATGACTTTGAAAACGGTAAAGCTGGCTAGCTGCCACTATCTTGACACCCTCCCGCGAGAAGGCGACAAGACCGGACACGCCTTCCGAGATATAGAACTTGAAAAAGAAATACTCGAAATCACACGCGAATTGGGTATTGGCGCTCAGTTTGGCGGCAAATATTTCTGTCACGATGTGCGGGTTATTCGTTTGCCGCGCCACGGAGCCAGCCTGCCGATTGGTATTGGTGTTTCCTGTAGCGCAGACCGCCAGATTCTCGCTCGCATCGATAGGAGCGGTATCTGGC
>PLZS01000040.1 GCA_003153555.1 Candidatus Melainabacteria bacterium | reverse complement strand
CCGATGTGTGCTAAAAGTTTTCTCGCTTTGTCGCGCACCACTGGCTGTCCTCCAGTGGTTGCGAGCGCATCTTGTAGATGCTCTTTCGCTTCCATGTAGCCGCCGATTGAACATCTATATTGCGCCAACAAAAACTGCCAGGTCGGATTATTCGGATCAAGCTTGATCATCGTCACGTAAAATCCAGGAAGCGCTTGTTCGGCCTGACTTCGTTCGCCGGGGTTGCTCGAATTTGCTGCTCGAGTCATGCAAGCAAGTGCTCGCCGCATGAGCGCGACCTTGAAGTCTGGCCCTATGCCGGCATTCATGTTCACTTGCCCCAGGAGCAAACCGTAATATGCTTGCCCTGCTTGATACCATTGACCGGAATTCTCCATCTGTCGACACTGAGCTATTTCGGACGAAATGTATCCGTTTTCGCCAAATGCCGACGCTCGTTGCTGTGAGTTTCCGAGTGTCAATATCACTGCTATTACAAATGGGGCGATGCGAACCTGATTCACGTAACTAACTCCGCAGCGTTCTCAAGTGTCGAGACAATTATTCTACCGGCCTTGAGCAAAAGACGTAAAGTGTCATATTCCTCACTTTCTTCTGTTGCATCCGAACTGGCTCCGCATTTTGACCATGCACGTCCGGCTTACTTTGCCCCTTCATTGGAATCTGCACGGTCCGATTCGTACTGGTAGTGCCTCGCTTGATGGAAATTTGAAATCGCTTTGGCTAAAAGTGGCACGGCAGGATCGCCGTTTGTGAGAGTCGCATACGGCAACTCACACTCTACAGCAAGAAGGTTTTGATCAGAAACACTAAACTTGTATTCAACCTCTCCATCATCGCTCTTAAAACGAACGATGTAAGAAGAGTCGCTTTCGACGGACAGTGAAATCGGTTCAAGTTTATACATGGCATCAATCCTGCATTAAAAGCTGCATTCTAACGGTAGACCGCACGTCCCGTCCAATGTTTGATAAAGTCTTCTCTCGTCATTTCATACCTGGTCGCATGTTGCGAATCCCGGATCATCACATTGCCGGCTTCGTCGAGTCCGTCTACCACGACCATGTGTCCCATGCTAACTTGACGACGAAATTCATCTTTTAATTCCACGCCCCACGATTTTCCACGACGAAGCAGCTCATTAAGTGCACTTTCGCTGTCGGCGACGAAACTACATCGCCATTCGGGTCCTAATTCTTTGGCTAATAACTCGGGAATAGTTCTGACTTTTTCGAAGAGCTCAACTTGATTAAGCCTTCCATCTGAAAGCATTTCACCGACAGCTGCAACACAGGCATCTCCTCTGAATTGAAGAACACAATCAGCGGCGGCACTTTCATTGAGAACAGGCCAATCGCCACCTTTGCCGGCTCGTTGCAAAATCTTGCGGATCTCAGACAATTCGCTTTCTGCCAGTTCTTTGGAAGAAACTTGCTCAACCTTCTGAGCCGTAGGCACCGTAATGCCATCGGAAACAAATAAGGGCATCAAAACGCCTGCCATCGCGCCACGTTGTTCAGGCTTCAGCGGATACGACAAAGTTTGATTGACCGCGTCACCAATCGAGACTGCGGCACTTTGCGCATCGTGCGAAACATGGTCAACTGAAGTATTCGCGTAATAATTTACGGACGTATCCAGAATTGGACCCAATTGCAAAATAGTGTCACGCACTGCATATGGTGTCGCAAGATAGGTTAGTGTTTGTGTAGCAAAGAACCTGAGTCCTGCCGCGACTCCAGTTCCAAGAGTTTCGGCATCATCAATGTTCTGGATGCCTTGCGAAACTTCCGGAACATTCGAAATATGACCCTTTAGATAATTGTTGCGTTCGGGCTGAGTTTCACTACTCATGTCTAATTGCAGATCCGTAAGCATCCCTTTGTTGACCAAGTTACTGCTATCTTGGTCAACTCGGTTTTGAATGTTATCTCGAAACGACCGGTAGTCGCTTGCCGTCGCTTGGAATACTCCTCGCAGGGGCGCTTGACACGTCTCATTTAAGTTAAAATGCTCGTTGTTTTCATTGCTCATGCATTCATTTTATCGATTAGATTTGGCAAAGTTTTGACATTGCTTCGATGAAAAGCTTTGGAAAAGACGTGACAGAATAGAACTGACACCGCGGAGCAACAAGGACTGTTTTATTAGCTACTCATCATTTTGGGAGGATGTCAGCCGTGACTAAAGAAAACCCCAATTCCAATGTCATAAAAATGCCGAGGAGAACGTCTCGTTCTCGTGCGGGTGCATCCCCTGCCGAGCGACTAAGAATGGCGAAGGAAAAGATCTACGAGGCTTGGGAAACAACTGGTGAAGCAAGAATGCGACTAGCGAAGGAAGCATTAGCGTTTTCAGAAGACTGCGCTGATGCATACTTACTACTTGCGGCGGCATCAGACGACGGTCAAAAACGGATCGAACACTGCCGACAAGCTGTTGCCGCTGGAGTACGAGCACTTGGTGTTGACTGGGAATCAAAGTACAAAGGCATATGCTGGGTCGCTGATGAAACACGGCCAGTCATGCGGGCACAGGCTCAACTTGCCATGGAGTTAGAAGAAGAGAAAAATTTTGAAGAGGCTCTTACTATCTTTCGGAAACTAATGACTTTAAATCCGAACGACAATCAAGGAATTAGATATTTGTTGATCAGCTGTTTATACCGCGCCGATTGTGGTGACGAGTTGGAGAGCATCTTGAAAAAAAATAGCGGGGATACGAGCGCCACAGTCCTGTACACGAAAGCGCTTCATTTCTTTCGCAAAGATGGTTCGTCGAAGCGTTCAGATAAGGCGTTGAAAGATGCCTTCAAGGAAAACAAGTACGTTCCAATTTTCCTTTCGGATACTGTGGAATTGCCCGACGAACCGCCATCATCTATCGGCTTTGGCGATGATCGCGAGGCTGTTGCTTACGTGATGGCTGACTACGATTTGTGGTGGTGTACTGAAGGAGCCACTGCATGGATGGCGCAGAAGCTTGAGTCGTCAATCCGCAAAAGTTTTGATGACAAAGAACTTGTCGATGACGCAACCGCGGCGCTACTCGGTAATTGAGGCGGCCCGATGAGTGAGAGATTATTTACGTTCGATTGCCACGAATGCTTCTCTTTGCACGACGCCTGAGAGTCCGCTGCACCATCGAAAACGCCAAAACGAATAAAGGCGATTGGTCGTAACACACGCCATCGGCGACGACGAAGAAGACTTCATCATTCTAATTTACCGCGAGTAATATTCCGATCCTGAAAGCACCGCCCGTGGTGACGCCGACATTATCATCTAAAGTAGAAGGAGGAAGTAGTCTATGCAAAGGGGTGTTGTTGTATATCCGGGAGTGCATTGAATCAGCCAGGCTATTGGCCGAGCGCTTGGAAATATGCACTTCATCATCGAGCAAGCATGGAAAGCCATTCTCCGCACATCTGAAATTGGATTGTTAAATAGTCTATGGGGCAG
>PLZS01000176.1 GCA_003153555.1 Candidatus Melainabacteria bacterium | reverse complement strand
GAGGCTATTAATGCGGAAGTGCTCATAAAAGAATTGGCCCAAAGTGGTGTGAAATCGGGTACAACTGGGAATATCTACCAGTACGGATCCTTAAGAGTAGTCAGTTTGGGACCATCATCAGCCGCTAAACATTCAATCGATTCGCGCGAGGCGACCTTTGTGGCTGCCAATGCTGCCGAAGCGAAGAAGTCGCTTGGCACGATTGTGTTGGATGTGAGGCAGGTGACATTGATTGCTGACTACTTCGTCATCGCTGGAGGAGATTCCACAAACCAAGTTAGAGCGATTGTCGATTCTGTCGATGAGCAGCTTTCCAAGTTGGGTTATGGTCAACGCAAGGTCGAAGGTATGCAGGACGGCAGATGGGTGCTCTTGGACTACGGTGATATCATCGTCCACGTGCTCCATGAGAAAGAGCGAAGCTTCTATAAACTAGAGCAGTTTTGGAATCATGGCTTGATTGTGCCGAAAGTAGAGTGGGACCGTTCAGATTGGGTACAAGATTGACAGAGAGATTTTGGAAATCGGATAGCAAGGCAGCGAAGCTGGTCTGATACAGAACTATCGATAAGTTAGCGGGTGAGGATCATTGGGGGCTAGGGGTTTGTTATGAGCTTCAGGACCAGATTACAAGGGTTTGTTGAAAACAGGCAGAAGATCCAGATCTGGTATGGAATGGGTTGCCACAACACCGTTACCGGGCGTGTGCTCTCCGTTGATCACGACCATATCGATGTCGAATCTTATTCTCATGAAAGTGACGGACAAATACACATTCGCCGCATTCTCATACCGTTGCATTTGATACTACACATTGATATTACGTCTGCTGAGTCAATTGACGAAGAAGAAGACTCAACGCAGGGGGCAGAGGTAACAAAAGAGGGAAAGCAGTCGGCGACTGAGATGCAAGTCATTGACTTGCCTGATGCACCTCGCGGTTATGCCGTGCGCGTGCTTTCTCAGTTGAATGCTTCTTATTCGAATCGTTTTTCAAGAATGGCCTCCGGTCCCGGAGGCGTTTACTTCGCCTGTGACGGCAGTGTCTGGTTCGTGGATAGCGCCGGACAATTGACCGAGTATGCGCGCATCCGCGGCAACAGCACTATCTCTGGATTGCGATTTGATCGCAAAGGCGTTTTGTACGTCGCCACAATCCAAGGCACCGTTTATCGCATCGATCCAAACAAGAGCGGACGCATCCTTGCTCAGCTCGACGGTAGTCTGACCGGTGGTGGCACTTTCCTTTCCGACCTGGCGATTGGTACTCGGGAAGAGCTTTTCGTATCAAATTTCCCCTCTAACACTGGTGGCATTTTCAAGATCGATCGCACTGGTGAGTATGAAGTTCTTATTGGTGGACCAGGACATGGCACTCAGGGATTGCTTCTCGATCCTGATGGCTTCCTCTGGTGCCTCGAACATGCAACCGGATCAGTGGTTAAGAGATCACTCGACGGTAGAGAGATCGCCCGAGTAGTGGTAGCTGAACCTGAAAGTTTCAATTTCGCAGATGGTTACGACGGTAATCTCTCGATGGACAGCTTGGGCAGATTGTATGTCACTGCTGGACGTTCGGGATGTGTGCTGCGTGTTAATCGCGAAGGCAAGAGCGAAATGTTCCTGACTGGATTGGTTAACCCAACTGGTGTCGCATTTGGTTCTGATGGTGCTCTCTTTGTTCTCGAAGCGGGACGCTCAAGAGTGTTGCGAGTGGCAGCTTTGGACAAAGCTGACCGCACCGCAAATGCCACAGCCTTAAGCTAGTTCTATAATTCATGATTTTAAAAGAGGCACCACTAGTTGTGTCCCTTTTTGTCTGTGTCTTACTGGCGCGACGAGGTTACCAGCGCTGTGGCGTCCACATTTTCGTCTCTGTAAAGTGCTTCGATCACAGACTCGTATTTCTGCGAAATTACATTGCGCTTGATCTTTAGCGTGGCCGTCAATTCGCCTTCATCGACAGATAACTCTTCAGGCAGCACGGCAAACCGCTTCACCACTTCGTAGTCTGCGAGTTGCCCGGAGCGCGATTGAATTTCTTTGCGCAGGAATTGATTCAGCTTCGGTTGTTTCAGTAATTCAGTAAACGAATTGAACTCCCAGTTCTGTTCGCGCCCGAAATCCATGACCGCTTGCTCATCCAAAGTTAGCAGCGCCACGAGCGATTTCTGTTTGTCTCCAAACACAACAGCCTGAGACACATAGGGCACTGTTTTGAGGATCGCCTCAATCCGCTGCGGAGCAATATTTTTGCCGGCTGAATTGACAATCAAATCTTTCTTGCGATCGGTGATCTTCAAGTAGCCGTCCTTGTCGACTACTCCGATATCGCCAGTCTTAAACCAGCCTGCTTCGAAAGCTTCTGCAGTTGCCTTCTCGTTTTTGAAGTATCCCGAGAATATTGATGGTCCGCGCAAAAGTATTTCGCCGTCTTCTGCAATTTTTAGTTCAACCGATGGCAACGTTGGTCCTACGGTACCGATTTTCACTTTGCCCAGTCTGTTCACGCAAACCGGTGCTGTCGTCTCTGTCAGTCCGTAACCTTCTAATGTATCGATACCGATAGCGTTGAAGAACTCAATTGGTTGAGCAGATGCTGGAGCGCCACCGCTGACCACGAGCTTCAGGCGCGGACCGATTTTTTCGCGCAATTTGCCGAGCACCAATTTTTCCGCGAGCCAGTGTTTCGCCTTCAAGAATGGCGATGGATTTTTGCCCTCGCCTTTTTGGTACAAAACTTCCTTGCCTACTGAAATCGACCAATTGATAAGCTTACGGCGTCGGCCGGATGCGCCTTCTATTCCGATGCGTACTTTTGAGAAGATGCGATCGAGAACTCGTGGCACCACCAGAATCATTGTGGGCTGAACCTCTGCCAGATTCTTGCCCATCGCTTCGATGCTTTCAGCAAATGCATATTCACCGGCGCATGCCATCCAATAGAACTCCCCGCAGACGCGTTCAAATACGTGCGATAGCGGCAGATAGTTCAGGTAGACCGTGTGTTCATCGACAGGCAATGTGACTTTGACAGACTCAATTAGAGCAAGGATATTAGCGTGCGTCAGACCCGCACCTTTGGGTGTGCCAGTCGTTCCTGACGTGTATATGATTGTCGCCAGGTCAGCCAATTCGGTGCGTTCAAGTCGTTGATCGATCAAATCGGGCTGTTCGGTTTTTAGCTCGCGCCCTAGATTCAATATTTCTTCGACGCCGACAATCAATTTTTGATCATCGGGCAAATCGAGTTCCTGCGCCAGTTCTGTCAGAGACTTGTTGGGCGGGTTGATCAATACGATTTTGTTCAGAGCCGGCAATTTGGCTTTTGCCGCCAGCACTTTTCGGCAGAGAGCTTCGTTTTGAACGAAAACTATTTCAGCCTCTGAATTCTCTAAAATGTACTGGATATCAGACTGTGAGCTAGTTGGATAAATTGGCACAGAAATACCGCCATTACAGATGGTGGCAATATCGGCCGCGACCCAGGTGATCGAATTGGCAGAAAAAATTGCCACGCTTGAGCCTGAGTCGACTCCCAGTGAGGCCAGTCCAAACGCCAGTTCCTTTACAAGTGAACTGTAGTCGGTCCAACTCATAGTTTTGTAGGGACTCTTCGATTCTCGATAGCGAACAGCGACGCGGTCGCTCAGAAGAACAGCACGTTCGAAAAACTTTGTCGCAAGACCTTGCTTCACGGTCAATCCTCTCTGTTTGAAAGCCAGCTAAGTATATAGATGTAGGCACTTAGAGCATTCCACGCCTTACGACGCCGCTTTATTATAGCCAGTTCCCGGCTTGTCAATGGTGAAGAAAGTTTGACTTAGAGTAGCCTGTCGAGGTGGATTAGACGCCACATTTTGTTGGCTTTTCGTAGCGCCAGTCAGCCTTTTCGGCGCTGTCAATGAGATTTGGGGATCTTCATAGTGTGAAGAATCCTTAAGGAAGCAAAGAGGAGCAAAGAGGAACGAGTTAGGGCTGGAGGGCTTTTGAGCTTTGGCTGCTCACGACAGGAAGTCCGCCATTGGCACCGTATATGATGCCAATCCGCCAAGCACAGTTGCGAAAATTGCCGTTCCTTCTAAACGCTGTTGCGAAAATCCGCTTTAACTCGTTTGCTGTTTGACTTCGATGTTTGGGCGATCCAGCGTGCTAATTGATCACTCATCTCGTCGATGATCGGATCGAACATCAAGTCATGCCAGGCATCTTGATAGATGTGCTTTTCTTTTACACACGTCAGTTGACTGAACAATTTTTCGCTGGCACGAGGATTGACGATCTTTTCGTTACCGGCGTTTAACATCAATACAGGGCAAGTAATTTGACGCGATCGCTTGTTTATATCGTTGGTTATTTTCAAGAGTTCAAGAAGCATGCGGGCTGGAACTGTGAAACGCCGTTCAGGATCGTTGAGAATCCATTTTCTAACGTTCAGGTCTCTGGTCACTAGTTCCGGTGAATAGGGTAGAACCACTTCGCTGTCAGGATTGGTGAAGGCTTGCCACAACGCTTTGACGCGAAAAGGCAGGGTAAACGCTTCCGGATGTCCGTCAAATCCAGGCGAAAACATCACAAGCCCCGTCGGCTCAACTCTTTGATCGCTGATCGCCCGCACAGAAACTACTGCACCCATGCTGTTGCCCATGATGTAGAGAGGTTTGTCGCCGATCGTTGAGCGTGCATATGCATATGCAGTCTCAAGATCGTCCAGCCACTGCGTGTAAGAGTTAAAAGTTTCCTCTTTGCGCCGACCGAAGCCGACTTGATCGTAGGCAATCGAATATATGCGTCGAATTCTCAACCTGCGGCCAAGCGCTTCAAACCATCCGCTATGAGCGCCCAAACCGTGCACGAGTATGGCGCCGGCAGCGCATTCGGTTGCTGTGCCCCAAGTGCGAGCCGGCAATGCCTTGGCAAGCTCAGGTGACCCCGCTGCCGTCGTGTTCGTTTGAGCACGGGCAATTTCAATATGCGAGGCTGTGGGCGTTAGATTGATATCGACGACCATATTCAAGTTATTATAACTTTGACACCTGCTAGATATCACAATGCCGAGCAACTTGTTGCATAAGGCTATCCTCGGATGATCAAACCATGACGGATACAGGATTGAACGAGCCTGGAATTGATCAGCGTAAATCCGCCACCAGCACTGGTTCCATCTTTGGGCGCTTTTTAATAGGTCTGCTCATCGTTTCTGCAATTATCTATGCAATTTATTATTTCACTCGCCCGGCTGAAACTCCTTTCACTCGCGCCGCTGCCTTGATTCGCCAAGGCAAAGCTGCCGCAGCCCTACCGATGCTGGAAGAGTTAGCTAAAGAGCACCCGGAAAATCCTGAGGTCTTTCCGTGGCTAGCTCAGGTCTATTTGAGTACAGATAGGCTAGCTGAAGGCAGAACCGCATTAGACACCGCGCTTCGCTTGAATGTCAAAGGTCCGACATTATCACCGGTGGTTTTGTCTTACGCTAACTACTACGAAGGGAAGGAGGATTTCGAAGAAGCTGAGAAATTATTTCAGTCTGCAAATAACGCATGTCCTCCTCAAGAACTTAGTGCGGGACGGGGCAGTCTTTATGCCAAGTGGGCCGATCATGACTTGGCCAAGAATCAGCTCGGACAGGCTGTTGCCCATCTAGAATTGGCACGAAGATTTTCCGATCAATTACAAGAGCCTCAAAAGAGTGCAATTCCGCACCGGCTTAGCGAGGCTTACAGGCAACTAGCAGCAACTGCTGAACTGAAGAAAGACGACTCAACCGCGATCGATTTACTCAATAAGAGTCTCGGCGTTTCGGATGAACCATTGACGAGAATGGCTCTGGCTGCTATTTATTCCCGCACAGAGCAAGCGGGAAAAGCGATTGAGAATTATAAAAGCGTCACAACAGTTGATGCAAATAACTTGGAGGCGCGCCATCGTCTTATTGATTTGCTCTGCCAAACTAAGGACTATCAAGGGGCCCAAGAGGCTCTTCTTGACCTGACTGATAAAGAAAAAAGCGTAGAAAACTATCAACTGCTTGCGGCTGTCAATCTCAAACTTGAAAATTATGCCGGTGCAGTGCGTGCTTTTGAAGATGCTTGTGATCTGCGACCGAAACCAGAACTACTCAAACAGCTTGAAGCAGTGCTTTTGGATTGGAGTGCGCTTTTGATGAAACAGAAAAAGTTTCAAGAAGCTGCTTCTGTGAAAGGGCATGCGGAGCGGGTAGCTGAGCAGCTAGGCATAATTACTAAAGACGACAAAGTCGACCTGATCGATAAACAAGAAAAGAACGCAGTGCGTGTTGATGACCCTCGGGTGCCACCCGTCGCTCTGAGTTCATCGAGAATTTGGCTGGCCAAGGGAAGCTTAACGCCAGAGGGCGAGATTAAAATCCGCAATATCTCGGGGAAACCGGTCGGGGACCTATCTCTCACTGCCGTATTCTTCGATAACACGGTGCGTCGCCAGTGCGGCACTGTTAGCTTGCCTGTCGCCACGCCTCAGTCTCAGCCGTTTCCTGAGGACTCATCTCGTTCCTTATATTTCTCTTGTCCAAACATCGTCAAGCCGGAGCACCAACTGGCAGTGATCATTTTTTGGAGAGGACATTTCTTGAAAGAGTTTCCTGTCGTTAAGCAACAATAGATAAGGAGCGTGTTTTAATAAGTTTGATGATAGAAGAAATAGCAGAACAACCAGAACAACAACCAGAGCAACCGGCGGAAAAACCAGTAAAACTGTGTCGTCATGAGTATGTGAAGGTCTATCAGCGCAAGTTGAAAGGTCTTGAACGACGCATGGTGGCAATGAGGGTCTATCTTCCAGTTGGTTTTAAGGTAGGCGACTTCAGCCACCTGGGAGAAGGCAGTTATTGCTTTTGTTCTGACTGTCGGACTCGATTGTATCCGCGCAGAACTACTGCGGATAAGACGGCTGCTCGCGTCGCCCTGGCAATGGGCAAAGCTGCAGCCGCTGCTGAAGCCGAGCTGGCGATGTCTGAAAGTGTAGATGCGTTACTGGAGTCTATGGACGCGCAAGAAGTCGCGCAGAACACTACTGACATTCATGTGGAAGAACTTGAGCTGGAATCTGTTGATGTTCAAGACATCACCGCTGAAGGCGTGAAGCTGAGCGATGATGAGGAATCCTGCAACCTGACCGACGATGGGGATATCTAACTATGTTGCGCAAGATTGAAAAGCTTTTTGGTTTGATGGTGGTTTTGCCACCCGTTTATATGCTCTTTCGATTTCTGAAATGGTACATAAAGCAAGATCACGAGCCAGAACCGATAGAACCAAAATCTGCAGAATCGTAAAATGCAACGCTATTTTGCGCGAATAATTCGAGCGATTGTAGTCTGCACTCTGGGTGTTGGCGGTGGGGTTGGCCTATTCATCTTCATCTGTTGTGTCATTTTCAATGTCACCCCGCACGCATTCGAATTTGCCTGGAAGGCTGGATTGATTGTCGGATTACTTTTTTCGGCGATCATCGTCGGTATTTTGTTGCCGATGGATTTAAGCGCCCACCTTTTTCTTGCCAAAGGGCTCTATAGGGAAGTCTGGGAGTTGGAACAAACCAGAGAAGTAGAGGTGGACGGCACGAACAAAGAAGTTGTTTCCGCCTGCCGCCAGGCACTACTGGTGGTGCCTTACGTGACTAATGTGTCTGACGATACTGAACATTTAATCACCAGAGCTGGTACTGGAACCAGCTGGCGGTCTGCCGGTGAAGAGTTGGAAGTGGAAATTAATGGTATTAACGCAAACAGATGGACACTAAAATGCACCAGCAAGTCCAAAGGTAAAAACGTTCTCTTCGACTACGGCAAGAACTATGAGAATGTCGAAACCTGGCAGAGACACTTGACCCGTATCCTGGAAGAAAACGTCATTAATCAAGCGAAGCGCGCAAACCAATAAAAAAGCGCATCCGAGATGCGCCTTTAAGAACCTTTCAATAGCTGCTGCAATAAGCTTACTTGCGAACTTTAGCAGGATGTTCAAAGCCTTGCTGTTCAGTTAGTCGGAACAATCTTGAAACTTTGACCTCAAGCGCATCGGCCAGTCGTGCGAGCACGGTAATGGTGATGTTACGTGCGCCTCTTTCAATGTCGCTTAAATATGTTCTGTGCACGCCGGCGCGTCCGGCCAATTCTTCCTGGGAAAGATCAAGTGCCAGTCTACGTTTTCTGACGACCTCTCCTAGTTCATGGAGCAGTTCAGTTTCAGGGCTGGCGGCTTTGCCTTTCTTTGCAGCTTGAGTCATTTTTAAGACCTACGGAGGGTAAAGAGGGATTCGAGAGAAGTGAGGACGCTTGGCGGATTGATGTTGCTGTCATTAAGCCGAAATCTTATTCAATACTATCAGTCTAGTACCACAACGAGAAGTGTGGTTGAAAGCTGCGTGAAGTGAGCATGAAGTTATCCTGAAACCGATTGTGTTACAAGACGATCAGGTTTTAATTAGTAAATCATAGTCATCTAGCGGCTGACCAGTATGGTCTACACGATGGATATGCATAATGCAGTACCAAAGTCGATAATGGCAACGTCGCTTCCTAAGAGCGCCGTTGCCAACGAGCGTCGCAACCTAATGGCATAGCGGTCTAATAGCGTCGCGTCCTGGGAGCTTCGCGGACTAAGAACGTCGTTGCCAAAGAGCGTCGCGTCCTGGGAGCGCCGGCATCCCTGCCGGCACCTAAACGCATCCGCTGCATCTTAGCCACAACCGTCATTGTCGACGATTCTGTAACCTAGATGCCTAGTTGTTCTGATTAACGGATGTTCGTTGCTGTCGCTAAGCTTCTTGCGCAAAGTCTTCATGTGTGTGCGCACTGTTTCAACTGAAGCAGAAGCGTCTGAGCGCCAAACCCTCTGCAATAGAGCTTCAGCTGTGAATCGCTGATTCGGGTGTCGCATCAGCAATTCGAGGATGGCAATTTCCTTCAAGGCAAGATCAACCTCTTTTCCAGCTCGCGTGACTCTAAAAGTAGATGTGTCCATTTCCACGTCTTGCACTTTTAGCATCTTGCCGGCGAAACCTACAGGGCGTCGTAGCAATGCACGCAGCCTGGCCATCAGCTCAGTTGGATCAAATGGTTTGACCAAATAATCGTCTGCGCCTGAGTCGAGTCCTACCGCTTTCTCTTCTGAGCTATTCTTCGCAGTTAAAAGCAAAATCGGCGTAGAGCCGCCTGCAGAACGGAATTGTTTGCAAATTTCGACGCCAAGCATGTCTGGCAGCATCCAATCCAAGATAGCCAAGTCATAAACGCCGGAGTCGAGGTGTTTTAAGCCTTCTTGCCCGGTTTTGACCGCCTCGACTAAATAGTGATTCAGTTCAAGATGGTGTTGGATCAAGTAAGAAAATACTAGATCGTCCTCAACTATCAGAACCTTGGGCATCTTAGAAACTCATTTCTGTTACCCCTAGTCTACAAGATTCATCAATACCAGTCGATAAGGATGTCACTAGATCGTCCACTCGGCTGACCATTGCAGACTCTACCCTTCAAAGTGAAGCCACCACTCGCATTCCTCTGATGGTTCAGCGTCAGCCGGTCTTCGTAATGTCATATCTGGTCTACACTTTGGGACATTTTGGATGGCTGCAAGGGGGGGCAAGTCCGGTAGGTGTCCGGCGGAACCTTAAGTTGTCCGGCATTTTTTTCCTGTTGGGCTTGTGGTCCTGCTGATAATAATTCGACAGTTCAAGCTAATGGTAGACTTGTATTTACCTGCGGGTGTAGCTCAGTTGGTAGAGCGACAGCTTCCCAAGCTGTAGGTCGAGAGTTCGAGACTCTTCGCCCGCTAAGTTTTTCGAGATTCAACATTTTGCAAAGGGGCCCCTTTGCACAGGAGAATTCGGAAAACGTCGATAACTTTGAGAAAACCATATGTGGTGGCAGCGATGCTATACGCTCAGACATCTTAGAGAATGGTACGAAATTCAGGCGTTTCCTGAGCGCGACCGAGCGCTCTGTATCTTGCATAACCAACGGTTCCCTCCCGGTAATGCCTGGCTCAAGGCACCAAACCGTCCAAACATTCTGAATGCCTGCCTCTGGCAGCTTAGTCCGGTTGTCGTCTGCGCACAAACATCCTCTGGTAAAATAGTACTCAAACCAAGTCCGGGGCATTCCAGATGGACTCCGCAGGAAAGAAAGAAGCCGTAAAGAAAGGTCGTCCTAGTAATTTGTCCAGGACCGAGAGTTCGCGCGTCAGAAAAGTCAAACAGCTTTTTGAAGACTGGTTACAAGATTCGTCTGGCTACGACGAAGAGACTTGGCCAGAATTGAAACGAGCATTGAACGAGAATCACTCGAAGTCTCACAAGTTATTTGATGAGTAAACTCATTCTGCTGGATGCTGGACCGCTGGGGATGATCAGTCATCCACGAGCGGACAGGAACAGAGATGCAACAGGGCAATGAGATGAAAGTGCCGGAGATATCGGACTATGAAGTGCGCAGGGAACTGCTGCGTAGCGACAGAACGCTTGGGTTGTCTAGATTGGACCTTTTGCGGAAGCAGCTGGGTTTCTTACCAATTACATCGGATGCCATGTTAAAAGCAGCGGAACTTTGGGCGATGGTGCGAAAGAAAGGAAAACCGACGGCAGGTGATTCCGAACTCGATGCAGACGCAATATTAGCTGCACAGGCTCTCACCGTTTCAACTGATCAGGATGAAACGGTCATTGCGACAAGCAACGTAAAACACCTTGAGCTGTTCACAGTCGCAAAGCTGTGGAGCGAGATAGATTGAGTCGGGAGAGATCAATAATGCCGGTCTGCAGACTGACAAGCACGCTTGTGATCGCGATGCTCGCTGTTCTTACAATCGGTTCGGACAATGCGGTGGCGGGAGTACATGCATGAGAGCCGTTGGACTATTATTGACACTTTTATTCGTGCTTTTGGGTGTGGGAATGCACGAAGCGCGAGCAATGCCGCCAAATATTTGGCGAGAATTTGGCAATGAGCATGGACTGACCGATTTGAAAGGCAAAGAAATCGTACGACCCAACTATGCAGAAATTTCCTACTTGGGCTCCGGTTTATTCCTGCTAAGGCCAAGGGGAATTGGAGGAAGGTTCACGCGCTCTGTTCTTTCAGTTTTGATCAATAGGAAAGGCACGGCACTGAATCCGATAGTGCCTGAAGGTGCCACATTCGAAGACCTGTTCCGATTGGGTGAACAGTCTGACTCTGACAGCGGACCCGCATTAGATCAGCTTCCCAAGGATGCACTGCTTCGATTCCGTTTGGGTGAGCACCTTGGAGTGTGCGATCAGAAAGGAACAGTCATACTGCCTGCAAACTTTACATATATAAGCCACCCAAAAGATGGCTGCGCCATCTTGCGACGCTTCGACGATCACCTGTCATTTTTGATGCGAAAACCAGAGTGCAACGGGAGATTTTCTGCGAAAACTTAAAAAGAAACAGTCAGCTCACTTACAGTGAAGACCGCATCGCCTTCGAAGTTGAAAAAGCTCTCACACCGGGCTCCTTGTGGGGATATATGGACAAAGGTGGTCACATTGTTGTGCGGCCAAAATACCACTGGGCAGAAGAATTCCGTAATGGTCTAGCATTTGTCATATTTTTAAATGAGGATGGCAAATATGGAAAGAGCGCCATTGTAAACAAGCTTGGAGAAGTAGTTTCGCCACCGGGCTTTTTGATGCAGAACTTTTATGGCGACTATGCGGTTGCTGCTTTGGGATCTAACAAGTATGGTGTTGTGAATCGTGATTTCATATTTGTGATCCGCCCGGAATTTGAAAATCTCATTCCCCAATCAGCACCTTATTATTCGGTTGACGATGCATGGTCCCTGCATAACAACGCACCACTTTTCTACTATGCTTCCAAGAATGGAACTGAACCACCTGTGGTGTTGTCACTTAGAGGCGATGTTTTGTTTCAGCTTCCGAAAGGGATTAATCTGCGCATGTCTACTCCTTATTTCCGTGATGGCGTCTTATTTTGCCGCCTAGGCAGTGAAACAGTTTATTTGAATTTGAAAGGGCAAAAGGTGGACGCTCCATACAGCAATTTGTCTAAATTAAAATCGGTTACTTTCCGCCAAGTTGCTCCTGGCGTACTTATGAAGACAATCGAGTGTAGCGACGAAGTCTACAAGCAAGCAGTGGGGAACAATAGCTGCACGAGGCCATAGCCGTGAAGTTTATGAGAGCGACTAAATTCATAGTTGTTGTATTCGTAGTCTTTTCATTGGCTTCTGCGTCTTCGGGCGAGCAAAATGCAAAGTCATCCTCAATGTCGGAGGAAACTTCAGTTCAAGTTCAAGAGGAGATCGAACGATTATTAAAGATCGCTTCAGAGCATATTATGGCTCGTGAGCCTGATAAGGCTGAAGTTTTATTGAAGAAAGCCATTGAAATTAATGACCCACTTTTTGGCAAGAATTCCAGCAGAGATCATCTGTTAGTAGCCAATCTTGCGACTGTCTATTCTCGGCTAGGCAGGTGGTCCGAGGCTGAAGAGGTTTATAAAAAGCTCTATGTTTATGAAAACAAGACAGATCATATTGTGGATGAACAGGTCGCTTACTTTATGATGCAGCAAGGCAAATATGCCGAAGCCAAAGAAATTTTAAGAAAATTCATTCCGCAAATGATGCCGCCTGAAGGAGGTTGGCACGGTCTGTGTGCTAACGCTCAGGACGAGTACTACAAACTCAAAGGGATGCTTGCAACCTGTGAAAGCAAAACGCGGGTTGAGCGGAATTGCAAATGAAAAAGCGACATACAAGTTGGACCGCTATCGCGTTAGCGACGGCACTTACAAGCATGTCTTTGGGCGCAGCATATGGATGCTGCATACCCGCGAAATTCTGCTGGCGGTGCTTTTCAGAGGAAGGGGTCTATGTGGCTGATGTTGATTTTAAAACTGTGACAGTGGCAATGTTTAAATGCGAGGGATGTGGAAACTGTTGGATTCCACTAGAAAAGACTGCCTGGAAAGGAGGACGCCTGGGTTGCAATGATTAGTGCGTAAATGGTTTCGGTAAAACCAGTACCGGTGTGCTTAAGCAATCGCTAAAAGCAATTGTGATTCATTTTTGCTCGTGCTCCGAATTGGCCTTATGATGAGATGACAAACGACGACGGGTGCAGAGGATTGTCCGAGCCTTCAGATGATGATCAACAACAATTGCGTCTGCAACTTGAATATGCTGGCGAATTATTTGGCTTTTTACCGCTTGAATTTGCGTTATCACTTTTGGAGAAGGCAGGCGTTCCGCCTCTATATCGGCTCGGTTTGGGATTTCAGTGGAATTTTCTTGATGCTGAGCGCGACGGATTTTCGGAGATGGATTTCGCGGAAATCCTCGAAGAACTACAGCTTTTTCAGAAACCTCTGGACATCGAACTTGAACAGATGGAAAAACGCTCAACATACCAAATTTGGCGTAAATTACGACGGGATCTACGTCCTGTTCACCAATATTGGTCAGAGCAACCTAAGTTTTATACTTGACCAGATTGTACTAACAGTACCGTCCCATAACCCATATGTTGTTTTATGGCAAGCAATGCCACTATCATTGGTGGCTTAATTGTTGCATCGAAATATGACTTGGGTCTTTTATGCAGAGCATTCAGCGCAGTCGATTTGCGCTATTCCCCACGGTATGGCAAACTAGAAAAATGAAATGGAGCTGATGAGCGTTGGTGCTATGTTGATCGTTCTTAGCGTCATTGCTGGGGCGGTTTCATACATGCACTTTAAATCGGAAGATGAGAGGCGCAACCAAGACTGGCCTTACGGAGCCATAGATATTATGTAGCTAATATGAGCGCTTCTTGTGCACTAAAAATGTAATACAAGCGCTGTATCACACTTGTGGTAGTGGGCTCATGGAGAAATAGCCGCGTGCAAAAGTCAAAAAAAGGCAGCTGGGAAAGAGTGTCCGTCAGCACGGTGATCTTGTGTCTCTTGCTCGGTGCTGCTTATGGCTATGTCACCCTCACACTTCGACAAAACGAGAACACGCACCAGGCTCGACTTCTGCCCACACTGACAGGTGAATCAATAGATGAAATACTCTCGCCTGGTCTGTTACTCGAATCTCGGGAGCCTTGGGAAATGCAGGGCTGGCCGAGAACAGACGCCTTGGATAAAAGAGCCTGGCGTGGCTGCACGTATACAGATAACATAAATACAGAAACTGCGTATGCCGAGATTCATCGTGCTAACAATTTGGCCGGATCTGGCCACTTTGACGAGGCCATTCAGCAGCTCTCCGACGCGATGCAGCGTCTACCCTCAGATCTACGACGCAGGCGTTTGTCCAGAGCGAAGCTCTATATCAAGGACGGACAGAACGATCGAGCCAAAGAAGACCTCCGTGTCGCGATTAGTGAAAAAACCTTCGACCCATTAGTTGAATTTGAAATCGAAAAACTGCTGGTCAATCTGGGCGAGTATCAGCTTGCTGCTCAGACGATACCAACGATCCTCCCTAGAATTCCTAAGGGCTTTGGGCCAATGGCACCTGCTCAATTCCAATATTTGCTTGCAGTTAGCGAAGAACAATTGGGTGACTTTGCAGGTGCTTTAGAGAACTATTCGGCTGCAGGGAGATGTTTCATGGCTCAACACGCTGTCCGTGCTGCTACCGTTTGCATGAAACACATCAAGAAGATTGCATCGAGTCATAAACTGAATGCTCCACTTATCAAAGATCTCGCTAAAGTGACGGACTCCACGACCGGCGTGCCGGAGTTACAAGCAATGATCAAGCATCTGTTTTCAGATTCCGATTGCTTAAAGTTGACTACTGTCCAGAAACTCACTCGAGATCCGCTGTACGAAATACGACCTGGGGTATACGGCGGTGCGCGTCCTGGGACATCGGTTGACGGTGCACCGGTTTCGTCGCTAACAGGCATTGGAGGGATCGAGTTTGGCACCTGCTATACAGGCAAAGGGCAGATCCTGGGAATTCCTATGGCGCCGTTTGAGTTACGTTTGCTCTTTACTGACCTGAACGACATCTTGAGCACCCAAACTGCGCTTCCGGTCTATGAAAGCTTGAAGAGTAAAAGATTTACCACTTACATGTACAAGGTTTCTTCGGGCTTGCTTGTTTTCTTCGTCGATTCCACGGGCGCTGTCATTCGCATTAACCTCTATGACAAGGAAGCAGAGAAACAAATGCGTGAGTCAAAACAGAAGACAACTAAGGAGCGCAGAGGCAGTCTAGCTTACATGATAGAGTCCGGTGATGTTGATGAAGCACTTGCGATTACTGCTGATTGGTTAAAAGAGACTCCGGAAAATGTCGATGCTCACAGCTATCGCGCACAAGCATTGGCGTTGGCAGGCAAGTATGAAGAAGCAATCAAGAATACAGACTTCGTCATCGACTATGGCAGAAGGGCTGAAGACAAACGGCGACTTATCGATAGCTATGGAGGAAATTGGCCTTTAATCCAGAAAGGCACCTATCAAAGTAGATTAGGAAAGTATGCTGCAGCCCTGCAAACCTTCGAGGAAGCTTTTCCGAAAACGTTGAATGCGGACGATTACTTTTATCGAGCACAAGCCGAGATCGGCATTGGGCGCCTGCAAGATGGCTGTGCCGATCTTGAAGAAGCCGTTAGGCTTTATTTCAACTCTGCGAGGATTGTTCGCAGGGACGAAGCGGCGAAGTTATTGCACGAGACTCGTGCAAAAGTGCATTTATGATGAATCTTCAGCGGACACATCAAGGCCGCGCTGGTGCTCAATCTACTTGAGCCACACCTGGCATTAAGCCGCCCCACCATGCAGTCACGCATCAACGAAGTGACTCGCAGCATCTCTGCCTTTGAGGCACTCGACAAAATAATGGCTACAGTTCCTTTGGCAATCACGGCATTTTTGATGGCGGTCAAATTAAATGATCACAGTTAGTCGCTCAAGGCTTTGCCGAGATCTCGCTTGGAATGAATAACACGCTTAATTTCCAAAGTGTCATCCGGCATGGGCTGGTAGAAGATGACATACTCACCTTCGACTATACTGCGATAGCCCCGGACTACTTCGTCACGCTTGCGGCCTATTCCTGGCTGATGGCATAACAGATCGAATCTGTCGTAGAGAGTTTCGATGTATCGTCTCGCCGCATCGACGTTGCCGTCAGCTATAAAGTCGTGGATTCCCTGTATGTCTCTGATAGCTGAAGGCGCGAGGATTAGCCTCTTCAATCGGTGCCGCCCTTCTCTCTCACTGCGTTATTTCGTTCCCGTAGCTCGGCAAAAACCTGATCACCGGGGACACCTTCACCACGTCGTAGCTCATCTTCGGCCTTGCCTAGCTCGCGACGCAGCCATTGCAGCTTCATCTCTTCTATGAGCTGTTCCTGTGCCTCAGGTGTGAGATTCTCAACCAGCTTGAGCACCTGATCAAAAGTTGTTTGGTCTTCTGGTTTGCGCTGAGCCATCAAGAACCGCCTCTAAGTTTTCTCAGTATAAGCCCTCGATCGCAAACTTACCTCCGATTGCCTGAGGGCCGGAGCACAAAGCGCGAGCTTTCTGAACTAAATGACCAGTTTTGCCTTTTCCGGGAAACACCCATTCGCTCTTCCGAATTTTATTTTCTTCCGCTCGACGTCCCAAGATCGACGACGCAGTCTTTGTAAACGGCAATGTTTTTGAGTCACCGCTTTTTGTTCATGGGATTCTCCAAACAGCCAGCTTCGTATCAATCTGATCCAAGCGCATAGAAAGAACGTTAGCCTGCGAATATTAGAGCGTTTGTTAATTAGGACAAATGCGTCGCGAAAAAATCAAGTCAGACAACAACAGCCATGCGAGCTTTTTCGTTGCGCTCGCACCATGATTGCCACCGTTCGGCGCGCTCGATACGTTTCTCCAGTGCATATGCAAGCGCGTCGGAACAGATGTTGTCCGTGTCGGCTCCTTTTTTTAGTGCAAGCAGTTGTTTTACCAACTTCGCAGTCTTGCCCGAAGTCTTTATGCCGGATAAATACTCGCGAGTTTCCGGGCGGCTAATATTTTGCTGCTTGAACCGATACTTCGAGCAGAACCTCCAATATCGTGTGCAGATCTTTTGGCTGAGTCGCCGGATCGCCTGTCAGCATCTGCTCGATGGCGCGCCTGATCACAAGGGCGTGATAGGGCGAAGTCAAAACAGCTACCTGCATTGCGAAATTTTCGGCGTACCTCTTCAAGCACCTCCGCGATTGACCAATCAAAAGGCACGGTGACGCTGACTTGATCACCAGCAACATCCTTTGTTAGCATAACAATGACATCCAAGCGTTTATTATAGCTGCACTCCAATTGCATACTTAAACAGCCTAGCAGGAGCTACTTATGTCTTGAGTTCACCGCGCGAATAGTAGTTTTGTGCTTCCTTCATTGCTGCCATCGAGCCCTCTAGTTTTGCTTTATCTTCTATGTCCCTATTTCGCTGAAAGGCGGTGGGAACAGCAAACATAAGCAGGCTAGTCAATATTATTGTTGAAGTCGTAAGTAGTATTCTTGAGAAAGACATCGATTCGTTTTTTGAGTAACTTCATTGTCTTGATTACAACACAGTTCACTAAAGCAAAACCGATTATTTTGCATTTGCATCAAAGATGAGCTCTTTGTGCTTAAGTCGATGCGATTTATTTCCTGGACCTGGGAGCATTCGATATGCCAAAGCTATTTAGTTTTTTCGAGTGACACCACGGCTGGTGCCATTTAAACCCCTGATCGTTTTCAGGCGCAATGTTTAACCTTGTGGTGTTATCGAGTTTGATCTAAATTCGCGGAAATTTCTGCAGAAGGGGCCAATCAGGGGCCACTAGCCCGCGCAAACCACCCCAATAAAAAATCGGCACATCCTCGAAGACGGCCGATTGATCATGTTTTAAATTGGCGTGCCTGGAGAGATTCGAACTCCCGACCTCATGGTTCGTAG
>PLZS01000131.1 GCA_003153555.1 Candidatus Melainabacteria bacterium | reverse complement strand
AAGCGATCAGCGCGCGCTATATAAACTGATCCGCCTGCGCGCTATCGCATGCCAACTCGCAGATGCGCGCTATAAAGTGCGGACGGCCAGGCTGGAAGCAACCCAGCTGGTTCAGGGTACCCGGATTGCAAAGTCACCGCCACTGACAACAACGGCAAGGTCGGCAAAATCACTGGATACACATAAAGAGACGCAATTTTTTCAACCACCACCAAGGAGTATTGGATCATGAGCAATACATCAAGCAAAGCGATGCCTAAAGACGAAATCATTGCGCACATCGCGCAAGATAACAACATCAGCAAGTTGCTCGCGGGCAAGCAGCTTGCTTCGACGGTGAAGTTGATCCAGCGGCAACTTACCAAAACTGGNNAAGGTGGCCATCTTCAAGCCAGCAAAAGAACTGCGCGATGCGATTGCTTGACTGAACCGATGTCCTTATAGAGAGGGGAGTCCTCTCTTTTTTATATGAACGTGTTCGGCCAATATGTAATGAACCAATGTCGGTTCTTCATTTTTTGAGGAGATTTAATCATGTTTACAAACGGAAATAGCACACCAACCACTTTTGCGGCTGTTAATTCAAAAATCGGCAAATTCGTCGTCTCGACGAAAAACACCGAAACAGGCAAATACGATAAGACCGAATTTGCGCAAATGCGTGACGTTCGCCTGACGCGCATCAAAATGGAAGCCGACGAGTACGAAGGCTCACCGGTAAATAAGGTGCGCATGACATTCGAAGGAAAGGAAGGCCGCGCAATCGTGGACATCAACGCCGCCACCTACGCGGCTGCAATCCTGGTGGCTCGCCTGAACAAAGCTGATCTGCAAAGCATACTCGGCCTGACCGTTCAGCAGCAGTTGAAGGGCTCAACTTACAAACGTAAGGATGATACCGTCAGTGAACCGCTGTTGTCTGATATCACGTCTGTTTCCGTGTATCAGGCCGGCGCTTACATTCAGCTGGATGAAGATGAAAATCCACCGAAGACCGAAATGGTCAAGGTTGGTTCCAAGGAAGTGGCGAACACCGAAGAGCGCGACTCTTTTGTGTTAAGCTTGGTTGCAACGATCGCGGCAAAGCTGGGCGCCAGCGAAAATCAAGCGGACGAATTGCCTCCGTTGCCGGGAGAATTACCTCCGGTAGATAGCGGACCATTTTAATGGTTCTTAGTTTCACTAACCCCTCCAGTCTATGACTGGAGGGGTTTTTTAATGGTGCGCCCGGCAGGGCGCACTTATTTGGAGGTGGAAGTTCTCTACTCGTCCGACAAGGGGAAGAGTTAGCTGAACGGCAAGGGTGTTCTGGGTGACTGGAAATCTGGAGGAAGCCGAAGGCAAAGCGCTGGCCTGACGAACAGGAGGTGGATAGATGTAAGGATTTTTGAATATTGGCTCCACGGATTCCGACTTTCGCAGCATGACGATACTTGAGAAGAATTGACTGGGTGAGCAATGTTGTTAAGATTCCTCTTTATGCGTAAACCGTCTAGTCAGCATCAAGTCCGATTAGCTCTCAGAGATGGACTCCAGCAAACATCTTTCACCATCTTTCACCATTAGCTGAATATGGTTTTTGATGGTAGATTACTGCCCTAATATAATATTCCGTAATCCCCGTATTACTTGGGCAGGACTCCACTATAAAATTGACCACGAGAATCCAAATTTTATGATCACGTGCTTTTTATCACATAGCAGCAAGGACAAATCGACATACGTCCAATTGGTTGCAGACCGCCTGCCGAAACAATGGCGCGTTTATGATGCAGACACATTTGAGCATGGTATGAAAACGTTGGATGAAATCCTAAGGACGTTAGCAGATACCAGCCTGTTTGTTCTTTTTTTATCCGACGCATCTTTAAGCTCAGACTGGGTAAAACGCGAAATTACTGAAGCAGAGAGGCTATCTATTCAGGGACAAATCAAGCGAATATATCCAATCATCATTGATCGAACGATAACGCATAAAGACCCACGCATTCCAGATTGGATGCGCGATGAATATAATCTCCACCCCGTCACACGTCCAACGATAGCTGTCAGAAGAATTCAACAGCGCTTAAGGGAACTTTCGTGGGATGCACATCCCCGACTCAAAGAACGACAAAACATATTTGTCGGTCGGAATGATCAAATAGGAGAGTTTGAAGAGCGCTTTGACGATTACAGCCTTCCTCCTCCATCTTGCGTGATCTGCTCCGGACTTCCTCTAATCGGACGAAAGACTTTGCTGAGGCGTGCCCTCTCGAAAGCTGTTTCCATTCGTGACTCTTACTCCCCCCCAGAAATATTATTAACGCCTCAGGATAGCGTTGAGGATTTCATAGTAAAGCTTTACGACCTTGGTTTCTCTGGAGATACAGATATAACCGATCTCTTGAACAAACCGTTAGACGAAAAAGTTGATCTTGCTACCAAGCTTTGCAACGACCTAGCCAATCTCAATGAGATTTTATTAATTGAAGATACGGGCGGCATAGTTACCTATGAACGAGCACTTGTTCATTGGTTTACTCAAGTCCTCGATAAGATAGCAAGCAACAAAAAACTCTTACTAGCAATTTCCTCTCGTTTCCGCCCAAATTTCGAAACACGGCATCGGATTGATGTTTTCTTTGTAGCAGTTCCAGAACTCAACAAGAATGAGCGAATGGGACTCTTCAAGAGAGTCGCCGAGTTTGAAAAACTATCGCTCAATATTGAGGATTACGAATATTTTGAGAATCTGCTTTATGGCTTTCCAGATCAAGTAATTTATGCTGTAAGCCTGATAAAAGAATTGGGATTGCCAACAGCAAAACGAAAAACTGAATTACTTGTCGGATTTAATACTGATCGCGCCGCAAGACTAGTTGAACTTAATGCGCCCGAGGAACATGATAAACGCCTTCTATACTTGCTCTCTGAGTTTGATTTTATTAGTTACGAATTCTTGGATTCACTCGCTGATCTTAAAGATTACCAAAAAACTTTGGAGCGCTTCTTGGCCAGTGCAATGTGCGAAACCCTTGGTGCAAACGGCGAGTACATTAGGCTCAATGACGCGATTCGAGACTATATGCGTCGGCTTCGTGTACCGCTGCCAGTAGAATTCGCAACCAAACTCCGTGAACATGTTGACTCTTTTGTCAAGTCACGTGACGGCGAAGAAATTGATGCGTCTGACTATTTATTTTCGATCCGCCGCGCATTAACTGAGGGAAAGGTGATTGATCCGAAGCTATTGATCCCTTCACATTTCCTTAAAGCTATGAAAGATCTTTATGATACTCATCGAAGCTATCGTGAAGTCATAATACTCGCTGATCGGGTTCTTGAGTCTAAGACGCACTTGGATTCTAATATTACTAAGGAGATTCGGTATTACCTCTGCCAGTCGCTTGCACGGCAAAAAAATCAGCGTTTCTTGACAGAGGTACAGTCTGTTGGTTCGCCAGAGCATGATTTTCTGTTGGGATTCTACTACAGAATGTGCGGGCGAACGGACGAGGCGATTCAACGCCAATCGAAGGCTGTTAAGGAGACAAGAACCGCATCTAGAGCTCGCAGGGAACTAGTTCAGCTATATGTCAATTTAGAAGATTTTGAAACAGCCAGAACGCTTGCAGAAATTAATTATAAGGAACGCCCATCCAATCCATTCCATATTCAGGCGTACCTAAAATGTCTTATCAATTCGCAGAACTGGAAGCAGCATGAGCCAGTAATTCAGAAGCTATTACAAGGCTTAGCTACTACCGAACAAAAATTCGAGCGCGCAGAGGAGATGAGGCTAAACGCCCTCAGTCAATATGAGGCATATTGCCTATCTGAGTATCAAAAAGCGCTACAAACTATTGGGGATGCGATCGCCAAGTTTCCAAAAAACCCATACCCACTATTCACACGAGTTAGTATCCTTTTCCGCATGAAGGCCCCCCCGGAAGATATTGAGCAGGCCCTTAAGGAAATTGAAAAAACGGTTCAATCTGAATCCATTTTCCGGGATGCACTTTTGAGATTGCGCGCGCAATTGCATTATCTCAAAGGAGAAGAAGCTGAGGCAGATAAATTAATTCGACCATTCCTTACAAACGTACCTGAGAGTCTGCGTCAAGACTTAAATCAAAAGCTTCGAAAGCAAGCGGCAGCAGTCAGTTTTGATGAAGAATGATTTTCGCAGCTCATAAATAAAACCAACTCAATCCAGAGCCATGTCTCGGTGAGCAAATTTCATCGCCAGTTACAACCGCTTCTGAAGATTGCTAACCCACAGCCACAGCGAACATGAGATCAGGACTATCAATGTGGAAGCCAGTAGCGATGGCATCGGCACCGGAACGATGATCCACCCGGCGAGTCCTGCCAGCACGATCCACATTACCCGAACGCCGAGCTTGTGCCGCCAGATCAGAACATGTATTAGCCATGTTATTGACAGTAATGCGCAATAAATGCATTATTATTGACAAGAATTCTCGATTTACCTCGTGATGCGCAAAAATATTGACACTCTCGCGACCTTGATCTTCAGTTCCGCCGAAGATCAGGCGAACGCACAACGCGTTTCCAGACTGGCTCGCGCCGGAAAGTTACGGGCAATTCATCGCGGTATCTATACCAGCGATCTGGAAACGCCGCTTGAACAAATTGTCCGACCCAACTGGCGGC
>PLZS01000039.1 GCA_003153555.1 Candidatus Melainabacteria bacterium | reverse complement strand
GATAAACCCTGAAGCATATGGTTGAATTAACCGGCCATTCGGTTTGAAGAATCATGGACTTCAGTCAAGGCAATCTTCCATCATGTCAAACTCTCGCGGCAATCGGCGCGTTGATGACAAACGACAGCGGACTTGAATGCTTGCAAAGAATGATCTCTAAAGTTGACGACGGCTACGAAGTGCGCTTCCCAGCCCATCCCCAAAATCCCATAACCGTACTGCGCAGTGAGTATCAACCACTTACTTTACCCGAAGATGAAAGATTAGATGCTACACGCGCGATTGAACTTATCAAACCACAATTTACACCGGGATATTTTTGGCTTGCATTTCCAGTGCGACCAAACCACGTTAGTATTGGGAATATGATCGTGATTATCAGATCTGTTTCAGGCATACCGCGAGTCAATTCGGTTTTTCACTGGCGAGTTCAACCTCGGCAATTTTGCTACTCGTAATCGCCCTGAAACGGCGGCTATGAGCGTAGCGAAATCAAATGATGACGTCTGCTTCGCTGCCTGACGATATCTCTCCCTAATGCTGTTTAACAACTCGCGCCTTGCCCTGAGACTCATACTTGCCTCCATCAGTCCTCCACTGTCAGTCGGAGGAAAAAAGATACGATTTCATTTCAGGCAACAGCAGTTGTCATGGTTCGTTTTTTGAGCAGTCAATGCGAATTCCACAGCTCCTTAAGTCCAGAAGTGATCTGGCGAGGCGTACAGGGATACACCGATCATACATTGATGATCTTGAGAGAGGAGAGCGCAATATTGGGCTTTCACTGGCGCTTGTGAGAGCGTTTATCAATCGGTTTTGCTTTGTATTTACTGAGAGACTCTTGCAGTCTTTGCAGGTTTGCGGCAATTACCATGGTGTCAGCATGGTCAACACCAAGAGCTTCTGAATAGAGCGCTAACGTGCACTCACAGACACTCTTTGCTTTCCTCAACTCACCTCTTGAAAAATATACACCGGCAATTTCATTGAGTTTCAGTGCAAGCATAATGACTGTGTCACACATCAAGCATGGCTTCGCATGGTTGATCCAGCTCGTCAAGCTTGATGGCATCTCTGAGGCAACAGCCAAGACTTTCAATTGTTCTTCCAATCCGGACAGGCGCGGATCAAAGACCTCCAATTCAGTGGCTGTCAAAAAAACATCATTCCAAAGAGTTTGTTCTTGTGCTTTCTTCACGAATCCCCCTTCATTCCAGCATCTGTCGCGCAGCCCCTTCATCATCGCCACGATCACTGGACTCTCTCGCCCACCCGCATATCACGGTCGCTGTTTCGTTCTCTTTCATGGATCGGTGCTAGCTCGATTAACCGCCAGTGCTTTTAGTCTGACTTGCGTGCAAAACTGGCACTGAGTACCGGTGTACCAACGGTGACAGGTCGCACAAACCACTGGTTGCCTGGTCAAATCTTTCCCGGCTCCTAGCTCCATGGACGGCTTGATCAACGCACACGCTTCCCTCAAGTCAAATGGCTTCTTCAGTACGCGATATACAGCCATCAGACTTTTAATCGTCCATCGCGTCTCCGGATGCGAGGCACCAAAAACGCGGAAAAGAATTACCAGTGACCTCTTTAGCGTCTCTTCTGCTTCACAGAACTTGCTCTCTGCGCACAGCGCTCCCGCCAGATTATTGAGACCTATAGCAATTTCCGGGTGCTCTTCTCCCAGCGCCTCAGTTTTCTTTTTTAGAGAATCTCTATACAAATCCTCTGCTTCAGCAAATTCGTTTTGCATTAGACATAAGTCGCCCAGACCATCCAGGCAAATGCTGATTGCAAGCGGAGCTTCCGAGGCAGCGGCTTCACTCAACGCCAACCCCCAAAATCGTTCGGCGATCGGGTAATTCCCTTGCAAAACCGCATGTTCAGCGCTGGTTTTATATTGCTCCCACATTACGCTGACAATGGTCCGATGATCGGCGTTTCCGCCTGGGTGGATTTCCGCCAGTGACGATGCGCCACTTGTAGCAAAGTGACAAGATCGGGCCGATCATCGGGTGTACCAGCCAATCCATAGGTCACCGTTAACTCATGTCCTTGCAGGTTTCTATCCAGCGCGTTGCGCGAGATCACATCGATAAATTCTGCTATGCGCCTTTGCCCCTCCATCAGCGCAGTTTGAGGCATTAGTATGAAAAGTTGATTGGGAACAGAGTAGGCGAGAATATCGAGCGGTTGTCGCACTGCTTCGAAGCAGACCGAAATTTCCCACAACGCTTCTCTCGAAATCTGGCGGCCCCGAGCATCCATCTCAAGGTAAGCGATGGAGCACATACCCTGACCAACGCGCGACAACTCTCGCTCGGCAAATACAAGGAACATCGAATAGCCGAACATACCAGATTCTGGCTGTAGCAAGCTTCTATAAGCATCCGAGATCAGATCCGGAAGCGATCCGAAGCTGACGAAGCTTAGCTCGTCGACCAGTGATTTGGTACCAGATATGGTTATCAGTCCGCGGCTCATCAAGTTGAATATTATGGGAATCCATACTGATTTCGACATATTGGGAATCGCCGTCAGCAGGTCATCGAGTGACATGGGCGAGTTGAGCGCTGCCAGTATTTTTTTCTGTAGCACTCGCTGAATAGGCAAGCCTGCATCGAGCTTTTCATCTAACTCTTTTTCAGTAAGAGTCGGGTTTGTTTTTGACAGAAAAGATGATGGCACCACGCCGGCCTTGGTCAGTGCGGCGCGATAGTCACTCAGCATAGCTCCTTCCAAAAGCAGCGAATGAAGCCTCTTAGTAATGGATTGGGTGGGAGCTTTCCATCCGCGCTGGAATTGGAAAGTACCGTCATCCCAAATGAGTATATCGAGAATGACCGATTCTCCGACCGATGACAGATTGGTATCAATCGCGTGATTGCACTGCGCGTGCACCAGTTCACCATCGGTGAAGTAGACTTCTACTTGGTAGAGATTGTCAGACAGATTCAATCTGCCAGTCATTCTGCACAAGTCGATCGATTGCATGACACTGGACAGATTCAGCTCTTTCAGGCTGCCGGAGAGCAGAACGCCGGCCAAATTCGGATCAACTAGCATTCGCTCGTGTGTAACAACCGGCGACTGCGACTGTGGTCGAAAGTCCGATGAGAGGGGGCGCAACTGCTGAGAGTCAGACAAGGGCTGCATTGCAGGCATATACACCTGTGACTGCCTGCTTGGGTCCTTCTGCCAAAATGAGTTGCTGTTGGTCAGCAAAACAGACTCTGCAGACTCCACGGTCTCCTCGTTGCTGCCCATTACCTCCGTTGAGATCAAGTTGAGCAGCAACGCCAGGTCACCCATCTTTACGCTCCAAACTTCAGTCAGCTCCTTGCGCGGCTCCGATTCTCTGAACATGCACCATTCAGGCTCGCCCACTTCCGTCATCTGAACAGTTGTGTTCCAACCTTTTCTCACCGTCTGCCCTGGCATGGAGACAAATACACTGAGGAAATAATTGAACTCGTCTGGCTGGCTTGATGGCCACTGCACGATTATGTGCCTGTCGGGATCATTCATGGCTGTCGCCAGCAGTTGCAAAAGGTTTGCGTGTGTCGGCTGACTCTCCAGCCGGGCTAATCTAATCGGTCTGATTCCATAAGTGAAGCTACTACTCAAACTCTAAAACTCCTGTGATGCTCATCTTCCATCTTGTGCATACGATCCACTCCGTTGATTTAGAATCAAATTTCCTACACATTACCAGAGTGCGAGTACTAAGCAAGATGTTGCGAGTTGGTGCTGTATCATCAAACTCAGAGCAAAGCGGCCTATGTTGTGCAGCAGCGCTAGCTTTGGAGAGCACGGATTTTAATTCTAGCGTTCGCTTTTAATCAAAAATTATTCCCAAAAAACACTTTCATTTTTTATACTTTCTGTTTATATTGCCGCTTCTGCAAAGCGGCTTGCAGTCCGCTTTAGAACAACTTCAGAGGTCCAGTACCGTGCACATTGACGCTTAGTTCCTCTGCGTTTTTATGCTCTCGTTGTCCAACGATTTGCCCAAAATCACCAACCCGACCAACTCCTGGATGTTAAACTATGTGGCCAACAAAGTGGGCATTAGAGCCTGTTCCAAACGACAGGTGTTGAGGGAGTGTAAGTCAGAATGGCGTTTCAGAATCCGCTGCTTGTAGGACTGGCCACGACCGTGAAAAGGCGGCGCGAAGAGCTTAAACTCTCACCGCAAAAATTGGCGGATGTGATGGGCGTGCCATTGGCAACAGTGATGAAAATTGAACAAGCTAGCAACAACGAATGTCTGGCGTCAGAAAATACATTGATGATCTTGGCAGTGGCATTGCAACTGCCGCGTGCTGCGCTGTTTCAATACGCCACCCATCCGAGCGGCGAGCTGGAGCCTGATCCGAATGACCAGTAAATGCAGAAGTTTTTGATGGTCCGTCTTGAGTGTGAATTTTTCTACGCAAGAACTTCACATCCACGAACGAGGTGACAGCGGCTAAGAGTGCTTTGGTTGGTTCTATGGTCTCACTAAACCAATTCGAGCAACTCCTAACGAGCACTCTTGGTCGGGACCTCCTTCTTGAGTAGATCATAGAATGCGACGCTCGGCCTGCCGTCGGAGTATTTCATCAAGGAGCTGACATTGACGTCCTCACAACTCTAAGGACAGATTGGCTGTCCAGAGACCCAAAGTTCGCGAAAATATTTGAAGATAATTGGAAGGCACTCGATAAGAACGAATCCAATGCGATAATTTTGGCAGACAGAGGAACTAGCGAACTTAGACGAAACGAAGTATTCGCAGACCTGTGGGCGCATTTAAAGTTCGAACCGCAAGAGCACAACACTTATTCGAACGATATGAAGCGATTATTCAAACCCTGCCTTGAGTACATGCAAACAAAGGATGGCAAATGTTAGACGAGCCAGAAAAAACCAAAATTGTTGTCGTAAAAATGCTGGACGATGGCAGTATCAAAGTGGCACTAGATGTCACTCTTCGAGATGGTCCACATTCTGCTTCTGGTTGGATCTCAAAGCCGGGAACGGCTGACTTTATAGAATTCGGCACGCGTCACCGCGTCACAAAGCCAGGTCAAATAAGCACTATCACTAGCAAATTTATCAACGGCGAGTGGCACGAAACAGAAGAACGAAGCGGCGATTGAGCCCAATAAGTAGTCAACTGATTCTGCGACGTATCGGATTGAAGAACTTGGCTGTCCAAGATGATAGTGCTCATTCTTGTGACAATTGGTTCAAGAAGATCCGCGACTTCTTTCAACCAGCGAGACATGGAAGCTCGATTGATGGGAATGTTCAAAGCTCTGAAGACTTGCTCCTGGCGGTAGAGTGGCAGGTGCAACCAAAATTTGTCGATAGCAATTTTAGAAAGAAGTCCTGGACCAGCCATGCCTTTGTCGATCGGTTGATACGGCTTACGAGCGGAGATCACTTGCCCATTGCACTTTCTGCAAGCGTACTTGAACATCACGTGTTGGATGTTTTCAAAAAGCGCCTTAATGAATTCAGTCTGATGGGAGACATCGAAACCAATAATGCGTGCAGCGCTGTTTCGACTCAAGTTAATGGACTAAACTCTTTCAAAGTGATTATTCACGATACCAAGATTTCCCATCCGAAATAAATCTAAAGTGGTTGTTTGAGAGAATGACCCAAGCCGCATTGTAGGCTTGATTGTTACGACTTGGTAGGTCTTCCCGCGGCGTCTGGCGTACGCATTGCTACTAATCGAACTCGCTCGCCAGTGTGCGGCGCTTCAACCATCATGCCCTTGCCAGCATACATCGCCACGTGCTGCGGTGAGCCTGCTCCTTCATTGTAGAAAAGCAGGTCTCCAGGCTTCAGTTGGCTCATGTCTGTGATCATGGTGCCCTTTTGCTGGCAGAACTGTTCTTGTGAGGCAGCCGTCGCTCCTATACTCTGTCCGCGCTGCCCCGACGCAGGGTTGCCGCCTTCAGCTTTGGCATATGCCCAGTCTGTTAAACCAGAGCAATCGAATGCTTTTCCAGCTGATTCGGCAGCATAAACATAAGGTGTGCCGAGCTGACTGAGTTCATCTTTAACAGCATTCGAACCAACATCATTACCTAAAGAGCTTTCCAGCTGTGCAACCTTTGGATCGCTGGTAGTCTCAATTTCACTGCCGTTATCTATAGGAGCTGGTAAAGAGCCGCTTATCGAGGGGCTGGAATCGCCACCGCTGGAGCCACCGCTGGAGCCACCACTATCGCTACCGCCGCCGCCTCCACCACTGCTGCCACCGCCACCGCCACTGCCACCGCCACCGCCACCGCCGCTGGCGTCGCCACCGCTGCTGCCACCACTACTGCTGCCACCACTGCTATCTCCGTTTGGATTGACCCAAGGTTTTTCACCCGACCCAGAATCAGATGAAGATGAGCTTGGGGGTGGAGTAGTATCAGCCGGTGGATTGGGGTTCGGAGCAATACTAAATCCGTCAATTCCTTTCGGATCTGGTGTAATTAAGTCAAGTTTTGGTAGCAGACCCTGATCTTGCAGATCCTGGTTTAGCTTAGTCAGGTCAAGTTTAAATTGAGCAGGATTTTCATTTTTTTGAACGTACTGCAACTCTTTAAAGATCGGAGCCAAATCACTGGGATTCTGCTTAAAATCTTTGATGATGTTCTTTTCAGTAACGGCAAAATCTACGTGAGCAGACATGGTAAGTGACTCCTTGAGCGGGAGTTGGTAGCCATCATCTATTGTGGTGGCAGTCCGAGCTTCGTTGCCAGAAAGACCTGTAAACAGGAGTCTTCGATGGCAAGCCAAACCGTAGTTAGGCGGGTTTTTATTAAGGGCTCTTCGATTATATATCGACTACGCTTGTTGTCAAGAAAAAGTTCTTAACGCAAACATAGGTATTTTTTACCGCATTGGCCAACTCGGACCTGCCCGCGAATTTGGTTCATCAGCTAAGACGAGCAGGAGCGACGGGGTTGCCATGCCAAAATATATACGGCGTCTGCGTTTAATGCGCCTGCTATCAGACATGCGCGAATGTATGTGGGGCTTTTTGGAAACGAAAATCTGAAGATCGCTGAAAATTGCTCAACAAATTGAAAGTCACATATTCATGTTTTTGGTGGTGGTAACATCGCATGGGCAGGCTGAAAACATCAAGTACTGGCACCGTCCGTAGTATCGAGTCTCTTGTCAGTTTTCAGAACTAACTAATCGATATCTGCCAATTCGGGTCCAAGATGTTTCCAAATTTGATACGTTGAGCGTCGCTCCACAAGATCAAGCTTCAAGGCAGCATTTTGCTTTGATGGCGTAAGTAAGTCGAAGTCGTCCACGGTGAAATCATCCCGATCAGGGATAATAAAGCCCCATCTGAGTCCTAACCCAATTCGGTACAGCGGCGGCACTTCTGCTCGTTGTAAAATTGACATTGCATCGCCGATCGAAAGACTTTAAAATGCTGCTTATATCGCGTGGAAGCTGAAAATAAGGGGCGTAGCTAATCGATGTATTTGGCCAGTCCACCTTCCATCAAGAGCTTCACAGCCTTAAGGAATAACGCTGCCTGCTCCGCATCCATTGCTCGCTGATCGAAGCTCAGAGCCAGAGTCATCATCGGTCCTACCTTGAGTTCGCCTGCCCGTACAATCACACGATCGGCAACAGCACCTACTCCGAATACGGAAGTGCAGACACTGGGTCCGAAACAAGCAGTCATGCCTAGCGAGCCCAAATTGCTTAATCCGAACGTAGCACGCATGCACATATGCCTAAGCTGCGGAAGCCATGATGCTGCATTGAGAACGGCTTGCCTGAGAAGCCAGGGCATCTGCGCAAAATATACTTGCTGACGCAACTTCGGCAATTCCATTATTTCAGTTTTGGAGTATTTCTCTAGAGCGTCAGCAAGCTCTAACAGCGACTTCTCTTGCGACTGCTCGATCTCGCCAAAGAAAACGATCGGCTCGCCGTCAACCNNGTAACTCGCTGTCCAATCTCTTCAAATCGCTTGCGAGTTTGCTCGGCCCATTCCATATCAATGTCTATGAGCAGATGTGCTGTGAGCGCCTTTCTGCCGAACAGTTCTAACAGATCAAGGACATTCCAACGATAGCGGGAGCTGTGGCTGTATTGCCAGGAACTATGAGCGCCACGGATCTGAAGATCGGTTGCCTGTGGATGATTTGCTTGTATTGGATCAGACTTGAGCATGAGATTACTCAGACTGGGCTAGTCGGCGGGGATGCGATCCATAGCACTCTTGCCGAAAAATCTAGTCATTGCATCCATCTATCTGCTGATTTCCATTTCTCAGGACCCTGATAATATGAGCAAAGTTCTAGGGCTAAACTACAGACGAAGCGCCTGACCGAAGATATGGCAATAAGCTTTATTGAAGAAACACTCAATCTGAACGAAGCATCGGTCCATGTTTACAAGTGGACGAATGCCATGACCGAGCCACGTCGCATAGTGATGCTCATTCATGGACTGATGATGCATGGTAAGGCGTTTGACTATTTGGCCTCTCATCTGGCTGCCCAGGGCTGCATTGTCGTGGCTCCAGATTTACGAGGTTTCGGGCGATTTTATTTTTCTTCTGACAATGATGAAAAAGGCAAGATTGATTATCAGAAGAGTCTGGAAGATCTGAGCAATATTCTGAAGGCGCTAAAGGCAGAATATCCGGCGCTACCATTGTTTTGTGCGGGCGAGAGTCTGGGCACGCATTTGGCACGGCACATAGCGACAATTCATCCACAGGATGTTGTCGGTCTTATTCTGTCAAGCCCCTGCATGCGGCCGAAGATGGTCTCGGTGCCATTGATTCCTCACACCCTCACTCAGCTCCTGCTGACTGGTCTTGACCCGGAGGCGGAATTCAACCTGTTACCGTTCGCCGAGAGGTTTCTCAAGGATGAGCCAGAGAGTCTCAAGAGTTATCTGAATGATCCCATGACTCGGAAATCACTCGAGATTCTGGAGTTGATCGATTCGATTCGAATTGTTGGTTCAATTGAATCGCAGAGCATCTCGCCACACATCCCCATTCTTGTACTGCGAGGCAAAAANNGATTGCGTGTGTGAAAACGCTTCAATGGCGAAATTTCTGGACACATTGAAGACCGACAATATGACTGTGCATCCTTGTACTGACTGCGGCCATCTGATCTTGCAGAGCCCGGATGTAGACAGCGCTATTCTCGATAAAATCTGCAGTTGGATTGAGGCATCTGCCGGAGCTCTTTGATTTTGGGGTTTCGTCACCAAAGGTTTAAATTGCTATCCAGCTCAAGGGCGCGCTTCCTATCTTCTATCCATTGCGTGTTTCCTAATTCTCTATAAAGAGCACTACGCAACACGTAGGCAGGAGGGTAGTTCTTGTCGAGCGAGATTGCCTTCGTCAGATCGTCAACAGCTGCAACATAATTTCCTGCATTCGCATGCAGCAATGCTCTGCATGCGTAAGCCTCGACGAAATTCGGATCAAGTTCTATTGCCATACTATAGTCAGTTGCGGCTTCGTCATTCCGTGCATGGTGGTAGTATGCCTTCCCACGCTCGACGTATGGTATTGGATCATTGGGGCAGATCTTGATGTAATCGCTGAAACCATCAATTGCTTTCTGGTATTGGGCAAGCCGTAAATAAGCTTGTGCACGTCCGTAGAGCGGATGAGGTAGTCTAGGATCCAATTTTATAGCGCAGTCGAAGTCGACAATTGCTTCATAATATCGCCCGATCAGGTTCAGTGCGCTGCCGCGATTCGAATACGCCAGGGCGAAACTACCATCCACGGCAATCGCCTGCGCGAAGTCGCTGATCGCATTATGTATCTCTCCCAATTCAAGCAACATGGTGCCTCGATTGTAGTATGGCTCCGCCTTGTCAGGTAGTAGACGGACAAGGGTATTGAGGAGAGCAAGCTTGGATCTGTCAGGGCCAGGCACAGCCTTGGCACGACTGCCGTTCTTTCTGTACCTTGTGGCTCGCACACCATAAGCGTATCGCGAGCTACTGATTGTTCGCGCATTGGCTTTAGTGGCGAACGACTGTGAAAAGATTGTTCCGGCGGTGATATTCGTCTTGAAATTTTGTGCGTGCATGACTGCTCCCATTATGATTAGGTCATTCGACATCTG
This sequence comes from Candidatus Melainabacteria bacterium, assembly GCA_003153555.1. GTDB lineage: Bacteria > Cyanobacteriota > Vampirovibrionia > Obscuribacterales > Obscuribacteraceae > PALSA-1081. The sequence goes on along the minus strand of PLZS01000039.1, from coordinate 59,763 downwards.
ATGCGTGCTTACACGTTCGGCCACACCATCTAGTTCGTATCGCTGATCATGCCGCAACGTACGTCAAAAACTCGTCAAACGGCTTCGTAAGGACGACGCTCGATAGTCCCTAAAAAAAATAGTCAATGAACATTACAATTAGCATTGTGCAAGTGGCGGCAGACCAACGCCAACGTCATGAATTTCCCATTCATAGATGATGTGCGTTTACCCGAGTTGTTGATGCGCCATTGCATATCGATTGGCTGCGCTTCCCTGCACTCTGGTGGCGCCGCTTTGCGAATTTTTCCACCCAGCCACAAATCCATCCCGTGCAGACATCATGTGCATCAGACGGTCACCGCTTATTGGCTGCTGGTGCGGATTTTTGCGATCCGGATCGCCCAGGACATAATCGCCACTCGCCGATCTTCCGGCAATGTAAATATAGTGCGCGTTTCCTGTATGCGGGTTTATCACCTTCGCCACTGCCGTGTGTCCTTGCGCTAATTCCCGATTCAGGTCCTGCATAGCATTCGGTCCGACTCGCCCCATGCCGTAGTTGTAGACTTTCGTCTCCAGCCCTGGGATGCCTTCTTTCAGGTTGGAAGCGACTTGGTTGAGAGAGCCGCGGTAGCCATGCCCGATTGTGCCAGCGATCTGCTTCCAATGAGAACTCTCCGAATCGCTCGGTGGATGACCGGTGTTCCAGTCACTAGCCATCATCGCCATGCTGAATGCAGAACAACTGTTGCCATCGTTCTGATGCGCATAAAAATTGTTGCGGTCATTGGCGTTGCGAGAGAATTTGTTTAAGTTGTCTGCGTTGTTGTTGTCCAGCGGCGCGTCAGTTTGATTGTATGGTGTTTGTTCCGATGGATTTCTGCGGTACGGATTCGGTCTCTCCCTGGAATTTTGATCGTAGGGATCCGGATTAGGTTCATAAGGATTTGGATTATAGCGAGGATCTGCATTCCTGTTGTTAGGATTCGGATTGTAGCTAGGATTCGGACGATAGCGAGGATCTGCATTTGGATTTGGCTTGTATCGAGGATCGAATGAATCGTAGCCTTGTGAGTTTCCGTCTAAAGACTGCGCATATCTTGGATCATAATTTTTGTCGAATGGATTTGAGCGTCGCCATGCGTCCGAGTCCTGACGATATTGTTCGCCACCATTCTTATTAGGATAATCATTTCCCGCACCGGATCTTGAGTCGTACGGGCTTGGACAGTAAAGTTCGTTTGGATTGCGAACATCACCGTTTTGATTTAGTGGAGTTCTGGCATCCATGTTTTGATTCGGAATGAAGACATCGGGATTGTTCGCTCGGTCGAGCAACCCTTTGCCTAATCCATAGAAATCAACCGCTTGTCCCTGCTGATCTTTTTCATTGCTAAAGTTTCCGTCGGCCTGGGAAATTCCCCGCAGGATTGTACGCTGCTGACCGTTTTCGTCTGTGCCAAACAGGTGCACCATTGAGCGCCCGCTCTCGCCGACAGGAATTTTTTCCAATCGCAACATATGATTTCCGGATTGGTCGCGGTACGCCAACTCTTTCAGACCTGCATCACACAGACTCTGAATGCAAGCGAGCTTTTGCTCTGGGCTCGCGCCGGGGTTAAACAGCACCGCTGTCTGCTGTTTCAGCGCCCCATTGTCCACAGGTCCGCTGGGATTGGACGACCTATCCTGCAGTGTGAGCGCTGGTGGGAAATCCCCCGGTCTGCCTGTTTGGATTGCATCGACCGGACGAGTCTGACCCGGCGCGTTCGCGCGCATTAAATCCTGCGCTTCAACTGAACAAGCCGTAGCGCTCTTTCTTGGGTCGCCGGTTTCGCGCCTTACGTCGCAAACATCTGGTTTATCCACGGGTAGATTCCTGGTCATCTTTTTACCTTTATAGATTAGTCACGCACTGTTACCAATACATAACTACAGCGGCGCTGCCCGCAAAACACTAAATCAGAAATTTATTTCGCCAATGCTCAAGCAGTACTGAACTTCAGCTTTAGTGCTCGTTTCAGGAAAGTCAGCATCATGTTTAGATGTTCCACGTCCCAAAACTCTGGAGCAGCATGTCCAGCGCCAGAAATCATGTGGACTTCGGAGTATATGCCGAACTTATTCAGTGCTTGCACCATCTCGTCGACTTGCTGCGGCGGTACTAACTTATCAGCCGTGCCAGCGACGAAATAGAAAGGGGCGCTTCGCGCAGAGACCCATGAAACCGGGCTTGCATCCATCGCTAAAGCTCGATTCTCCAAAATGGGCCTACCAAGTAAGCTTGATTCGTCGCTATGAGGATTCTGTACAACCTCATAGCCACGCGTAGTTGCTCGGGTGACGAGATTCGCAACCCCGGAATACCATAATTCCGCTTGAACATCGCTTGACTGATCGAGATTATCGCCTCGGTCAAATTTTTTTACACCGTTACTCGCTGCAAGAAAGGCAGATAGATGTGCGCCAGCAGAATGCCCTCCCACTGCTATTTTATTTGGATCGATAGAATACTCTTTGGAATGAGCTCTGAACCATCTCACCGCCGCCTTACAGTCGAATGCTGCCGCAGGCCAGACAGCTTCCTTTGAAAGACGATAATTGATTGATGCGGCGGCGAAACCTTTTTCTGCTAAAACTTTTGCAAGATAATCGAAATGGGCTTTGTCTCCGCCAGACCAGCCACCTCCGTGAATAAGTATCACGAGCGGCAACGGCTTGACCGCATCACGCGGCAAAAAGAGATCAAGCGATCGGTTCGGGTTTTGATCGTGAGTGTAGAAAATGTCCCTCTTTTCGAGAACACCGCTGACTGTCTTATCTGCGTGTACTTCTCCTCGTGCTAAGCAGGCGGAAAACTGGAAAGCACAAGAAACTGCTAATGCACAGGCTGTTTGTATGGGTTTCCTCATTGCAATTTTTTTCACCTTTGAGGTCTTTGCCTAGCCGGGCGCAAACTGAGCATTAGTCAGTGGTGCCCAAACAAACTCAGGGCGATTTCAATCGTAATCAAGGCAATAATCACGATTTCCAAAAACTCGCTGCGAGTGTATTGAGCCTGGTCTGTGGCAAAGCGATAAATTTCGGCGACGCTGTTGAGCTTTGATTCAATCTGCTGTTCCCAGTCGGCCAGTCCGAGTCTGGCTGCGATCGCTCTGTACAGTCTGGCATAGAAGGCCTCGCCAATCACTTTTAGAGCATTACTTGATCGGTCTGATAGGTCACGCACATCGATTATTAAGTTTCGAAGCTGGTCGATGCGCTGAAGCGCCGCCCGTCGACCAAGGACGGTTGGGCGTTTTCTCACCATGTTCCATTTATAGATTTCGTCCAATTCCGCATCCAATCGAGCATCATACGTCCGGAACTCAACGAGTTGAGTGTTTGCGAATTCAAGGATATCTTCAACTGCTTGTGCGCATTCTCCAACTTCGTAGACAAAGGCATCATCCCACTGCACCACCACTAAATCAGTCTCGAAATAGCTGAAGTGAACGCGAAGCACCTCGTCTTGTTCGGAGATAGTTAGATGTTTCTCCTCCCACATCATGAGGGAGGCAAGTTCTGCTCGACAATCCCCAAGCAAGGACGTGGCTGTTATAGGAGAAGAGAACGCTTCTACTTGAAAGACGAAATAATCTTCAAGCAATGGGATGTGCGGCTGCATTAAAGCATGGTTGATTCGTTTCAACGTATCTTGAAGCAATTCGGTCGCTTTCTCATATAGCTCCGTGGATTGTTTCATAGAGCGGGAGAGTTCACTGAACTCTTCCCAAGAGCCGGAAAAGGGGAAGGAGAATCGCAACGACACTGTTCCGTAGTCGTAGAGTTTAAGCCGCACAATTGCCGTATGGTGCGCTATCTTTAAATCCGGCAAAGTCGCCACCAACGGTGGAATCGCAAACTGAATGTAGTTTGGCGAAGCTGCCGCTTTCAAATTCAGCGGTTTCTGTTCGAAACCGCGTTCAGCGTTTTTCAACGCGGACAGATCAATGGTGTCTGCGACATCGTGGATAAAATAGACGCGAAAGAAGCCACGTTCAATCTTCAAATCAGGAGTGCTTTCTGACATGGGTGATCACAAAATCCGTCAATTGAGCCTTTTAACTATTGCAACCGGCGTCGTCAAGTCCGCCAGCCGAATACAGCACAGTTATACTCCATGGTTCTCCAAATTGTTCCGCTGAGAGAGACGAAGGAAGGCTTGTTTCTTCACTTTCCATTTTGGGTCGTCGTCAATACCAAGATCCTGGTGCAGCGGCGTTGGGTTACTTGCTTTGCATCAATCATCCTGATGGTCAGCAAGAAATCAACCTTTCTACAGATGAAGAGATTCGGCAGCCGAGTAAGATAGAGGCGGTGCCGATACAAAATTCAAGCAACAATTAAGCACCATTGCGATGGAATATGCACTGCTATGCCCAATCTAAATCTTTGGCCATTGCACTTTCTCTGATTGGGCTTGTGCTTGCCAGCTCGCAGCTATTTTGCTTTGCGAATGACACCGCTACCGTTCATGCTCTAAAAAGCGACGACGAGCCTTTGATGGCGATTTCTCCAGCCCCCATCAAATTTGACCGAAAGAAATCGGTTAAGTCCTCTACGGGTGGATGGTTATTCAAACCGGTAGTCCGCTTGCAGGACGAGGCCATCAAGTTGGAAGGGCAGATTGGGAGATTGACTGTTCCCTTAGACGCGTTGCAGCAACGAATGCCGGAGCTGGAGAAACGACTTTCTGGGGTGCAGCAACAGGCGTCGGATCTTCAGGGACAAGGAAGCAAGCTGCAAGAAAAGATTGAACTTACAATTGATCAGATGGCTAGCATGCAACTGGATTTTAAAAGACTGCAAACTGAGGTAAACAGGCTCAGGCAGCCAATTGTCGACCTCAAGAATCCAATTGCACAGTTGCGCCATCCTATTCATGGAATTGTGCGCCCACTGACTTCTGTGGATAGTCGCCTCGCCAACTTAGCTCCACGCCTAGTTGCCTTGGACGCTCGCTTCGCTGCATTAGATCCTCGGTTCGCTGCATTAGATACTCGCTTTTCCGTCTTGGGCACACGCTTTGCCGCTTTAGATAAGCGCTTTGCGGCTTTAGATGCTCGCTTCGCTGCTTTGGACGCTCGCTTCGCTGCTTTGGACACTCGCTTCGCTGTGTTAGGCAATCAGCTGCAGAGTATGCAGTCACTGCTGGGCTTCTGTCTGACTACATTCTTGGCTGCGGCAGCCATGATCATTATTGGCACAACCATAGCTACCTTTTTGATTTGCAAGAACAAATAACTGATTCACATCTTCGCCCCGTTCGATCACTGACACCACGCACAGTGCACAACATTGCACGCGACATTCCAACAATTTTCAAACCCGTTTGCGACTACAACTTCTTGTGGGCGCGTGGCTGTACAGTGAGCAATTATGAACACCAAATCCAAACTCCTTGCAGCAATGCTTCAATCAGTTATTCTTCTCAGCAGCATTTCAGCACCGTCTTTTGCTATGCAAGAGAACGAATGGACTTCCCGACTTTGATTCCTGTTGGTCATTAGATTGTCATACTTTGCGGCAATAATTCTCTCCATACCCCTCAATATAGCTGAGTGACGCCGCGCTCCATGATCTCTTGCGGCTTGAGAGTTTCGCACCACCCTTAGGTGCGAGGTCGTTCAGCGACTATGTCGATTGAATAAGGAGACGAATCTTGACAAACACTAGCACCGACGCTCGTCAATTCGAGCAAGCAACAGCACAACTGCCTGGAGCATCTGCTCGCTACCAGGTATACGAGTTGGCAAACTATTGCATCATCATCAGACTGATTGCAAGGCCATCGGCACCGATGAACTTACCAACAATATTGGCTAACTGGCTAAAGAAAATCTTGCGTTCGTGCAAGACATGAACAAACGCAATTTCGTCGCATCAATGAATTGATTGGCTCTGGATGCTTTCTGATCTTTCCATACCGACAAGGTGATTCTATGTCGAACCAAGATGTTCAAACTCTGCTTCGCGATTTTAGAGATGTGGTGAAGGGCAATAAGCCAGATCAAAGTCAACTCTACGAAGACATTATCAAGCTCAGACTAGATGGCAAAGGTAATTCACAGCAACTGGTTGCGAACTTGTTGGATGCCGGAAAGAGGATGCAAGATTCCGGTTTGCTTCCCAAGGTTGAGCTCGATCAGTTAGGCGGCACCATCGCTGTGCACCACATTGCCGAAAGTCCAGGCAACAAGACTTCCCGAGCGGCAGGCGATGCTGTCCAGCTAAGTGTCCAGCAGAATTCCGATGCATCTCAGCAGCAAATTCAACAAAACAGCCTCAAAAAAGATAGAGATGGCAATGTCATCGAAGTCGATTATCCAAACGGCACAGACAGACGCTTTTCCTATGGCTCAAATTCGCTGGGAGCAATCCTGATCACTAAAGTTACTGAGCCTAATCACCACACCTTGTTGATGAATTCGGATGATACCTACATAGAGTACGATCAAAACGGTCATGTGATTAAAGCCCATGGAGAAATCAATTGCCTATGCACAGCGCCTGACGGCACCTATGTTATTACCAATAATGACAACTCGAAGCAAGCGGTTCTTCCAGATGGTAGCGCAGTAAGCTACGACAAGGACGGAAATCTGACTGAATATCAATATCCTGACGGTAGAATTGTGCAGTATAAGTACAAAAGTGGCTTAGTTACTCAGGTTACGGACGCCGATGGCACCGTATGGAAGCGCGACAAAAACGGACAATTCGATCAATGCGATCCGAGTGGAAACCTTACAGATGATACCGCCTCTGGTGCAAAGTTCATTCCCCCAATCTCTGATACTAGTTTATATGAAAACAGTGGGACTGGGGCCTTCGATAAACTGAGCAAAGAGCTATTGGACTCTGAGTTTACTCAATCTCCTTATCCCAATCCCGGCGGTGACGGGCCCAATGCTAATGGAGTGATCCAGGGTGAGGTGTTGGGAGATTGTTATTTCCTCTCTTCTGTGGCTTCACTGGCTAAGGAAGATCCCAACGCCGTAAAGAAAATGATTCACGACAATCGAGACGGCACGTACACCGTTACCTTTCCAGGTGATCAGAGCCACCCTGTTACCGTTGAGGCACCGACCGCCGACGAGACAACTCAATTTGCCGCAGATCAGAACGGCGCCTTGGCGGCAGTCCTCGAAAAAGCTCACCGTTATTACACAGGCAGAGTTGCCAGCGATAATGGAGACGACCCTGCCAAAGCGCTGCAGCTTCTCACCGGTAAGAGCTATCAACGCGTCGGGCTTAACTACGACAACGGCCAGACTTATGTGCCCGGGTCCCAGTTCTCTTCTCCGCCTTCTGATGCCGAGGTTGGAAGTTTGCTTAGCAGGGCTTTAAGCAGTGGCCAGCCAATCGTCTCTTTCACTGAAGCTAAGACAGACCTTGTTGACCATCATGCTTACTCAGTTCTAGCTTACGATCCAACTACTCAGACTGTTGCCTTACGGAATCCGTGGCAGTACCTCGGCTCTGATCCTTCACATGTCAAGTCGTTGAAAGATCTGGGTAATGGAGAGTTCACGCTCTCGCTTGCCGAGTTTGACAAGGAGTTTGCATACCTTGCTATTGAAAATTCGTAACTTGAGAATCGAAAAAAAATCGTGGCTGTCGAGTCGCACACTTTTGGTCGTGAATTTGATTGCGAATTTTGACGGTTTGCCCACCCAACAATTCTTGAATGCAACAACAGAATGAGTTTAAATTGGGTTTAACGAGCACATAACACTTGTATTGGCTTCTATTGAGGTTCACATGACCACCGAGAAAACAGAGTTCAAACCAGGAGACAAGGTAGAAGAGTCAGGAGTATATAAGGTGACACACGATTCGACGCATGCTCAAGGACATGAAGTTACCTGTGTTTTTGGAAAAATATTTCCTCCGTGCGGTGGTTGCAAACATCCCCGCTTCATTCTGGTGCGCGCAGCGCAACATATTGAACATAACGATCACTTCAAAACATAGTTAGGCAGAGACGGTAATCCGGCAACGTTGTTTGGCAGCTATTCACTTGATATAGCTTCTTCTTCATTCGTTAGAGATTTCAGTATGCGACTTGTTACCAAAGGATTGTTGCTTCTGCTCGTTCCGACAGTGGCGCAAGTTGGTCTGCTGATAGGATTTTGCATCCTACACCATGAAACTGAATATTCATACCCACGTCGAGCGGAGCAAGACATTGCTCTTTTGGATGGAACCACTCGTTATTTTCTCAATGACTTTGCCACTGTTTTGGATATTAGGGAATATCTGGACTGGCAAATTCCTATTGAACAAAGTTTCGATGCTCATCTCGATGCACTACATCGGGAAGCTAGCATCCTCAAAGAGAACTACAGAACTTTCACCGAACGTCGCCGTCCACTGCTCGTCGCTCCATGGGGTCTGGATTTAGCTTCAGTCAAAAAGGATTTTGACAATCGCTGTGTATGGCTCGATGGAATCACTACACAGACTGAAAAAGCAGTTGGTTTGATCAAGGAGCGCGAAACAAAAGCCGACCGAACACAACTATCGCCACAAAATTTAAGTGCTCTTCGAGCTGCTTTCTCTTATTTAGACGGGGTAACAAGCTTTGATGAAGCCAACGGGACTGACCCTGTTAAGAGTTCTCACGAACGCGGAGTTTATAAAATACTGATAGCCGCGTCGAGCTTGTTTAACTTGCTGACACTATTGATCGTATGCGCGTTTTTCAGTCGCAGTATATCGAAGCGCTTATCGACAATTCTCAATAATGTTGAGCAGTTTGGGAATGGAGAGGAACCCAGTGGTATCGTAAGCGGTGCGGATGAAATAGCAAAAATCGACGGAACATTTCGCGACTTGTTTAAAAACTTACGAGAAACAATGTTTCCACACAAGTCGATGATGGAGCATTCTCAAGACTTAATTTGCTTGCTAGACAATCATGGACGTGTATTGAGCATGAGCAACAGCTCGATTCCGCTTCTCGGCTACAGCCCTGAGGAGCTTACAGGCATTGGGATTACCGACCTCGTCACAACCGAACTTCAACAAATAACAGTAGAAAACCTGCTGAAACTTGCTGGCGGCGATGAGATACAGCCATTTGAGTCTCAACTTATACGTGACGACAAGACGGTTGTCGATGTGCTCTTGTCTGCTACTTGGTCCGCGAAAGATGGCGTAGTTTTTTGTATAGCTCATGACATTACTCAAACGAAAGCTACAGAACGCCTTCAGCAAGATGTGGTACACATGGTTAGCCATGATTTGAAAACTCCTCTGAACGCCATATCGAACTTTCATGAACTCTTGGAGAACGGCGTGTATGGGGACTTAGAGCTCAAAAGTTTAGACCAAATAAAAAGAGCCAAGCGAAGCACCGACCGCATGTTGACGCTTATAAGAGATTTGCTGGACGTCGAACGAATGAAGGCGGGAATGCTTGAACTCGAACTTCAACCGGTAAATATTGATGAGGTGATCGAGCAGTCGATTGAGTCAGTTGAAAGCTTGGCCGAAAAAGATTCCATCTCCGTCGCAACTTCCGCAACTCATCTAACAGTGTTCGCTGATCCGGCACGCCTAGTACAAATAGTGGTGAACTTGCTTTCAAATGCTATCAAGTTTTCACCGAAGAACAGCAAAATACAGATTACTGTCAAGCGGGACAAAGAATACACTGTACTGCTTGTCGCCGATGAAGGGCGTGGAATTCCTGAAGAATTGCAGAAAACTATTTTCGATCGATTCAGTCAAATTCGATCATCAGATGCCACCGTGCATGGTGGTTCAGGGCTAGGACTTGCCATTTGCAAAGCACTTATTGAATTGCATGGTGGTGATATTAGTGTCACCAGCGCAGTAGGAAAAGGAAGCGTTTTCCAGTGTCGAATTCCAAACAGTCAAATACATCAACTCTAAGCGGAAGCAAGTGGTCAACAAATCGATTCCTTCCTGGCAAACAAAATTCTCATTAATAAGCTTGGCGCAAAAGGGCTTGCTGGTGATCGGTCTTCCGATCGTCTTTCAAATCACGGCTTTGGTTGTGTTCTTTTTTTGCGACAATGGAGACTCAATTGCTTTTCAGGCAGGGCTAACCAGAAATCGAACTCACGCAATTAGAGTGATTACCTATAGAGAAATATCAATCTTACTCGCAGTCGAAAAGGGTCTGAGCAACTTGATGCCATCGGGAGCGTCTCTAAATCGAGACTTGCGGGGCCTTCAGTATTTCAGCGAGAGCTTGCACACTCTTAGTCAAAATCCAACTACTGATGATCTAATCGCTAAAAAACTATTAGGTGAAACGGCTGCGGTGATTTCTTTATTGTCGAAATACGAGGAAGCCGTTTCGAACAACGAACTCACCTCGGCCGAACTCTCTGACAAGTTAGTAAAATCGCAGATAGAATTCAGTCGTTTGCGAAAAGAAATTCAGAGCTTGCTTTACCAACTTACCGACATAAAGCGCGTTCCGCCTGTATTAGATACCGCTAGCCACGTTCAATTTCGTGACTTCACATTTGGCTTTGTTGTTGCGGCCAGCGTTGTAAATTTGGTTGCACTACTGGTAATGGCATACTTCTTTTATCGAACCATTGCTCAAAAATTAGCGGCGCTCGAACATAATTGCATGATGATCGGGCGCGGGCAAATTTCGTACACCCCAATGCCCGGTAGCGACGAACTTGCGAAGCTCGATCAGAGATTGCACAAGTTGGCTATTTCACTCGCCGATGAGGCGGAAAAACAGCGCGCCGTTTTTGAAAACGCGCATGATGTTTTGTGCTACCTGACTGAAGATTCGTTTTGCTTCACTTCGGTCAACAAAGCCGCCATCGATATATTTCAATTCGAGCCAAAGAAACTGCAAGGAGAAACGATTGAATCTGTAATTCATCCGGGCGATCGCACGCTAGCAAGACAAAATATTCAAGCTATTGTAAATGCGAGATCAAAACCGCCCTTTGAAATGTGTGCTGTAGAAGGGGCGCCGTTTGTTGTGCGCGTAAACAGAAGAGACAATACCATCGCCCACACGGTCTGGACTGTTCAGTACATACCTAGCTCTCACAATTTGTTTTGTGTAGTTCATGATTTCACCGATCAAATTTCAGCACAGAATACGAGAAAAGAAATCGCCCAAATGGTGAACCACGATCTGCGGAGTCCACTCAATGCGATTCGTGTCGTTTATTCGATCTTGGAAGTATCAGCAACGCTCACCGAACCAGGGCAAAAGAGCCTCGCTCAAGCTTCTGCAAACACAGACAGAATGCTGCGACTGATCAATGAACTTCTCGACGTTGAAAAACTTGAGGAAGGACTTTTGACACTAGAAAAACAAGATTTCAACCTTAGAGGTGCGGTCGAATCATCGATTCAGGCTGCGCAAAGTATTGCCGAGATCAAGAAAATAAAAATTCAAAACAATGTCAACGATTTTGTCATAAACGCTGATGAATACCGCATCATACAAGTTCTGATCAATTTGTTGTCCAACGCAATTAAGTTTTCACCCAAAGCCGGAAGTATCAATATTTCGTCTCAACAGATTGGTAACTACATCGAAGTTACGGTTGCTGATAACGGACGAGGAATTCCAGCATCTGTGATCGATCAAATTTTTGATCGCTTCCAACAAGTGAAGAAATCAGATGCAAGTAAAGAAGGCGGTTCAGGACTGGGCCTAGCCATATGCAAATCATTAATTAAATTGCATGGCGGAACGATTGGAGTGGAGAGCGAAGAAGGTAAAGGCAGCAGATTTTACTTCCGAATTCCTTGTTAGTGGGGGGTGGTGCAACATTAATACTGAGCGGCACCGGCTGTTGCTGCCACTTCATCCATCGCACGAGCCAGCGCGCCATAATCCTTCCACGAAGCTTTTATGTCGCATTTACCCGTATGACGATGTCCTTACAATGACGACCGCTGGACTATCCCAGCTAGGCAAACTACTGCAACTGGGCATTCAGGAAGTGAAGTCTGAAGGGAAGCTTCCAGACTAAGCATCACCAAACGAGTTGAGGAAAATCACGTGAGCAAGTTTTGAGCGACGTACAGAACGGTTAATAATCCTTTGTGGGTAGTGTTCGTGCTCATCCCTCACTCCGGATTTCAGACAGTACCGCATGTGGTGCGAGCAACGACTAAATCGACTCTGGACTTTGCGTGAATGAGATTACGAAGAGGCGACTGATTATGCATCAGCCAGTCTAAGTAGACTTCGCTTCTTTATGCCGCCGTTTTCGCCTACGGAATATTGACGAAGCAGTCACCAGCGAAAGACCATTGCGCTAACTAAGAAAGGCTCAATACTTTGCGAGCTTGAACTTGATACAAACGAGGCAATCCAAATAATCGAAGGTGTCAATGCTACAGTCTGCGTAAGCAAGTGGCAGAAGTACTTCTGCATAGTTAATAATCACATAAAGCTTGATGAGCCATCATCCCAAGCTTCATTCAACCACACCGAGTGCAGTTGACCAATATCAAAAATCTAGATCAGCAAACGGAGGCTGTTCCTACGATACTATAGCGATGCAGGGTAAATGGAGAAGGTCGGTGAAAATTGAAAATGATTCAAAGTAGATACGTCACTTGGCTGGTCGGCCTCGTCGTCTTTTCCTGGTGCACTAGCCTCAGGGCGCATGCTGCGCCAGCAGCTGAAACAATTGTTCTCACACAGAAGTGCACGGCGATCGGAGGCACCTATACGGTTTATCTGAGCAAAAACAATCTGCGCATCGAAAGCCCCAGCTTGATCATCTTTGCACAAGCTCCAAAATGGTCCGTCACTGTTTTGAAACCGAGGAAGAAAATCTATTTTCAATCCGATTACAAGACGTGTCTGAAACTTATAAATACAGCCAGGGCGCCATTCAGTTCGATTGCCGAATCTAGCTCATCCAAATGGCGGAAAGCTAAAGCCGAAGAAATCGCCGGTCTCTCAAGCGAAGAGTGGTGCAATGATAGCACTGGCAACAGTCAAGTCAAATGTTGGACTCTTCCAGAGCCCCGATTTGCACCACAGTGCGCAGAAATTATGGCCAGCTGCTATGGGATTCCTTCTCTCGGGAATGGCATCCCACTTCGTTTTTTCTATAAAGGTTCAGGCAACTCCCTTCTGCCCACTCTGTCACGCCACGATGACAGGGACGGTCGTCGCCAGCAAGAATATCGCTGGCTGGACACGACGGCGATGAAGAGAATGCAGACCTCAACGGCGCTGTTTGCCATTCCCAAGGGATTCAAGCAAACGAAAGCGTACGCTGAGATAGCGTTCGACGGCGACACTCACAACGTTGACACCGAGTTTATTTTGAAGGATCTTTCTAAGCATCCTGAAGCGCTTTTTGACAGTCGCTGAGCGAAGCGTCATAGAACAGCGGCGTTGTTAGTCTGCTCTCTTCGGTAAAACAAAACGAATATCAAGCGACCGCAAATAAGTCTGTAATCCAGCATCTTGCATTGGAATTAGATGAGCCTTCTTTCCTGACTCATTGTGATGCGCATGCCAATGCCCGGGAGGAGTAATAAACGCTGAATAAGGCTTCCAATCGACACGCTTAGGGTCAATTATCACCCCATTTTCATCAATTCTTGGTCCGACTAAAGAGTAGCAACCGGGTTCACAATCGAGAATTAGGTCTAAGGCCACAGATTGATGCCTATGCGGGAGCTGCACTGTGCCCTCAGGCAGCACACCCAGCATCGCCCAAAGTGTGTGCGTGATTGTCAGTGTTTGGTCCATTTCCTTGTTGGCCAACAAAATGCTTACTCGACTGCGGTTGATCGCTTTGGCGTCGTGCTCTACTTCTTGAAGCTTTTTTAGTGAATCTTCTGACGCATACAGTGTTGGCTTGAAGCGCTGTATCTTTGCGTCAGCTCCCAGGTAGCGAAGAAGCGGTTCATCGTGAACAAGATAAAAAGCTGAATCTTGATCCGCATAGTGAGTAGCTTCCGAACCTACGGGAAGCACCAGAAAGTCGCCTGTCTTCCACGGGATCACTAGGTCTTCAAAGTGGGTTTTGCCTACGCCGCGCATAACATAAATAAGCTGTGATGTGGCATTGAAGCTGGTCGTAATCTTTTCGTTTGGCAATATATGCACAAAATTGGCACACAGCGCTGGACTAGTAGCCGGTCCCTCACAGCCAAGAGCCTCACTTACGTCGAGCGGTATCAAGGCGGTCACATTTGTTTGATGCAATTCGCTCAAAAACTCGGCATATGGCACCTGAGATATAGAACCTGAACCGATTGGATCGGCCGCTTTCGTATACTCGAAATAAAGCGCTTGCTGGCTGAGTTCTTTCAATGGAGTTGATTCGATGCTGGTATTCATAATAAAAACCTGGGGAAATGACCGGAGTAAATCCACCATACCCATTTGCCAGGTTTTGCACTCCGAAGAGCCCATGTCGTCACGTCTAAGACACGTTCGGTAATCAATAGAATAGTTTCGTGTCGCAAGTTCACAATGACGTCTGCGCCGGTGTAGTCGTTGTTGCGAAGACAGCGCAGATTTTAAGGTCTCGCGTTATTGCGAATAGGTCGCAAATTTTTGCTTCTCTCGCTGTTGCGAATGGATCGCAAATCATTGGTTCTCTTCCTGTTGCGAATCGATCGCAGATCAGTGGTTGTCTCGTCTATGCCACCATCAGCTCACTTTATTCGATCAGCAAAGGGATTTTACCAGTCCGCATAACAAGGTGCCTGGCAGAATCCCGCCAGGCACACGCTGTATGAAAGGTTGCTTTAGTGAAGCAACCGAGTCAAGTCAAATTTTAGTCGTGAAACGGGTGAATATCACCAGGCTTACGAAGCATTTTATTCACTTCGTCAAGATGCAATTCTTCTCCCATAATCATTTCTCTTGCATACTCTTCCAGAAGCACTGATTTGCCTTCAGTCGCTTTGAGAAGCTCGTAGTATGCACCTATTGCAGCATTTTCATGTTCGAGGCTTTCTCGCAATATATCCCCGACATCGTGCTTTTCAGTCTCAAGAAGCGGTCCGATTTTAAGAGAAGGGTGACCGCCCAATAGTGTCACGAGTTCGCCGGCTTTGTACGCATGAAGAAGGCTTTCGGAAGCGTTATCCTTGAGCCAGCTGACGATTGGGATGCGGTTGTAGCCATACACCATAAGTGAGTAATGCGTATAGCGAACGACTCCAGCCAACTCAAGTTCCATTATCTTATTGAGAATTTTTATCGCTAATTTTTCTTCCGATTCATTCATAACGTCGAGTCCTATATAAATTGTGTAGCAAGCTTGTTGGTAGTGTACCTGATCAAACGCCTCCCTGTGTGCATCTGCGGCTTCTGCTTGAAAAGAATATCCTTAGAGCATCGAGCATTCTGTTCAGACTTGATAATTTAGTACCTAAACTGCGCGCACCGCATTTAGTGCATAAGAATAGATGCTATTTCGCGTCGGTGGCCGACGTGTGATCATGCATTATCTTCCAACCGGAGTTGGTGCGAGCCAAGACAAGACTAAAAATGCCACCAACTGTTGGTTTGTCCATCCTCTGCAATTGCCAGTGACCAACGCATAAGGCGTTAGTGCGTCCAAGGCTTTGCACTTTGAGTTCCGAAAAGGAAAGTTTGCCCATAGTCTCGCGCTTGTCGCCATATTTCTTCAGATACCGATCGCGCAAGGCTTCAATACCGCGAACTTCAGCCCCGCTTGAAACATACGAAGTTTCGTCCGAGGGCAAATAGCCAGTGAGAAACTCATCGAGATCACCGCGGTTCCAAGCATTGGATTGCATCTCTAAAACCTTACGCACACCCTCGCCAGCACTAGACTGTTTAGCGCTACTACAAATCGCAATTGCGGGACAGAGCAGGAAGGCCACAGCTAAACAGAGTGCGCGGCGAAGTCCCAAAGTACTAAAGTCTTTCATTTGCCCTCGATCACGTTGGGACTATCCACCACATAATAAGCTGACTAAGGCAGAACTATGTTATCCACTTCTCGCTCCGTCCTGATTTCGTGAGATCATATCTTCTATCCATTTTGCTTCAGCTGCGCATTCATGAAACTGTTTCGGCAACTAGTTATGATATAGCCGTTCTCTGCATTCGGATTCCAAGCGCTTGGTGAATAGTCTCAAAATATCGCGCCGTCGTTTCAATGAAGTGGTAGTGGCTAGTGCTGCCTTGGCACTGCATCTGAGGTTTGCACCTGTAGTCATGGCTGAACCTAAGTCCAATTTCACAGCACCGGATATCGACGGTAAATTTGTCGACCTGTCTCTCAAGGTCAACGGTGTCGAGCATCGGGTTTCGGTCGATTCGCGTGCGACTTTGCTGGATCTCTTGCGCGAGCAACTCTCCCTGACTGGAAGCAAAAAGGGATGTGACCATGGACAGTGTGGTGCATGTACCGTACTTGTCAACAAACGGCGCGTGTATTCTTGCATGTCATTTGCAGTAATGCATCAGACCGACGAAATTGTCACTATCGAGGGGCTGGCAGAAGGCGACAAGCTGCACCCAATGCAACAGGCTTTCATCGAGCACGACGGATTTCAGTGCGGTTACTGTACTCCCGGTCAAATCATGTCAGCCGTCGGTTTGTTGCGCGAAAGTTGCGGAAAATCTGACTCCGAGGTTAAGGAGTGCATGAACGGCAATTTGTGCCGCTGCGGAGCTTACCCCAACATAGTGGCAGCGATCCAAGAAGTGAGAGGAGGTTAGCTAAAATGCGTCCTTTCAATTACATAGTCGCTGCCGATGATGCAATCGCTGTCAATGCCGCTAGCCGCGATCCAGCAAGCAAGTTTTTGGCCGGTGGCACCACTTTGATCGATTTGATGAAACTGAACGTTTCCCAACCTGATCAGTTGGTTGATATCAACAAGTTGGCTCATAGTGACATTAGCAGTGTCAATGGCGGATTGCTGATTGGCGCTCTTACGAAGAATTCGGATGTGGTTATGAATGCAATGGTGCAGCAGCATTTTCCCATTCTCGCTAAGGCAATTTTGTCTGGTGCTTCACCTCAATTGAGGAACATGGCGACCGTTGGTGGCAATATTATGCAACGCACACGCTGCCCATACTTTCGCGACGTTACGATGCCGTGCAACAAACGTGCACCTGGGAGCGGATGCCCGGCCCTGACAGGGCACAACCGAATGCACGCGATTCTCGGTGGCAGCGATCGTTGTATCGCCGTACATGCATCCGACATGTGCGTTGCGCTCACGGCCCTCGATGCAGTATTGATTTTGAAATCGGCAGACGGCGAACGTAAGGTGCCGATAGAAAAATTTTACCTCGTGCCAGGCGACAATCCTGAGAAAGAAAATGTGCTCAATCCCGGCGAATTGATCGTCGCTGTCGAGCTCCCCCTTTCTAAATTCGCATTACGCTCGCATTACTTGAAGGTTCGGGATCGTAGCTCATTTTCTTTTGCTCTGGCATCGGTGGCCGCCTGTCTCTCCGTTCAGCATGGCACCATATCTGATGCCCGCATCGTTCTTGGTGGCGTGGCAACCAAGCCCTGGCGCTGTCAGGATAGCGAGAAGATACTAATTGGCAAGCCGGTTAGTGCTGCTGCCTTTGCGCAAGCGGCAGCGGCTGCCGTTGCCGGCGCCATGCCGCACAAGCATAACAAGTTTAAGGTTGAGCTGGCAAAGCGCAGCATCGTTCGCGCTTTGGAAATCGCTGCCTTAGGTGTGACATGAGCAGTAACGGCAAAGCACACAGCGGACTAATCGGACAGCCTGTTGACCGAGTTGACGGAGTGGCAAAAGTAACTGGTGCCGCCAGATATGCAGCTGAGTTTCGCCCCCAAGGCCTTGCCTACGGCGTTGTTGCCCAAAGCACTATCCCAAAGGGAAAAATCCAGTCCGTCGACACGTCTGCTGCTGAGAAAGTTCCTGGCGTGATCGCCATATTCACCTGCAAGAACCCTCCACTGAAGCTTACGACCAGCGCGCAAAAAGAGGCAGCGAAGAGCCTTTCGCTATTACAAAATGACGCCGTCAATTATGCCGGACAAGTGATCGGTTTGGTTGTGGCCGAGTCATTAGAGTCGGCTCAGCATTCCGCATCACTGTTGAAGTTCAACTATCAAACGGCGCCGTTTGAAACGAATTTTGCTAGGCGACTAAAGAGCGCTGAAGTGCCAGCCGATCATGTCGAATATAAGCGTGGAGATGTGGATCAAGCGTTGAAAGGTGCCGCAGTCAAGGTAGACCAGATCTACAGCACACCCACCGAAAGTCATAATCCACTGGAACCGTTTGCCACTGTGGCACAATGGAACGGTGGCGCTCTCACTCTGTACGAAACGACTCAAGGCGTTTTTCAGTCTAGAAGGAAGATTGCCGAAATTCTTGGTGTGGCACCGGATACGGTGCGGGTGATTTCTCATTATCTTGGTGGCGGATTTGGTTGCAAGCTCGCACTTTGGTCGCATGCTCCTCTTACGGCCATGGCGGCGCGCAAGCTAGGGCGGCCGGTGAAGGTCGTTCTCGATCGTCAACAAATGTACGGTCCGGTCGGCTTCAGACCAGCGACCAACCAACACATCGTGCTGGGCGCTAACCGCGCTGGCGATCTGGTCGCTCTGCGCCATGAGGGCATTAACGAAAGTGCGTTTCATCAGTTCGTAGAATCTGTCACAGAGGCTTCGAAGATGCTGTACGCATGCCCAAACGTGCACACCAACCAGATGATCGTTTCGCTCGATATCGGACAGCCGACCTGGATGCGAGCGCCCGGACATGCCCCTGGCAGTTTCGCTTTAGAATCGGCTCTTGACGAGCTTGCCTATGCGCTCACAGTTGATCCACTTGAGCTGCGCTTGCGAAATTATGCTCAAGTTGACTCTGAGACAGGATTGCCATGGTCTAGTAATTCTTTGCGCGAATGCTATCGAATCGGAGCTGAACGATTTGGATGGAGTAAGCGAAATCACGCGCCAAGGTCAATGCGTGATGGAAAGTTGCTCGTCGGTTGGGGAATGGCGACAGCACTTCACAGTTGTTGGCGCAATCTTGCCTCAGCTCGCGTTGAGCTTCGCGCCGACGGCACAGCACTTGTTCAGAGCGGTTGCCATGATATCGGCACAGGCACATACACGATCATGACGCAGATTGCAGCAGAGAAATTGTCCCTGCCGATGGAGCGTGTCACGTTTGAGCTTGGAGATACCAATCTGCCTGAAGCTCCGTTGGCTGGTGGGTCGACAACAGCAGGAAGCGTTGGCAACGCTGTCGCGCAAGCCTGTACCGCTGCGCTCGATAAACTGATAGCTACAGCTGTCGTAGATCGACAATCGCCTCTCAGTGGTGCCAAGATTGACGATATCGTGGCTGTAAATGGTGAACTGCGGATAAAGGGCAGCGCCGGTAAATCTGAGTCATATCAATCTCTGCTTTCACGCACTGCCACCGGCAAGCTACAAGCAACGGTGCAGACCAAGTTTGGCGACGAAGCTAAGAATTATTCGATGAGCACCTTTGGAGCGCAGTTTGCCGAGGTCAAGATCGACCCTGATCTCGGCGTGATTCAAGTTAGCCGGTTTGGCGGTACCTATGGCGCCGGGCGCATTCTCAATGCCAGAACGGCCAGGAGTCAGATGATTGGTGGTATCACTTTCGGTATCGGTATGGCGCTGATGGAGCAAACGCTGATCGACCATAACCTGGGCAGAATTATCAACGCCGACTTCGCTGAATATCATATCCCAGTTAACTCAGACGTTGCCAATCTGGATGTCTTCTTCGTTGATGAACAAGATCCCCACGTAAATTCAATTGGTGTCAAAGGTATCGGAGAGCTAGGTATTACTGGTGTGGCTGCTGCCATTGCCAACGCTGTGTATCACGCCACCGGCAAACGAGTGCGCGATCTGCCCATAACTTTGGACAAAATACTGGTCTAGTCTGTACGAACGGCATCTGGTGCTATGCCGTTCGGTGATTGTCCTATGGATTTTTACGGACCGGAAGTCTGGGCTGGCTGAGGATCTGTTTGCTGCGGCGGCGCCGGGGCAGTTTGTTGGGTGGCAGCTAGTCCTTGTTGATCGGCTTGCGCGATTGATTGAGCTTCTGCGGCTGCCTCCTGCGCTTGGGCTGCAGCTTGGGCAAGCGCAGCTTGGATGGCAGCATTGTTTTGCGCCACAGCCTGAGCTGAAACTGGAGTCACTGAGAAAGATCCGGTGCCAGTATTCTCCGCTTGCGAAAGAAGCGCCGGAGTCTCATCTTGGAAGCCAGCCAACAAATGACCGGATTGGCCAGAAAAGAATTGCTGGTACGTTTCGCCAGGAGCCATATAACCCAATACGTTTCCGCGCGAATCCCTAACGACATTCCAACCTGAACCAATTTGATAAGGCACAGTTGCAGGAGTGGATGCGCCATTTTGCGGATTGCCGTTTTGATCTTGCTGGGTTCCCAGCCCTCCGAGCCGCGGATTGCCGCCGTTGGCGCCGGATTGACTCCACTCAGCACCGAGAAACTCATCTCTGCCCCAAGCCGATGGCATGTAGCTTCCGTGGCCTGTGGTCAAGCCTTTATCTCGTACGTCGTAAATGCCACTGTTGATTCTGTTTTCATATTCGAAATACATAAACGGTGGCGGACCTTCATGACCTTCATCACCATAAATATTTTCAGCATTGCCTGCTGCTTGCCGAACGAAACTATCCATCTGCGTTGGTGGTAATCCGTTGCGAACTTGCGCCGAGGACATGGGTGTGCAAATCAAGAAAGAGACTGAGAAAAACAATGCAACAGCGAGAATCATTTTCATCTTTGTTATTCCGAAAGTTTGGTAATCAATCACATTTAAGCAAGTTGGAATCAGGCAGCTTTTAACGGCTGCGCTGTGCTCTGTGTCCAGCCGATACTTTTTGGCAAGACATTGAATTATTCTGGGCAATATCACACTAAACGAAGTTTGTCCGCATGTATAGTAGCCAAAATACAAAACGCGCATTAATTCAATTCAGATTGACGAAGAGATTCGGTCGACGCGGCAGCTATACTGCTACAGCACCTCGGAGCGATAGAGCGCATGGCGCGTGGACGGATTGGCTTAACGAAATGGTTTGCTCATCTATTCGGACGACCTGCCGATGCGCTGGATGCACTTCAAACAATCGCAGCGCGATATGGCATCGAGGTGGCGTCGACTGAACAAAGTGTTGATGAAACTATTGCTCATGCGAAAATGAGGGCTGAATTCTTCGAGAAGGCATGCCTATTGCTGACCTCCGAACTTTCTGTTTATCCCCAAAGTACTCTCAAGAAAAGTCAGTTGCGGCGCATCGTTTTCGGGTCCGCTCTGCACATAAACAAATCCAAGGCTGGTGGTGCATTCAGTGCCAAAGGCAACGTCATGTATCTTTCGCTAGATCAACTTGGCGATTTGAACTACAGCCGCCGTGGATTTCACCATGAGCTGTTCCATTGCATTGATTATCACGACGATCATCATCAGTATCAAGATCCGCACTGGCTAACCTTGAACGAGCCTGGCTTCGCTTACTCTGAAGCTTACAAAAATAAACACGGCGCGGCTGTTACTCGAGTAGGCTTCATGACTAATTATGCCATGAGCGCAGTTTGGGAGGACAAAGCTGAACTCTACGCGCACATGATCGTGCACAACTCCGCTGTTCAGCAATTTGCTCAAAACGACAATTTTTTGAGAAGAAAAGTTGAACGGATGACTGAGCTGTTGCAAACATTTTCACCAAACTACGACGCTAACTTCTGGGTACGTCGCAGCCAAAACTCGGCTGCAATGCCAGTGCCCGAGTTGATCGTAGCCACATTGAAAATTTGGTGGGAGCGAGTTGGCACAAGCGACATTTACTTTGTAAATAGAGAAGATGGAATAACAACAAGACCAGTAGCGTTTTATTCGCGGGAAAAACTGATGCATTGTTTGTCGGCGCTGGGAGGGGATGATGCTCCCGAGTTAAATCAACTCTTTTCAAAAGAGTCTGTAAGTTTGCGGCTAAAGGTTGATCGAGCAACTCTAGCACGGTTCTATCTGGGTTGAAGCGGTGTCAGGTTTGCTAGACATGACTGGCAGCGAGAGGAAACTTCTCTAGCTCCGGGCAGTCATGGTCAAGCAAGTCAAAGGAATCTTCAGATGCACAGACGGCGTTCGCTCCACAGGGTCGTCCCCACGAGCGCCGTAGTTTCCCCAATGACGATCACTGAGAGCGAGGGTACATTAGTGTTCCCCTCCTGACACGCTCCCTCCAACACTAATGCCGCTAATCCGGCGTAGCTAAAACTGAGAGAAACAATGGCAGACGTCCTGACTAAACCCGATGAAACGAAGACAGCCATTGGTGTGGGGAATCTTGCAGGCTTCAATCTCGTTGACTTATCCGGGTCTCATTCGCCTCAGCTGGAAGTTAAACAGCCTTCCTCGACAGTCTCAGTTGCGGATCTTGGAATGCCAACGCCAATTCATCCACGAATTAATTTACCCCCGTCTGATTCCAATATGGACCCGTTGGCCAGCAGCTATGCGTTGAAGGATCCGTTAGTTTGGCGGACTAGGACGTTGCACGATATCTACGAAAATGGAGTCGTCAAACTGTTTTCAGATGATGGTGGCAAGCGTCAGTTCGGTGTCAAAGTATCCGACGACAACAGAAATCGCGCAGCGGTAATTCCGATTGGCAAAGCTCCAGGCGGCAAACATGTGTCCCTAGAATTTCGACTAAAGTTTTAAAACGCTAGAAGTATCTGGGACGACCTACACTAATGCACCATATGCGGTTTCTCTGCGCGATGACATTCAAGCTTATTTTCCGACTCGCGTTGGATCTCTCACTTGAAAAAAAATCTCAGTTGCATCCGGTGTAGCCACTACTTGAAAAAAGTCATGAACCTTTACAAGTCCCGGAGGCAAAACAAAATCGGAACTACTGATTGGCGCTGATTCGATTCGCACCACCTTCGACATTTCCATTGACTTTCTGGAACCAGTGTCTAGCCCCTCTGTGAGAACGTACTTCACAGGCAAACCAGAAGAAGGCAGATCGCATTTCAGGAGCCCGCAGACAACTTTGCGCATACTCTCTTGGAACAAGTAGTCGTTTGTCACCCAAACTTCGGCTAAATCACTTGGCGCCGATTGCGATGCGGAGCGTATTCCGGTGCGACTCCAACAAGTTACGTTCATCTTCATGAATTTAGTTGTGTTGGTCTTTTTCCAGGATGCCCAGCGTACCGGCAACTTGCCTCCGACACCCGTCAACCAACCGACAATCTGACGCGGGGTTGCCACCATGTATTTCATAGTATCCTTGCTGAATATGGTGATCTTTTCTTCAGGCGAACTTATTAGGCGCCACTCTGAGCCCACCGAACCAGATACATTTGCCATCTCATTGTGGATAGACACAGCCATCGGCCCGCCCCAGATGCGCGAATATACCAGTCTGACGTCTCGTCCTTTTGGCGAAGCGATAGCAGCGCTGACTGACACTAGGAGCAGAGACACTAATACAAGGAGACATAATTTGGGTCCGCAGCGCGGTTGGATTCCCCTCTTCATTCTGTCCTCCACACTCTCGATCATAATTCCACACTTAAACGTCAGATTGATTAGATTTGTAGCTCAAATTGTTGATCAAATGATTAATTGAATTGTCCTCCCGGTTGCAAAACCAAATTCAGTAATCGAGTCTGCAATCGGGACGCTTCTTCTTAAAAGACAATATTGCTTGCTTTGTGAGGTTGGGGCAACCCCGAACAACAAGCCAGTTGAGCTTTCGGTTGCGAGATAGAATTGCAAGGGCACCATCTGTGATTTTTGTTTCACTGAGACCGAGTCCTTGAATCGAGGTTTGTTCAAGGTTTTGCAGGGCACTTTCATCGATCAGCAAATTTTTCAGATCGAGATAGTTTAACTTCAGCTTCCCGAAAATCTTAAAATCAGTACCGTTAAAGTGTTTGCAACCCTGCAATCCAAGTACTAGCAACGTCGGCTGACTGGAGAGGTTGGAAATTCCCTCGTCGGTGATTTCTGTAAAATCCATATCCAAAGTATTCAGTTTTTTGAGGTTTTTCAGGGCGGTTAAGTCGTCATTAGAAACCCGGGTATTTTTCAGGCTCAGAACTTGCAGCGATGGGAATTGAGCTAATTCAGCAAATGCCGCACTCCAATCGCAATCAACTCTATTTAGCGTCAAGTCCTTCAAAACAGGTAAAGAGACGAGATAGTGCAGACCTTTGGCCGTCACTTTGTCGTCATCAAGATGAAGATCGGTGAGATTTTTCAACGAACTCAAATTGCTCAATCCCTGATCGGTGACCTTCGTATTCTCAAGATTGAGATCTTTCAAGAGGGCCATGTGTGCGACCTCCTTTAAACCTCTGTCTGTAACATCAGAATCGAGCAAATCCAAAGAGGTTATGGGCAGGTGAATCAAGTGGGCTAGCCCGGGTCCTTTTATCAGTGTTTCCTTTAGCACAACGACGCTGGTTTTGGAGCACGAGTCAAACGCATCAAGGGCGGCATCTGTGATATTTCCTATCAGAATGACTTCACTTTTACCTAACGCACCAGCTTTTTGTATTGATTGCATTGCGTCAATATCTGAGATGCTTAGCGGTTCAGGCGATCGACCGATTGATGTGCCGGCGTGGAGTTGTTGCCAGCTGAAAAATGCGATCAAGCAGATTATGCCAAATAGAGCAAGCAGAGCCGCTTTCAACAGTAAGGCTTGCACTCTAATTTTCTTCGCTACGGCAATCTGCTCATCGCTCAACTTTTCGATCGACTTCTTGTCATTTGAGCGAGCGATCAGCAACGCCTCCTTAAGCTCTTGCATAGACTGAAATCGCTCGTTGGGATTCTTGCGAAGCGCCTTTCTGACAATCTCTTCTACATTTGCAGGAAAGACATTTCCTAACGATCCCTCCTTTAGAGTTGGTGCTTCGGTGTTCATCTGTTTGGAAATAATTTGGATTGCGCTCTCACCCGAAAATGGTGGCACTCCGGTGAGTGTTTCGAACATGACGCAGCCAAGCGAGTAAATATCGGAGCGCTGGTCGACTTTGCTTCCTAAAGCTTGTTCAGGACTCATATAGAGCGGGCTACCAAACACCTCACCAGTTTTGGTCAGTTTGGCTTGGAGCGGATCATTGTTGTCGATAATTTTGGCGATGCCAAAATCAACTATTTTTACTTTCGCACCTTGTCCATCCACTTTGACTAACATGATGTTGCTAGGTTTCAGATCGCGGTGAAGAATTCCGCGACCATGAGCATGCTCGATGGCATCAGCGATCTGCGTAAAGATATCGAGACTAGAATGCACACTAAGCGCACCCTGGAACGCGATTGTTTCCTCCAGAGTGCTGGCCTCGATATAATCCAAAACCATATAGGGCTGGTTGAATTCAGTTAAACCATAATCGCGAATGTGAACAATTCCAGGGTGATCTAAAAGATTAACCGCTTTAGCCTCTTGAGCAAATCGTTCGATGCCTACGGTATCCAAACGGTTCAGTTGCAGCATCTTAATTGCCACGAGTTGAGCCAATCCCATATGGCGTGCCTTATAGATCAGTCCCATGCCGCCGGAGCCGATTTCTCCCAATATTTCATACTGCTCTGTAAGCTTATTTCCCAGTGGAGCTCCTTTTAGCAGAACGGTTTTATCGTTTGGACAAATCGACATGTCAGCTGGCAGTCTGACACCACATGTGGGGCAGACTGCAGTCTCGATGATCTCAGCAGAATCGAGAGCCGGTTCTAAAACTTCGTTGGAATCAGATCGGTCCATGGTCCTTCCAAAAGGCATTGCCATAAGAATATTCCACAAACAGCATTTTTCAATTTTTTCTCTGACCAGGAAGATCCACAAACGAAGGAAATTTATCAGCAAAAGTGGTTCTTACATAGGAAAGTCTTGCTGTCGAACAATCCCAACACCAGCAGTTGACAACATCGAACAAGAACCATAAATGCCATTGAACAAATTCAACAATTGGGTATTCATGAGATACTTGGTGCTCATTGAATCTGGAGAAACAAAATTGAATTCGCTTAAAACATCGAGCTCGTTGATTGCAACGTTGTTATCTTCCCTGTTATACGCAGTTCCTGCACACTGTGAGACTTGGGCACCCTCCGCGCAGACCGAAAAGCCGCTGGCGTTCAACGACGTCAATGAGCAGCTTCACAAGAATTACGCGCATGCCAAAGATGAAATTCGGCAAAAACTTGGACCGATAGTTATTTGCACAAATGCTTCAATTTCTTTGCTCAAAGGAAAGGATAAAACCACTGTTCCTTTCATAAGACCCCATTACACTGGGCTTAAGCAAGTCTCGCATATCACTCTCGGTTCCTTTATCTTGCTCACAAATCACACTGATGAGAACTTGAGTGCGGAAAAGATCGAACGGTTGAAAGAATACAAAGCCGGTATCGAGAAGGCGGCGACCGAACTTCAAAAAAATCAGGGATTGGAACCTGGAGACGAGTCTAGGCAGCAAGAGCTAATCAAAAAAACACTTGCGTTTCTCAACAAAGTAATCAGTGAAAAGCGAGTCTCGCACGCGGATCTCCAAACATATGTGCGCACATGCACTGTTCCAGACCTGGAAAATGCCTACGAGGCTGCTGGTTCTCAGATCACAACTATGGACGAAGCCATGGCTAAGTGGCACAAAGAAATGACGCCTGAAGAATGGAACAAACTTCACGTTATTATTTTGACTAGTCACATGCCGAGGCAACGCTTACTGTCATTTCAGTACTTCTCGAAGCTTTTAAATCAAGCTCAAGAAGGTGATCAAATTATTGTTGCGGAAAGTGCTGGTACGACTGATGAAGAGCAAGCCATTGATTTGCTTCTGACTCATATGTTAGATGGAAAAGTTGCAGTTGAATTTTTCAAAGATCCGTGGCGCATGCATAGAGATTTGCTTTCTGATGGAGCCAAAGAGTGGTTGGAAAAGCATAAGCTTCAAGGTAACCTGGTAAGCAGATAACAAGCGTCACTCTTCCGGCAGCTTTGCTAGAGTGGGAATACGCCACAAGTCCACCTAATTTACTTAGTAATAGTAGGAAATGCGACCGATTAGTGAGAGGCAAACTGCATGAATGAACCATCTCCAATAAAAGTTTTTATTGCCGAGGATCAAGAAATCGCGCGCATCGGCTTGATGACAATGCTATCGCGCATGCCGGCAGTAGAAGTGGTCGGCTCCGCAAACAACGGCCAAGATGCCCATCGCCAATGTCTGTCAATTAAGCCTGATGTGGTGATTATGGACCTGAGCATGCCTGTTATGAATGGAGTGGATGCAACCGAATTGATTCGAAAAGATTTGCCGGAGACAAGGGTCGTGATTATGACCACGCACGATCGCGACGAAGACGTTTTCGGAGCGCTCGGTGCGGGTGCGGATGGATACTGCCTCAAAACTGCCACAGGAGAACAGTTGTTAGCCGCCATCAAAACAGTCGCAGACGGGGGGGCGTGGCTTGACCCAGCAATTGCCAATCGGGTCTTGAGGGCCTCTACCACTGGTGCGTCGTCGTCTGCTAAAAAAGATGGTTCGGCAAATGACATGGCGAAGCTCACAGAGAGAGAGCTTGAAGTGCTCAAACTGCTTGTCGACGGGCTGAACAATCAGGAAATGGCCTCTCACCTTTTTTTAAGCCTAGAGACAATCAAGTCGCACATGCGACACATCATGGAAAAACTCGCTGTGTCTGATCGCACACAAGCGGCAGTGAGAGCTGTTCGACAAGGGTTAGTTTGAACTTCAAACTAGACTAGAGCTTCCAATCTAGTGACTTGCACTTTTGGCGATCGCACTTGTCCGATAAGCTCTTGTACGATACTTTGAAATTCAGAATCAGAGATGTTTTTCTCAGTAAGGTATTTATTGACCCCAATAGAAAGTTCATGCCGATCATTCAGCAACCAATCAAAGATCATGGGACTGTAAGAACACCCTTCGCGTGCACCACGGCCGGTGATCACAACTACAGGAATGCTACGCGTAGCTGGATCGCTCCTCAATTCTTCCAGCAACTTCAGTCCGTCACCGTCTGGGAGAGTCAGATCAAGAATTATTACTTCTGGTATCGCATTCAGCTGTTCATCGGCCACAGCTTGCTCTGGAAGTTCAAACCAAAACGTGGTGCCAACTCCAACAGTGGTATCCACACCGATATTACCGCCGTGTTCTTCGACAATCGCTTTAGAAATAGCCAGTCCGAGCCCTGTGCCACCCTTGGCTCGGGTGTCGGAAGAATCAAGCTGTTGAAACTTGTTGAACAATTTATGCAACTGCTCCTCGGGAATGCCAGGGCCAGTATCGGAAACTGAAAAACGTAGCATTCCGGCTTGTGCCTTTCCGCTGGTGACAACAATACGACTGCCTGTGGGCGAAAATTTAATTGCGTTGCCGACTAAGTTGATCAGTACTTGCGTGCAGCGATCTCGGTCACCAATAAATGGATCGTTTGCGAAGGTTCTCGACTCAAGCTCAATACCAGCTTGCGCGGACATACCCGTCAATGTTTCGAGCGCATCTTTGACCAATCGCTCCGGGTCAAGACTTTCCATTGCTAACTCAAACTTGCCAGCTTCAATCTTTTTGAGATCGAGAATTTCATTGACTAGGCGAATTAGCCGGTCTGAACTTTCTCTGGCAACTTGGACTAGATCCATTGCCTCGGCTGTGCCCGCCTCTATAACTCCACCTTCTATTAAGCCCAGTGCACCACGGATCGAGGTTAGCGGTGAGCGCAATTCATGCGACACCGTAGAATAAAACTCGCTAACTCTCCTTTCTGATTCCTTGCGTTGAGTAATGTCACGTAGAATTAGGGAGGTGCCTACAACTACATTACTAGAATCGAGTATGGGCGAACTGGTAATGGATACGTCCTTTCTTTGTAGATCTTTGGCTACTCGTACAGTTTCAAAGTTTTCGATCGATTCCACACCGAAATCTTCGAGTTCTTTCAGTCTATCGGCTGGCATCAACATCACCAAGCTATTTCCCTTTGCTTCCTCCGACGTATAACCGAACAGACGTTCAGCGCCGCGATTCCAACTGGTGATGGTGCCGTCTCGACTTCGACCGATGATAGCGTCGTTAGAAGACTGCACGATGTTAGCAAGTTGAATATTTTCAACTTCAGTCTGTTTGCTCACGATAAACTGACCGATTTGTTGACCCAACGACTCAAGCATAGAAAATTCGTCGCTTCGTAACTCGTTCTGTGATTCGCTAATAAAAGTGATCACGGCTTTTATTTCACTTTCCGCCATAACGGGAAAACAGAAGGCGGACTTCAAACCTGCCTTCAGTGCGCTATCTCGGCGCGAAAAATTGGTAGATTGAGCGATATCAATCATTTGAATAGCTTTCTGTGCGCTTACAACTTGTCCAGACAAGCCAACGCCAGGAGAGTACTGCAAATCTTTCATGGCGCAAAAAGGCTCGACCGTATGACCGTTTGCCAACTGAATTTGGCAAACGCATTTCAGCATATCGGTTTGGTCAGGCTGCCAAATCTCACCATATACGATACCCCCGCCGATGTCCTTGACCATATTATTAGCGATAGCGTGAAGTATTTTGGGAGCGGCATCGGCAAGCGAATCAGAATCAGCCAGAACTGTACTAATCGCATACTGAGTCGACAACCTACGTTGGCTTATGTGAAGTTCGAGGGTTCGTTCTCTAACAATCTCCTCGACTCTACTTCGCGTCTGTTCGACCTCTGCTTGCCGTTGCGACACGCTTAGTACTTCACGAACGTTGTTCAAGCAAGCTTTTATCAAGAAAAGGTCCTCGAACACCACCCACCAGGCATGCTCAATCCAGCGCTTTGGCTCAATTTCGAAGACTCCATAAATAGACACTGGCCAGAATATGCCTCGCAAGACGTGATCGAGAATCACTACAACCGAAGCAGTTATGAGGACACGCCAATCACTATAAACAGCAAGAAACGCCAGTGAACCGAAAATGTGGAAGTGAGTTTCGATTCGGCCACCGGTCAACTGAATGAACAAAGCGGAAAAAAGCATTTGACTGATCGCGATTATATGACGGGTAATGATCTGACCCGGCCTTTTCCAAGCTAGATAAATCGGCCAAATCGTGATCGCTCCACCAAAAAAAATTGCAGCCCAGACATGGATGTGTATCTCAGAATGGGTTCCGGTCCACGTTAGCGGCGAGACAACCAGCGCGATTACAATCCCAGCCAACCACTGACAGATGAGTAGGACTGCGAAAAGACGATCGGTGCGTTTGTACAACGACTGCAAATGCTCTTTGAAAAGTTCTTCTGAGCGAGCTTTAAGTGGATTACTGAGTTGTGTGACTAAATTTGTCATTACTTGTATGTTCTAGCAGTTTGTATTTTATTCGCCACTTGCGTGCAACTAAAAAGAGAGCAGCCAAACACCGCCGTATAACTCGAACTCTTCGCCCTTTCATTGATGCACGCGACTATCGTCAGTTCGAAGCCACCAGTTCGAGTTTGCCAACAATTCTTTCCACTTCTGCCGGCAACAGCATTGGATCAAAGGGCTTCGAAATCACTCCGGCCGCGCCCATTTGACAATAGGTGTCAATTTCATGCTTTTGTACCTTGGCGGTCATAAATATGATCGGAGTGTTGGATAAAGAGGGTTTTTCTCTCAAGTACTTCAAGGTTGTGGGTCCATCCATACCTGGCATCATGACGTCAAGCAAGATTACATCAGGCTGCTCTCGTGACACTACATCTAGTGCCTGCAATCCAGAGTCGGCCAAAAAGACGCGCCACTTCCCCACTCTAGAGAGAGAGATCTCCGCGATCTTTCTTATGGATGGATCGTCGTCGATCAGCAAAACTTGTTCTAAACGCATTCCTTACACCTCTATTCGTATAGCTGACGGGTTCCCTAAATCAAACAAAGCTACAGATCAACAGTCCCGAGTCAGATGCATCAGCGACTAAAGCTATAATCAGTCGAAATATGTTTCGACTTTTCGAATTTCTCTTGTCCGAGAATGGTCACAGCCTTTGCAATATAGAAATTGACTTGGCGCCACGTGCAAGTGTCACCTGTCAATTCTTCAGTGCTCGCCGCAAGAGAATCCTCTATATCTCCCATCAAATTGCCCAGCTTCGGCATCCCGAATGCTCCAGCTGAACCTCTCATTCTATGACTCTCGACCCTTATCTCTTTAAGCGCTTCTGCCGAACCACTCGCGGCGATCGGCACCAAAGTTTGTAATTGAGCAAGGCGTTCAGCTACAGATTGAACAAATTCTTGTTTAAGTTCTGCAAGGTCGACCTGAAAATCATCTTCGATTTTTGGCTGACTATCTGGGTTATCAGCTCTCTGTGCAATGCCAGATGTTTTGGTTGTGTAGGGATAATGTATTCGTGGCACGATCGAGGATCTACTGAAGATACCACTGTCCTTTGTCTTCTTAATTGAATATAGAAAGGTATCAACGGCATCTTTATACTGAGGCTGGTCGAACTGATCAGTGGTCAGAGTCGATTTCCGTATCACTTTATCGATTAAAGTGACGAAGGGAATTGGCTTGACTGGCTTTTGTAAGACTACCGACACACCAAGAGGGTCATTCAAGGTACTGATCATCTTCGCATCGCATAGAAAACTGGAAAGAACAATAACAGGAATGTTGCTATCGGACTCCCGCAACCATGTGAGCCAAGTAATGGCGTCAAAGTCGGGAACTCTGTGATCCACAATCGCCAGATCTGGATTCGATTGCTCAACAAGCAGCTGTGCAGACAATGCACTGGTGGCTTGAAGAACCTTATAGCCCCTGACCTGAAGAAGACTTGCAAGTAGCTTGCGCCACTGTGCATCGTCGTCAACTATCAATACCGTGTATTGCATCGGCCCATCCTTTGTGAAGCTTGAATGCGGTTAAGCAATCAGGACACTGCTTATATTTTGAATGAAATGGCTAGGTGCCGGCATCCCTCAAAAGAACGGCAGTCGGGTACCAAGTGGTTGCAAAACATCACCCGCCCATAACCGACGGTATAACGCCGAAAGAGGATGAATCATTGAGGTCGATCATTCAAAATGGTAGTACCGAAGGAAGTTGCAAATTTTTAGTTTGACTCATGAAGCACTTAAAGTTTGACCCGAGATGCCAATGTCCAAATCATTTATAAGGACGAGTTATGTCAGAAGCAAAGCGAACTACTATCCTCCTGGTCGACGATCACGATCTCGTTAGAACAGGGCTCAAATTATCGCTGGAGCAACTGAAGGAATTTCGAATCGTTGGCGATGCTTTTGATGGACCGTCAGCGATTAGAAACGTGCTCAAACTTCGCCCCAATGTAGTGCTGATGGACATTGGATTGCCAGGTATGGATGGAGTCGAAGCAACTTGGCAAATCAAGCAAGCGTTCCCAGAATGTCGCGTGATTATGCTTACCTCTCATGACAGTGAAGCGGACATTCTGGCGTCATTGGGTGCTGGTGCGGACGGATTTTGTCGCAAGGATATTTCAGTAGAAGAGCTAACTCGAGCAATCAAGAAAGTGGACGGAGGCGAACGATGGGTCGAAGCGAGCATCGCACAGCGCATGTGCCAATCTTCTGGTTCGCGGGCGGCGATTTCGAGTGCGCAAGAAAAAAGTAAACAATCTATGCTCTTCGAACGCGAGATAAATATGATGCGCTTTGTCGAGCGAAGCTACGAATATGCCCAAGCAGAAGCGCCTATAAGTATCGATGAATTTCTGCAGGGCGTTAAACATCCGCCGGTCGCTAAACGTGTGCATAATTCTAGTGGAGATACAGGAAGCAAAACCTTTGCCGACAAATATTGCATCGAGTCAGCAGTAAGTGAAGGAGGCATGGGCATTGTTTACAAGGCACGACATTTAGACATGGACAAAGTCGTGGCGATAAAAGTACTTAAAGAAGAACTTGCCATAGACAGAAGAGTTCTTCGCTGGTTCCATCAGGAAGCCAAGGCGGCAAGTTCGTTGAACCATCCGAATGTCATTTCTGTTTTCGATTTTGGCATAACCGAGTCGGGGCAGCCTTTTCTTGTAATGGACTACATAGACGGAGAGAATCTCGATCAGATAATTATGAGACAGGGCGGTTTAGATTTGAATCGCTTTTTCAAGATGTTTCTCAAAGTTTGTGATGGGCTGGCCATGGCACATAGCATGAATATAATTCACTGCGACTTAAAACCAAGCAACATTATGTTAGTTGATTCTAGTCACGACGAAGAAGTGAAAATCGTTGATTTTGGATTGTCAAAAATAATTCCTCCTACGGCAAGTGTTGATACACAGATGACAGATCGCTTTGAAGTAGCTGGTAGTCCACTCTACATGAGCCCTGAACAGTGCCTCGGACAAAAATTAGACTTTCGTTCTGATATTTACTCGCTCGGTTGTGTGATGTATGAGGCTATTACTGGACATCCGGTATTCGTTACCCAGTCACCCTTTGAGACGTTTGGATGTCAGTTACGAGACACGCCAAAACACTTCGCATCTGTGTGTCCTGAGAGTGACATACCGTACTCATTGGAATCAATCATTTTTAAGACATTCCACAAAGACCCTGAGCATCGGCATCAATCAGTTATAGAATTGAGGCAAGAATTGATGAGCGTCTCAGCAAGATTATGCGCTTAGTCGCAGGAAATAAAAATATGAAAAACATGACCAAGGATAATGCTCCGACGCTGCTCGCAAATAGTCAGTCAAACATTTCTCAGACGATCAACATTTTAATGGTTGAGGACGACGATTTTTACTTTCGTTTTGTCGACAAAATTTTGAGCCAGCCGAGACTTGATGTTAGGTTTCATCTCATCCCAGCTTGTAGCTTGGATGACGCAATAATAAGTCTCCGTAAGAACACTCCCGACGTCATTCTTTTGGATCTAAGTCTGCCCGATAGTGCTGGACTGGAGACGCTGGAAAAGCTCCGTGACGTCGCGGGCACGGCACCAATTATTATCTTAACGGCTAGAGACGATGAAAGAATGGGAATCCAATCTGTCGCCAAGGGTGCACAAGACTACTTAATCAAGCAAAGAATTAGTAGCGATTCCATCGTACGATCTATTCGCTACGCCATTACTAGAAGAAAATCCGAGCTGGCTCAACTTCGGCTGGGTGCCATAAAAGACTTCTGCGCCGCACTGGCTCATGATCTACAAGTACCACTTGTAGGTTCCCGCAATCTGTTAGATGCGATGCTAAACGATCAGAAAGGAGACAGTGAACAGAGAGAGAGGCTGCTAGCGCTGCGGAAAAGCAATGGTGAACAACTAGTGTTGATCCAAAGATTGCTTGAAATTTACCGCTACGAGTCACACGAGTCAGAATTACAACTTGCCGCTACCTGCATCGATGCGCTTATTGGTCGATGTCTGAAGAAACTATCGTCGCAAATAAGTTCTAACGGAATTGAAATAAAAACGAAATTGCCGCCGGATCTGCACTTAGTGCTGGGAGACGACGCAGCTTTGGAGCACGTTTTCACAAACTTGCTCGATAATGCGATCAAATTCGGCACACTTTGCAATGAAGTGGAGGTCTCGGCAAAGAATACAGAACAGGCACTCGTCGTCGAGGTTAAGTCATTCGGCAAAGTGATTTCCTTAGAGGACCAAAAGCTGCTTTTCCAAGGCTTCTGGCAGGGCATACCGGGTAAAAAATATGTAGCATACACTGGACTAGGGCTATATTTGTGCCACCACCTTGTAAATTTGCACGGAGGCAAAATTACGTGCGAGAGCAGCGTCAACAACGGCACGACTTTTGCCGTCACACTGCCTGCAGCACCCGCCTCAAGAGAAGTGTGAATGATCTGCAAATCCACTTTGAGAAAGCGTTCGGCATGCTTCCGCTTACCCAAGCCGTTTCTTAAGATCGATAAGGTAGAGCCTTTCCAGTCATCACTGTCACTTCGCCGCGCCGGGATTACAAGCATGCAGGATGCGTGCGCTCCATTTCATGGGCAATCATCGAGTCATATACTAGATGCACGCAGGATGCGTGCTCCGTTTTCTAGAGACTTGGACGATCAAGTTCCTTCGTTAAAGCACTAGTCGAAGAGACTTTTTCTCTCTCGATATTGGACATGCGTTGAACCACTTGGTCCATAATATTTTCGATACGCAGATAGCCGTGCAAAACCCTGTGCTTAGAACTTTCGACAATCGGTAAACGTTTCATGCCGCGTTCACGCATGGTGGCAAAGGCAAGCAGGGTGCTCTCATCAAGAGTGATAGCGAGCGGATCAGGCACCATTATGTCTTTTACCAACAAGTACTGGCGTCGCTCTTTTGGCACCGTTGCAGACAGTTCTATAGCGCGCAACAAGTCAGAACGGGTGATGATTCCAACCAGAACTTTCTCGTGATTTATGACGGAGCAGAAATCTAGCTCGTGTTTATTGATACGCTCAATAGCCTCATCCGCGGTGCTGTCCAAATACAGTGGCGCACCAGGTAAAGCATTCATCACTGCCGACAAAGGAATAGATTCGAGAATAGCTCTCAAATCTTCCAGATTTGTCCAAGTACCGGAGCGCCTTTTCATCGCAGTAGCGAGTGATTCTTTCAATGGTGTAAGAGCACTCGAAAGTTCAGTGAAAACGCTTCTACCAAGCACTACTAATTCCACGTTCGTTCGTGCTCTGACCGAAGCATTACGAAAGTGCCCGTCAAGCAGTGCTCCTTCGCCGAAAAAGTCACCAGCACCAAGTACTGCAATGACATCGTCGCGTCCTTGTTCCTTACATTTAACCACTTCAACTTCGCCGTGCTGAATCATGTAAAAATCCGTGGCTGGATCGCCTTCATGGAACACCCAATCAGAAGCTGCATAGTAGGCGCGACTGACACGCTTGGAGCGATCAGTCTTGAGATGCGCAAGTGTGCGTGGGAAAACCAAATCACAAGACCATTCGATGCCAACTTTAATGCGCTGAGGAATTGATGGCAACTTCATCAAGTAAATGCCTCGCCATAAGAACCAGGCGACGAAGCCAGAGATGCGCAAACCAAGTATTTCAGCTACAGCATCCCGTCCACCGATTGAGCAGAGTTGCCCAAGCATCTGGTAAGAAAAAGGCCGCGTCGAACGTGCATTTATGCGCGCAACAATGTTATACGCGACTTGTGCACCTTGGCGCTCTGCAAATTGGCCCACCGGTGGACTTAACTTTCCATCGTGTGCGTTGACAATCGCGGCACAATCACCAATGGCCCAGACGTTAGGATATCCAGGCAGGCTCATGTCATGCTCAGTGACAAGGCGGTTATTTATTTTGGCACCACTCATTCTCTGAATTAAAGGCGATGGAGTGGTGCCAATTGTGCACACCACCGTACCGGACGGAAGATGCGTTTCATCTCTTAAAACCACGCCCTCGCGAGTCGCTCGCGCCGCCTGAGCTTGAAGGATAACGCGCACTCCAGCACGCTCCATCCTCTGCTTGGCAGAATCACGCAGTGATGCATTCACTTCGGGCAGCAAAAATTCGCGCGAATGTACGATCGTGACTCTAATGTCATCCTTGTTGATGTGTTTAAAAAACTTGCAACTCCGGCGCACTAAATCATTGATCTCACCAGCTACTTCGACGCCACTAAATCCGCCACCGACAACGACAAATGAGAGATACCAGCGCTTGCATGCATCATCATCACAAACTTCAGCTTTCTCCATCTGTTCCATGATATGCGCTTGCAGTGCAATTGCATCACCAATGGTTTTCAGTCCAAAGGCATGTTCGTCCATACCGGGAACAAGAGCCATATTCGCCTCGTTGCCACAGGCAATCACCAAGTGATCGAAAGGCATCTGTCTACGCAGTCCATTGTGGGATTCGTAATCGATAAATTTCTTGTCCAGATCAATGTTCAAAACTTCTTCTGTACGACATTCTGCATCTTTAAGCAGCTGTCGCAATGGCGCCGCTACGTCTTTTGGTTGAGCTGCCGCACTTGCCACTTCCGCAAGCAAAGGGTGAAAGACCATATGATTTTCGCGATTGAATAGAACAATGCGATGAGGCGTGGCGCCAAACAATTTACTGAGAGCACGCGCACATTTTACGCCGGCAAAGCCCCCGCCCAAAATAATCACTGTTTGAGTCGACATAATTATGCCCCCAGCAGCAATCCCTTATATATCACATTGGTGTACAAAACGCGATGCACTCGACATTTAAAACGTCCCGACAGGGAAAGGAGTATTAGGGAGAGATATGCAAGGGGATAGCGCATGAATGAAGGCAAGAAAACTGTAATCGCAGCAATTTGCACAGTGATCGCTTGCCAATTTATGCAAAGTTCGCTATCTATCCAAAGTTCAGAGGCAGCAACCAAGGATTCGAAGACTACATATGTATTAACCCAAACCAATGCCGTCCTAGGTCACGTTCTCACCTATGTGAGCCGAGATGCGATCAGGGTTGACTGTAATGACAACAACGCATATTTGGTAGCGAAAGCACCTGATTGGCGAGTCGTGATGTTTAATCCATCTATGAATGCAGCGATGGATATGCCATACGAAAAGTTTCTAGAACACGAGATCAGATTCTCGTATGTTCCATCTGAGGGTGGCGGTGTGAATGAGCGCTGGCCAAAGTTTCGCGCCGGTTCTATAAAAGTATCCGGCCTCGAGGCTACCAAATATATTATTCCGGCGAATCCTCGAGCCCGCTCACTGAAAGAATCTCCAAATACACTGGGTTACTATCTCATTCTTGAAAGGAAAGAATTCGCAATTCAGCCTACTAAAATTCTAGCGAAATTGTTTTATCAACCAACTCTTCCCGGCATTCCGCTAGGCGATCGGATGAACAAGCAAAAATTTGGACAAAGCAATTCATTCCTTGATTTTCGAGGTAACTATGCCATTCTCTCAACATCGGAAATCAAAGAAAAATCTATACCATCCGACTTCTTCAAGTATCCTCACGGCTTTAAAAAAGTACAGCGCGAAATTGATGTCATTTCGGATAACGCACGCCGGAGACAACTAGAGGATTTATCGAAGGACATGGGTGTCGGTGATTGAAAGACGCATTGATCGTCATTGTCTCTTGTGGCGACGCAACTCAGAGCGCTAGCACTTCTGCATAACGTCGTTCGTGACGCCGCTTTTAACATGTGTGGTTCTAGCCAATGTATGAAGCATAAACGCACAGTCAATCTCCTCACCATCGCGCACCACTGATACGGTTGCTTCGGCGACAACGAGAGTTTTTCCGACTTTTATAATGCCACCACGTCCGATCAATTTGGTGCCGTTTGCAGGATACAAAAAATTGATCTTGAACTCCGCTGACAAACATTCCTCATCTGGACTCAGGACAGTGTAGGTAGCGAAACCAGATGCCGTATCCGCAACCATCGCAACTATACCGCCATGGAAAAAACCGTGCTGCTGGGCAAGAGCGTCCGAGAAAGGCAGATGAACTTCGACAGTGCCCAATCCGACATGCACAAGCTCTCCGCCGTGAGCCTGCATGACACCTTGATGCTTAAAACTGTCTCGGACCTTTTGCTCAAAATTCGGATCAAGAACTTTCAAAGTTCTTCGAACTGCGGTATGAATAGTCATGTTGGACTCCCTTTATAACTGCCAAAAGTTTACTCAATCGCGCTATAAATTGCTTCCTAAAACTAAGAAACACAAAGCGATTTCAGTGCATTCAACAACCGCCTAACAAGGTGAGCGAGAAGCATACCTGTTAAACTGAGCCCCGAGAATATCAAGCTAGCCTGCCAGACAGTGAGGGAACGCCCTTGGACGCAAAATCGATTTTCGATCATATGCTGGACAAGTACAAGAATTGCAAATCCTACAAAGACGAAGGACTAGTAATCACGACCTCTACCGATGAAGCCAAGCAGCCTCCGCAATCAATTTCGTTCAAGACCTTTTTTGTCAGACCAAGTTACTTCAGGTTTTACTGGGAAGACGGCTATGGAGATGGCAACACAGTGTGGTGCGACGGAAAAAAGTCGCACCTTTATTTTCTCGGCAAATCTGAAGAGCAAGAACATTTGAGCGCTGCCATCGCTGGTGCAACCGGAGTTTCCAGTGGATCGGCACACACAATTCCACGCTTGCTCATGCCCGATCTAGTTGCAGGGCGCAGTCTGGCCGAGTTCACATCGATAGAGCTGGTCAAGGAAGTGCTCAGCAAAGACGGCGAATTGATTCACTTAAGGGGCAGCTGGAAAACTCAAAAGCAAGACATCTGGCTCGACAGAATCAAAATGAACATAGTTCGATTGGAATACACGAGGCACATACAGCCAACCACCATTTCGCCTAGAGAACTGGAAATGTTCAAAGGTAAATTTACGCCTGAGCAGGTCGCTGACCTAGTAAAAATTCAAAGCAACATGAAGGACTACGACACGAAAGTCACCTGCACCTACTCGAATATTGCCTTCGATCAGCCGATTCCACTTGAAATGTTCGACTATAAACCCGCCGCCATGGTTCGGCCAAGCTGAACTTCTCCTCACAAGTCTAACGAAACCGCTTCTAGCGGCACAGCGGTATCATGGACAAGTAGTCCATACGCCACCATATACGGTATTACGGCACAATATAACCGCGAAAACTGTACCAGTCAGGGTGAGCTAGACGCGGGATGCAGCCTGAAGTCCAGTTTCAGCCCACTTTTTACCAAGCGACTCTAGACCGGCGTTTTTCAAATCTTCGGCCGTCATCACAATGCGCAACTTTACGTCTGCTTTGAAAGTGAGGAACCAAGGCTCGACCAGCGCCGGAATCTTAGAGGGATCGGGCAGGTCCACGATGATTATCGCGCTGCGCTTGCCATCCTGGTCGGTGAAATAGGCCGCTTCGGGCTTGAGAGCCTCCAGAATGTCGGCGATCTTCCTGCTCACGACACCTTCACGGGTCATTGTGTTGAATGGTTCGTGCGGAATTATTACATCCATCAGCATTCTCATACTTAGCAACCTCCAAGGGAATGGCTGTAAGTATACAGAGCCACGGGCGGCAAAATAGATATAAATATGTCTGCGGAGTATCTGGGATTTGAATTGAGCAGTTGGAGTAAGATGAATTGCAGCGTGCATGAAACATGAGCTGAGATTTTATTGTTACTACCTGATCGAAAAGCCTTGTCGAAGAAGTGCAGAAATCCTTCGGGTCTACTGCCAGGAGTGACGTGCACGTAATTCTGCTAGCACTTGCGCCCAGCCTTCTATGGCTTTGGTGGTTCTGGGCTAAGGGCGGAAGCCGCCAACCTCTTGATCCGCTTGCCCGAGCGTTTGTATACGGCGCGATCGCCAGCTTGCCTGCATGGAAACTTGAAAGTATCGGCACGACTTTCATGACTCAAAATTTCATGCTCAGCGATTTCCTCGTTATTGGTCCGATAGAGGAAATTTTCAAATTTATCGCTACTATACTTGCTCTGCGCACATCAATTCCTGTTAAAGAAACATCCGACAGGATCGTAGTTGCAGCGGCAGCAGCACTGGGTTTTGCCTTCGCAGAAAATATCGGATTTTTCGTATCAATGAACCCTAGCACCATTGTACTGAGAATGCTGGCTACCGTTCCAGCGCACGTTCTGTTATCCGTGCCGTGGGCGATCGCAGTTGGAAGAACGAGACGATTTACTTACTCGGCATGTGCGCTAATCGTTATGTGCCTTGCGCTATCGAGTTTCCTGCATGGTGCGTATGACGCTCTCACATTCAGTATTGGCTCTTCCCCAATTTTGATATTGGTACTTTTCGGGTTACTGAGCAGCGTACTTTGGCTGATCTATCGGAAGCGAATGGGCGAAATCGAAGGCAACCACATACGAATTCGCTTTTCTGATTTTACAAAACCGTTGCAGTGGGGCTGGATTGGATTTATTTTTCTGTTGGGACTATCCGTGTCAATCGCCCTTGCGCTTATCGCTCGCATAGAACTGCCTTGGCGTCCCATGCAATATTCAAACGAAACATTGGGGGCTGGAGTGGTCATTGGTTTGTTTTTTACTGGATTTCTGGCACCATTTTGCGCACCAAAGAAATCGATCTCAATGCGAGAATCCGCCATAGGACTTAGCTTGCTAGGTGTGTTTGTGGGTCTGTTGATCGGCAAAGAGATTCCGGTGTTTCTCAAATGGTCGCTCGGTCTAGCTATTATCGGCGCAATTGGTGGCTGGTTGGGAGAGATGCTGCGTCCGAACAATGTTGATGCCTCGGTTAAATCGGATTCTGAACTTCCGACTGAAACATGAGATGCCCGGAGTCGGAATGGATATTCGCGGATCTGTTATCTGAATGTTATTTAAGACAAGCATACTTTGCGCATCCCTCAAAAGAACGCAGGTTCAGTTTCGAGCTGAATAAATAGAACTGCAAACAGATCTTCATCAGGAGTTTCTCAAATGCCCAATTCAGAAGCGGATGCGATCGTTCAGAAAGTGCAAAGCCAACTTGAAACACCCGGCCGCAATGCTGAGGCTCATGCTTATACGATGTTGCTCGACGAACTCAAACAATATAAAGAGCACAACGGTGCTGCTGCAACGACGGCTCTCACAGGTCAGCTTGAACAGTCAGGCATACTGCCAAAAGTGGCTGTGGGATGGCTGCAAAACGACTATGACAAAATCGATACTTATAAAGATGATTTCGGAATTTCCAAAAGCGAAATAGCTGATTACACCAACAGAGGTGGTTCAACTAAAGCCGATCTCGATGCCATGCTGGCCAACCAACTGTTGAAAGATGACGGTGGCCATTCACAATTCGACTCAGTGGCAAAAAGAAACTGGCGGGGCGCAAGTGACGATTTGATTGAGAAAGCAGATCTGCGAGCCTACGATCGGCAGGAGACCCGCGCAAAAAATAGAGATGATCGCCACCAAACCGTGCGAGACGATGCCGCACCACTTTTTCAAGGTTCACCACCCTTGATGGCAGTCTTGGATGCATCTCATAACGGTGAATGTGATGGGCGGGTGAGCGAAGGCGACATGCGTAGATTCCTGACCGCTTATGAAGTGAACAATAAGACTGAAAATGCTGGCACTGGTCCCTATACGCCAGAAAACGCCGCTTATGTTAGCGATTTGTTGAACGGCAAATATCCTGAACTAACAGGTGAGAACTTCACCGGATTCAGTGCGCGCGCTCTTGCTCGCAGAGCAGGTCTCGATCATGTGAAAATAAACTCGATTGAAGATTATGATTCGCTGGTCGCCGTTTACGCAGCCAAAACTGCCAAGGAAACACCGATAGCAGCTGCTTCTCCTCCTGTGGAAACGCATCCAGAGAACGCAGTAAATCCAAATCCAGAAAAAGTAGTCGACGACCACAAGGATGTGTTCGCTCAAGTGGACACCTTATCGACCTATCACAAAGGTGAAGGGCAGTGGCACGTAGCTAAACGGCTGCTGAACGCAGGCAATGATGAAGGCGAAAAGGGAGCGTCAAATAAAGATGTTTGGCACCTGACCCAAGACATTATTGCTCTAGATGGCACGAAGAGTTTGGATGCGAAGGGACGAACAAGACCAATAGTCCATCCCGGAGACGAAGCACCGGTAGTGTCAAACATAGATACTTTGTTCGCGAAGAATCCAAAGCTTGCCCAATCAATTTTTAGATTGGAGAAGAAAACAGTGGCCGCCAAAGTGCAAGACGCAGGTGCAGCTGTCGAATGCTTTGATGAATACTGAACTTTAGGGTGACAGACAACTCTGCTAATTACACGGCATCTCCCGACAACGTAATTTCTACCGTGCCTGTGTGCTCGATTGCAAACTCCTCAATCGCTTGTGGTAGCGCTGGGATCTTGATCTGCGCTGTCAGTTTTGCAACGGCGGCGATCCAGCAATCCCATGCATAGTAGTCGACGCTTTCCTCTCGCGCTTCCGCTTCGCTCAGCTGACGACTCCAGCGTGCAACTTCTTCGAATAACGGTCTCAATTTTTCATAATCCTGACCTGGAGTAAAGGTCCCAAATATCTTTCGATTGGTTTGCTGCTGCACCGTTACTTGGCCCAGTGTTTCTCCATTGCTTAGTACAGTGAGTGCTTTATGCAAGCTGAAAAGTCCTGTGAACGGCCGACTAGCGCTACTCCAGAATTGTATTGCACAGAGAAGGAGTATGGGCGCAAGAAGATGCTGGCGACTTTATGAGCATCCAAGGTGCGCTCCATATGTGAGACGAATCGACTTCGAGCGGATAAAGCTCTTCTTA
The DNA here is from genome assembly GCA_003153555.1 of Candidatus Melainabacteria bacterium. Taxonomy (GTDB): domain Bacteria; phylum Cyanobacteriota; class Vampirovibrionia; order Obscuribacterales; family Obscuribacteraceae; genus PALSA-1081. The sequence goes on along the minus strand of PLZS01000039.1, from coordinate 16,487 downwards.
ACGTTGTTGATCGCTAGTGGCAGTTGATTGATAGGGGATTGCCCAAAAAGGAACTTGAGTGTGATTATTTCCAATCATACTGATAGCTGATTTGGTTCCGCGAGCAATAAAGTGTTGCGAATTCTCTTTGTTGAGAACGTCGATCATCTTGCCGATGTTGATCGATCCCCATCCTGTGGTTGCATCCCAACCAGGTCCGGCATTGTATCCTTTGACACCTTCAGCGGTGTTATTGCCGACGATGATGTCGTGATAGACTTCAGGATTTGACTTGCCCAATCTGTATAGAGTTGGATTCCAGAAACCTGTTGGTTTGCCTGTAGCTTTACTGATCATCGCGGCAGCTACAGCATCTGCAGGCGCGGAAGCACTTGTGCCACCAATCGCTTCAACACCATCATCAGTGAATGTAAGCCATCCACTTCTAGGATCGCCGTTGGCGGCGATATCGGGAACGCCCTTACCCTTGAAACCTGGATTATTCAAATTGTCAGGCATGGCCACACCTTCTTGATAATCAGGCACTGGCGTCTTCAACGATCTGCCACCACCAGTGGCGCCATTACCAAACCATGTCTTTTCTGAGCCCCAAGTTCCGTCTGCATTCAAGATCAATTGCGTGCCACCAACACCGGTGAAGTACTTCAAGCCAGCAGGTTGATCAACGACTGCTTTCTTGCCTTTCCATCCGTCTCCAGCGCCATTATCGCCTGATGCAACTGTAATCGTGATTCCCTTAAGAGCGGCTCTCTTACCAGCATCGTCCATCGCAGCTAACGCCTGATCCGTCCAGCCCGGTTCATACATGCCCCAGCTTATGCTGGCATGAGTGATTTGATTTTCACCAGCTTTAGGGAATGTGATGCGGTCGATACCGTTAGGCATACCAGTATCATCGTTTGGAGCCTGAACCATAACAGTGGTGGCCTTGGGCAATGCTTCTTTATGGATAACACCGTCTAGAGCGTTCTCACCGTTTGCTCCTTTTGGATCTGGAGTCGGTGCTTCCTTAGCGATATTGATTATCTTGAATGTTTTTGGATCAATTCCTTTGGAGGTCAAATAATCACTCCAGCCTTCAGGCATGGTGCCACCAAGAGAAAGGAAGCCTGTGGTCATGCCCTCTCCATCAAATCTAGGATCAGCGTTGTATGCCTTGAACACTTCCTGTGCACTAAGGGCTCTGGCGCCAGCAGCTTGTGGTTTAGCAGCATCATTGGCAAGAAATGATTGGAAATCTGTTTGCACTTCAGGTGGCAAATCGGAAAGCTTGACGAAATTTGTGTGGAACTGCGGTCTGTTATCTAATCCCAAGACGCCTTTGATGTGCGGCGCCACTTCGGAAGGAACCGACAACGTTCCAGTTCTGCCGCGGAAATTAACGCCATTTTGTTCGAATTGCTGCAGATTAGCCCCAAACGCACTTTGCATTTGCTCTGGCGATCCCTCGAGGATAATTCGTCCCGAAGCTTTGGTTTGATCAGCGACAGTAAGTCCGTGGTCGGCAGCAAATTTGTGGATAACATCCGAAGAGACTGAATCGGTGCCGAATTTTGCTTCAATTTGTGCGTCTGTCAATGGCGTGGCACCATTGGAGATGCGGTCTAGGTACCGTTCCATGAGGAAAGGAGTGCCCTTAGTCTTCGCTAATACGGTCACGCTAATGTTTTCGGCAGGACTGAGATCGCCCACTAAATTACCAGCGGGAGCGGCACGATCTGTATAAAGAAGACGAGCTCTATCACCTTCTAAAGTGAAGTTAGCAGCAATACCGAGACTCTTGGCGCCTAATTGCCCGGCTGGTGTACTTTCTGCGGCAAGGCCGGCAGCAGAAGTGAGACCAGGTATTTTGACCGACGAAATCTTGTCGTTCATATTGTTCCAAAAATTATTCTTGGCTTCAGCAAAGCCATCCATCCGCTCGGTCAACAGAAATTTGTTAGCCACACCGGCACCGAGTCTATAACCGCCCATGCTGACAGCAGAATTGACCAGGATTGAACCGCCTGCATCGCCCAGTTCAACTCCGGCGGCGTTCAGGTCACCCATAGTCTTAGCAGTTCCAGCCTTGGAATAAGCGTCACCGATTGGTTTAGCGGACTCGTATAAGAAATAGCCGCCGATTGCGACACCAGCAATCAACCCGGCTGGTCCACCTTTCGGCAATACCGTTTTGAGCACGGCACCCATAGCAGCCGAAGTACCGATCATTTTGGCCAGTTCCCACGGATGTGTGACATTGTCCTCGACAGACTTGAGCAAGCCCTCAGGTAAGTGTTCTAGCCCTTTGCCGGTAACGTCCACATATCTTGCAAGCGTGCTCGATGGAGCAGCGATGTTATCCGGATTGAACGCCTGGTGAACTAAAGCTTGTCTTGCTGCGTCATTTTGAACTACAGGGCTCGCGTCATTTGGGTTATCGCCAGGCATTTGACCTTCCTTGTTCTTGTATCTAACGGCGCAGGAAAACAGCCAAACCCCGCAGGGGCTTTTCGTTCACTCACTTCAATGAAATCGTTGCGCACTATAAGAATAAATCCCGGCGCTGTTCCTGTACATTGGGGGAATTACGTAATTGAAATCGGCAACAACCGGAAAAGCCCACAGGCGGATGCCGCCAAGTCTTAAATCTCGGATTTAATCTTGACTTCTCGATTCACGTAAGATAGTGACGTGAAAGATTGAATGAATTCGATTCATTCAATCTCCATAAGGACCAGTCGAGGAATCGGATTATGCTATGGAAAGTCGTGGTTGGTGACATCAATACTGGGGGCGCCAGCTCTAGCAATGACGCAGAGAAGCTATTGAACGATCTCCAACAGTCTGGCTGGGAAATTGTCACTACAGAAGTGATTCAGAATCCCGGCAAATATCAACTTGTAATTGTCGCGAAGAAGCGAAATTACTAACTGCCAGCCACCAGATATGGTGCAGAAGAAAGAAGCAATTTTAGGAGTTAAGGCGAATTGCTCGTTAACAACCCTTGTAGTGCCTATAACCCATGATATAAAGAATATAGGCTTACTATTTGGCAGTTAAAATTTGAGAACCGAACACCTAAGTGATCTCGAAAAGCTCCTTAAGTTGCAAGAGGGGATGCACGGACCCAACAGCACCCAGGTTGCTAAGGTTCTTGTGCGCATAGCCAACGTTCATCTAGAACAAAATGAGCTGGACAAAGCCGAGCCGCTCTACAGACGAGCGCTGTTGATTGAAGGATACGCAGACCAGCCGGCCGCTGACCAAATCCGGATTCACCTGCAAAAAGTGGCGGCTAAGAGGTCACCCGACTTTACCGACGATCCTGTTAATCTAAAAGTCAGCTCCGATCGCATTCCTACGTTCACCACTCCTCTGGAGCCCATCCCGCCGGAGAAAAACGCGGTCTCGGACGAAGCAATCACAGCGGCAAAGATACAAGTGGAACAGTTGCGCCAGCAGCCAAGTAACCAGACTGGTGCGCTCGCGGACGCGTTGACGAAACTGGCAGACGTCTATTGCCGCCATAAAATGCTGGACGAAATGGAGCCGCTTCTGCTGGAGGCTCTACGAGTTCGGGAGACTGTCTATGGCACCAGTCACCTCAGTATTACGACCGATCTGAAAAATATCGCCAGACTGTACTATGTAATGGGTCAATACGAGATAGCTGAACCCCTCCTGCAGCGCGCAATCAGTATTCGTGAGGCCGCCCTGGGCAGATTTCACCCCAACGTCGGCGATGTCGCCGAGTGGTACGCACGTGTACTGCGGAAGATAAATCGCCTCGAAGAAGCTCAAGTGATGGAAGCTCTGGTTTTAGAGATAGGAACGAAGCACGGCTCTGACTGGGATAAATACAAAACTGCCGGTCTGGCAGCTGTCGCTGAAGGTAATCTGTTTTCCGCCCAGGCATTATGGTTAGCGGCTCTGGATGAGACAAAGGCTTTTCGCTTTGACGATCCGAGACTGAGCGCAACTTTAGAAAATCTGGCCGAAGTTTATTGGAAGCGCGGAAAGTTCGAGAAGGCCGAACCTCTATGCAAGCAAATTCTGCAAATTTCTGAAAGCGTTCTTGGTCCCGAACACGCTGACATAGCCCTGGCTGCCAATAATTTAGCTTTGGTTTGCGAAAGACAGGGCAAGTACGTTGAAGCAGCTCTGCTGTATCAACAAGCCCTTTCGATCAATGAAAAATTATTTGGACATACACACCCGGATACTTTGGCGGTTCGTGATAGCCATGGAAAAGCACGCCAAATGGCTCAACGGCAAGTCGAATTGAAGGTTGGAAAAGCTGAAGGCAGATGGAATCGCTCTGGCTGGTGGAGAGCGATGCATGGCGAAGAAGTCTCAGATTAGCGGCGATATCTACGTTTCAGCGACCACTTGATTCTTGATCTTTGTCATCAGTGGTGCACGTTCCAAATTCCAAGAAGCACAAGTTCGCGCCATACCTTCTTCGAACGGAATGCGGTCAATATACTCCAGTTCACGTTCCGCCTTACTAATGTTGAATCCCTGATTATAGGCAGCAAGGCGCAATGCCGGTCTGGAATATTGACAGAGGAAATTTTTTATAGGTGCTGGCGAAAGGGGGGCAATGATACAAGCACCATCAACCAAAAAATGAGCTGCCCATTGCGGGATATAGATACTAACTCTGGGCAATCCAAGCCCGTCGGCGATAGTATCGAACAGTTGACGCTTGGAAATCTTTTGACCGTCTGTGAGATTGTAAATTTGCCCGTAAGCAGTTTCACGCAAAATTGCAGATTGTATTGCCTTGCAGAGATTGCCAACATAGATGACGTTTGTATCTTTGTCGCCGAGCCCCACCAACATAGCTCGGCGGGCTTTTAGAAGCCCGATTACCCTGGGCATCCAGGCTCTTTCGTTCGGACCGTAAATAAAACCGGGCCGCAGTACCGTCACCTTAATCCGAGAAAAAATATCTCTATGCAAAACAAGCTGTTCTGCGGCGATTTTTGAATTAGCGTAGGCCTCGCGAGATTGCATATAGGGCGCGGTTTCGGACGCATCGTAGATGTGTGATTCACCCATGATCACAGACAAACTACTTATGTGAATCAGCTGCTGAACACCAGCGGCGATGGCAGCCCTCGCTATTGATCTTGTGCCTTCAACATTGACGACGCTCAATTCCTCGAGAGTAGACAGCGGCGCAATCGACGCAGCGGTATGTATGACAACTGATGAGCCAGCCATGGCCCCCTCGATTTTATTTTTTTCAGTTAATTCAGCAGTGATTATTTGTAGATTAGAAAACCTCGCCTGCAACTCCAATAAGCGGCCAATTTGTCCAGACTGCCTGACCAATCCGACCACGTCGCAGCCTGCCAAGAGAAGCTGTTCAACCAGATAGGTGCCCACTAACCCCGTTGCACCAGTGACAAAGATTCGGGTTTTTAAGGGGAATGACACCTGATATCCTATTGTTGAGCTGGAATTATTTGTTGCCGGTTGTTGGCATATATCTAATGAGCAGTGGCTTGTAGTACTTTAAACTACACGTTGTGAAGTGAGCAATAGGAACCTTCCGAAGTTCTTATAAGTCAACTGGCACAATATTGTTCGTAAAGTCCTTCCACCAATGAATTTGGGGTCGTGACCTAAGATCAAGAGAGGGAAATCCGTTATGCGCTTTCGAAGAAAGCTAGGCTACTTGTTGGCAACACTTACCGCCGCGGTATCGCCGGCACTTGCCAACCCGACCTGCAACCTCGATAACGAAGTGGCAGATAAACTCAATTTACCAGTATATGAGTGGACCGATCCATCAGTTCCAACTAAGGGAACGATCGTCGCCATACACGGTCTGACCTTCTATGCCGCAGCCTATGACGACTTTGCTAAACACCTGGCACAAAAGGGTTACCGTGTCTACGCGGCAGACATGCGCGGTTTCGGCAGATGGAAGCAAGAAAGTAAAAAATTTGGTGGAGACGACAAAATTCACTTTACGCAAAGCACGAACGATATTGTCAGACTCCTGACTTACCTGAACAGCACATCCCAAGGAGAGAAAGCAATTTGTCTCGGGGAGAGCTTGGGTGCGAATTTGGCTCTACAGGTGACTGCAGAGCACCCTGAACTGGTTCAAGCGACAATCGTCAGTGCGCCTTGTGTGAAAACTTGCGTCCACCCTAAGGCACGTTGGGCGGTTGATTTTTGGAAAGGTTTATCTCATCCGAACAAACCCTTCAATTTGGAACCATACATCGAACCCTATTTATCTAATGACAAAGCGCTGACTGCGTCTTGTATGGCAGATCACAATATTTGCAGAAGCATGAGCGTGGTCGAATTGATCAAGGCGACAAAGACCAACAAAATAGCAATCGACGAAATTGAAGCGATACCAGATACGATGCCAGTACTGATCATGGCAGGCGAGAAGGATCGAGTGGTCAAGGCGAGTGCCTTGCCTAAATTGGTGGCACGCCTGAAGACTAAAGATAAGAGCCTTAATGTGCTACCGAACAAAGGCCATCTTCTGATCGAGCATCAAAAGGTTGATGCGAACGTGTCTGAAGTTGTCGATAATTGGCTCGATAGCAGACAGAGTCAATTTGTGGTTTCAAGTCTCTCACATTTATAAACAGGCAAAATGCTCCTTCCTCTGCCAACTCGGTTGGTCAGCAATTTAGGCTTCAGAGGCAATGGACTCAGCAAAATTGCCCATGCAGTTTTTGAAGAATTTATCGAGCACGAAATATTGACGCGTTGTGCTGCCATAGCCTTTTACGCGATGCTCGCCTTTGTGCCTCTGATTGCGGTGCTTTTAGCGATATCGGTGCAGCTCTATCACCTTTCTGCTTTCTTGCCACCTGAACTGCGCTGGGTGGAGCATCAAACAATCAATGAGCTGCAAAACAGTCTTCGCAACGTGTTTCCAGAAGATGCTTATTACATAGTACAAATGCAAATTCAGCGCATGCGTGCAGCTCATCCTGTAACGGTTTTATCGATTGGATCGATTATTTCTTTGTGGGTGGCATCCACTTTATTCATGGCAGTAATGGACGCCCTAAACCACATTTACGGAGTTAAAGAGAAACGCCGCTATTGGCGACGCAGGATGTTGGCTATGGTAATGACGTTGATCCAATCTGTATTCATTCTGGGATGCTTAGGCTCAATCGTAGCTTGGCCACAAGTGATAAGCAGACTTGGACTAGAGGGTTTCGCCTCCTTTTTACTTTCGTTTTTACACCTTCTTGCGGCATTCATCGCAACACTTGTCAGTTTCGCGCTTACTTTCCAAATTGGTCCACCATCAAAGCAACGAATGTTTTGGATCACGCCTGGAAGCCTTTTTGGTGCGGCGATTTTCATCGCCATTTCATTGGGCTTCAGGACGTACGTGCAAAATTTTGGAGCGTATGACCGAGTCTATGGATCACTCGGTGGCGTAATGGTGCTACTGCTCTGGTTCTGGTTGACTAGCGCAGTGGTACTAGGCGCAGCGGCCACCAACAAAGTGCTTGAAGAGATGCACACAGAAGAAATCAACCTGAACGATGAATGAAAAGCAGATGACGCGAAGACGTTTGCCTCCGCGTCATCATATTACTCCGAGCTCTCTAGCTAAAGAGATTCAGTTCCCTGGCTGTGGCTACCAGCCAATTGATCAGTCCCGGTGTAGCAAGTCCAATCATCACAGCGGTTGAGCCAAGAATTAGCTTGTTTATGATTTGCTGTTCGGTGTTCTTCATAAAGAAGCCGCTAATCAGACAGAAGCCTCCGTACAAGATTCCCAGGATTTCGATCGCCAAGGCGTCCTGACCCTGGGGTCCTACAGTTCCGTTTGTAGCTCCTTGAAGAAGGGGGGCGCGCGCATCTCGGGAAGCTCTGGCCATAGGTGCAGCCGAACCCTTAGACACCTCCCCTGGCCAGTCATCCAACGCGTCATCCATCGATACAGGCGACATTTGTCGTGCGTCAACCGTACTACTACCGTCAACGGTGCCCGGAGCTGCGTGAGCTTTAGCGGAAACTACACTGTAAAAATTACGATGCAGATTCTGATACTGGTAATCACTTTGCATTTCCAAAACCACCGCTCCAGTTACAGGAGTAACGACACGGTAAGCAGTGCCCAAAAGCACAGCTGTCTCCGAATCACCAAGCCCTGCGCATTTGCGAGCTTCGTCAGCAGCCCAGATCGTAGACAACCGGCTAGCTACAGGAAAGTCGTAACTAGTGAAAGTGGAATGTGTGTTCGGCACCTTTTCACGCACTCCATATTCCATATTGTTCAGACGATTGATCGCTTCGGTTACCGAGAACGTCTCAACAGCATCGCGATGATCCGCCACCATGACTTTTGTCTGAACCGATTTAGGAATGGCACCCAGAGCGCGCACAATCTCTTGGCGCTTGCTACCGATTGCGTTAGAGCCGTCGATAACGACTGCAAGTTTGCGCACATCATCGGTGAAGTTCTGCAATCTTTCCGAGATCACCATGTCTTCTTTTGAATGTGTGGCTCTTGCAGAAAATCCCGTGAAGTCAGTTTTTCTATGAGCGGTAAACTGATAAGTCTTAGAATTGCCTGGTGCCAACTGTGCAGTGTAGACGTACGTTGCATTTTTTACTGTCGAGTTTGAATCCTCACCGTTTGACGTAATGGGCGCATTACTTTCCAACTTAACGTCGGTTGCAGCGTCGCTCAGACCAAAATTAGACGAAATTATGTGTGGTGCTGTAAAACTAAAATCACGTTTTGATTTGGCATTGAGTGCTGCGGTGATACCAATGCGGACTTTCATTTCACCAAATTTCGGAACAGGAAAAGCTTGCATGTTAATGACGCCAGGGGCAGTTTCAGTAATTAGCAAAGGATCTCTATTGCGTTTGGTTATCCATTCATAAGCCTCAGTGACTCTTTCGGTTGAATTAAAAGCTGCCTCTTGTGGAATGCCGTTGATCCAGAGTGTAACGCGAGATACTGTGGCACCCGGTGGCAACGCAATCTTCGCTTGAGCCTCTTGGTTTTGAGCTGACTGATTACCAAAAACCATGGTCCAATACATCACAGACGTCAATGAATTTGCGTCGACGTGACCACTCATTTTCGACTCAGCCAATGATAATCCAATCACTCTCTTCAGTTGATCCCGTGCTTTGCCTGCGCAGAACGTCAGCTCTCAACTTCGCCAGATCATCTGGTGAAGCCTCAGCAGAGTCGTTTTCTCTAGTGATCATAATTTTGTCCTCGCAAAAATACACCAGAATGCATGTCTGAGCTTTCGCGCAAGAACGCAAAAGCGGCAAACACACTCACTGAATGTTAAGGTTGAACTGGTAAATTGGTTGAGATAAGCCGAAACTCGACTACTACTCGACTTTAGCCGAGCGGCAATTTGATGTCAAGGCGGGTTTATACTAGTTTTAAAGAAGCAAAAGCGCAGTGGCAACTCCCAACAATGCTTGCCTGTGTCCTTCTCGAGCTAACATGGATTCCGCCATGAGATAATGATTCGAGTCAGAAACGGGTGGACTATGAGTGAGATTAGAAAAGAGCTTGAAACAGACATAAGTGGTGCCAACACTTATGAATTAGCTGAACAGGTTTCTGACAAGATAATGGGTCACACGCAGCCGCCAGTGCAGCACGACAAGCTCTGGCACAAATGGGAGCGTGCGCTGCTATCCGCGCTTGTGCTTCATTGCGCATTGTCGCCAGATGGGCGACCAGCACTCGAGAAGATACATCAGTTTTTGCTGTCACCCGAGTTTGGTCGCGACGAAGTTCTCAGTGCACTAACCAAGCCGGAAGAGATAGCAGCTGTTGAAAAATTCGAGGCTAGCCTAGCGTTGTCTCCGGCTAAGCCGTCGAGTCAGATTAGCAAATTGATGTTGAATCGCTGGTCAGGCACAATCGCTGGACTGGCTAGTCGCATCAACAAAATGCGCTTCGAGACGCCCGACATAGTTAGCTGAGGCTGATAGCGAGCCAGGGAACCTCACCACAACGAAAGGCGCAGTGTTCCTGCGCCTTTGTAAGTCGTCTGACCAACACGGTTGGCTGTCAGAGTTGATTAGATTGCGTAGCTTGTTTCAGATGAACCGAAGCCAAATTTCGAAAGTCTTTCGAGAGGCATATCATCGACAAACTCTACGATGAAGCTGTTCTCAACAATTTCGGATGATGGAGCTGGAAGATGGAAGACTCTGAATAGACCAGTCAAATCAGACATGCTCAATACCATAGATTTGAACTTCACAACAGATCCGTAAACAACTGGCGAGCAGGTCCAAGTTTCGTCGTTTTTTGGGGTGACTTGGAACAGTCCTTTTTCCTTCGTCGCAATAGCGGTAACCATGAGTGTCTCCTTCGATTCGATTCAGATATTCAGTCTACTATCGCCCAACGCAGAACGGACTTGGCTGAACAATATACTTATATTTGCCTTTACTAAGACGTTAGACTTAACTGCGCTGCCTAGCTGCGCTCACCACCACAGCATATAAACTGGCTATCCAAGCCACTCTCGAAGCATCACCATATATGACACCACGCAATATTTGCGTAATTGTGAGGTTACTTACCGAATCACTACCGAAGCATTCTCGCATTCGAACGAAACGTCAGTCTCCATGAACAGCATCTTCAGCAGATCTCGGTAGAATCCGTAAAGCGGAATACGACGAGCAACTTCATCGCGCATCGAATCTCTGTTCAATTTAAAGGAACGGTGAGAAGGTCCAGCCATATGATCAATTTCTAAATAATAGTTGCCTAGCGGCTGTACTTGAATCTCAAACAGCCGGTCATGCCATTTTGCAACGCTTTTTATGGCTCTCCAACCAGTTTTCTTTCGTTCCGATGGATCGCAAGTGAGATAGTTTTTGGTTTCGATAAATTCCAGCAGGGGATCTGTGGGCGATCGTCCGTTAGCCGGAAGAGCAACAAAAGTGAGTTCGTCCAGCTTCTCCCAGTCCTTTCCAGCAACTGTAACGCCTTGCAATTTCTCGTGGATTTTCAGGCAAGTTGCATCATCATCACAGACGATCTTGATACCAAAAATGTCTTTGACAAACTTACTGTAATGGCGCAAATGCTTATCACTAGAGACCAGCTGATCGATCATGAAAAGTTCGTCCGTTACCTTGTTCCAGAGTTCTTCTTCCGCCTTGACTCGGCTCGTCAAACGGTTGACACCTGTATCGTGACGCCCGATGGGCAGATACTCGATGAAGTTCGCTGACAATTCCAGGGGCACCCAATCCAAACCTCGTTTGTACCGGAAGTTATCCAACATCTGATTTCCAAGATCAATGTCCATCACCGAGAACAAGGTCTCGCGCGTGATGCGTTCTCGAATCAAGAAGGGTCTGTCTTCGTCACCAGGGAGCACGCCGATGACATTGCTGTGCAACTCACACTCGCCTTGCAAGACAATCGACGAGAGCAGGTGAGAGAGAATGTGGAGATGGCGCTCTCCGTCTAAAATGTTTTGCCGAAACGATTCACGAACACTAAGGATCAGATCGCGCTCAAGCTCAATCCTTAGATGCCTGCCAGGATTGGCTTCTTGTTCAGCTTTCTTATCAGCCAAGAACGAAATGAAACGATGCAAGATCGGATCGTGCATCGCCATCAACAAAGGTGATTGAGTAGGATGCAATTTGCACTGCCCCGATTTGCTCAGCCAAGGCTAAGTCTATTCCGATCTAAGCGATTAGTCGAAGCTTTGGGAGACTATATTTACTGAACGTGACCGTAATTTAACGCAATGGGCTCTTCGAAGGTGAACCGGTTACAGCATTTTCATTCTGTTTTTGCTGAGCAACGCGAGCAGCAGCGCTAATCGGGTCGACCATCTGGACCGACGGTCGCTGTAGTTGCACTGGGCTGTTAATCAATCTGATAATTGCGACAACGAAAACAACTGCCCCCATAGGCACAAGCGCCTTGGCTCCAAAAGCTAACAGGAGCGGCAATGGCAGGAATACCAGGACCGCGACCGAAGTCACAATGGTATTGAGATGATCGACTTTCTTTTCGATCGTAGGCAACGCTTTGCTCGGATTTTCCAATGGACATCCTCTTTGAAGCTAGAGAAGCATATATCCGTTTGCTACAAAAATGAATGAGATAAATACGAATTAGTCTATGGATCTTATAAACGGCGGCCAGCAAACGCATAGCGCTTGGATGGCCGGGAGCGCTTACTGGTTTGAAACGGCAGAGCAGCGAGCGAAGCGCGGCATGTACGCGCGCAGAGAGCGGCTCAGCGCGGAGGAGCCGAGGTGACCGAAGGCGACGGAGCGCTTACTTATTAGAATAGGTCCGCCCAGAATTCAATTCAAAGCCATCGCTGACTTTCACGGAAGCCTTAAATTCGTCATCGATCGGGTCGAATATATATACTTCGCCCGATTCAATGTCATAAACCCATCCATGCAATTCTATTTCGCGCTTCATTACTCGGCGCGCAATACAGGGAAGCGTGCGCAGATTCTCTAATTGCACAAGCACGTTGACTTGAATCGCTGCGCTGATCGAACATTCCCAATCCAACTCGCAGTAGTCGCGCGCGATGATTTCCCGCGTTCTCTCTGTGTGCCTGAGCCATTTCTTGACGGCGGGCATCAATTCCAATTTATCGGGTTCAAGCAGTCCCTGCATGGCACCACATCCAGAATGTCCGCAGACAATTATCTCTTTCACATTGAGGTGATTGATCGCGTATTCGATCGTCGCTTCCTCACCGTGAATGTGGGTATCAGATTCATAAGGAGGCACTATGTTGCCGGCGTTTCGAATCACAAAAAGTGAGCCAGGGTCTGTCTGCGTAATCAGATTCGGAACGACGCGTGAGTCGGAGCACGTAATGAAGATTGCGTCAGGCGACTGTCCTGAAGCCAATCTCTCAAAAAACTTTTCGTTCTGAGAATGAATCTCGGACTTGAACTGATGAAGACCAGGAAGCAACTTGAGCATTTGTGAACCTCAGCACAGCAATCTAAGTTTACTGCGCATGGCGCCAATACGGCTAGCAGATGACTTTTTCATCGTAATATGTCTAAAGTGACATTCCGTTAATTAGCTTTGTCGGAAAAACGATTATCCTTATTGACATTTGCCATTAACCCGGGAAAAACACAATGCGCGCTTGGTTCATTCTACTTTCATTACTCATATTCATTAGTGGCGGTTCATTCTCCGCTCTCGCCGAAGAGTACACCAACGAAGAGCTTGGTATCACTGGCGAACATAAGCCACTTACATCGATTCAAGCTTGGTCTGAACTGCCGAAGGGCAATGCCAGTTCGATGATGATGAGCGCTGAGTACTCAACTCGTCACGGTTACATCGATCAGGCAATAAAACAAAGCAAGAAAGCACTTGAGCGAGATTACGACGACATCGACCTGCATCAAACATACGCAGAGGCGCTGGAGACCAAAATCAAAACTCTGGACGAACGCGACCCCTATTTATTCAATGAATGTGTCAAGGAATGGCTGATGGTGCTGCGCAACGAAGTCGGTGACGAATCCGGACTGACGTTTCACGGTATCGGACTACCCGTTATGCAGCGCTTGTACGAAGACAGTGCACGCGGCGGTGTAGCTCGCAAACACCTTATTGATTTAACTGGTTCACTGCCTAAGGGTTACGAAACGAACGCTCGTTATCTCAAACGGATCGCTAAAGAAGCCGATGCTCATGTAGCCGGGAAGATTATCACCAAGCCGAAGGCTAGCGCTGAAACGCATTAGTTCAATCGTGTTCATGGAGCGCACGCGTCCCGCGTGCTCCGATTCGAGATGCTCCCATGCCAGGCTTGCTTCCTGTGGTTATGAGCCTTCAGGATGAGTGCGCTCCATTTCGGACGTCCATTTCGTACCTAACTTAGGATAAAGTGGCTTTACGACTTAGTTGGCCCGAACAGGTCCAGCTGATCGAATCGATCACCGAGAACTTGCTTGCTGTCTGCGCCAAGCCAGCGATCTAAGACGGTTGCATACACGTTCCTGAAATCAATTTTGTATTTAAGATCGCCATCTTGCAGATCGGTAAGACTAGGATGATCTCCAACAACACCACCCTTGATACCACTGCCGAGCACCAGCATCGGTGCGGCAGTGCCATGATCTGTTCCGCGACCGCCATTTTCAGCCACTCTTCTGCCAAATTCGGAGAACGTCATCACGACGACATCCTGATCTTTGTGCTGCGCCTCCAGATCTTGCTGAAAGGCATTCAAGCCAGCTGATAATTTGCGCAAAAGCTGGTCATGGTTACGGCCCTCATTTGTGTGAGTGTCGAAGCCGCCAAGAGTAATGTTGTAAATCTTGCAATTGACGCCGCCAGTTATTAGCTGAGCGATAAATTTCATCCCCTTGCCAAAACTATCGTTCGGATATTGCGCGGTACTCTTGTAGTTTTGCACGATCTTGTTTAGATAATCCGATGCAGCCGTGGTGTCCATGCCCACTGCGCGCAGTTGATCGACATACTTTCTGTCCAGTTTAAAGTCCTTGTAAATGTCATTAAATGCATTTATTTGCGCAAGCCTGTCTGCTTCGTTTTTGGGATCGGCTTTGAACTGAAAATCCGCGACATTGTTAACAGAAGGGACAATCACCTTTTGAGCCGACAATGTCTTAGGCAAAATGGGGTCTACGTTGATAGCAGGAAAGAAAGTATCAGACGCATTCGCCTTGGTCGGCGCGCTGAGGTCAAGATATCTCCCAAGCCAGCCAGTGTCTTTCACTTTTCGCGGCTCTGCGGTCTGCCAAATTTCAATCGAGCGAAAGTGGGATCGGCTTGGCTCTGGATAACCGACGCCCTGGATAACTGCTAGTTTGCCCTTTTTGAAAAGTTCAGACAATTCCGGCATGCCGTTGTGTAGTCCAACGCTTTGATTGAGCTGGAGCACATCCTTTTGCTTGATACCAATCGTCGCTCTTGCCTTGTAGTAAGCATCATCGGTGTATGGAATGACGGTATTCAAACCATCGTTACCGCCAGCTAGTTGCACCACCACCAGGATTTTGGATGAACTCGGGCGCGGACCAGCTTCAGCTGCCAGAGCAAACAACTCCGCGACGGATAATGAGGCATAGAGCCCAATGCCACCCTTTAGAAAGCTACGTCTAGTAATACCCATAACTTCTCCTACGCAAGTTGATATGACGGCAGGGTCATAATCAAGTGAATCAATCCACGCATTTTAACATCAAGTACTTTGCCAGTGGGTGCGGTATCCTGCTCATGTCCATTTAAATCGGTAGCCACATAAGCCATGAGCTTCTTTCTCGTATTGCGCGGCACATCGCCATCCACCAGAGCAGCCAAAAGATTATCGACCATGTCTGAGGCGCTGCTCACGTTGTATTTCTGCGCTAGTTTGGTGGGATTGATATAACCATCTGCGGTATCAAATTTCTGCGTGCTGATTCTAGCTGCATAGTTGAACCGTTCCATCATGGTGTCGGTGGCAATCCAAGCCATGCCTCCATCCCAACCCTTGACGTTGGACGGTTCAAACAAATTTTGCCCCATTCGTGCCATCAGCGCCGATAAATCGCCGTCTAGTTTTTGCACTTGAAGCGACTTAACTGTGCCAACAACTAACTCTGCGGGACTCTTGATTTTTCCATGATAAGACTTTGCGGTTCGGAAAGACTTATCCAACAGAATGGCTTGGACGACGCTGCGAACGCTTCTGTTATTGGCGAGATAAACCTCGGATATGCGCTCCACTGTGGCATCATCAGGATCGTCATAAGAGATGAAACTAATTAGCTTCTTTGAGATATATTTTGCAGTGGCGGGTTTGTTGGCTAGAATATTGCAAATATCCTCACCGTTCAAATTACCCTTCTGACCCAAAAAGGTCTTCTCGCCAGCGTCGTGCTGTTTCTTGTTGAAGTAGAAGCTTGATGGCGCCGCCCATCCTGTAAATGCCCGGGCAGCCTCTTTGATATCGGCTTCGGTATAATTGCCGATGCCCATCGTAAACAACTCCATTATTTCGCGAGCATAGTTCTCGTTCGGTTTGCCCTTCCGATTTTGCTGGTTGTCCAGCCAAATGATCATGGCCGGATCCTTGGACACTTCGATCAGCGTCTGCTGAAAGTCACCTAGTCCGTTGCGCCGAAAAAGTTCATTCTGCTGATACATAAGGTAGGGATTGCCAACTTTTGCGTTGGACGTGGCAAAATGCCCGTGCCAGAAAAGAGCCAGCTTCTCCTCCAACGGACGCTTGGTATAAGCCATGCGGTAGATCCACCATCGTTTCACATCGCCCATGTCTGTGAAATCAAATTCTTGCTTGCTGAGAATGTCATCCAGGCGGTCGTTCTTGACCTTTTCGGGGTTGGTCAGCTCGTCCACCGCCGCCTCGAAACCCAAACCTTTGTAGTATTTGAGCTCGTCAGGCGTCGAGCCAAAGCCGGTGCGCCTGAGCAAATGTTCAATCCAATAATCATCAGATTTGAATGCATGATTGGCATCTCCG
>PLZS01000125.1 GCA_003153555.1 Candidatus Melainabacteria bacterium | reverse complement strand
CAGGTTTCAGTTTAACCCTGCTACCTGTGCGATAGTTGAAAATGAACGGATCCTCGTGATAGTCAGGGCCAATGCCGTGTCCACCATAATCACGAACTAGTCCGTAAGCGTTAGCTTTAGCAATATCTTCGATGGCGCCGCCAATTTCATCAAGCGTAGCGTGAGCACGTGCTGCTTTGATGCCGTCATACAAAGACTGCTGTGTGTCATCAAGCAACTTCTGCAAGCGAGCAGATATGACACCGACCGGAACTGTGATTGCGGTGTCGCCGATGAAATCAAATTTGCTGCCGTTATTTTGCCGTCTGAAAGTGGCGCCAATGTCCATACTGATTACATCGCCTTCTTTGAGCACTTTCTTCTTGTTGGGGATGCCGTGCACAACCTCTTCGTTGATTGAAGCGCAAATGGTGCAGGGGAAATTTCGATAGCCCTTGAAAGTCGGAATGGCACCACCATCTCGAATCGCCTTCTCAGCGAATACATCTAACTCCCAGGTAGTGATCCCGGGTGTCACCATCTTGACTAGTTCTTCTAAAACTTCACCAGCTAGTCGCCCAGCTTTGCGGATCAGTTCGATATCGGCTTCTTGAGTGAGAATCATGTTTTGACTTCTGTAGTTATTGCTTAATCAGGCAGTTGGTGTTCAGTGTTTTCAAAATATCTTCAAAGATTTGGTCAGGCTCACCTTCTCCGAGGGCGGTGTGCAAAACTTTCTTGCTGTCATAGTACTCGATTAGAGGCTCTGTCTGTTCTCTGTATGTCTTGAGCCTGGCCATGACGAGTTCTTCTTTGTCATCAGAACGTTGAGTCAGAGCCGAACCACATTCGTCACAGATGCCATCTACTTTGGACGGCGCAAACTTGAGGTGATAAACAGCAGCGCAAGTTTTGTTGCCGCAAGTGCGTCGACCGGTAATTCGATCGGAAAGGAGGCGATCGTCCACTTCCAAATTGATTACACAACTCAATTGCGCTTTCAAATCTTCCAACAGCACGTCAAGCGCTTTCGCTTGCGCAATATTGCGAGGGAAACCATCGAGGATGAAACCATTTGCACAAGAAGAACTGCTTAAGCGCTCTCTGAACATGTCGATCAGAATATTGTCTGGAACGAGCACACCTTTATCCATAAAACTCTTAGCGGCAACTCCAGCCGGCGTGCCGTCTTTGACAGCTTCACGCAAAAGATCGCCCGACGAGAGATGGGGCAACTTCAGTTTTGCCGAGAGCCGCTTGCATTGAGTGCCTTTGCCCGCTCCCGGTGCGCCGAGAAAAAGTATACGCATTTTCAAATTTCCTTCTTTTCACCAGTCCGGAACAATCCACGCGCCTGGTAACGTGCGGATAAGGCGTGCGTCAAAATTTGACGCTGCGTGTCGATCGCCACACCGACAAGAATGATTAGGGATGTACTGCCCAAGCCTTGCAAGGTTTGAACGTAGAACGCCTGCTCGGCGTGAATTGGCAAAATAGCAACGATCGCAATTGCCGTCGCGCCAATGACAATCAGTCTATTGAGCGTCTTTTCCAAGAACTCAGATGTCGGTCGACCCGGACGGATACCCTGGATCGCCTTGCCACTGCGCCTCAGATTCTCTGCCATATCACGCACCGGTAGAACGATGGAGGCATAGAAGAAGGCAAAGAAGAGAATCAAAATGAAGTAAAGCAACGAGTGTTCCCAATGATAGTAGGAGAACATGTTCGAGAATTCAGTCGAAATTACACTCCAGGAATTTTGCACCCAATCTTGCTTCGAAAAAGTCTCAAACTGCGGTCCGAAGCCCGGCACGCCCTGGAATAATTCGTAAAACATTTGATTGGGATTTTTCTTCTGCGCTACAAAAGACATGATCGTGCTCGGAAACATGAGCAACGAAGAGGCGAAGATGATCGCCATAACACCTGATGGATTGACCGGTAGATACATATAGTCATCAGGGGCTGAGAAGACCTGCCTGCCAAGATTTCGCCTCGCTCCAAGAACAGTGACCTTGCGCACCCCTTGCTGCAGACAAACAATTAAAGCAACCAGACAAAGGAAAACAAACAATAGCCCAGCCACACCCCAAACTGGTGATTGGCCAGTCTGCACGGCTTCGTAAGTGTTGTGGATCATGACTGGCAATCGCGAAGCGATACCCAAGAAGATCAAAAGACTGGCACCATTGCCGACACCACGCTCAGTAATGATCTCGCCCATCCACATAATGAATACAGCTGAGGCCGTAAGAATAATCGTTGTGTTGACAATGAAAGGCAAGCCCGGGTGCAGTACTACCGGCGGAGCCTGAATTTTGGTCAGCAAATTAGCCAGCATCACTGACTGGAATGCAGCCAGCCCAACTGTGGCAAATCGCGTGTACTGCTGTAGCTGTTTGCGACCCTGTTCACCTGAGTTCTTCTGCAACTCTTCGAACTTTGGGATGACAACAGACATGAGCTGCATGATGATGGAAGACGTGATGTATGGTCCGATACCCATCGAGAAGATGGATAGCTTGTTCAAGGCACCACCTGTGAACAAGTCGATCATGCCAAGCAGGTTTTGAGCCAATTCTGGATGTTTAGTAAAGGCAGTCGGATCGACGCCAGGAATCGGAATGTGCACACCGATTCGATAAATCGCGATCATCGCCAGGGTGAAAAATATGCGTTCTTTAAGCCCAGCGGCACCGAGCAGCTTAATTAGAGCCTCGGGTCCGCCAATTTTGCCGCCACGTCTGGATACACTTTCCGTCATAAGCTACGCTCCCGACTATCCGTCGTAATTAGAATAGGTCCAATTTTGATGTTATCTGAAAGCGTAGCAAGAAGCTTTATTTTTACTTCTTCTTAGTTTTGTCGCCGGGTTTACCACCCTTGGCGCCAGGCTTTGCTCCGGGTTTACCACCCGACGGCTTGCCCCCAGAGGCCTTGCCGCCGCCACCTGAAGATTGAGGCGGCTTGTCGCCGGCCTTGTCTTTCTTCTTTGGCTTTTCGCCGCCTTCATCCTCGGTCTTCACCGGTTTAGGCGCTAAACGCTTCACTTCGGCATCGGCACGTCTTTGCACTGCTTGACGCAATCTCTTCGCACGCTTGCCTTCAGTAACTTTGACTTCAACGAGACTGACCGTGCCGCCGGCTGCTTCAATTTTGGCCTTAGCACCAGCTGAGATGTGATGAGCTGTCACTTTCAGAGCGACTTTCAAATCACCATTGCCAAGAATTCGCAGACTGTCGTTGTGCCTGCGCACCAATCCTGATTCAACAAGAGAGTCTGGCGTGACTTCAGAGCCGGCGGCCAGAACACTGAGGGCGCCGACGTTGAGCTCAACCCAATCACGTGTAATTACTTGATCGAAGTTATGGATCTTAGGTAAGCGACGGAACAAAGGCGTTTGTCCACCTTCAAAACCGAAACGCTTCGCTTCGCCTGAACGTTGCCCTTGTCCATTATGTCCACGAGTACTTGTTTTTCCGTGTCCGGAAGCGCGTCCTCGTCCAACACGACGCAGCTTGCGACGTGCACCACGATTGGGCTTAAGATCTGTCAACTCCATGATCGTTCTCCTTTGCGCCTTACGCCTGATAAGCATTAGCGGCTTGCCGCAACCGCTCCCCTAGGATGGGAAGCGGGAGTCTGCTTATTTCGACTCGGCTTTTGTTTTTGTTTTTGTTTTCGCTTCCGACTTCGCTGCATTTTTTGCGGCGATGCGGGCGCGATGTCCTGTCAATAGCTTGGCAGGAACTTTGCCTTCTTCGGACACTACAGTCACGAGATGGCTGACTTTTGTAATCATGCCTCTGATCACTGGCGTATCAGCATGTATTACCGTGCTGCCGAACTTTCTCAAGCCCAGAGCCTGGACAACTTTGATTTGAGTGTCCTTTTTAGCGACCAATCCGCTAGTCAACGTAATTTTCAACATCTTCCTTACCTAACATCCTTTGTTTCCCCTTAGGGTGGTCTATCCAGCGAGGCTACTTATGCAAGCATCTGCTTGATGCTGATGCCGCGCAATCTGGCAGCTTCTTCGAAGGTGCGCAGATTTCGTAAACCATCTACGGTGGCACGAGCAACGTTTAGTGGTGCGCGTGAACCGAGCGATTTGGAAAGAACGTCACCGACACCGGCTAGTTCAAGGATGGCGCGGGCTGCACCACCGGCGATGACGCCAGTACCTTTGGCTGCTGGCTTAAGCATGATTCTGCTGCTGCCTTGCGTGCCAATGATTTGATGCGGGATTGTCGAGCCAACCAGAGGAACTTTAATCAGACTCTTGCGAGCATCAACTACACCCTTTTGGATGGCGCTGATCACTTCGGATGCTTTACCAACACCGATGCCTACTTGACCTTTGCCATTGCCGACAGCCACTACAGCTCTAAAGCTCAATTTCTTACCGCCCTTAACCACCTTGGTGACGCGGCGCACTTGAATGATTTTTTCTTCCCATTCAGATTGCTCGCGCTGGCGATTTGGATCCTCAGATGAGCGACGATTTGTTTCACGACTGTTGGTACGACGTGCACGACGCCCACCATCAACTGCCGCGATTTCCTCGACGACGACCGGGGGTACAACTTTATCCTCTTTATCCATTTAAGGCGTATCCTCTCCTGCTTCAGTAATTCGCCGATTAAAAATCAAGTCCTGACTCACGCGCGCCTTCAGCGACAGCGGCGATTCGTCCGTGATAAATATAGCCACCACGATCGAAGACAACGGCGGTGATGCCTTTATCTTTCGCTCTTTTGGCAACCAACGCGCCAACAGATTTGGCTGAGTCGCAATCCCATGGTTTGTCTACTTTGCCCTTCAGTTCAGGGTCTAGTGTGCTTGCGCAAACAAGAGTGGTAGCCAAACTATCGTCAACGATTTGGGCATAGATATGCTTGTTAGAACGATAAATGCACAGTCTTGGGCGCGACGTCGTGCCGACGAGACTACGGCGAATCCGCATGTGACGCTTCTCGCGGTTTAGCTTTCTGTCTGGTTTTGTGATCATTGCTTCAGTCCTCGAATTGCCAATCAGGCAACGGCTATCCTAAATTACTTTTTCTTACCTGCAGCTTTACCAGCTTTGCGGCGAATTAGTTCGCCCTGATATTTCACACCCTTGCCTTTATAAACTTCAGGTGGACGCTTGTCTCTGATGAAAGCGGCGAGATCGCCGACGGCCTGCTTGTCGATACCACTGATGGTGATGGCGTTACCCTTACCAACTACGATTTCGAGACCTTGTGGCGGATCGATTTCGACAGGATGCGAATAGCCAAGCTGCATGACGAGCTTGCGTCCTTCCATGACGGCACGATAACCGACGCCGACAATTTCGAGGTTGCGAGTAAATCCTTCCGTCACACCCTTCACCATATTCGCCACCAACGTGCGGCTCAAACCGTGCAAGCTACGCACCTGGCGATCTTCGGAGATGCGCCCGATCAGAAGCTTTCCGTCTTCTTGCGTGATGCTCACTTCCGGACGCAGGGTTCTGTGCAATTGACCCTTCGGTCCTTTGACAGAAATATCGCTTCCCTTAACGTCGATGGTCACTCCAGCTGGTACTGGGATTGGTGCTTTGCCTATACGAGACATTTTCGATTATTCCTCTGCGCTCTTCGTTCGATCAGTTTGTTTGATCAGTTTGTCGGACTTTGGTCTGGTCTTGGTTCGTTCAATTAGTCGATCGGTACATTGATTCAATTGATTGGACTGTGTGGAAAGCAGCTTGGCAGCCCCATTCCAATTCGGTTCTTGGCTACCAGATGTGACCAACAACTTCGCCACCGATGTTGCTCTTGCGAGCTTGTCGATCGGTCATCAGACCGCGGCTGGTGCTGATAATCGCGATACCCAATCCACCATAAACTCGAGGAACCTTTTTGGCGGGTCGATAAATTTTCAAACCAGGTTTGCTGATTCGGCGCAAACCTTGGATGACTTGCTCGCCTTTGCTGCCGTACTTAAGTACGATGCGCATTTTTTGCGCAGGCGAACCCAAAGCTTTGGTCTCGAAGGAAGATATAAAACCTTCGTTGCGCAATAGCTCTGCTAATGCAACCTTTTGTTTGGAAGCTGGCATTTCAACTGCTGGTGCCTGCGTCCGGGCTGCATTGCGGATGCGTGTGAACA
>PLZS01000141.1 GCA_003153555.1 Candidatus Melainabacteria bacterium | reverse complement strand
CGAGCTTTGAAAGAAGCAATGCCCCAAATCATCCGAGTCGTTGCTGTTTAAGCTTGAGGAAGCTGAGCGGGCGCGGCATTGCTGCGTCGGCTGCCCAACAGGATTATATGAATTTGCCGAAGTGCCAGGACAGGTGCTTCGGTTTTTTTCGGACGAGTACTGGTTTTTAAGACGAGCATTGGATCAACGCTTCGAAATTAGATGAGGGAAATGAGGAGCTAAAACTTAAACCGATATCGGTCTAAATTCGACGACCACTGTTGGCTTCATGGAATATCCACGAATATAGGGCATGCTCGCAATAGCAGCCGGCAAGAGGCAATGTCATGAGCAAGTTCAATATAAGTTTGTTCGCCCTTATTTTGGCAATGGCCGGAGGAGCTGCTGCTTTGGCACACGGCGGTGGCGGTGGTGGTGGTCATTCCTCGGGTGGCGGTGGCGGACATTTTTCGGGGGGCGGTGGCGGGCACATGTCGATGTCGCACATGTCCTCGTTCCATTCCTCTCCTTCTTTCCACTCGTCATCATTCTCTTCGTTTCATTCATCATCGTTTCAATCGTCTCCGTCGTTTCACTCATCTTCGTTCGGAGCAAGTCACCCAAGTGACTTCAGAAGCCTTGAATCCGGCTCAAATAGTAATTTCAACAGCGAATCCCCTTCAACTCACATTTCCAGACCGGAAACCGGCGTCGGTCCCGCGAACTCTGAACAGGGGCATCACGGATTTCTATTCTTCGGTCATCATGACCACAACCAAGTTTCAACAATTTCAGGAGATGGGCTAAGCAATTCCCCGAATGCCGCGAACGCGCATCACGGATTTCTTTTCTTTGGGCATCACAACCATAGTGCGCAAGCTCTAGGTGATCCTCTCAGCAATGCACAGAGTACTGTGATGGCACACCATAATGGTTATCATCAATTTGGTGAGTTCAATACGCCACCAATGAACCCGCACGGACCATCGTTCGTGATCAACATGGCTCCGCCCATAGCCCCTGTGCCTATTCATTCAGTAGCAATTACAAAGTACTTCTATTCGCCAAGTCCGCAAATTCCATATTATGGATACCAGAACAACGGGATCTTTGGATCCTATGGTTCCACATATGGTGGCTATGGCTATTCACCAAACACCGGAATGACGTCACTTCTTTTTAGACTTCTGAGTTTGCTTGGCATGGGCGGCTATCACAACTACGGCTCCAGAGGATTGGGTTCGACTGCGTTCCTTGGCTCATTTGGACCTTCTTCATCCTTCAATTATGGAAGTCCTATACCCTTATCTCCAACCGATGATGGGGCGACAAACTTTGTAGACAACTACAACACATTTAACTACACCGGTGGAAATGTCACACCTTTCGCGAATCTGTTACCTCCAGGCACCGCCTACGGTGGCGACCCACCAAACCCAGACAATCAACTGGCTGCAAATCAGCCAGCGCAAGATCCTGCTCCGTTTCAGCAGGAAAACTTTGCCTACCATTATCAAGGGGTTCTCGGCAGCGCCTTTTCGCAAGATCAAATATTGCCGGCGGATTCGTATCACGCACCCGAGCTACTTGGAATCGTTTTCACCCATCAATTCTGGGATGCCCAAAGTCAGGCGCCCGATGCAAGTGCTGACGCCCCTGTTGATCCGCCCGTCGCTTCGCAGAATTAAGGCTCGCTCGAAATTATCCGTCGCTGGCTGGGTATATACCTAGAGTGATGGCGCAGATGGCGAGAAGCTGGCATGTCTTGGGAAGAGAACATAAATCGCGGGACGCTTGCGCTGGCAAGGTCTGACTACACTTCAGCAGAAGTCGCGTTCAAGAATGCGCTGGAAACTGCACAGCTCAACTTTCATGATGGAGATGACCGCCTCTGTCAGACGTTGAGCTTTTTGGGACAAACTTACTACAAGCTCGGCGACCACGAGCGAGCCAAAGACTATTTAAAACTTTCGACCAACTCTGATCAATCTTCCAACAAAGATACACTGCGCCTTGCAGTTGACCATCTTTCACTGGCACAGATGAATTATATTAGCGGCCAAGCCACGCATGCCCATGAGCACTTCAACAAAGCTCTCTCTGTATTAAAGACTTCGAAAACATTGGGCACAGAATATTCTTTTGAAGCTACAGCCGGACTGGAAAGGCTCTTTCGCACGGCGGCTAGAAAAGAGACAGAAAAGACGAACGCTAACTTTCGCGATCTACTATTAAAAGCGCAAAAGAATCATCGAAGGCGACCGAAAGCGCAAGAATATTTTGGTACTGAACCAGAGGCAGTGCTGGATACATGGCAACATCTTATGGATGCTGGCGCTTCTACTGCTTTGCGTGAAGAGTTGGATTCGATTGTTTGTGCTTTCCAAAATCTGAATAGTGCTGTTCGCATCGCCGTCTCAATTTTTCCTCCTGACCATCCGAACATTGCTGATAGCTTGACCGCCCTGGCGATTGTCTCAGCCAGACTGGGTCTTGAAGAAGACGCGGATAGTTTGTTTAGAGAAGCAACACGAATATGCGAAGACAATGGCGGCGAACCGCTGAAGCTTGCAATGATCAAGTTGAACATGTCAGGTTTCTACAGTGATCAATTCGATCACCAATCCGCAATCGAATCACTTTCCGAAGCAGCTGAACTACTGCAACAGAGCGAATCACTAGCCAACAATGATTTCTTCAATATCTCCACCACATTTTTCGCTCTCATGCAAAAAGCGGATATTCATCGCAGCTCACGTGAAATGATCAGGCAAGCAATTGAGCTTGAAGAAAATGACAGACTCGAACAAGCTAATTATTACTACGGAAATAGCCTCGCTTTACTTGAACGAATTTTCGGTGAGACTCATTTGGAAGTGGCACAAATACTCAGATTCAAAGCAAATGTTTTGAGAAAGCTCGGCGACAAACGACAAGCCGACACTGTGCAAGCTCATGCAGAAGACATTGAAGCCGAAATCACCAATCGCGCTCGTCAAGTCGAACAACTAAAAGCAAATTTGCCGGCAATTCGTTATACAAAATAGTGCAGTCCGGACAACTTAAAGGGCACGCAACGTGAGATTTAAGTTTCAAGTCGCTACATTCTGGCTTGCCAGCATATTTTCGTTGACCGCGCATTTGTCAGCTGTACGTGCCGATAACAATGCTTTGAACGATAAGAACGGCAAAGCGTTCATGGAAGAAACCATCTCCACTCCTACAAGTGAGGCACTCGGCTGGCAGGCTTTGTACGGAGCCTACAGTTGCGTATACCACCACAACTATGGACTGGCCGATCGTTGGCTCATGTACGGGCAACAACAGGGAGCAACCGCTGAGCTATTAAAAGCTCGCGACGATGCTGCCTATCTCTCCAAAGCGCTTAGCAGTATCGCAGCTCAACAAAATCAGGCGCCCGTACCGGAAACGTCATGCGATTTGCTCGTGCTAAAAGCGCTCATAATTCGAGATCAAACCGAAGCACTTGAGATGTTGAAGCGAGTGGTACTCAACAATCCCAATTACCCGTCCCTTCAATACCTAAAAATCAAGATCAAAACTATGGAAGTAGAAATGTCAGAACGCCCATGGGACGTACCTGTAGATGTGGCGCAGACTGGCGGGAAAAGCAAAGATTTTTCTAAATGGAGAATGGACAAATTTCCACTCAAAGTTTACATTCCCACAGATGCAGCAGCTTCTAAAACACAGGGATACATGCCCGGCGACGGTCAGTTAATGCGTACAGCTTTCGAAACTTGGCAAAAACAAAGTGGCAGTAAAATACGATTTGTCTATGAACCAGTACAAACGCGAGCTGATATCACCTGTGCGTGGGTGAGTGATCAGAAAGACATTGAGATTGTCGATGCAATCGGCATATGCAGTCGATTTGTAAGTCAAAGTAATTATCTCAGTCACGCTGCAATCAAAGTTCTAACATTCACAGCCACACGAAATACCCTTCAGGTTTCGACAGTCAGTTTCGGAAGAACTACCTCGAAGAAGTCTGCGTTCACGAAATAGGCCACAGTTTAGGTCTCAATCACAGCTCAAGCGAAAAAGACGTAATGTTTCCTCATGCTCATTGGCAGCCCATAACAGTTCCGACAAGCCGTGATACTGGAGCATTGAATTCGTTATACCTAAGCAATGTGCACGAATATATCAGCGCTGCCGTGGATTCGATGCAAACCGGCGACTACAAATCAGCACTCGCCCCCCCTCGACAAAGCCATATTGATGAATCCAAAGGACGGTCAAACTCGAGACACAATCTGCATTTGTCTTACTAATGTCGCGAAAGATTCGATGCGAAAGGAAGATTACACAACGGCGATAAAGCTTCTCACAAAAGCAAAAGATCTTGTGTCAAAAAGCGAATCCACGAAAATAAAAGATCTAGTATTGAGGAATTTGCAAATCGCTCATCTCCGGTCGGGAAATCTGAAGGAAGTAGAAGATTTAGAGAAACAACACGGACAGACAGTCGGCAGAAACAACGCCGCAACCTCGATCAATACGGACTAAAACGAGAATCGATACCCCGCTATGAAAAGGCCTTGGCGGATGCTCCAGACGATTTGGTGATTCGCGAAAAGTTCTGCTTTCTGCTCGTAACACTTGCCAAAGACGAGTTGAATTCAAACAATGATACAGAAGCTATATCGTTGCTAACTCGCGCGAGAAAAATGCTCTCCGGGGGAATGCCTAAGCCAATCATATCTAAAGTTCTGAATACATTGCGGTACGCATATCTAAAAACCGAGCAATATGACGAAGCCGATCAAACTGTATGAGACATGTCTGCGCTATTCCTTCAGCAAGAATCAAAAGGATCGAAATAGATCACAATGCGATTAGCCATAATTCAAATCCCAAAATTCTTTGATAAATTTCCTTCGTTAGTCCACTGGACTACAAGACGTTACTTGCGGCGCTCTCGCTGTTCAATCTCCGTCAACATCCTAATAATCAATTTGTTTTGAGCAATCTGGATTTCTTGCAAGGTAAAAAATCCCTCTAACAAAGCATTGGTATCAGTGGCACGGCTCTTTTTAGTATCAAGCGCCTGAAGAGTAGAGGCTACTATCTTTGAAGTCTCTGTGGGATCGTAAGCAGCAACATCAATCGTTTCTTGCAGATGCATTCCGGCCTTAGCTTCCTTTGCCGTGTGCACTCCAGTCCTTGCGACCTCATTGATTTCATCGGAAAAACGTTTCGCTGCCTTAAAATAACCTGATCCTGTAACGGATATAGGTGTTCCCGGCGGGTTGCTCTCAGGCTGCGAACTCGATACGGTACTGGGTACTCGTAATGCATCTTGCGCTTGATTCTCGGCGGCGCACGCCGTACGATGGTTTAGCAAAACGAAAACAGCCAGTAGACAAACGACTTTATTCATAGAGCCATTATGCAGGAAATACTAAATGAAGCGCCTGATAATTTACAGTATTACTTCACTCGTAGTAATAGGCGATTTTTCCGCTTCTGCTGAGACGTCTTCCAAGGTACAGTCTAATTATTTTGAAAACAAGCAAGAATACGAACGACTTCTGAAGAATGCTGCGGAAACCGGCGATTATTCCAAGATATCTGACAGTGCACAATCGGTCCAAAAGTCTTTAAATACGGCTGCTAGCGATCCGGTAGAGACAGCCAAGATAGTCGGTCAAGCAGCAGGTGAACTGGCCCTTAAGGAAACAAAAAGAGAGCTGCCTACTCCGGAATTATTGCAAAAGATTCTACTTTTGCAGCAGATACAAATTGCGCAGAACAACATAATTATTAATTTGCTGTCGCATATTGCTCGTGATCGGCAACTGCATTCAGTACCATCGAATTGACGACGAACGTTGCATATAATAGACGGCATATCAGTTAAGTAAGGAATTATGCCACTCTTCAAGAGTTAGATATTGCAGTCTGCACAGATTCAACACAAATGCCTGCGCTAAATGTGTTGACTTTGACCCCGCTCGTTTTGTGAGGGAAAATGATCATGCAAACGACTTACTTTGTATTACTAATGTTATTCGCCAATACACTAATTACATTTTCCAGAGTAGAAGCTGAGCCGATCGCCGTAAAGGCTCTGCCGGCGACGACAACAACAGGAACAAGGTTGACTCCAACCCTAGAATCGACGCCAGCAGCAAGCATTCAGACAGATTCGATTCCAAATATTCCGTACGAAAAATACAAGCTGAAAAACGGACTGGAAGTTATCCTTTCGGAAGATCACAGATTGCCATTGGTTTCAGTGAACATTTGGTATCACGTTGGAGCAGCAAATGAACTGCCTGGGCGTACGGGTTTCGCTCACTTATTTGAGCACCTGATGTTCGAAGGATCTAAAAACGTCGGCAGGCAAAACCACCGCCAGTATCTCAAAGCGGCAGGAGCAAGCGAAGGCTCAACCAATGGAAATACTGCGTTTGAACGCACCAGTTATTTTGAGACCTTACCTTCGAATCAAATCGAATTGGCTCTCTGGTTGGAAAGCGATCGCATGGGGTCAATGCTAGACGTGCTAGATGCGGACAAATTATCAACCCAACGGGACGTCGTACGTAATGAGCGTCGCGCAAATGCCGAGAACACGATATCGGGACTGATGGTAGAAGGAGAATACCACGCTCTCTTTCCAAAAGGTCATCCGTATTTCGCCAACGTGATCGGCTCTCACGCTGATATAGAATCTGCAAAACTCGATGACGTGCGAGATTTTTCACGACATTATTACACTCCAAACAATGCCACCATTGTTATCGTCGGTGATATCAATAAAGAGCATTTAAAACAACTAGTCGACAAATATTTCGGCTCAATATCACCGGGTCCACAAATCCCAAAAGTCGAGGTCCTGACACCTTCAATCGCCAATAGAAAACAAGTCGTCGTGACCGACCGGATTAGGTCTTCATACGTCCTAATGGGTTGGCTCACGCCACCCATCTACAAACAGGGAGACGCTGAAGCATCAATTGCAGCGCATATACTTGGTGGCGGAAATGCTAGTCGTCTATACAAAGAGCTAGTCATAAACAAGCACCTCGCGCTCAACGTTTACGCAACGAACCGAAGTTTGGCGCTCGGTTCAATTTTTAGCGTGAAAGTCACCGCAAAACATTTTGTTAAGCAGAAACAACTTGAAGCCGCAGTCAATGAGGTTTTAGCAGAGTTTAAACAAAATGGACCGACGCCAGGTGAAATAAGTAACGCGCGGAAAGCACAACAGCTGCTCATAATCAGCCACCTGGAGCGACTAGGGGGCAGTAACGGAGTCTCTGATGTTCTAAACCAATACAACTATTTTGCTGGAGATCCTGGCTATCTCTCTCAAGACATTGATCGCTACAATCAGGTCACAGCAATTGATGTGAAGAATTTTGCCGAAAAGTATTTGAGTAGCACTCAAAGCGTTGTCGTTTACGGCGTCCCTGGTAAAAGGATAATTGTTGACGATGTGCCACGCACAACAAAAGGACTTGAAAAAAATACCAACCTAGAAAGAGAGGAAAGCAGTGTCAGCACCTCCTTTAGCTCGCCAACAGAGATTTGGCGAAACTTGCCACCAAAGTCCGCAGCTGCTTCAGCGCTGAAGATTTCAACGCCTGCCAAGTTTAAGCTTCTGAACGGACTGACTGTTTACGTGATCGAACGACACAACCTACCAACTGTCGCACTACGAATAGTGGCACGAGGCGGCAACTCTCTCAACCCGGTTAAGAAAGCGGGCTTGTCTTTGTTGACCGTGAGCACTCTTAGTGAAGGTACTGAGCGCCGCTCAGCAGCGCAATTCGCACGCGAACTCGAACAAAGCAGCGTTTATTTCAACACCGGATCACTTGCGGACAATTCCTGGATCTCGACATATGGTTTAACCAGTGCCATCACCCAAGCCTTTGACCTTTTGTCAGATGCGATCCTCCATCCAGTATTCGCACCAAAAGAAATCGAAAAGACAAAAAAAACACTGGGAAGGGGTCGGAATGTGTTGAGCGAGGTAGCCGTGCGGGTATTAGACCGACAGCTGTTCGGTAAGAAACACGCACTAGGTTATGACCCAACAGGAACACCCGATTCTCTGAAATCTCTATCGCGAAATGATTTGATGACTTGTTGGCAAAACTCATATATTCCTGGCAACACCGCTCTTATAATCGCAGGCGACCTAACAGTTGCTCAGGCGAAAATACTAGCGGAAAAATACTTCGGTGGATGGAAAGACGCGATTCCACGCCGGGAGGCTCAACAGACAAGCGTTCCAGCAAAAGGAACTATCTTTATCGTAAACCAAAGAGAAGCGCTGCAAACGGCAGTAACCGTTGGCTCAGTTGGTTTGCAGACAGACAGCCCTGATTATGTAGCGGCCAAAATCCTTAACAACGTCTTTGGTGGCTCATATTCCAGTCGATTGAACATGAACTTACGCGAAAAGCATGGCTACACTTACTACGCATCATCTCGTTTTGATTGCTACAGCAGAGCAGGAATCTTTAGCGCATCCAGCCGAGTGCGCGCAGAAGCGACGGCTCCTGCCGTGGCGGAAATCATGAGCGAAATTGCAAGAATTTACAAAGAACCAATTTCAAATGAAGAATTCATCACTGCAAAGAATAACTGGTCTCTATCACTGCCAGGAGCTTTCGAAACCGCTCAAGACGCTGCTTCGTGTGCGAGCTACCTTTTCGTAAACGACTACCCAGTCGATAGCTACAGCACGCTTTCGGCTCGAATCGATGCCACCACTCTCGATGAGGTTGAGCTCGCAGCAAAAAAATATCTGGACCCGAAGAAGATGATCATCGTGACAGTCGGCGACAAGAAAAAGATCGAACCAGCGCTGGAAAAACTAAACTTAGGTCCTATTGTAGAGACAGATTATGAGGGCAATCCTTGGTAATCTGACGTTCGTGGATTGCTATTTATGATTTTGAAGACTAGATACAAAAGCAAATTGCCCCCGGGAGAAGTGTATCCCGTATCGCCGTTCGCAAGTGCCTGGAAGAAGATGGTTATGCGAAGCTCGAAACTTGGTTCATTGAAACGAGTACGGTCCATGGTGCGATGGGATTGCACAGACTGATCATTGCGTATGATGGGAAACAACATCTGAGATATGAACAATTCAG
>PLZS01000148.1 GCA_003153555.1 Candidatus Melainabacteria bacterium | reverse complement strand
TCACTAGATCCGTCGCCTTTCGCGACGAAGGTGGAAGAACCTCTTCTGAGCAGATTGTATGCAGCGTATGCCCCTTGCGAGGAATTGAACGAATAAAGGACTACGTTAATGCGCCGCTGACCACGCTGAAACGCCTTTATGCCACTCGTATTGCAGCCGAATTCTTTCAGAGTCGCGGCTTTGTCTGTATCAGCATCTGGAGCGCCGACCGCAACCGGTTGCCAGCCCGGTGGGTTGACGCGTTCGAGAAGAGAGGCGGTAACATCGATTCGCGGTTCTCTGGTACCGACCGGGACTGGAGGCGTACCCACGGTTGGCACAGTGGCAGTACCCATGGTCGGCACAGCTGCCGTACCCATAGTAGTCGGCATGGACGCCGGTTGCTCAGATGCGAAAGCAGCACAATTGGCTACGATAAACGTTAGGACCAAGATCTGGAGTTTGCTAAAAGCGTTCAAAACGAATTCCGAATGATTCGCTCAAGTCTAACAAATTACTTCGGCAAGCGAGAAATAAGCCGCAAATCTCTTTTCATTCGGCACTAGGTTTAAACGCGGAAGGATCCTAATCGAGGACCAGACTAATACTCCACCTTCAACTGTTTTTTAGCCTTTGCTCTGGCGGCATTTAAGACGATTTCATCTAGATTGCTGTCCGATCGACTCAGTGCTCCGCTATCGGCAAATGCGCCACCACCGCCTCCTGCAGCAGCGCCTCCTGCGAATCCTCTGGCACGACTGATCATCTTGCCACTAGACAGCATCGGTGAAGCCATCGGCGCAGCGGCAAAGACGGCCTTATCCATATGGCCTTCTGCTGCGGCAGCCTTCCAATCAGTCTCACCCGCCCGCATTTTATATGTGGCACCAGCTGCGGTGACCATGGTTTCTCGCTTACCACTGGCATTAACAACCTCTTGCCGATAAGCGAGCGTGTCGTACTTACCATCCGTCAACTTAGCGATTTGTTTGAATACATCCACCCCTCTCGGTCCCGGATAGGACTCCAAACCACTGCAGGCGATTGTATTTATTTGAATGCCGCGCGCAATTGCTTTTTTGCTTTCGTCGTCCCATTTAAAGTCGCCTGGATAATCGTGTGGTCCAGCATCACCAATCAGAAACAACAACTTAGCCGTATCTTTGTCTTTTCCCCAGTCTAGACTGTTTAAGGCAACATGCAAACCTTCGTTGAGCGACTCTGGTCCGTCACCACCGCCAGCTGCCTGGAGACCCGAGATATCTTTCACTACCTGATCTATATTGTCGGAGAAAGGAAAAACTTTTGTCACGTAGGCGTCACCACGATCGCGATATGCCACCAGTCCAACTCGTACAACCGGAGCTGGTTTGCCTGTGCTCAACTTAGCAACAAGTTCCTTGGTCTTTGTTTTGACCATATCGATTTCATGTTGCATCGAGCCAGTCGTATCAATACAAAACGCGAGGTCCATATGAGGTCTATCGCCCTTAGACTCCTTCGCATCGGCGGGAGCGCCATTTACAGAAGCAGTCGAGAATACTGCGGCTGCCGCCATAACCAATGAGATGGATTTTCTTTTCAACATGGAATTAACTCCTCGCCAGGTATGCAACAAACATACTGGGTGCGAGCAAGGATTACGTCCCACCTACCCCTGAAGAGGGACTAGGAGATACCCTAGTTTAACCAATTCATGCTTGCTGCAAAGGACTGCCAAACAGCCAACTATTCATTCGTTGGCTTCGTCCTTCCTCTGACGTTGTATTCCAAAGTGAATTCTATGTCTACGGATTCATCGTGGCCGGGTGGCAGTTCTGGGAATGGAGCCGATGAATGTATGGCGTCGATTGCGGCTTGATCCATCTCTTTGTCACCCGAACTTTTAGCCACTGTCACGTCGGCAGCCTTACCATCACGCATGATGCGGAAGCGCATCACCGTCTTGCTCGAATTATCTCTTATGGGAGGATGCCAATGGTGTTTGATTCGATATTGCATTCTCCGCATGTACGAATCGTCGTCAGAGTCTTGCACTATCGGAGTGACCGGTTGAGGTGTGTGAACGGTCATCTCATACATCACGAACATGGTTATAACTCCGATCAAACCCGCTACGATCTTCCAATTCAAGAATTTCTGCCGACTCTCCGGGTACTCTCCCAGACTGCGCTTAGGACCCTGTGTCAGAGGTGCGTTGCCTTTTTTGATCGCATACGCATTGAATCGGTCCATGATCGCATTAGCCTCACCTTGTCTGTTTTTTTCAGTGAGGTATGAATACATTGAAATAAGACTGGCGAGAGAATACGATTCGTCCAATCTGATTGCGGTCTCAAATTGTTTGATGCAATCATCATTCTCTTCAATGAGCAAAGCATTTCCAAAGCAGTAAAATACTTCCGCCTGCGACGAAAACTTGTCCGCCAACTCTCTCAGCAACGTTATGGCTTGTTCGTTATCTTTGACTGCAATTCCCAGAGAAGCAAGCTTAGAAGCCTGTTCCGGTGTTAGCTCATTGCGACCCATCACTTCTTCAAGTTCAAAAAACTCGGCCTTCAATTTTTGCAGTTCTATGTGCTCGGTCTGCCAAGTTGCAAGTTGGTTGTGATACCACTGCTCACTAAGCTGTTGACGTAGATCCGTCACGAACGGGAAAAGAGCTTCAGCAGCTGTTTCGTTGCAGCCACCATCACTTGCTATTTCTGCGACAAGCGTGGATACATCAGACCAATCTCTTGCAGGTTGCAGAGCTTTTAGGCGAGCAGGTAAAGATGGATGGGTATTAAATTCATCATGGCTTCTCCAGTGACTTTCCAAATATGTAGCCACTTTTATAGGATCTGGCTTGGTCGCCACCTGCGCGCGCACACGGTGATAAAAATTCCGTGGCGGCTCTGGATGAGCAAGAATAGAACTCTGCATTTCTGTGGCGAATTTTTTCGACAGAAAAGATTCAGCAACAGCTGTTGTTATTAGAGCCTTGCACATAATTTCAGGGCCCGATACAGCAGCTCCAAGCTGGTCAGCAAATAGCTCTTGAGCGCGACATATAGCGAGTGATTGTTTACTAAAAACAGGAACGAACCACTCTGCAAATTTTTCCAGGACAAAGCTGCCCATTGCACCTTCATGGTGAACAGTATCGAGAATTTGTTGCCACGATTTTCGAACATGATAGACCCAGCAGGAAAATTTTCCGTGCTTGCCTGATAGATGACCTAATTCATGAGCGAGCACCGCTTTGAACTCTTCGAGCGATAAAGATTCAAGCAAAGGCAACCCGAGACACAGAATATTTTTGTGGAAGCCAAGTATGCCAAGTCGAGGATACTCGGCAACTCCGCAGTTAAAATCGCCATTCAAAAGGATCGTGTGAATTTTCGGGCTGCCCGAGCGCAAGGCTAACTCACTTATAAGTTGTTCCAAGACCGGAGCCTGACCAGGTCCGATCAACAGCCCCTCTGGTGGTGTGAATTTTACACAGCTCGCTTTGAGAACCAGACCGGCCGAAAGTACCAACAGAAGCGCAAGCTTGGCCAAGAAATAAAAATGGAATTTAAGAAGCAAATACCCACCTAGAACGGCAAGCACAAGCAGTCCGATAGTGACGAGAAATATGTAGGCATAGCCAAACAGCGCTAACAGGAGCAAGCCAAAGACGCTTAGTGTAGGCTCTTCAAACGATGCCGATTTTGGATTTTCCGGCTCGCGTTGCGTCATTTAGAAGTTACAGAATCTCATATTTCAAAGCTTCAATTGGAATCATTGAATTGCGTAGCGAGTTATCCTAGCATGCAGTGCAACATTGAACCATGCAGCTTCTTGAACAATCGAGACATCAAAAAGTTCAAAGTCCACGCAATTTAACGAGCACGTAAACTGCGACCGCACACACAGCGGAGTAAAGGACGGCAGTCAAGGTCGCCATCGCTGTTTCGACCAATGCTTGCCTTAGTCCTTCCATGATGAAGTAACTTAGAAATATTGAGGACAAAAGAATCGGAAGAATTAGAATGACCTTTTGAGCGATTTCGAACCAAAATCCAAACTCGCAAGCTTCATCAGGTTCCAGACAGTCACAACTGGAACCGTGTCGCATACCTCCTTTCGGAAGCAGATTAANNATCAGACCGATGGCGAAAGGCGCGCAAACCACGAATGCTTCCCAGTTGCCAGAAAGAGAGCAGTGCGTGAAAGTGCCAAAAATACACGCAACAATTAGCGTCTTAAGAGCAATCGCTATTTGCGAGTATCTAACCTTGTCTTGAGCAGGCATTCTCATTAGGCTCCGAGTAGTTGACTCCTCATATACTTATATTGACACACGAGTACAACAATGCGAATCCTTACCTCTCTCACGCTATCCCTATTCTTTGTTGCATCTACCGGTATTAATGCGTGGGCAAACGCTGCAGAAGACGTAGACAGTGAGGCAACCGTTCTCTTAGTTTCAGGACAATATGAAGACGCCATCAAACGATTCACCATTGCTATTTCTCTAGATCCTAAACTTGCCACTGCCTACGAAGGGCGTGCGGTAGCCTATAGCCGGGCGAATCGATGGCAACAAGCTATTGACGATTACACCCAAGAGCTCAAACTAAGGCCCCAGCACTCGGCGGCCTATTGTGGTCGTGCAGAGGCTTACGAAAGTCTACGTGAATACAAAAAAGCAACTGCTGATTTTACCCAGGCTATTATTTATGCTCCCTGCAGTTATTACTACTCCAAACGAGCAGCACTGTATGAAAAGCTTGGAGAACAACAACTTGCCGAGCAGGACAAAAGAAATCTGAAGAGAGTAGCGAATGCCGAAAATACATTGCAAATGGATCGCTGCAATCGCTCCATCAGCAATAATCCCAAAGATGCAGAAGCCTATCTCAGCCGTGGAGTTACTTACTACTGGATGGGTGAGCACGCCCAAGCAATTGACGACATTACTCGTGCTCTCTCGTTGGCGAAAGGTAATTCCGCAGTTTCATTGGGATTTAAAACGAGTCCAGATTATGCCCGTTTTTGCCGTGGACGGGCATGTGCTGCCCTTGGCAAGTATGAGGATGCAATCAAGGATTACAACGACGTGATCGCTTCGGGTGAAATGTGCATACTGGGACGGGGACTGGCTATGCGCCCTAGACATTTGCCGATAGAGGAGCATCTACGTCGAGGAGAAGCCTATTTTGCCCTTCGACGCTGGCAGCCGGCGCTGCAAGATTTCACTAATGTAATCGAGAGCTTCAACTATAAAATCGGCATGACCGACCCCAAAAATCCAATTGAGAACAATCCGTTGCTCGCCGCTGCTTATCACGGTCGTGCTCAGGTTTACCAAGGAGAAGGCAATTACGATCTCGTACCTGAAGATCTTGAGAGGGCTAAGCAATGTGGCTTTTCCGAAACCAATCCAGGCGGTGCCAAACCAACTTTGAGTCCGGTACGGGTAAACTTTCTGAAACTTTAACAGTACTGAATACGGTGCTAAGCTCTGCCGCTATTTCTTAGCTGCAGCGACTTGAGGAAGATGTTCGCGATACCAGGCAATCGTTGTATTCAGCCCCTCAACAAGATCTTTTTCGGGTGTCCAATCAAGCAACTTTTTAGCGCGCGTGATATCTGGCAAACGACGTTTCGGATCGTCGGTCGGCAAAGGTTTGAAAACAATTTCGCTTTTTGATCCAGTCAGTTCCTTGATCATGTTCGCCAATTCAACGACAGTCCGTTCTTGTGGATTGCCCAGATTGACTGGCTCGTGGAACTTCACTCCCATGAGACGAACGATGCCTTCAACCAAATCTGACACGTATTGGAAGCTGCGCGTTTGCGAACCTTCACCATATATGGTGAGGGGTTTTGAAGTTAATGCCTGATGGATAAAATTTGATACGACGCGCCCATCGTTGAAACGCAAACGCGGTCCATAACAATTAAAGATGCGGATGATCCGCGTATCCAAATTGTGTTTGTGATGATATGCCATCGTAATGGCTTCAGCAAAGCGTTTAGCTTCATCGTAAACGCCTCGCGGTCCAATCGGATTGACGTTGCCCCAATAAGACTCTGGTTGGGGATGCACTTCAGGATCGCCATAAACTTCGGAGGTGCTCGCGAGAAAATATTTGGCGTTTTTGCGCAGGGCCAGGCCGAGGCTGTTGTGAGTGCCGAGCGAATTTACTTTCAAAGTTTCGATAGGCAACTCCAGATAGTCGACCGGACTGGCTGGTGAAGCGAAGTGAACAACCCAATCAAGGTCACCGGCGATATGGATGTGATTGCTAACGTTGTGATGAATGAATTCGAATTTTGTATTAGATGTATGCTTGGCGATGTTTTGCAGATTACCAGTGACTAAATTGTCCATGGCTATAACATAATGACCATCGGCGATGAGCCGATCGACAAGATGGGATCCGATAAAACCAGCACCACCGGTAATGAGTATTCTCATTAGTGTCCAATCCCCCTGTAAATCAGCCCAGCAATAGTGACATCGGATTCAATCAAGGCATTCCGCCCATCAATTATCAGAGGCCAGCGCATTACTTTTGATAAGCCCTTCCAATCAGATCTCTGGAATTCTTCCCACTCCGTGACCAGCACAAGCGCATCAGAATCGGTGGCAAGATGCGTGAGAGTATCACAATAAACCAAGTCCAAGTCGGGATGCTGGTCGCGACAAATGTCGTTGGCGACCGGATCGTAAACTTTGACCGAAGCGCCCATTTTCAAAAGCTGTCTGGCGATAGTTAGACTCGGCGCATCCCGCAAGTCATCAGTGTTTGGCTTGAAAGACAATCCCATCAAACCAACCGTGCGACCCTTCAGAATTTTCAATTCTTCTTGCAGTTTCTTGATTACCACCAGACGCTGCCGCTCGTTCACTTCACAAGTCGCTTCGAGAAGTGGCGTTGTGTAGTTGTATTCGCGTGCAACTTGCATCAAAGCACCGATATCCTTGCCGAAGCAGCTTCCGCCCCAACCAACACCAGAACTCAAGAAGTTCGCACCGATTCGCTTGTCCAAACCGATACCGCGCACTATCTGGCGCACATCAGCTCCGACCTTTTCACACAATCCAGCAATTTCATTGGCGAAACTGATCTTCATAGCCAGGAACGCATTAGCCGCATATTTGATCAGCTCAGCACTCGGCAAATCTGTCACGACAAAAGGAACTGTTGCCAACGAAGATGGACGTGGTGCATATGCCGGAGCTTCAAAAGATTGACTCAAGATTGGTTGATAGAGCTGCTTCATCAGTGCCGCTGCTTGATCGTCTGAAGCCCCCACGACGATGCGATCTGGGTAGAACGAATCGGCGATTGCACTTCCTTCTCTTAAGAACTCTGGGTTGCTGACCACGGAAAATACTGGTGCATCTGATTTCGACGCACGAGCCGGAACCGTTTGAACGCTTTGAACGCCTTGACTAACGAGCATTTCCACCCAGTTTCCAGAGCCGACAGGAACGGTGGATTTATTGACGATAATTCTCTTTCTGGATGAATCGAGTGAGCGACCGATCGCTCTTGCTACAGCCATTACTTGAGAAAGATCAGATTCGCCGTTCACTAACGGTGGTGTACCGACTGCAATAAAAACCACTTGAGAGCGAGCCACGGCTGATTCGATGCTGTCTGAAAATTCAAGAAAACCAGATTCAATCGCTTCCTTCAGAAATTGATCTAGACCCGGTTCATAGAAAGGTGCCCGGCCTTGCTTGAGGCTGGCAAGTTTTTCTCGATTCGAATCAACAGCAATTACTCGGTTGCCAAGATAAGCAAGGCAAGCACTCGTTACCAAACCGACGTATCCTGCGCCAATAACAGAAATGTCCACAGATTTTCCAATTCCTATGAGTGAGAAGTCAAACGACTTGAGATGATCAATGGCAGATTACCAGAGAGCGGGCGCCAATCGGTTGAATATAACAATAAGCCTTCCTAAATGTATGCCCATTAAGGCTGTGATAGCCTCGTTCTTCAATAAAAAAGGCGCACTAAATGTCATCAAACTTAGAACTCTTCATCGCCACAATTGCCCGTCTACGGGCTCCAGATGGCTGCCCTTGGGATTTAGAACAAACACATGAGAGCCTTTCAAGGTACGTGATCGAAGAGGCTTACGAAGTCCAAGAAGCGATTCATAACGGCGAGCCAGACAAATTGAAGGAGGAGCTTGGCGACCTACTTTTGCAAGTTATGCTGCACGCTCAGGTTGCTAAGGACGCCGGCGAATTTGATATCGAAGATGTGGCAAAAGGAATCAATGACAAGATGATCCGCCGCCATCCTCACGTCTTTGGAGATAAGAAACTAGATAATTCCAAAGAAGTCGTCGGTCAGTGGGAAGAAATCAAGCAAGAGGAAAAAGCCGAATCTGGCACGCAGTCAGCCATTGACGGGGTCCCTACCGCCATGCCGGCGCTGCTGCAAGCTTTGAAAATATCTGAGAAGGCTGTCACTCAGGGGTTCGAGTGGGAAAACGAAGGGCAGGTCTGGGAAAAATTGGAAAGCGAAATCATTGAGTTGAAAGAAGCCATTTCCAATCCGGATATGGAAAAGCCTGAAAAACGGATCGCTGCGCAACGAGAAATCGATTTAGAAATGGGCGATGTCTTGTTTACTCTCGTGAACATAGGGCGCTGGCATGGGCTGAATCCAGAAGAGTCGCTGATAATGGCTATGGAGAAGTTCAAACAACGTTTCCGCAAAATGGAAGACATGTCGACAGTGCCCTTAAAATCGTTGACCGCGAAACAGCTAGATGACTTGTGGAATAGCGCCAAGGCAAATATAAAACAAGAAATCACGAAATAAGAATCTCACCAAATATGGTGCATTCATGAATATTGCAAATAAAGTATTTCGCAAAGTTCTCAGGCAAATGTTCGTGCTTTTGCCTGTTTACCGATGACGTTGAACATGGCTGGTAACTGCGAAGAGGGTTATCGACTGGGGCAACTTTCTTCTACGACAGGCACACAAAACCTTCTGGTTAGCCGAAAAACTAAATTGGACGAGTGATCGCAGCAGTGGCGCTGTTACGATCTTTGGTGTCCTTGTCCTTTTTAGCGATTTTAAGAGGAATATTGTTGTCCAAACTCAAGTCGATGTACTCCAGGCGGCTCTTCATTGGCTGAACTGCAGCGAGAACAGACGTCAAACGTCCCAATCTGCGAGTCAACGTATTATCTGCCGTGCCGAGCTTAAGATACAGGTCACCATTTTGCACCCGTATGTCGTTGGTCTGCCTCAGGTCAACAAATTGCACAGGCTCTCCGGTTTGCTCGGAGATGAAGGCTACCCAATTCGCCCACTGCACCACATTGCTATGCGCAAGTTTCAAGTTGGGTTTGCCGTAAAAAACCAGCGGAGGTTGAGTGATGGTCGGAAAATCTTTGATCGGAATTATTCTTCCGGATTGAGCGATCACGCTTTCAGGCGGAGAATCCGGACTCTGGGAAAAACTAGCCCAAGGAAACTCTTCAAGCACTTCAACAACAATGCGCGGGTGAGGCAACGCATAA
The DNA here is from genome assembly GCA_003153555.1 of Candidatus Melainabacteria bacterium. GTDB lineage: Bacteria > Cyanobacteriota > Vampirovibrionia > Obscuribacterales > Obscuribacteraceae > PALSA-1081. Next base: position 4,162 of record PLZS01000148.1, on the reverse strand, counting down.
CGACGAACAAAAGCATGTTTTACAACTTTTAGTGCCACCACTTGTTTTTCGAGTTGGCGTGGATTCAATCGATAGAGAGGGATGCCACCAACATTGCTGATTGAATTGCGAACTTGTTCAACCGTGGCAACTTGATTGCCATGCACAACTATATCTTCTGGGCCATTGCGCAAAGACCAGGGTAACTTTGTAAAGCCGCTCCATCCTAGAACCAGCAAACCGCACAACACCATATAACGCACCATTTGGCGGCGGAATCGGGCCCGTCGCGCCACTTTCTTGCGCTGTCGGCGACTGCGTATCCACTCTTTTCTAGTTTCTGCCGGAACGGTCATGAGCAGGTTGCCTCCGTCTGTCGACGAATCATGACATCATCACTCAAAGTCGACAGCTCAAAGTTACCAGAAAATGACTCGTTTGCAGGTCCCGACAAGCGAACACAATTATCTTTTTCAGACCACTCAACTTCGAGCGCACCACCAAGCAAATGCACCGTCACTTTTCGTCCCAACTTTTTCTCAAGGACGCCAGCAACTACTGTGGCAGCGGCGCCAGTGGCGCAAGCCAAAGTGGCTCCGCAACCGCGTTCCCAGACATATAGCCGCACTCTGTTTTCGGACTCGATCAAACCAAACTCTACATTAACGCCTTCCGGAAATATATCTAGTGCTTGTATCTGAGGAGCAAGCGCGGCGTAGTTCGATGGAAAACGAGCTGCTGGATCGTCGCTATCATTCGGTCCCAACATTTTTGCTGAAGGTTTCAAATCGAAGATAACGCAATGAGGATTGCCCATGCTTACACAAGTGGCTTTTAGCTCCGAGACATTGATTGGAAGCTGGATGAACTTGCCAGATTTCGTCTTAACTGGAATCAGTTTTGACTGCAAAATTGGTTGTCCCAAATTGATTGCGATCTCGTTGGCGTTCTTATATATGATTTCGCTTTTTCCACAGGCAGTGGCAATATTGAATTTTGTGTCATATATGCCAAAGTGATTGCGCGCCCATAGAGCAGCGCAGCGCAATCCATTGCCGCACATATCCGAATTCGAACCGTCTCCATTTGTGTATATCCAACCAAGATCAGACTGAGAAACATCTGGATATTTGAGCATTGCACGCAGCTCTGGCTGTTCGCGAAAGTCGATCATCAAAATCAATCCATCCGCGCCAATACCAAACCGTCGATCGCAAATCGCTTTGGCAAAATGACTGCGCCGTTTTTGCCAGTTGTTTAGCAGCTCTTTACCGGCATCAGTGGCTGCAAGGGTGCGCGTTCCGATCACGACAAAGTCGTTTCCTAGTCCTTGCATTTTCGTAAACGGAACCAAAACTTTTACCAGTCGCCAAATTTCGCCGAATTGATTATAACGTTTTGAGCTTGACATGATTCAATCATGCGAACAGTCTCACATTCAGGATTTTTTGTATTCGCGACGCATATACTGCTCAAGCCAGGGGGGCTCATCCGCTAGAATAGCGGCGGTCAATATTTAGTAACCAAAAAGAAATGCGTATATATTTATCAGTCGACTTAGAAGGTGTAAACGGTGTGCTGCACTCCAGTCAAACACAGCCTGGTGAGCCAGGCTACGAAAGAGCAGTGACGCTGATGCATCGCGAAACCAACGCCGTGATCGAAGGATTGCGCAAAGGTGGCGCCTCAACAGTGTTAGTTAACGACTCACACTGGGATATGCGGAACTTAAGAATTGAACAGCTGGCGCCCAAGACTTCTCTTATAAATGGTTGGCAAAAACCCTATTCAATGGTTTCCGGCGTACAGCATTTAGATGAGCAAAAAGTCGACGCCGCCTGTTTTATCGGCTACCACGCCCGGGCGGGCTCGGCTCGGGGAGTGCTGAGCCACACATATCGGGCTCAGGTGTTTCTGGATGTGAAACTGAACGGTCAATCGGTGGGCGAAACAGGTCTAAACGCTGCATTGGCTGGTCATTTCGGCGTTCCCATCATGCTCCTAACAGGTGATGATGTAGTCTGCGAGGAAGCTCAAGAGTTGCTCGGGGCCGTCAATTGCGTGCAAACAAAGAAGGCGGTCTCGCGTTATTCCGCCGAGTGCCCTCCTTTTGATGAAACGTTGGCTAGCCTGCAAACGACCGCTGAGAAAGCTGTTAAGGACAAACGCAGTTGGATTTTGTTCAAACCGCCAAGTCCATCGACGATGCGAATTACGATGTTTGACCCGGCGATGGCAGACGCAGCCGAACTGCTCCCTCAAGTAAAACGTATAGACGGGCGCCAGGTGGAGTTTTCAGACTCTGATTACAGCGTTTTGTTCAAGCTCATGCTGGCAATTGGTGTTTTGGGAGCCAGCCGCAAAGACGCACACTTTTAGAAGCTGGCTGCTGGCTGTTTTGATTCAAATATTAAATTTGTCAATTTTCGCTGTTTAGGCGAAAGTTCGTACCGTTTCCCGGGTATTTAACTCTTGTAGGGAAATATACAAGCGCTTCGAGCCGGGACCTCATCGGCAAAAGTGCCTGTTTCTCGCGACTTGAATTTCGGCAGAGTCTCACTCACTTTCAGGCGAGCGTCAATGTTAAATCCATCGTACCAACAACTTTCTTTCCATCAGCAGATTATCTCACTGACCCAAAACTACCCTTGTCCACGGTGCACATGTGGCAGCCTTGAGCCATTCGGCTTGACTGAGACATTCAAATGCAACAGCTGTGAACGCGCTTATGTACCGCTAAGAGGCGGGCGCCTCCTCTACCCTGCCAACAGCATGGGCATCAAAATAGCGCCAACATTCTGGTGGGACGGATTGCGCTGGCACTGGGCAGGCACAACCGCTACCAGCCGCCAACTTAGCTCAATCGTCGCTCTTTTCCTAATGCCATTAGTCGCTTTGAACGTAGCTCTTTACATGAATATCGGGGCAGGAATGCTACCTGAATGGTGTAGCCCAGTTCTATTGACAGCGGTGATGGGATTGCTGACTATCCAAATGATATATTTCACTTGCTGGGACTTTGATTTTCTGACCAAACGGAAAGCGTAAAAATTCGTGACTACAGAACAATCCGGCTCGGCCAATTCAGGCCAGGCCGGATTGGTGCATGTACCGGTGTTATTAGAGGAAGCTCTTGAGCTGCTTGACTTGCAGCCCGGTAAGCTTTACGTAGACGCGACGGCGGGAGCCGGAGGACACCTCTTACGCATCGAGCAAAAAATCTCCTCATCTGGCGGGCAACATCCATCGCTGATTGGCATCGATCGAGATGAGCAGTCGCTAAGAACGCTGGCAACCAAGGTGGGAGAAGGTGTCAGGTTAATACATGCCAACTACGAAGATATAAGATCAGCCCTTTCTCAATATGGTATCAACACCATATCTGGTGGCATCATCGCTGACCTGGGAGTGTCATCAATGCAGCTTGATGATCCTGATCGGGGCTTCAGCTTTCTGCGCGACGGCCCGTTAGATATGCGAATGGATTCATCACAACGCGTTACAGCAGCGCAGTTAATCAATAACTTATCCGAGTTTGATTTAGCCGAGATTATTTTTAGATATGGCGAAGAACGGCATAGTAGGCTGATCGCCCGCAACATCGTCAGAGCGAGACCGTTGCAAACAACATTGGAACTAGCAGAAATAGTGCGTCGTAGCTTGCCGCGTCCTAAAACTAAAGGCACCGCGCGTGACACTTCACATCCGGCAACAAGAACTTTTCAAGCCATCAGGATTGCCGTCAATACTGAGCTTGCAAGCCTTGAGAAATTTTTGAATGAAGCAATTGATCTCTTAGAACCAGGCGCGAAAATTGTTGTCATCACCTTTCACAGTCTTGAAGATCGGCTTGTTAAGCAGATTTTTAAGCGTGCATCGATCGAATGCGTATGCCCGCCCAGACAGCCAGTTTGCACGTGTAATCACAAACGTGAGCTGCTGATAATAACTCGTAAACCCGTTGTCGCTGAGGAAAAAGAAGTACTTGCCAATATACGTAGCCGAAGTGCTAAACTGAGGGCGGGAGAAAAGTTAGGTTAGGAGTATATATGCCCAGCACTCTTTCAATTCGCCGAATAAGAGAAGAGGACATCGAGAGCTACGCAAGCGGATCTGTGTTTCCATCAGATTCCAACGTCAGCCTGCCCAACTTCAACCGCAGCAGTCAAAAGGTGGCTGAGCG
>PLZS01000200.1:248-52829 GCA_003153555.1 Candidatus Melainabacteria bacterium | reverse complement strand
CGAACTACAAAGATTGGTAAGCGCTCCGCCTGACGAAAGATCCGCGTTCTCGAAGGAGCAAGTAACCGACGTAGCTCGAATTTTAATCGCCGCTACGCCTGATGATGTTGCCAATCTGCAGCGCATCTTGAGATGGCAGCATGAATTCATTGTTGTCAGCGCGGTATCAGAAGCTCTAGCGAAGCTAAAGGAACAAGCATTCGACCTAATCATGATTGGTGTCCATTTTGATGAGTCAAGAATGTTGGAGCTGCTTCCTAAGATCCAGAAAACTCCAGAAAACGCTGACACTCCCATTATCTGCTTCTGTACACGAGATACGCCGCTGACGCGCTCAATGCATGAAAGTATAGAGGTCGCCAGTAAGGCACTTGGCGCCTGGATATACCTGGATCAGCATGAATACAGCGTCAATAAAGATGCTGATGCTGAGATGCGGCGCATTATTGAGCGCTGTCTTACGGCCGGAGCGAGGAAGAAAACGCAATCCGGCAGGATGGACATTCACAAACAACGTGAAGAGATTCAGCACCTGCGGGAAGCTCTGGAAGGCGAGGAGTGGTCTGAAAACTTGGAGGAGCGGGTAGTTGAGCTTCGGCGGAACTTAGCGGCCTTATTGTTGGATCTTCACCAGTCTAAAGAGAGCAGCCTTACTCAGCAAGAACAAATTGCCGATTCGCGAGAACGGAAAGATCAAGTGTCAACGGTTGTGCAGTTAGCCGAAAATGAAGCGGCGCACAAAGAGCGAAGCCTGCTGCTCGATGAAACAAAGCAGACGGATAAGGAGCTCGAGCTCGGCGAAAGAGAAGAAAGAAAACGGACAGAAGGGCGGCATGAGCCGCGTGACGACGAGGGCAAGAAGAAGTCGGAGAGAGGGCAATAGTAGGCAGGCAGGCCAATTAGAGCCCGAGAACCTTTGCCCTAACCGTTCCGGTGCTCGTCAAATGCGGTGATACCGTCGGTGGTGCTCGATCGGCAGGCCCCAGGAGGCTGCCGGCGAAACTGCGGCAGAGGGGCCAAAGCCAGCCCTCACCCCCGCCCGCCACCCTCTTGTTGCGCTGCGGTGCCGCCGCCGCGCTGGCAACGGACAAATATGTGCAGTGTCTGCAATTATGGCCGCTCCACTGCGGCGAAGTCCGCACGAGCAGGATATTGGATTTCAGCCTCGCTCGTTTCTACTCTGCAGGCGCTCAGCCCGCAGTCTTCTCGACCAGTTTACCAACCGCTCTGATTGATTCATTCGCTCCGTCAATTCAGCACAAAGCTCTTTGCCAGTAAGCTCTAGCTCGTGCGCCATTTGCAGTGCGTGTCCTATCCGACTCACATACAGTACTTCTTCAGACTTCGTGTACCGCTTTATCTCGTCATCTGTCAGTTCTGGCACTTAGATGTTCTCCAGCTTATTGACGGCTTCCATGTCTTTGATTGCTTCTACGGCATCCATCCCGAACGGAACGCGATCACCGATCCAGACCTTGAGGGCCTGCGCGTCATCTTCAGCCAGAACCATTTCGCCCTTTTTCCATTGCTGGAAAGCCTTCACCAACAGCAATAAGTGAGAGCTGCGGTTCAAAACAATGCCGGAAGGTAGCGTGACTTCTTGCGTGGCCTTGCGGTGATCTACGAGTAGCACATCAATCGCTTGCTGCCTCCATTCCCGGATGATCTGGGCCAACTTCGAGCGGGTGATATCGATCCGTTTGTCGCCAGGCTGACGCTCCATGGTGATTAGAACGGCTTGCAGTGCCCGCGAGACAGGCAATGAAACCATGTCCATTGTTGAGCCGCTGAAAGATTGCTCGTAGCGTAGCCGCGAACCATCAGGCATTATTTGAATCTTCAGACAGAAGCTGTCTGCCATGAGGACACATCCTCGGTCACGGCCGCCGATCCAGAGTCTTATATTTTACCTTTTTGCCAGTCGGAAGCATAGCTGTCCGCGATTCTCGGCTGTTTTCAGTCCTTACTGACCGCAGGCGCGGCAATGCCGCACAAATTTTCTTTGTGCTCAAGACTATTTGCTTTCTGGCTGCCGTTCCGGCCGCTCTCCCTCACACGGGCGCAGCACTTTCAGGTTAGGATGCTCTGGGACGTAAACATAGCGCAGCAGCATCTTACGCAGATCCTCGGGTTCAAAGGGCTTGCTCATGTAGTCGTCCATGCCTGATTCCGTGGCGGCATTATGATCGCTTTGTTCTGCTCTGGCTGTTAGTGCAATTATTGGAGTCCGTCTGCCGGACTCCAATTCAATCCGACGGATGCGTCTCGTGCACTCATAACCGTCGATCCCAGGCAATGTTATATCCATGAGCACGGCCGCGTATTTGGTCAAACCCAAGGCGGTAAGCGCTTGCTCACCAGATGCCACCACGTGAGCGTTATAGTCAAAGTTCTGCAACAGCTGCGTGAGCACGTATTGCTCGGTCTCGTTGTCTTCCACGACTAGTATTGTGGGGTTCGTCATTCTTGGCATGTGGAGCAACTTCGCCTGACCAGCGGACATTCCAGCGGCAGCCGAAATGCCGCTTCTCTAATGTTTATACGACATTTTATTCATAGGCGGCAGCAGAGCTAACCCATAAGCTGATCGGGAAAACCGGAGGTCACGAAGGGACTGCGCCTCAAAGAGGCGTAATCTGGCCTGCACAATTGGTTCTAAAGACAAGGCGAGCCTTACACGAACCGCGCGATTTCGAGCGCGTCAAGAAGCTCGCTCACTATATCGAACGCATCGCGCCTGCGCACAAGCTTATTTGCCTCGCTTATGCCGAGGAAGTCGACAATGTCTTGAGGGCCGGTATGGTCGGGGGATTCGAACTTGGCTCGAATACGACCTAATCCCTCCTGGACGAGCTTGTTATCCAGGTCCCTTTTGAACAGGTCGATTATGACCGCGACGCCGCCGGGGTAATTACGTATCACGTATTCAATGTCGTATGCGTCTTTGGGTTTGCCTCGCCCGAGCGCCATGCCCTTCATGACTAGAAACGGCACCACGCCTGCCACTTTGCACCGGACAGTGTCGCGAGCGCCGTTTGGAAGTGTGCCTTCCAGGATCACTTCTTCCACTCTGCTAAAGACCAGGTCGCATCCGCGAGCCTTTCTGGCTCTTGTATCCTGGACGAACTGGTTCTCGTGCCGCTCGCTTCTGCCACCATATTCAGGCGCAAGCAGATCCACTTCAACCGGCACCGGAGGACCGTTGTCTATCTTCACATCCTTCCACCACTGGAACGGTTTCATTACCGGGTTGCTCTGGTAGTAGCCGTTGTCTTTCAGGATTGCCAGGATCGTTTCGTATGTTTCTATGGTTATGTTCTGAAAGTCGAACGCTACATCTACATCGAGGCTGCCCACATGCGCGGTGCCTTCCGATCTGGCGATGTAGAATGGCACCCAGCCGCCGACCAGGGCGATGTGATCGCTGAACTCATGCAGCAGGTTCACCATCTCCATAAGGACTCGATGGCAGGCTTCCAGCTCGCGCTGCGGGTAATCTTCTTTCCGGTATCGTTTCACCATTTAGGTTGCAGCCTTTGCTCCAGTAAGTATTCGGCGTTTTCTTCACCGCGCGCCGGGTGAGAAGCTAGATCGAGATACAGCTGGATGTCGCTTACAACAAAGACTCCATCCACTTCTTGCTTGCCGAAAAGTATGTCTTCGTCATCCGGTACAAGAAGGCAGAAGTTGCCGCCCGAGTCTACTGCCTTCATCTGGAGCGCCTCGGCGATTTGCGAGGCTGTTTCTCTGGCTGTCACATAGGTGTGTGACTGAGTAACTCCTCTGGTGAAAGGTGCTACCAGGCGCGCTCCTGAGAAGAGCGTGAATCCATACGCGATGTCGTGTTGCTTGCAATAGTCGCTGAAGCGCTTCTCAAGCTCCTCTTGTGACTCGCGCGCGTAAAACTCAAGGCGCTCATGCTGTTTGTATTGATACTGGCTCGACCAAGCTTGCAGGAGCCGCGCCGGTCTGTGAAGCACAAAGCCCTCTCCTTGCTCTCTGGCATATTCTTCGCCGATCAGCTTGTCCTTCAGCAGAGACACTGTCGCCGGGCTGACTCCTGCTTCGTCAGCCAGCGCCATTACCTTCGAGACCCGTTGCGGCTCATTGAACAAACGCCTCAGCACTCTGGCTGCCATAGGAGCAAAGAGCGACCGGAGCCGTTTCTTTTCGAGTGGACGAGCCGCCGGCGCTCCCCTTTCTATGAACACGTCGTCAAAGATCAGCCGGCAGTTGCCCGCGAAATCAAAGAACCCCAGGCCGGACTCCTGGCAGAAATCCCTGATCGAAGGGCTTAGGTACTGCGAACAAAAAACTGGATACGAGTCGGGTTGCTGGCTGCAGAAGCGCTGTAACTGATCGAGGGCTAGCCGAGCGTCGCGCATCTGAGCGTGGCTTCTCACCTCGACCACCAGGCGCGACCGTTTCTTGCCTTTGAGAACGCTGAAGAGAAGATCACAGCGTGCGTCTGCCGGTTCGGTCTGAACTTCCCCCAGCTCAACAAAAGGCACCCTCGATAGAATTTCAGCGATATGGCTGGCGGCCTCGCTGACTATCGTTCGTTCTTTTGGTTTTGAGCGCTCTTGCATGATCCCGGACTCTTTATTCTACGAGGTGACTTTACCAACCAGTAAAGTGACTCGTTTAATTAAAGTATAACAGCACTGCGCCCGATTTTTTTGGTTTTGAGCGCTCTTGCATGATGCTGGCTCTTTATTCTGCGAGGTGACTTTACCAACCAGTAAAGTGGCTCCTTTGATTAAAGCGTAACATCATTTTGGGAAACAGGTCCGCGCCGGTCTGCTTCTGTTTGGCAAGCGTGTTTGTTATTCCGCAGACAAACAATCAGGCTAGCATCATGGCGTCTTCGGTAGCCGTGCCTTACGATTGTTGGGTATGGATCTCATCTGGTCACTAGGTCTAATTGTCGTTATCCTGCTCGCCTTGAACCACATGGCCGGCGGGCGGTCTTCCAATGTGCTGCGCCCGGTGACCCGTACCGTTACTAACTTGGTTTCGATGGCTGTTCGCGCCGTGTTGGCGCTGTTTGGACCGGTTTTAAGAATTGGTGTCGGTTCGGTGAAGCTGCCGAAGCCTGGCGGCGATAAGAAAGAGACAGACAGAGGACCAGGACCGCCGCCGCCTCGCTGGGATTAAGGCTGCAATTGCAGCGCGCGGAAGAGGCACTGACGCGCAATTGACCACGGAACGAAGCGAAGCGTAGTGGAGCCGCACCGACGGGGAGCTGAACGCAGTGAGGCTTTACCGTTCGGTAAGGCAAGATACAATGCGCAGGCACGCGCTTGTTACAAGCGCTCCTGCGCTGAAAAAATCGGAGGCACAGCTTCAGTAATTACCCTATGGTAGCAGGCACAATTGCTATATTAGTATATATGTGACAGCTGAGGCAGGGGCACCGATGAATGAAGTCAAAAAACGGGTTTTCAATCCCAGGGTCGAAACCAGGTTGACCCGGGCCGACATTAACCGCCTTGACGAGGCCGCCAAAACGGCCGGCAAAAGTCGTTCTGATTTCACCAGGCAAGCCTTGCTCTGGTATCTGGACAACCAAGAAAATCTTGAGCATGACCAGCGCGAAACTGAGATTGCCAAGGCGATGAGGTATGCCACGGACCAGCATGTGAAAGCAATCAATAGCGGAGTAGAGAGAGTCTGCAAAATGCTAGCCAGGCAGGGCGCGGCCATAGGGACGCTCTACGAGCTTTCCTGGATGGCGTTGCCGGACGACGAGAATGCCAGAGCAGCCTTTGAGGCTGCATCGAACACGGCCAAGCAGAAGATGCGGAAACACGTCGAACGGGACGAAGCTGAGATATCAGACAAGATGAAAAAGGTGGTAACACATCCTTGATAGTTGTTAAACACAGCTACATTTCAGCCAGGGACCGGCAAAGCAGAGTCGGCGGCAAGCCCTCGAAAGGCGTAGCTGTGGGACGGGCGCTAGCCCATTTGAAGTACATTCAGCACCGCCCAGGTGAAGACCGCGAAGAAGGCGGGCGGGAATTTTTCGGTGAGAGCGATGACGATTTGAGCGTCAAACGCCTACGGAAAGCTGTTAGGGAAATGGCCGACAGCAAAGTAGTAGTTCACAAGATGACGCTTGCGCCGGAGATAAACCCGGCTGACAAGCGAGCCTTCACCCGTGAAGTCATGCGTAAGCTTAGCGCTGAGAAAGGCTTAGATCTCCAATGGATGGCAGTCGAGCACAACAATACCGATCACCATCACATACACGTAGTGATTCTAGGCAAGGACAAGAACGGCACGGATGTTCGGATCGACAAGAAAGACTACGACAAAATCAAAGAGTATGGCGACCGCTATTTAGAGAGGGTACATCCGCTAGAGCTAGAGCGGGCACGGGCAGAGCGCGAACGCAAAGAAAGAGACCGGATAGAACAGCGCAAACGAGAACGCGACGCGGTGCGCCAGGAGCGGATCAGGGAAGGTCTGGAGCTGCCCTGGATGCACAAAAAAATCTTGCGAGAGCAGCTAGAACCCTACAGCCAATGGAAAGAAAAGCAGCTAGAAAAAGGGCGCGCGAAATCGACTGCAGCTAAGCGAGACGAACAGTCCGGAGCGGAACCCGAAAAGCCTTATTTCCAGGACACGATTCAGGCGGCGGGCAAAGAGTGGAGCAAGCAAAACACACTTGCCGAGCTGAAAGACTTGAATCAGTACCTCTGGGACAACTATGACGAGCGCATAGACAAGCCTGACTATAAGAAGTTGGTCGCCTGGATGAAGGACAAAGAGCGGCTTGGAGAGCGAAAACCCGATAGCAAGACTGACAAGGACAAGACGCCAGAACAGGCGAAGCAGCCAGAAAAGCCCAAGGACCATTTCGAGTACAAAGGCGAGAAGTACAGCAAAGACAGCTCCTATGAAAAACTGACCTCCCTCTCCGAGAAGCTGCGAGACAAGAAAGCGGACCGGCTGCCGGTCGAGAACTATCAGCAATTGAGAGGCTGGATCGAGAATGCAGACCGGGCACGCTGGTCAGGCGTTCTTGAACGACAAGTCGAGTTATCGAAACTGCAATACGGACGCGAAGGCGCACAGAAAATTATGCCGGATAATTTCCGCGCCGTTAATCCGTTGCAAGAGCAAGTTATGCGGAACCCAGTCGTCGGCATGTTTATGGCAGGTGCCTCAGTCGCTAATGAGCTGGTGAGATGGATACCTTTGACCGATACGAGAGACCGACTTAAAGAAGGCCGTGACACTCTGGAAGACGCGAAGCGCGATAAACATCAGGAATATGTAACGCCAGGGCGCACGGAGGAAGAGAAGGCGCGCGACAAAGAGACAATAGAAAAGATAAACCAGGCGATTGACGACAACCAAGAGACTCGCGACAAAGCTAACGACGAAAAGAAAAAGAAGAAGCGCGACCGGAGTCCAGAAGACCCGTTCACGTTCGACCCCTGGGGGCGCTACTAAATGGCAGTGCAAGTAAAAGATTCAGGCATAGTCCAAACAAACGCCAAAGACTTTCCGATTCTTGCCGTGAACGTCCTGGACAGGCTTGGCTATCAGGTGTCCCGCGCCAGCAAGCAGTTAGATCAAATTCTGGCGACAGAGCGCCTGGACGAGCAGATTGGGCGGGACTGGTGGCGGCACGAATACCGGGTAGTTTTGCGCTGGAGAGTGGCGAGCTCGGGCGGTATGTTGGTGACAATCGAACTGGAAGAGCGGAAGGGGGGAGCCAGCGAGAGCGAGTGTCAGCGCCGCTGTGACAGAATTCTCCTGGAATTGCAACATGACGCAGAGCGGGCCGAAGAAGCAAAAACATACAAAGTGCCGAGCACCGTTCATGGTGCTGCACGATGGGGCACCGACCAGGAGCTAAAAGAAAACGGCTACTTTCTAAAAAAACCTGACCCAAAAAGGCTCATCATCGGCAGGACTCCAGACAATCAATACATTCAAGTGCCGGAATTCTGGACACATGCACACGCAATTGTCTGCGGCAGAACCGGTGTCGGCAAGTCCCGTGGCTTCTTCTTTCCGCAATTAGTTGAACGCATTGGAACAAGCATGATCGTGACCGAGGCGACGCCTGGATATGAAGCTGGCGAGCTTTATAAGCTGACTTCCGGCTGGCGAAAGATGGCCGGTCATCAAATCTACTGCTTCAATCCATCCGATATGACCTCACACAGGATCAATCCGATCGATCGAATCAGGCGCGCGCCTGAAGAGGAAAAAGCAAACCTGGCTGAGAAGCTAGCCGATCTAGTGATCATGAACGGTGAGAGCACTGAACAAAAGGGTGAGCAGACCTGGAACCGTTCTGAAAAGCTTTTGTTGATTCCGCTGATTTTACATGCGGCTGCCGGCGAGCCTCAGTATGGACATTTTGGCGCCTTGCGCTGGCTTTTGTTGCAAGGTCCAGATCGACTCGCGCAAGTTTTATACAAGAGCCTGTCTGATGTTGCCCAGATGGAGTTTGAAGGCTGGATGCGGCTTAGCGGCGAAACTAATTTCAAGTACGGCGTCTTCTCGGGGCTGATCACAAAGCTCAATCCCTGGATGACAGATCAAATGGTGACGCTAACAGAGACAACAGACATAGACCTGGAAGCGCTTAAGAAGGAGCTTTTCACGTTCTACCTGGCAGTACCGAGTCGATCCAGAGACAGCAAATTAATTGGATCGCTGATGGTGAACTTTCTGCTCGATCACGTCTTGGAAATACGCGAACAGATGAAATACCCGCTCACCATGCTGCTTGACGAGTTTACTAACTTCGGCAAAATCTCAGGCATCGGCGACACGCTTTCAATCATTCGCAAAAACAAGATCGGATTGATTCTGGGTTTTCAAAATTACTACCAGCTAGAGCAGGTCTACAGCAGGCGGGAAGCGCAGATCATCATAGACATGCCTGCAACACAGGTCTACTTCAAGCAAAAGACGTTCCAGGAAGCGCGAGACTTGAGCGAAGCAATCGGGCGAACTACGGTTGAAGAGGCTTCGGTTAGCGACAGCGGACGCGTCCAGGAGTTCATTCAGGGGCGACACCTGATCACGCCAGACGAACTCATTAGCTTGAACAAAGAGGTGATTGTTTTCACGGCTGATACCAAGCCGCTTAAACTGGCCCTTACATCACCGACCGCATACGAGCAGGCATTATCTTACGATGCGCCTGAAAGAGAAAAGCATGAGGTGAGCGAGTTTGTGCGGAAGCGCGGGCGCACGGCTCGGAACCAGGACCAAGCACAAGGGCAGGCCGCCAGGAGGAAAGAACCGCCCAAGACAGACGGCAAGAAGTCCAGGTCGGGAAACCGCTTTGACCGGCAGCGCGGACCGGCACAGGGCGAAAGAAAGAGCGAAGAGGAAACAGAGCGAAAGCCCTACCCGAAACGGCCCCAGGGCGCGCCGGATTATGACCTTTGAGGATTCGTAGGACAATGGAAGAAGTTACAGCCAAGGCGGAAAGAATATGGGTCCAGGCATAATTCTCGGTTTAGTTGTTTGGGGGATTGTCGGTGCAATCACAGGTGAATGCGTCGTGCACAAAGCTGGCGCCGGTGTCTTTCCTGGACTGGTCGCTGGTGTATGGGCAGCGTGGCCGTTCTTTCATCACGGAAGAGTGAGCCGCTATAACTTTCTGCATCCCGTGCCCAGGCGCTACAAGGCAGCGCTGAAACAGGCTTTTGCAAAAGTCCGGCAAATAATCGACGAGAAAACCTACAACTACGGCGACAAATGGCATGTATCAACAGCCGATACTATCCAGCGCCGAATCACTGCAACGCTGAAGTTTACAGAAGAGGAATCACAGGGTTTTGAAGGTACAAACTTAGCGAACATCCGCCACAAGACACAACGAGTGCAGCGGCTTTTGGAGCTGGATGTGCAGTTCAAGGAAGAGCCAAGTGACACAACTGTAGTGCAGTTTGACTTCCGGCCCAGAGTAGAGGGCGTGGCTTGGTACGCATGCGATTCGATAATCGCTGGCATAACAAATGATGCGGAAGCGGCTTTAGGACCTGGAACTGACGCGGGCAATCCGGCTGATACATCTCTGCCGGCGCCGCCGTGGTGGCTCCTGGGAGTGACTGGCATAGCCATTTTCGGATTATTTAACGATGTGACAACGGCGGTATTCAAATAGTGTCAGAAGAAGAGAATCTACGCAAAGCCTATTTCATCCTGGGTCTTGAGCCAGGGTCGCCGCTTGACACTATCAAGCGTCGCTATAAGCGCCTGATCATGGTCTGGCATCCAGACCGGTTCCCGACTGCTGATGGCAAAAAAGACGCAGAGGAAGAACTGAAACAGATCAACAACGCAAAGGACAAGCTGAAAGCCCATTTTGACGCAGGCCACAAGGCCACAGGTCCGTGCGCCTGCAAGCCAGCGGCTCAGGGTTCAGGCGGTGCCGGCCCGAGTCCTGGGCGCCCTGGTCCGGGACCTGGCAGGCGCTCAAAAACTACTGAAGAAACCAACCGTGAAGAAGCAGAGGCGAAGCGACGGAGCGAGGAACGAGCCAGCAAAGCCTCTCAGGAAGCCGCCGACAAGGAGCGGCAACAAAGAGAAGCGGGCGCAGCAGCAGCGTCTCAAGAGTCCGTGAAAGAGGCGGTAGACCAAACCAAGACGTTGGAAGACGAGCGTTTGCGATGGAAGATCGCTATGTGTATGGGCGCCGCCTGGGTGCTCATAAGCTTGTTTGGTTGGCTGGGGATGGGCATCAAAGACTGGTGGCATGACTTTAGTTGGAAGTGGGAACGCGATCATCCTTCTCATTCCGATTCTTACTCTGGTGGCTCCAACATAGGCAGCGGCACAGGTACGTCGACATCGACTTCGACGCCGCCTTATATTCAGCCTTATGAACAGACACCAGGAGGCAATTCAACAACATGGCAGCAACAGCAGGGCGACAGTGCGCCGCCACAAACAACACCGTCTATCGCTTCACCGTTTAACACTGACCGACCAGGCATACCGCTTGTGCCGATCCCGGAACGTAAAAGCTTCTTTTCTTCAACCCCGAGCACATTCACATCACCTTTTGGTCCAGCGCAGAACCCAGACACACTGCCAAATGGCATTACCAGCAAACCGATGTTTGATTTCAGCAAACAAGGGGGAGCACTAGATCCGAATTCGGTTCCGGACTCGTCCCAATCCTCGCTCGACTACTTTTCAAAGCTAAAAACAATCCCGCTTACACCGAGTGCAGCAGCGCCTCAAACACAGACCACTACTAGCACTTCGCTCGATGGAACTAGCATGCAATCCTTGCTTGACTCGTTCAAAAAGCGCAGGGTCAATCGGTCCCTGGAAGATATCTTGAAGGGCACAGGCACAAACACAGGCACGGCTATTTCACCTTGAACGCAAACAGCATGACACTTTGCGTGGTGCTGATTGCCATTATCTACTTGCACGTAATAAAGTGGCGCAAGAGCCGGCCCCCCAATGACAAAGAGTCTGTGAAATTGCTGGCTGACCCGCTGAGCTTTATGTGTTGACAAACCTAATCGCTTGGGTTATTATGCCCATAGGTACTTGCATTTGGGACTATGGTTGACGAAAAGAACAAAGCAGCAATAATGTTGGGCAAGCTCGGAGGAGCTGCGCGCAGCGTGGCCAAAGTAGAGGCTGCCAAAGCCAATGGCGCCAAGGGAGGACGCCCTTTCCGCGTTGAACTAGTTGAAGAATACAGGGCCGTGCTGGTTGAGGTTTTGAAGAAAGACCTAGCTAGGCTCGAACGATTTCGAGACGATGATCCGGTATGGTCAGACCGCTTATGGCAAAAGTCGATAGACGAATGCAATGAACTATGCAGGAAATTTAGTCATCAGTCTTTGCATGTTGATCTCAAAAAGACCGATGTAATTCACCTTGTTCAGCTCCTTTCCGAACGTATTGCTCTTGAAGAAAGAGCCGCCAGCAAAAGCCATTCAAGCAGAGCCTTGGATGACATGCTCGCTAGATATCACGCTGTTGCGCAATACCTCGATTCATTCGTGTCGCCGCCGGCTCCTGCTCAGCCCAGCATACTTGCGCACTATTTGAAAGAAGCACGCGGTCGATTCTAAAAGAACAGGCGAAGCCACCGTATGCGATGATAAAAGCTTAGATGAGATGACCAAGACTGAGACATTACCACGGCCGCCAGGCTCTATGGGACCGTGGGGGCACCGATGCCGATATCGGCGGATTGCGCCCTGATACCGACCGATGGGGCGATGCCCCGTTGGGCAAGTAAGTGTATTGCCGTATGGTCGTGGCCGATCACCCTGCTTGAGCTTGACCCAATGCTACCAAACGCGTTTCTAGCTTTTGTCCGTCCCCGCTCTCCGGTTCAAAGCCCCGCAACATCCGCTTCTTCAAACAAGTACTACTTCAATTTCGCGTCGCAGACTGTCAAAGTCGCAACTGTCTCCCATACAGAAATGATCCAGGCTGATGTATTTGTCAGCGCCGAAAAGCTCTGTCGCATGCGCCAGGTTCTCGTCCATTATCCTGGCGATCTTACTGCGCTTGCCGCAAAAGCAGAGCAGCGGGATTTCCTTATAGCGATTGTCTTCTTTAACGGCTCGAATGAACTCAAAAATATTGCTTTGTTCTAGATGCACTCGTGCAATGATCAAATCTATTTTTTCGTGCTCAAGAACGGCGATCGCGCTCAACGGATCTGCAGCGAACTGTAGTTCATGTGCGCCTTGCAGACTTTTGCGCAATGCTTGCATTGGTCCTGGAGCTTCTTCGAGAATAAGGATTCTGCCCATACTCCACCGCCTTCCTAACTATTCTAGCTCCAAACAAAACAGGCAATCGCTTGACTTGACTTCTCCACGTCCAGTTCGGCGGCGGTAGCCCGCGGAAGCAGTTGCCAAAAGGCAGAGCGTATTTCTTGTATTCTATTAAGGCGCTTAGGCGTGGCTTGGTTGCAATGGGGGTCGTGTCGTGTCCTGGAGATGGAAGCTAAGTGTGTTGTTCGTCCTGATTGCTGGTTTTTCAACCCTTATCTTCATGGGGCACGAGACAACCAATCAAGCACCGCCTGTCCCGGAGCAAATAGTTGACTCTAGTGGGAAGCGTCTTTTTAGCGGCGCAGACATAATGGCCGGTCAGGGCGTATTCCAGAAGTACGGCTTGATGGATGTCGGTTCGTTTTTTGGACATGGCGCGTATAACGGTCCGGATTTTTCTGCTGATTATTTACATCGCGAGGGAATTATATCGCTCGATCAGATGTCCCAACGACGGTTCAATAAACCGTATGCCGCATTACAGGTCGGAGAACAAGGCGACGTTGCCGGCAGTCTCCACAAAGAGCTAAAAGAAAATAGATATGATGCCCAGAGTAAAACACTGACGTGGACTGACAATCAAGCCGAAGCCTATCGACAGTTGGCGCCATATTATGACACCGAATTCAGTGTTGGGCGCAAGTTGCCATTGCCTGTAAATTACATCAACGATCCAACCGAACGTTTGCAACTAAGCCGCTTTTTTGCCTGGGGAGCCTGGGTTTGTTCGACGAATCGACCAGGCAAAGACTACACCTACACAAACAATTGGCCACCAGACGATGTTGTAGGCAATGCTCCCAATTGGCAAATCTTCTTTTGGAGCGCAATGAGCCTGATTATGCTCGTTGGCGGCATTGGTCTTACGCAATTTCTCATGAGCGCATTTCCAGGGCTTGGCTGGGCACCGGACGGTGGCGGCATGAAGGACAACGTCAAATCCTACCAGCCATATCGGTCTCAGACATCGCTTTATCCGTACTTCGCAGTAGTTGCATTGCTGTTTCTTTTTCAGACTGCATTTGGTGTTGTGACGGCGCACTACATCGTTGAACAGGGCTTTTACGGGTTTGACATTCGCAGTATCTTCCCTTACAGCATCACGCGCAGTTGGCATTTGCAGCTTTCGATATTTTGGATCGCGACGGCCTGGTTAGCGGCCGGTATGTTTCTGGCACCGATGTTGTCTAAACACGAGCCGAAGGGCCAGCACTGGTTAGTCAAGATTTTATTTGTCGCTATTTTGATTGTCGCTGTAGGCAGCATAGGCGGCGAATGGCTCGGCATCAAAAACATGCTCGGTAATCTTTGGTTTTGGTTTGGACATCAAGGCTGGGAGTATCTTGAGTTAGGACGTTTTTGGCAGGCACTGCTGACGGTAGGAATGGTGCTCTGGGCTTTCATCGTCTTTCGTAGCATCGCTCCGCTGCTCAAAGGAAAAGATCACGGAAGTCTGCCGTACATGCTGCTTTATGGCGTTCTTGCCATTCCGTTGTTCTTTAGCTTCGGCATGATGTATAACCCAGGCACAAACTTTACGGTCGCTGATTTCTGGCGCTGGTGGGTCGTTCACTTATGGGTTGAGGGCATATTCGAGCTTTACACAACTATCATCGTTGCCTACTTCTTCTGCAGCTTGGGCATGGTTTCTGAAAAATCTGCCTTGTCGGTGATTTATGTGGACATCTTGCTCTATCTTGGTAGTGGCATCGTCGGCATTGGGCACCATTATTACTGGACAGCTCAACCGGCGATTAACATGGCGCTCGGTTCTATGATTTCGGCCCTTGAAGTGGTGCCCTTGACATTGCTAACAATGGAAGCTTGGAAATTTGTGCATCTAGCCAAAGTAGAAGGTTCAATCAAGAACTTCTCACACTACTGGGCGATGATGTTCCTTATTGCCGTCGGGTTTTGGAACTTTCTCGGAGCTGGTGTTTTCGGATTTTTGATCAATACTCCAATTGTCAGCTACTACGAACACGCCACATACTTAACGTCAAACCATGGGCACGCAGCTCTTATGGGAGTGTACGGTATGCTCGCTGTGGCGGCGATCCTTTTTTGCACCAGGTATCTGATGGAAGAGAGTGCCTGGAGCAATCGACTGGCGGCCATATCGTTCTGGGGTCTGAACATCGGATTGCTGCTCATGATCGTCTTGAACATATTTCCTGCCGGCATCATTCAAATGATCGCAAGCTACGAGCATGGATTTTGGTATGCACGCAGTCCGGAATTTACACACTCGCATTTATTCCAAATGTTTACCTGGCTGCGCGTTGCCGGAGATCTAACGTTTGTACTGGCAGGCGTTTTACCTTTGGTTTTCCTGGTGGTCAGGGGTATGTTCCACTTGCGAAAGGCTGCGGTTGCTCCTGGGCCGGTGCAGCCCTAATTGTGCAGACTGGGGAACCGAAGACATAATACTCCGTCACAATCATCCTCAAGAATGATCTCGTCTTGGCGGCGATTATGCTATTATGGATATAAAGGTCCAGATATCTAAAAGGGTGGAGGAGGCAGTTATGTCGAAGACGAAAACAATCTGCACGGTATGCAATTACATTTACGACGAGGCGCTGGGCGAGCCCAGGCTGCAAATATCTCCAGCGCTGAAATTTGAGGATCTACCGGATGAATGGCCGTGCCCAGAGTGCGGCTCAGCCAAAGACATGTTCCAACCATGCTCATGTGTAAGCCTACCTACCTACGAACAAACATGCGCAGTTCATCAACAGGATACTAATCCCAACAATACCCTGGCTGCCACTGCGGAAGCTATCAGCAAAACTACGTCCGTGGGTCAGCTGGTAGCACAGCGCCCATTGCGCGCCTGCGTCCTAGAGCAATACGGTATCGATTATTGCTGCGGCGGCAAAGCTACCCTGGAAGAAGCTTGCCGGAAAAAAGGATTAGAGGTTGAAGAAGTCTTGGAAAAACTTCTTGCTGCGGATCGCAAAGGAGTGCAGTCCGGCGATACTGACTGGACGACAGCCAGCCTGAAAGAATTGATTGATCACATCGTAAGCACATACCATCAGCCCGTGCGGCAAGAGTTGTCGCGCGTTGCGCAGCTTGCAGAGAAGGTGGCCCGAGTTCATGGTGACAATCATCCTGAAATGGTTGAGGTGCTGAATATTTTCAATCGCTTTAAAGCACAGTTAGAGCTGCACATGCAGAAAGAGGAAATGGTCTTGTTCCCTGGCATCGCCAGCATGGAAGCTACCGGTACTCCGCAAATATTTGGCTGCGGCGGCGGAATCGAACATCCAATTGATGTGATGAATCAGGAGCATGACGAAGCCGGAGAGGCGTTGTGCGCAATGCGCCGCCTAACCCACGACTACACACCACCAGATGATGCTTGCAGCTCTTTCAAGGTTTTGCTGTCTTCACTAGCGCAGATTGAATCGGAAATGCACCAGCACGTCCACAAAGAAAACAACATCTTGTTTCCTCGTGCTCTTGAGCTGCGCAATCCAGCACTAATATCCCGGTAAGGCAAAGCACGACCAGCACAGGAGTGTAGCAAATGATATCTCAAACAGCCGAGTATGCTTTGCGAGCCATCGTTTATCTTGCCATGAACCCAGGCAACGCATTCACAACGCAACAAATCTCTTTAACGACGAAAGTACCGGCTGCATATCTTTCTAAGGTCTTGCAATCACTGGTAAGAGCACAACTCGTGCAATCCCAGAGAGGACTCGGAGGCGGTTTTGTTTTGACTAAGGCGCCAGAAGAGATAAACATTTTAGAAGTGCTCAATGCTGTCGATCCAATTCAGCGCATCAGAACTTGTCCGCTGGGGCTCAAGGCTCATGGTACTACCCTTTGTGCGCTTCATAAGAAGCTGGATGATGCGACGGCAATCATAGAGAAAACCTTTGCTGATACAACGATCGCAGAAATACTCGCCCGTCCAACAGCTTCTACACCGTTGTACGAGTTCCCGCCTCAGCAAGGACCCACCGCTTGTGCGTGCGAATAGTTCACAGTTATTACAGCGACTTGATTGAAATACATTTGTGGTAGAGGAGGATAAATCATGGAAAAGTCATTACTTAAGAGACATCTTAGTCTCCAGCCGTTATCCAGAGATCACGGCATAGGTCTTGTTTGTGCGCAACGATTGCATAAAGCGGTGCGTGCTTCTGAAAACGATCGGCTGCGACTGTCGGAACAGATCCGCGTCGTCTTCGAAAACCTGATCGGCTCATATCTTGAAGACGAACAAAGAGTTTTGTCACCGGTTATTCACGACAACGCTCTCAGGGAAGAGTTTCAGCAACGACATAATAACGTGCGCAGCTTGACGAAAGCGTTAGACCAACTCGATCCAGCTCAAGATCCTGGGCTTGGCTTGTTGTCTAGAATCGCTGACGCCTTAGATGAATATGTCCGGTGGGAAGAACATTCGCTCTTCCCGACGATAGAACAATCGCTCGACGCTGAGCAAATGCAACAATTGTCTGAAGCCACGGCGTCAATTGAAGCATTACGATCGCGTCCCACGCAAGAGCTTCATGCGTCAATAGCGCTCAACAAGCAATCCGGGCTCGCAGAAACCTGCGGTTGTGCGACAGCGAGTAAGGAGGCATCATGAATACGACTATGATTGCGCAATCACCTGTGCCTTTCTCGATGTATGAAGCACAAGCCCTAGAAAGCCGTGCCGACAAGGCCGCCGATAAAGGCGATTGGAACCAAGCCAGTCAACTGTTGTTGTTGGGATTGGAAAACAGAAAGGCAGCAGCAGGAACCATGGACACGGGCTATGCTCTGGTCCTGGACAGGCTTGCCGAAACATACATGCGGCAAAATAAAGTTTCCCAGGCCGAAACAACCTTATCTGAAGCCTGCCAAATTTTAGAATCAGCCTACTATCCCGAACATGGACTGCTGGCGCCAGTGTTGGAGCATCAAGCCGATTGTCTGATCAAGGAAGGAAAGTACGCGGAAGCAGAACCAATCTTGAAGCGTGCGAAAGAAATTTACGCCAGAACAGCCACTATGGAAAACCGATCGACACTTGGAAGCATTTACAAACTTGTGAAGCTCTACTTGGCTCTCGGTAAGCCAACAGAAGCCAAAGCTGAATTGCAGAAGGCGATGAAACACGTTGATACACCCCTTGGACCAATTGCAGAATTTCACTATCAGCTGGCATTGGCAGACATACAATCGAAGGACATAGCGGAAGCCCGCCAACTACTTCAAAGTGCCATCGCTGATTTCAAACAACGTCATAATTACTCGCGAGTCGCTGATTGCTTGCAGACATATGCCAAGATTTGCCGAGAATCGGGAGACACCATCGACGCAGCTGAGTCGTTGGCGCAAGCTGAAAAATACAGGCAACGCGGAATCCAATCTCCGTATCCTGAGGACATTTTTTTGGCAACGCTCTTGCGTGCATAGCACCAAGGATGGATGCAAGCACGTTAACAGAATGCGGAGGACAGCAAATGAATATTACTCGAAATACAACGGTTAAAGAAATTCTGGCAGCAAGCCCAGATGCAGTTGAGGTGTTCGCCAAACACGGCGTTGATGTGCCATTGGAGTGTGATGAGAGTATTCACGAATGTGAACTGGAGCTTTGCGACAGTATGTGCCACATAGACGATATCGACGGACTGATTCTCGATCTGCAAAAATTCTTTGATGCACGACCAGTCGTGGAGGCGTCTTGAAATGCTGCTGACCAAGCGACGCTAACAAATCATGCTGGGAACCGCTTTTGAAGAAAGCTAAGCGCCATCGCGTGACGTTGATTTACGGTGCCAAGGACACGGAACACAATAAAGCGGTGGCGCTGAAACAATACCTGGAGTCAAAACATTAGATCCCGGAACTTGACAGACATGGAAACAGAACAGACCAAGCCATCCACAGTTATAAACATAGCGCGAGAGCAGCAGCTAATCAGGCTTCTCATGGCGTACCTGATTACTGGACTTTTGTTCATGGTGCTTCCTGGAACTTTCCTTGGGGTTTGGAACCTGTTTGCCATCAGCAATGCTCAGTCAGCTACTTCCGTGCCGGCAGCCTGGATTCAGGCGCACGGACATGCACAGCTCTTTGGCTGGATCGGCAGCTTTATATTGGGCATTGGCTTTTACTCTATACCAAACCTACGCCGGGTATCAGCCTGGTCCTTCTGGGAGGGCTGGCTCACCTGGATTCTCTGGACAGCCGGGGTCACGCTACGCTGGCTCACTGACGTTTATCTTTGGCAGTGGAAAATATTGCTTCCTCTGTCAGCAGTGTTTGAAGTTCTTGCTGTGGTGCTCTTTCTTGCGCAGTCAATTCAGGGACACCGCATGCAGAACAAGCTAAAGAATGGCCTAGAGCCGTGGGCTCTATTGGTGGTTTCAGGAACTGTCGGATTAGTTATCACCATGCTCGTCAACGCATTCGAGAGTTTCAGGCTTGCTGTTGCCAGTGTTTCGCCGGCGTTTCCTCCTGAGTTTGACGGTCGCTTTCTCATCTTGTCGATCTGGGCTTTCCCCGTGCTGATCGCATGGGGCTTTACGGCCCGCTGGATGCCTGTGTTCTTAGGGTTGAAGCCATTAAAATCGAAGTTGATTCTTGCGGCGCTTGCTATCAACGTTCTGGGAATTATTGCCGCTCTCGCAAAACCGTTGCTGGCGAGTTCAAGTCTTCTTTTAGTCGGCGCGATCTGTATGGTGTGTGCACTGCGAATGTTCGAACGCACAGAGAAGCCGGCGAAAATTCAAGGCGTGCATAAGACCTTTCCCCTGTTTATCCGTATCGCGTATGCGTGGTTGCTAGTTGCCAGTCTATTTGCTGTCTGGGCGGCCATTGAGCCAACTGCGGCCGGTGTTGCCGGGGCTGGCCGACATGCTATCACGGTTGGTTTTCTTATGACGATGGTATTTTCGGTGGCACCACGGATGCTACCAGCATTCTTGGGCAGGAAAAAACTCTTTAGCGAGCGCCTAATGTTTCTGGCTCTTCTGTTGACTAATATCGGCTGTCTGGTGCGAGTATCGTCCGAGGCACTCGCGTATCAGCATTACGCTTCATGGGCGTGGTCGCTGTTGCCAATTTCGGCGACATTGGAATTAGTAGGCGTAGTTGTGTTCACAACAAACATGGTCGGAACGTTCTTTCAGCCTCCACTGCTGGCCCCAATGGCCAACAAAGCAGCCCAAGAAGGATACGTGAAATGACTAAGAAGCAAGGTATTGAAGGCGAGCCTGTAATCATGACAATTGGTCATTCTACGCGCTCCTTTGTGCAACTTGTTGAGCTGCTACATAGCAATGGTGTGACGATGCTGGTCGACGTTCGCACCATTCCAA
The DNA here is from genome assembly GCA_003153555.1 of Candidatus Melainabacteria bacterium. Taxonomy (GTDB): domain Bacteria; phylum Cyanobacteriota; class Vampirovibrionia; order Obscuribacterales; family Obscuribacteraceae; genus PALSA-1081. The sequence continues at coordinate 32,698 of PLZS01000200.1, read as the reverse complement.
AATCGAGAACCAATCCGCAATTCAACAGTGACACTCTTGCCGAGATGCTTTCGAACGAAGGCATCAAATATAAGCACATGCCTGACCTTGGCGGATTGCGCCATGCCAAAGCAAGCTCTCCAAATACGATCTGGCAGAATGCTTCATTTCGCGGCTATGCGGATTATATGGAAACTGATTCGTTCCGAAAAGCCATGCATAATCTTTTGCAGTTAACCCAGAAGAACAGCGTAGCTATTATGTGCTCAGAAGCGGTCTGGTGGCGCTGTCATAGATCAATGGTGGCCGATGAGCTGGTAGCTGAAGGCGTTCCTGTCGAACATATCATGGGTGGCAAAGATCGCCAACCCCATAAGATACGGTCATTCGCTCACGTAGAAGATGGTCACGTCTCGTATAGGTAGTCGCCATGACGCCGCGTTCTGATTGGAGCGTTGCTCACCTGCGAATCTCGTTAATCGCCAATAAAGCAACAATAAATTCTTGACATGGTTGTGAATGTTGGGTTGTCATAACGGTAAACAAAAGAGCCCTTTTGTTTACCCTGCCACCAAAGGTAGAATCACACCCCGTGACCCTTTTTCGTTCGCCTACGGCTTGCACAAAAAATGTTATGCCTCTAACATAAACAAAACAGTCGATCACAGATATTTTGTTTACCCCGTAACAACATGCCAGGTCAAGCAGCAATTCTAAGTTCTAAAGAGATCGAGCGGGTTCTCAACCTGTTGAAACCAGGCCGCGATCGATGCCTCTTTGGTCTTGGCATTTATACCGGCATGCGCATCGGCGAAATCATTCGCTTGAAACCAGATCAGGTCTTCACTGCTGATGGTGGCGTCAAATATCAACTCACAGTTAAGCGCTTGAAGAAGAGAGACGCTGTATATAGCGACATTCCAGTCCATACGAAACTGCGCCAGCTTTTGAAAGAATACAAAGGCAACGTCCGCCAGAGCGAATGGCTGTTCCCGTCCAGCGAGTCCGTGGACGGACATTTGAGCCGCATTAGAGCCCACCTAATTCTTACCGAGGCTTTCGATGCTCTGAAACTGGAAGGCGCCTCCACACACTCAATGAGACGCACCTGTCTCACGCAAATGAGCCGCGCCGGCGTCCCGCTGCGCACCATCCAGGAAATATCCGGCCATTCGAATTTAGGACAATTGCAATCCTATCTCCAGGTCGACCCGGAAGATAAGCATCGCGCAATCAATCTGCTCAAGTATTGATGCGGCTCGTCAAATTGTGGCTGGCGTCGTCATGCCGCTCGCGAATGCCTCGAAACGTTACGATAATGCGGTGAAACGGTAAACCGTGAAGCCGGGAAACAGTAAGAACGGCATGCCGCAAAACAGGAGAGCCGGAAAACAGTAATACCGGAAAACAGTCAAGCCGCAAGACCGCAACGACTGAACAACGGCATAACGGAGAGCAGCAAGAACGGGAGAACACAAAGCCGTAAATGCGGTAAGCAGTGGATGCGGTAGAACGGCTTACCGGTGTCACTGCAAAAAATGTGAGTGATGAGAGAACTGTTGCGGTAATGCGGTAATACTGATTAACTGATTACCGCAAGTTGATTCCCGCCCAAAAAGCTCGCAATGCCTCTACCTGGCAGCAATAGCAGCCATGATCCATTCTCTGATGATCTCGGTTTTCTTCTTGCCCTGGTCAAGTGCATATTGCGAGAACTTGTAGTTCAGGGTGTCGTCAAGATCAATGGTGAGCCGTTTTGTGTCTTTGGCTGGTAGGGCCGGTGCGGAGACAACAACTGCCGCCGGCGGAACTTGAGCAGGCTCAGCCGTCACCACGGGCTCAGTTATTTCCTTTGCCTGAGGCTCAGGCGCGAAATTTTTGGTCTCAGCGTCGAACTGCTTCAGCGATATGTTTGCTATGGGCAGGTCTTGAAACGACCTTCTTTGTTTGTTGGTCATGTCCTAGTTTCTCCATGATTTCTTTGAAAAGATTTTCGTACTCTTTAATAGCGTCAGACTGGCCTGAACCCTCAAGATTCCAGACCGTGGCACCTTGTCCCCAGGTATCGAGGATCAACTGCCGATTGAAGATCATGTTTCTCAAGACAGTCACTTCTTCGTAATCTTCGAGCAGCCGTCTGGCTTCGCGGGTGATCCTGGTTCCCTTGAATCCACGACTGAGGAACATCACGGCTTGAGGCGCCCCTTCACGATACTTCTGAGCCATCTTTATCACACGCACCGTTTGGGCTGCGCTCACGATGTCGGCTAGGCCCGTGGTGCATGGCACCACTGCAAGGTCTGCACACAGGAGAATTGCCTTAGTTGCTTCAGAAAGTCCTCCGGGACCGTCCACCAACACATACTCATATTCTTTTGCCAGTCCGCCCAACTGCTCCATGAGCTCGTCGCCAACCTGGATGACTTTGCTTGCGATTCCTGTGTCTGACTGCTGCACCCATGTATTGCATGTTGTCTGCGCATCCGCATCAACCAATAGCACTTTCTTGCCTTGCTGATGCAGCCAATAAGCCAGGTGGTAGCAACTTGTAGATTTACCCACCCCGCCCTTTTGATTTACAAATCCGATAATTGCCATTTTTTGCACCTGTATTGCGGTAATGCTGTAAAACACATTACCGCATAATTATCTATGACTACGATCAACTTGTCCAGCTAAAATTGAGTCCGGCTGCGCCTGAACAACGAACAGGCACCGAGACATAAGCAACAGATATGCACCGTATACAGTGCTCATCTCGAAAGAATACAAAATGACCCGCGAGATCTAGTCGCCTGGATCATCGGAATTTAAATCCGTCCGTCCGTACTTATGCTTTCTCTGTAGACCCAGCGGAGAATAGCGATTTCCACCAGCTCTTCTTTTCCTGAACTGCTTGCCCTTGCTCGGCTTCTTTTATCAGCTTCTCGTTCAGGAGCTTTAGTTCTTCGATTTGCTTTTCTAGTGCAATGGCTTTGAGTTCTGCTAGTTGTCTTTCGTTGGCTTCCTTTTGCAAATCAGGCAATAGCTTCAGCTGCCGGTCTTTGTCCTGCAGCTCGCTACGCAACTCAAAGAGCATCTCGTTGCTCTTATCCAGGCGCTCAAGGAACTTACCTGTTATCGCAGAGACAATCTGTTCCAGCTCGCTTGATCTAATCGATCCTTCAGCCGTACCTACGGCCGGGCTAGAAACAGCTGGCTCTGGTGTCGTGTCAAAAACTTCGCCGTCGATGCTGTCGCTGGACACGTCAAAAATGTCTACGCCATGGGCGTCTTCCTGTTCGCCTGATTCAATTTGATCGCCGAAATTGCCGATCTCGGGCGTAATCCAGAGTTCTATACGCGGTTTTTTTGGATTCCCCGCCTTCCGGAACTTCACCCAGCCCTTTTGCACATGACGGCGCAATGTCCGCTCGGTCAACCCTGTTGCCGCAATTGCCTGCGGCATGATCATCCATTGTCCCTCGCCAACCGGACGACCGGCCTCGCCTACTTGCTTGGCGGTGCCTAAAGGATTGGGGCTAGCTTGCTTTGAGTGCATCACATCCAATGAAGTGCCATTATTACCCCGCTAATTATAAAGAGATTTTGGGCCCTGCGCCAACTATTTTTGGTGGAACACAGTCATGTATGTGCACCGTATATAACACCAATATATCCCCCTCCCCGTCAGGGATATTTTCTTACTTTTGCCATTTCACGACGCTGCGTGACAGTGCATGACGGTCATGATCCCCGCCATCATGACACCAAAAGGATCATGACGCCGTGTCCGTGTTGCTGCGTGTTATTGCATGACACGTCCGGCAATTACCCCGAAACCCGCCGCTCGTGGCACATCAAGTTTTGATTATGCTTGACGCCGGTGACATGCAGCGACATGACACGGCATTATCGATCGCTGCGTACAATTTCAAATGTTCCTACAATCCTTATCTACACAGGAATTCCGCGTGTCATGGAGTGTCATGATTCGATCAACGCCAGCATGACACCATCCGATATTCCCTCGCGATTTTTATTGACCCGATCCGGCATCTGTTGTATATTCATCATGCCGTTGCATGACAGAGACCCAAAACCCTCACCCAGTCAACGAAAAAGAACTTGATCAATTTTCTCTTAGGCCGTAGGATCTGATCGCATTTTCAAGCACCAAAAATGGTGCCTCTACTAGAAGGGAAAAAAGCACTCCATATTTACTAGCAGATGCCGGCGGACGACCGGGCAGATGCCACCGCTCGATATTCTCAGAAAATTCGAGACCGCAAATGCCAACGGAAAATACCAAAAACCGCCAGTAGACGCTCAGTTATAGCAATCGAATAAACTTCGGCGTTGTACGTAATTACGTACAACGTAAGTGCTAAGAAGGAGTAGCTCAAGGGTCACTAAATGGTCGGTTTCGACTTAGCCCAGTACCAGCAAATCTTCAGACAAATGGGATACACCGGCGACGACGGTGCAGCCCTCCTGCTCCGAACCCACCTTCTCAAAGCCGTAAAGGCAGAACTTGAGAAGAAGAACTGGACTCAGGAGCAGGCCGCTAAAAAGCTTGGAGTCCAACGCCCTCGTATCTCTGAGATATACGGTCTCAAGATCGATAAATTCAGCGTTGAGCTTCTGGTCAAATATCTTTTTCGACTGGACAAGGAGGTGACGTTCCAAGTTAAAAGCGCTCGGCGTTGAGCGCCTATAAAACAGAAGACATCACTTGGCGGTGATGTCTCTGTTGAGACCAACGGGTCTCGCTATTCAGTTGTAGTTCAGGTTTTTGAAGAGATTCCTGATTTGCGTACAGAATAAGCGATTGATCCGGTTAGGTCAACTCATCTCAAATTAAGAAAGAGAGAAGACAATCACCGGAACCGCTTCGGCGCGCTCTGTCAATGGAGCAGCGCAGCCTAGATTTGATCGGCAAAATTACTTCCCGCAAGGGTGGGAGCTCTGTGTTGCAGAATTCCTTGAAGTGTTCCATCGATATGGATATATCTACAAGCCACTCTCCAGTGGCTCCTGGTACTCGGCTAACGATAAGTGGAAGCTGCCGGATTCGGAAATTCTCAAAGCGATCGCGTGCGCCCATCCCAAGTTCTTTATAGGATGCAGAGCCGGAAAGTCTACGCGCTTTGCCGTCCTGGACATAGACGATAAGAGCCGCTATCACAACAAACAATCTCTTGAGAAGTTGCTACAGGTCTTGTCTCAAGCCGGTCTTTCGAAATCATCTTTATACAGATCCAGTTACAGCGGCGGCTGGCATCTCTATATGTTTTTCGACGAGCCCATTAACAGCGCCGATCTCAGGCGCCAGCTCGTCAAACTTTTGACACTGAACGATTTCAATATAGCGAAGGGACAGCTCGAGATTTTCCCTCATCCCGGTGGTGAGGGATCGCTGGGGCTCGGCCTGCGCCTACCACTGCAACCTGGCTTCGCCTGGCTAGACAAGAAAACCCTGGAAGTCGAACACGAGCGCTCCGAGCTGAATGCGACGCAAGCCTTAGAGTTGTTCATCGACGTCTTGGGCGGCGACGCCAATCCTTATGCCGCTTTCCGGCAGCTCAAGTCGTACATCCAGGAGCTTGAATCACGCAAGACGGCCGCTCTTGCTCACGGTCTTGGCGCCGCCGGCAGTAACGTCGTTCCCATTAGAAGAACAGAGAAGACACTCCAGCCGGGCGAGTTCATTGACTTTGTTCGAGGCGTTTTTCATAAGTTGCCGCCCGGCATCATCGTGGACAACTGGTACAAGGGCCGGCTATTCCATCTGAATGGACTGACAGGGCCATCACAGCGCGCCGAGGCCATCGAGTGTGTAGGCCATTATCTCTTCTACGGCGATCCCAGCCGCGACCTGCCGGCAATGGGCTATGGCTACGAGCAGGAGCGGGAATGGGCCGTCCATCAGTTCCTTGAAGCCCACAACAATGGCCAGAGCAAGGACATCAACCGGGGCCGCGCGGATGCCTTCGCCCAGGTCGAAAGAGCGACGCACTGGCGCCCAGCGCATAAGAAGAGCACTGAGCCGGTCAAGTATGCTCCGGAGCGGCCGATTTCCTGGATACGGGCGAACGCTAACCGTAAGACGGACGCACGTAAGCGCATTAGCGACGCCCTGGACGGTATCAAAAAGCTTCAGCGGACATTCACTACCGTCGAGCTGCAGGAAGCGGCCGGATGCTCCAGAGAGACGCTCTACAACCACGCCGACATCTGGCGCCAGGATTATGAGGACTTGGCCGAGGGCTTCTTTGCAATCTGTACGGACGAATATAACGTTGTGGTGGGGGGAGGTTCTACTGAAACCTCACCCCCTACACCCTCTGATGAAAAAATTACGCCGCCTGGGCTCTTGGCTGCTCGCCGGATAGTCTATGAGATATCCATGCGTACTGAAAGAGATAGCCGGCAAACTCAAAAAGCTGCTGTACAGTCTCAGGACGCGACAGAAAAGAAGTGGCTGGATGATGTGACCCGGCTCACCGAAAACGAGCCTTCTACGCTTTCCATCCAGGAGCTTAAAGCTTTGCTGACTGTTATGGTTGCATATCTGGCCATGGCACCGAACGAAGAGAGCCAAACATTTGTCCAGGGACATATCAATCAGATAAGAGGTCAGATCTTAATGACTGCCGAGAAGCCACTTTTTGTTGTCCGGCCACCGTAGCTTAGATAAGATGCGAAAATACTGGTTCATTGCATCTCTCCTCGGTCCAGGGACAAATGAGAATTACACGATCGATTCGACTATTACTCCTGGTTTTCTGCTTGCCACTGGCCGCTTTTGCGGAGTCTCCATCGAGCAATCGACAGGTTGTTGACGGTATCTACTCCCTGGCTACTGCACCGGCGGATCTCCGAACTGCGCAAAACGGAAACAAACTAGATTTCAGTGTTACAGCCACCCGCGGTGGCTCAAACTCTGGAAGGCCGCTCGGTCTCTATACCGTCGCCGGCTCCGTAAAGTTTGCTTCTGAGTACAAAGATCTAAATCCACATGAACAAGCTGACTGGGCGTATGAACTCGGGCAATACATTCAGAGCAACGGTGGCGGCTTCGATAATTTCCTCCGGTATCGCTCCGAGCAGGCTAATCCGAATCCGCTGTTTGAGAGCCTCGGCACCAGCAAGAAACCAGATCCGTGGGATCGTTCAATGATGCCATATGAGAAACTCTCGGCATTTGCGCAGCAATATTGGGACCAACACAGTGCGATTTTCAACAAAGCAGAGCCTCGCTTGCGGAGCTGGTGGCTCAACGACTCAATCCTTGATGGTAGCAATCTGTACATGGAATATCAGCAAAGGCTCGGAGGACATGGCACCAGCGACTTCATTATGTACAAAGATGCCGTGTTAGAAAGATTCCTGAAGCGACAGTGATGTTCATCGCTTCCCATTGCATGTTGCAGTTTGAAAGATTGTGCTATTATTCCCACACCAAGGGCGGTGCGTTGAAGTCGAAGTTGCTCCCCTTTTTTGGAAAACTTGCTAAATTGCCAAAACGCGCAAAGCAAGCGAGGAAATCGCTTCTGTCGTTGGCGCAAAAAGGTAATTTTTCACCGCTAACAAGTGTACTTTCTTGACAATGATTCGTTCTAGGTAAGAGCAGATCAAATCTCATTCATTTTCATTTGCCTGCTTCGCAGGTGACTACCCGCCCGCCACCCTAGCCAAGCCATGACCGGATTAGCGAAGCAGATTCGGTTTTTTCTTGCGTAAATCCTCGATTACCTTCTCCGAACGTTTCCATGGTTCTCCGCTGATACGTGCTATCAGCTCACTCCAGACTAAACCGAAGGCAGCCAGCGCCTCGTCATCAGTGAATGTAATTCCTGCCGGTAGAAGTGGCGCAATGTCCTCTGTCAGGCTTTGTAGCAACTTTTCCAGCATCCGTTGCTCAGCAACGGCTCGGCTAATAGCTTGCTCTTGCAAGCTAAGGTAGTGATCAAAGCAGGCTATCAGCTTGTCGTGGTCCAGAGACAGATGTTTGAGCCCCTCGTTCAAGTCGAATAGATCCCTATTCTTCCGCCGCTGCAACAAAGCCCTGAGCTTGGTGCCGAACAATTCCTCTGGCTCAAACGAAACAATATCGACCTTTGCCCTATGCCAGTCGTTGTTCACTTCAAACCGATAGTTCTTGAGCGGGAGGTAGTTCTTATGCTCACGGGTATTGATCTCAATCTTCACCTTCAGCGTGCTATCAGGCGCAGCCTCAGGATTGAATTTGTAAAACAGGTGCATCGAATGGCTTGCTGGCTTCCAATTGAAATCTCCCAGCCATGACAGTGCATCACGAATTGCGTTAACGGTCTCACCAATCGGCTCTGCCTGCGTCTGCACTAGGTCAATATCTTCTGAGTATCGAAGCGGCTTTTCAAACAGCAGCTTATTAATCGCAGTGCCACCACGAAAGGCAATCTTGCCGGATAGCTTAGGAGAACTGAAAAGATCACACAAAGCGCGACAAATAATCAGATCCTGTTCGACTTGTCTTGAGTCCGTCCACGGTGCCGTTTTACGCCACGCTTGAATGAAGGTACTGGGGATCATTCGTCAATCTCCACAGAAGTGTTCACCCGCAGCATCCAGACAGAATCAGGTGCAGACATATACGGCAAGTCCTCGCTGAGCGGCTTGATTGATGGGTCCAGGTCCTTCATCGACTTTGCCTTTTTCGCAAGAGGCAAAAGAGCTTTCGCTTGTTTGTCGTGACCGAAATGCTGAAGTAAGTACCCCAGTCGCCGCACAGAAGAGTTTTCGTAACAGGCCGCCGCTTTGACTAACTTACGCACGTCCGCCTTGTCGCCCAGGTCATGGACAACTTGAGCGACACTGTTTATGCCACCAGCCTTGTGAAAATACCGCGCCGAGTCGAGCAGCGTCAATTCAATGCCTGCAACTTTGGCATACCCAGTTTCGCTTTTGAGCTGTTGCAGCCAATCCGCCTGATTCGTTTTGCTAAAGGCTGATGGTCTCAAGTAAATAAACTGAATCCGGTGACGACCAAGATCAAAATCCCTTATCTGCTTAGAGACGATGACTTGAATCACCATTACCGCTTGATGCGAAGATCCGTGGAACGCCGCTGCTCTCAACAGTGAGATCCGGTAATCCAATTTGAGATATTTCATCAATAGATCGATCCACCGCACCGGATCTGGTGCCCCACTGGACCGATCCTCTGGACGAAGAATCAGATAGAACCCTCGCCAGGGACTAACCAGGCGGTCCTTCTTCATCAGCCGGGCGGATGAAGACTTGAACGCATCAGTGTTGATGCCAAGCGTGCTCATTGCCTCATCCTTGGTGAAGTACAGGCGGCCACCGGCTAGCTGATCGTCTAGGTATTGCTCCAGGCTTCTCATACCCCAATTATATGCTAAAAGTGGCGAATTGCAATACTATTCGCATACGGGTGGGGCGAAAAATAGCAGCGAAAAGCCTCTGTAGACGTGGTGTTAAGGCTTTTCGCCTTGTAATCGTCCGGGATCCCCCCCACCGCACGGCGAAACCCATCCATAACCACCCGTTTCCGGCTGGCCATGAAACCACGTCAGACAGCATGATGTACTTATCTCCCCACTACCACCGCTGTCGAACGCTTGATGGGAAAACCTTCAAAAACAGTTTCATGCCCCGCCAAATAGGGGTTTGGACGGTAACTGACTTGCTGCTGAAACTTAGAACAGATCAAATCTCACTCATTTTCATTTGCCTGCTTCGCAGGTGGCTACCCGCCAGCCACCCTAGTGCAGCACAGCCACTTTTAGCGTTTTCGTCTTTTTAGCATAAGGGGGATGCGCCACCGCGCGTCAAGCAAATCGCGCTTTCTTGTGCTTTCCAGTTCGCCCAAGAATTAATTATTCTGTGTTCGCCTGCTCACGCGTGATTTGCAGTAATCCTCTCGCCAGTCCATGGTTACAGGAGGGAACGTCCAGCTCTGTACCGGGTCGTAGTCTCCAGCATAAATATCTCTTACTGTAAAAGAAGTCAGCCATGAACAACACTACGAAAAAACGTCATCCCAGTCTGCAGCCACTTTCCAGAGATCATGGTATAGGGTTGGTTTGCGTTCAGCATGGACGCAAAGCTGTTCGCGCGTCAGAACATGATCGATTGCGACTAGCCGAACAAATCCGAGCCGTTGGCCGCGATGTGATCCTGTCTTACTTGGAGGATGAGCAACGCGTCTTATCACCGGTGATTGCCGACGAGGCACTGCGGGCTGAGTTTCAACAACACCACAATAACGTCCGTAAGCTTATAACTGAGCTGGACCAAATGGAACCAGATGTTGATCCTGGGCTGGGCCTAATAGCCAGAGTGGGTGATTCCCTCGATGCCTACGTGCGTTGGGAAGAAAATTCGCTGTTTCCTTACCTGGAACAAACACTTGATGGTGAGGAGTTAAACAAGCTGACTGGACTGACAGAATCCCTCGAAACGGGACGATCACGTCCAACCCAACTGCTGCATCGGTCAATCGCTTTGGAGATACCATCTGGATTGCCTGGGATGGAAGCAGCGACAAACTCATGATGCTGCCTAGCGAAGCATTCTTGCTGCTGGACCGATCCCAGACTAGAACCCAATCGGAAAACCACACAACTTTTGCGGTCCAGGCTCAGGGAATAGAGGTGGGTCAGCGATGACAATTCATACAGAGCGAGTTTACGAGCTCAGCGCCACTAAACAGCCACATTTCCTAGTTGATCGGCTGTGGCCTCGCGGAGTTAAAAAAGAGGAGCTTCAACTAACTGCTTGGTTGAAAGATGTGGCGCCAAGCGCCGAACTACGAAAGTGGTTCAATCATGAGCCAGAAAAATGGAATGCCTTTCAGAAGCGCTACTTCGCTGAGCTTGATGAGAAGCCGGAATCCTTGGAGCCGATACTTAAAGCCGCAAAGAAAGGCGCAGTGGTCTTGTTGTACGGCGCTAAAGACAAAGAGCACAACCAGGCAGTGGCACTGAAGACATACCTGGACGCAAAGGTTAAGCATAAGACGCACTAGGAAGGTGAGCGATGAGTACTACTGTTGAAAAATGGCCGACTTTTATGTCCAAGTTAACGAGGCAGCAAGAAATCGCTGAGCGCACTATGTCATTTTCCTTTGAAAAGCCAGCCGGTTGGACATTCAAGGCTGGCCAATTTATCGATATGACTCTGCTCGATCCTTCGGAAACGGATGCCGAAGGCAATAAACGTGGTTTCTCGATCGCCAGTGCGCCTCATGAAGCAACGCTGATGGTGGCAACGCGAATGCGTGATACTGCCTTCAAACGCATATTGCACAGTATGTCATTGGGAAACTCGGTCAAGATCGAAGGGCCGTTTGGCAACTTGACTCTTCACAATAATGTGGAGCGTGCTGCCGTTTTGCTTGCCGGCGGTATTGGTATTACACCTTTCCGAAGCATTGTTTTTAGTGCAGCAAAAGCGAAGCTGCCTCAGCGTATTTTCCTTTTCTTTTCCAACCGGCGACCGGAGGATGCTTCATTCTTGCAAGAGCTTCAGCAACTGGAACAAGAGAATGCGAACTACAAACTCATCGCGACGATGACGAAAATGGAGAAGTCGAATAAAGCATGGACCGGCGAAACTGGAGAGATAAATAAGGAACTACTTTCAAGATATCTGACGGATGCAAAGTCTCCAATCTACTACATTGCCGGACCACCGAAGATGGTGAAGAGCTTGCACGAAATGCTGAGCAAAATGGGCGTAGATGACGACGACATACGAACAGAAGAATTCACCGGCTACTGATGCGGTTATAGAACTGATTGCTCGAACGATGTTTTTCGATGGTAGAGGATATGCATTGCGTGGGATTGACAGAATTACAAATTCAAGGTGTGAAATATGGATGTATTTGAATTGTTAGAAGCGGGACATCATCGAATCGAACAACAACTTGCCGAATTCATAGCTGATTACGATCAAATGTCTAATGCGAAGAAATTAGAACGGGCATCGCTTATCTTCGGCGAAATCACAAAACACTTTAAGCATCAGGAGTCCCTCATTTCAACCGTTTCAAACGACCAAAATGTAAAACAACCTTTTATCGACGAATGTTTGAAAGACAGGAAAAACATTACTGATGCAAAGGACAATCTTCTTATGAGCCATGTCGATGATGCTGATTTCAGTGATGGGCTTCGCGCGCTACTGGGGCGCTTTGATGCGCATCTCAAACATTATGCCAACAAACTGTTCGTTGAATTCCGCCAACAAATGTCACCACAAGAAGTGCGGACAATGGATTCACAAGCGACCGAGTGGATGCTGGGTTCCGTGTAGCTCCAATCTATTAATTGCCGGACCTCGAAAGATGGTGAGGAATTACTGCCACGAGAATTGCCACAATTACTGAATATGAGAAAAAACATGATTATTACGCGCAACACAACGGTCAAAGAGATCTTAGAGGAAGCTCCGCATGCGGTGGCAGTTTTTGCAAAGTATGGCGTCGACGTGCCGATTTCGTGTGACGAAGGCGTACATGGGTGCGCATTGGAAGAGTGCGAAAGCATGTGTCGTATCGACGATCTCGACGGCTTGATCGTGGATCTGCAAAAGTTTTTCGACTCGAACACAAAGGGCAAGAGTTAGTGCCAATGAAAGCAGATCCAACTAGTCTAAAGAAAACCATCGGTCCAGTGCTGATTTCTCTTGACGTGTTATGGCGCAATCGTTTTGCAGAAAAGCGTCAAAGTGGCATGGCGACAGCATTTGGGCATGGAATGACAATTTCTGGTGCGTCCAGATGAAACAGGTGATTCGGGTCAGCGCTTGCGCGAGCAAGTTACAGTTTGAGTTATTCCCTATCGCACCGTTTAGATTGGACCTGACGGCGTGGGTCTTAAAGCGCCGTCCAGAAGATGCGCTTCACCAATGGGATGGAGAGTATTTTAGACGAGTATTTGTCGTGCAGGATACGGCGATGCTAGTCGAAGTTAAACAAGTAGCCTCAGGCGCCAGGCCGAGACTGCAAATAACCGTCCCGTACCCTCCGCGACAGAAAAATTTAGAGAAGGAGTTGATTGAGTTACTGACTCAAGTTCTCGGACTCAACGTAGACCTGACGTGTTTTTACGAGATGTCTCTACGAGAACCGCGCTTGGCAGAACTTGCCAAACGTTTCAAAGGCGTGAAGCCTCCACGTTTCCCATCGGTTTTTGAGTGTTTTGTTTGCGCCGTAGCCTGCCAACAATTGAGTTTGCACGTAGGAATTTTACTACTCAATCGGCTTGTGGAAACGTTTGGGCAATCAGCGAGCGGCACGCAACAACGTGCGTTTCCACAACCGAGCATCTTGGCGCGCGCTGATCTAGATCAACTGAAAGCAATGTCTTTTAGCACCAACAAAGCTAGATATATCATCGAGATGGCCAGAGCGATTGAGACCGGAGAAATAAAGCTGAACGATTACGCTAGTTTTAGTGACGCTGATTTGAAGGCGCAATTGACTGGAATCAGAGGCATCGGAAAATGGACCGCCGAGTACATGATGCTCAGAGGTTACGGCAAAATTGATGCGTATCCTATAGACGACTCAGGCGCACGAAGTAAGCTGAAAAAGTTTCTGGCATTAAATTCGGACATGGATCGCCAAGAACTGCAAGCCGTCGTCAACCTCTGGAAACCGTACTCGGGCTTGCTTTATTTCCACGTGCTTTTGTATCTGCTTGCCGAAGAAGGACACGTGAAATGACGAAGAAACAAACTACGCAAAACAAGCCTGTGATCATGACCATTGGTCACTCCACCCGTTCCTTTGCGGAACTTGTTGAGCTGCTGCACACCAACGGCGTCACAATGCTTGTTGATATTCGCACCATTCCAAAATCGAGATTTAATCCGCAATTTAACAGTGACACGCTTGCAGAGACTCTCCCAAACGAAGGCATCAAATATAAGCACATGACAGATCTTGGCGGATTGCGCCATGCCAAAGCAAGCTCACTAAATACGGTATGGCAGAACTCGTCATTCCGAGGTTATGCGGATTATATGGAAACTGATCCGTTCCGAGAAGCCATGGATAAACTCTTGCAGTTAGCCCGCAAGAATAGTGTCGCAATTATGTGTTCAGAAGCAGTCTGGTGGCGGTGCCACAGATCGATGGTGGCAGATGAGTTGGTAGCAGAAGGTGTTTCTGTCGAACATATTATGGGAGGCAAACATCGCCAACTGCATACGCTACGTGCATTTGCTCACGTAGAAGATGGCCATGCCTCATATAGATAGTGCCAACCGCAGGCACTTTGCCCGTGTTAGTTCCACTGTTGTGATTAACCACGAGGAATTACCGGACACGAGATGCTTGCCGCTGCAGGCGTCTAGTGCATCCACTGGCACCCTTTGCAATACACGCTTGCAGGCGGTATTACGCATGTCTTACGGCAGGCATGGGTGCCCTTATGATCAGGAACGGTATTGGATCCTTTTTCAATTGACAGTGATCCCCATAAAGGCTTTGCTAGAATGGGGAGCGGCGACCGTCCACAGGCATGCACTTATATGAGGATTTTTGATATGACTGAATTCAAAGTCGGTGACCACGTCGAGTGGAATTCAGAAGCTGGAAAAGTCACCGGTGTCATCAAGAAAAGATATACATCTGAAGTTGATTACAAAGGTTACATGCACCACGCCTCAAAAGAAGAGCCACAGTATCTGATTAAAAGTGATAAGACTCCTCACGAAGCCTTGCACAAGGGCTCAGCCTTGAAAAAACTGCACAGATAGAGTTAGCCTTGTAGGCTCCTGAGGTGGAAACGATGATTCATATGGATACTTCTCACGAGCGCATCGGGGACCTGGTGGACTTGCTTGGCGCGCTGATAAGCGAGATGAAACGACTTGCCGGCAGCGGTAAACACTTAGAGTCGTTGAAACTCAAGAAAGACATTCGAGCGCTAATAGCACGATGGCTTGCAAATCTTGATGGTTCGCCCTGGTAGTCGGCAACGGGAAGATCGAGGAACTTTATTTCCGGTTTCGCGTCCGAGACAAAGGATAAGTGTGCACGATGCACGATGAGAAGATCCCAACGGAAAGCTCGATTTCAGGCAGCTTTCTTGCATTGAAAGGCACTGCACTCACAAGTCAAAATGAACGGCAAAGAAGAAGAACTTGCCATGAATGAAACCGAAGAAGTTTATTTAATAACCGGTAGTAGTGGGCTTCTTGGTCATTCCTTATGCCACCACTTCAACTCGAAGAACCATTTAATTGTGGGCTTTGACCGCGTCGGACCGCCGTTTCCTCCACCTAACACCGAGTGTCTATTTTGTGATCTGACCGATGACGAGTCCGTGCAAAAGACTTTATATATGGTCAAGGAGCGTTATGGAGGAAAAATAAAGGCAGTCTTTCATCTGGCTGCGTACTACAACTTCAATGGCAAAGATAGTCATTTGTATAAGGATCTCACCGTCAAAGGTACCGGGCGTATGTTGCGTGAACTCCAAAGTTTTGACGTTGGTCAATTTGTTTTTTCGAGTTCAATGCTGGTTTATAAGCCGAATAAGCCCGGCGAAACGTTGAGTGAAGAATCTCCGGTAGAAGCAAACTGGCAATATCCGCAGTCAAAAGTAGACACCGAGGAGTTGATGCAGCAAGTGCATGGGAACGTACCTGTGGTTTCGTTGCGGATTGCTGGCGTCTACAGCGATATCTGTCAGTCAATTCCGATTGCGCATCAGATTCAGCGCATTTATGAAAAGAAGCTAGAAGGACACATGTATTCCGGCGACGTCAATGTTCGCCAGTCGTTTGTACATCTGTCCGACCTCGCCAATGCCTTCGAAGCTGTGATCCGCAGTGGTGATAAGTTGCCGGGATATTCAGTCTTTAATATTGGTGAAGCCGATGCGATGAGCTACAACGAAATGCAGTGCGAAATCGGTGAGTTTCTCCACGGAGAAGATTGGAAAACGCTGGAAGTACCAAAGCCAATCGCCAAGGCGGGCGCCTGGATGGGAAACAAATTACCTACAGAGGAAAAGCCGTTTATCAAACCCTGGATGATTGATCACGCAGATGACAATTACGAATTAAATATCGAGAAAGCGCGGCAAGTCCTCGGGTGGGAACCTGCTCACTCCTTGCGAAAGACGTTACCGATGATGCTTGAAGGTCTAAAAGTCGATCCGCTCAAGTGGTATCAGTTGAATAAGCTTCATCCGCCGCACTGGTTGATAGAACAGCAAGAGTTACAATTGCATCCGATTCAGAGCAAAGCAGGTTGAGTAGATCGATCCTCCATCTAGCGGAAAACGCATCAGAAACTTAGAAGGCAACTGGTTTGCCGATCAGTTTTTGTCGGCGATTGTCGCATTGACACGTGTGTCGTTGTTACCTCCACTGACTCAGGTGGCACCGCAGATGTTTGTTACTTCACGTATTTATCCCATCCATTGCAGCGTTCAAAGATCCTGCCTTTCGGTATCGAGACGAAGACGAGAATGACGCCGGAAATTAATTCGCTGCAAAATACGATCGGTAGATCTCTGGCAAACAGAAATGCGGCAACTATGAGTAAAAAGCCTAGCGGTATGTTGAGTAAACGAGCTGTCCGCGTCACTTCAGCAGTGGCTATTGTAGTAACTGTCACCACCAGGGCACCCAGCAGATGATCGCAGTCCGCTGTTCTGCCACCCAAGTGTAAAATATCCGGGCGTGCCATTAGCCAGCTGCCAATGCCGAGCTGAACAGCGATGGTCCATGGCACTGTCACACCTTGGACGCTTGCTATCCAGCGCTGGATCAATGAAAAGTGCCTGCGATCTGGATCTTCGGCGCCGGCTCCAATTATGCTTCCACCAAACCAGAATACCTGCCAAACGTTCTTGCCTTGTTTCTTCGCCTCAACCATAAATAGTGCCATAGCGATGATCTCATGCACGGCGAGAGGAACAGATGCGACCAGCGCGGCAGCTGCTATCAAACAGAGCCCGCACCAGGCGCCTACTATAGTCGGTTGCAGAATCACAAGCAAAACGCTCGTCACACCCAGAGGCACTACCAGAACTGCAAACGTCATCACTATCCATGGTGAAGTGCGCCAGCGTGCGCGGTCACCCATAAAGCCTGCAAGAACTTCCATCATGTAGGCGACCGAGCCAAAACCAGCATCCGAGATTGGCAAGGATCGAGAGACAACTGAATGTAGTACGCTATCGCTACCATTTCCGAAAAACGGGTCCCAGGCGTGCTGTGAATAACCGAGCTGCCGAGCTGCCAAATAACGGGAGATGAAAAAACCGAGAAGAGCTAGGGCGATTCCAAGCCATCTTCGAATCCAAGAAGATGGATTATAAGACCAGCCTGGCGGTTGGTCCGGACCCGACTTTTCGACTCCTCCTTGCCCCGGCGTACCAGGCACCAAAACGGAAAACACTATTACAAAGCAAGCAATCAACGTGTCCATCAAGTAAACAGCCGGAGTTGACGACCAGAAAACTAGTGGCGCGAATAGCAGCCAAACGGCAACTAAGACTGTGAACCAGCGCAGCAGGTAACGCTTTGATGAAAAGGACAAACATTCAAAAGCAACTATAAGGGCACCGGATACAACGTCGCTGATTACAAGCGCTGAGCTTTTGTAATCGTAGAGAAAAGGGCTTGTAATGAGCCAAAGCCCCAAGATACAGTTAACCGCATAGGTCCATAATGTCTTATATTGGTGGTACGCGATAATCTGCTTGATTTCGCCAGAACTCTTCCCAACAATTTCATTGAAATCCTTGATCTGAAACTTAGGCCGATTAGTAACTTGGTTTGTCATGTCTTTTGATGAAAAAACTTGTCGAACCCGGCCACAAGCGGCACCACGACGAGTAAGAAATGCAGAATGTGATATGCCTGGTAGCTGGGACCGGTTCGCTCTAACGTTTCAGGATACGTCCAAGTGCCAACATTGACAGTTTGAGTCATGAAGAAGCACCTCCTACGAATGGCGCGCGGTCATCTTGGACGAGCTTATAGTTGTGTTAGTTCCACTCTAAGCAGCCACTATGTAGGACTTAAGGTGATCAGGAGTCCTGACTAACCGGTTGAGTCAACTTCTGTCCCATTCACAGGTCACTGGCCCTCGACAACATTAAGAATCAAGCCGTTCAACGATGTCCGTCACCGTGCTGCTCACCTTGCCAGCGATGGCGGGAGCAGTTCAGCGGAGTCGAATGAGATATTCATCTACGCTGTAGCGCTTGAGCTTGGCTGACACTCAGTGGAATGGTCCCGCTCAAGTTTTTCTTCATGGCTTCAAGAAATCACCGGTGTCGGCTTGAAGTCGGACGACGTTTGCTGACTGCCGGCAAGTTGAGCAAGAAGCCGGCTCTTAAAAAGCTGCGGTCATTTCAGCTTCCGTTTAGCCGACAATAATTCGGTTATACGTGCTGGACGGTTGTCAGTTAGCGATAATCCACTACCGCTTAGGTGCTATACATGATGCGCGACTTATATATATCCCGAAGAAGTCATGCAGATGGACACTTTGAAAAGCTTCGCATCTGAAATTATTCCGCCGATCGACATTCGTCGGACTCGACAAAGAATGGTACCGAAGACTTTTAGCGTCGTGCAACCATAGGTAAAGCATATGCAAGAACAGTCAAGAGCGAGCAGATCCTTTTGGATGGCAACTAGTGAAATTCCAAACTTTCCGAAGCTGAGTCACGACGTTGATGACGTTGACGTTTGCATAGTCGGCGCCGGCATCAGTGGTTTGACGACGGCTTACCTATTGCTGACCGAAGGAAAATCCGTGGTTGTGCTGGACGACGGACCAATTGCTGGAGGCGAAACAGAGCGCACTACGGCCCATATCACTAACGTCATTGATGATCGGTATTTCGAAATTGAGCGGATTCACGGCGAAGAACACGCTCGCCTTGCCGCTGAAAGCCAGACCGCAGCCATTCACAAAATAGAATCAATTGTCGAAAGAGAGCAGATCGACTGTGATTTTGCGCGCCTCGATGGCTACCTATTTCTCTCACCCAACGATTCGATTGAACTGTTGCAGAAAGAGTTGAAAGCGCTCAAACGCGTTGGATTTGCGCAGGTTGAACTGGTTGATCAATTGCCGTTTGGTACAGCTATTTCTGCTCTGCGATTTCCCGATCAAGCCAAATTTCACATCCTGAAGTACCTTACGGGCTTATGCAAAGCTATCGTCAGAGAAGGCGGTAATATTTATTCTTTCGAACACGTTGAGAAGATCGAAGACGCCGAGATGGTAACCGTTCATACATCAAGCGGCCGGAGCATCAGGTCACGGAGTCTCGTCGTCGCAACCAATAGCCCAATCTCCGATTGGGTGAAGATTCACACGAAGCAAGCCGCATACCGCACATATGTCATTGGGCTGCCCGTTCCCATAGGGTCGATACCCGATGCTTTGTATTGGGATACCGCCGAGCCCTATCATTACATTCGTCTGCAGTCCACTGATTCGTCTGAATTGGAAATGCTGATCGTCGGCGGCGAAGATCACCGCACCGGTGAAGCCAACGATGGGGGAGAAAGATATGAACGCCTGGAACACTGGACACGACAGCATTTTCCTCAAGCCAGCGCCGTTGAATTTCGTTGGTCTGGACAACTGTACGAGCCGGCAGACGGACTAGGCTTTATCGGCCGCGATCCGGCGCATGGTGCCAACGTCTTTATCTCAACCGGTGCCTCTGGCACGGGCATGACACATGGCACCATGTCTGGAATTTTGTTGACTGATCTCATCTGTGGCAGAACAAACCCCTGGGCCAAGGTCTACGAGCCAACAAGAAAGCCGTTAGGGGCTCCTGTCGAATTTCTGAAAGAAAACATCAATTCAGTCGCACAATATGCCAAAAAACTGATGCCCGGCGAAGTTGATTCAGCCGATGACATCAAACCGGGAGAAGGCGCGATCATCAGGCGCGGCTTGAAGCAAATTGCAGCGTATAAAGACCTGGATGGAAAGGTGCATGAGCTTTCGGCGACGTGCAAACATCTAGGGGCTACTGTTTGCTGGAATTCTTGTGAGAAGAGTTGGGACTGTCCAGCTCATGGTTCTCGATATGACGCTTCTGGTCAGGTGATCGACGGGCCAGCAAATAGCAACTTGGACCCGCTTGACTCGAAGGAAGATAAGATAGAGCGAGAAGCGTCTTTGACGAAATGAAGGTAAATCATGTCATATACGATAGTGACCGATGTTTGTGAAGGTGTTGCCGATTGCATTCCTGTTTGCCCCGTCGAGTGCATCCACTGGGCTGAGGGCAAGACTAATGTGAAAGGCCACAAATTCGTGTGGATTGACGACAGTACCTGCATTGATTGCGGTGCCTGCCTCTCTGCCTGCCCAGTTGAGGGAGCGATTCTCGATGAGTGGAAGCCGGAGTTGCAAAAGCCATGATGCTCGATGAGTGTAAGTTGACTACGCTTGATGAATACAGTGAAAACGGTGTTGTTAAAAAAGGCGTCACCAGTGGCCGCCGCTTCAAATCTATCTTGATCAACATTCTGCCTGGGCAGGAAGTGCCCACGCATAGCCACGCCGGGCATGAGGTGATATTGATACCGCAAAAAGGCACTGGCATATTGTTTGCCGATGATTCCAGCCAAATCAATCTTGTGTCTGGTTCAATTTACTCCGATCTTAAAGGCAGCACATTCGGGCTTCGGAACAGTGGCAACGAGCCGTTTCAAGTGCTTGTGATTCTTGTACGTTCAACCGATAACTGATGTGGATTAAAAGCGATGCAAATAACGACGGAAACGACTGTGAAGAACATTTTGGAAGCGTATCCGGACGCGGTGCACATTTTTCAGAGGCACGGAGTTGACGTACCAGGTGAATGCGACGAGAACATTTTGAATATCAGGCTTGTGATTTGCGACAGTATGTGCCATGTAGACAATCTGGATTCGTTAATTCGTGACCTGAAACAGTTCGTCGCTAACAAAGAAGGCTAATTGCAGGAGGAACAAAAAATGAAGCCAGGCCGACACATCTGCACAGCGTGCAATGCCATATACGAAGAACCGGATGAAAAATTAGACCCTACGAGGAAGTCATTTGATTCTTTGCCGAAGGACTGGAAATGCCAATGCGGAGCTGGCAAAGAAATGTCTCAACCATGCTCTTGCGTTTCGATTAAACCGCACGAGCACAAGCATGAACAGCATTGCGCTCAGAACAAATAACTGAAATAAGCCGCTAGTATGCATGAGTCAACGCAGATCTACGACTTCCCTGGCTGGCTCAGGATAGCGCATTACATCAACTTCTTATTGATGTCGTTTCTCGTGCGCAGCGGCATACAGATTCTTGCTGACCATCCAAGACTCTATTGGAATGTTGATTGCAAGCCAAATTCGGAATGGATCAGGTTTACCAATCGAGCAGTTCCTACTGACCGACTTTATACTGCCAATGATGATGAGTCCTATGCATCGCCGTGGATAGCTCTTCCAGGAGGTAAGCACACGCTTGGCGTAGCAAGATTCTGGCACTTCTTCTGTGTCATGTTCTGGGTCTTAAACGGCGTGATTTACGTCACTTTGCTATTCGCCACCGATAATTGGCATCGATTAATTCCGACCTCCTGGGACGTGTTTCCTCGGGCCTTGCAAACATTTTTCACTTATGCCAGTTTCCATCTGCCTGCGGCGAGTGAGTTTCGCCCATACGACCCTTTGCAGCAGCTCGCCTATGTCTCCGTCATATTCGTCATGGCACCGCTGACGATCTTAACTGGGATTGGGATGTCTCCAGTGGTGGTCGGGCACTGGCCATGGTATCAAAAATTGTTCGGCAACCGGCAAGTTTCGCGCAGCCTACATTTCATACTTGCAGTCGGCTGGCTTATATTTTTCGTTATTCATGTCAGCCTGGTTATACTCACCGGCTTTTCTGCCAATATGAACCGCATAGTTCTAGGCGGCATGAATGGTCCGAATTCACTGGCGCTCGGCATCGGGCTTACGGGAATTGCATTTGTGATACTTATCAATGCCCTTGCCACTTGGTACTCAAGCAAATCGCCAGTCAGCATACAAAATACTCTCGGTCACTTCACAGACCGTCTGATGAAGACGATGTTTAGACGACTCACGTCACGACAGGAATATAGTCAGGATGCTATTTCTCCTTACTTCTGGGTGAACGGCAGACCGCCGGAAACTGCCGTTTATCAACAATTGCGAGACGGATCATTCGCCGATTATCGGCTTATCGTTGAAGGGTTGGTCGAAAAGCCTCTTACGCTCTCGCTGGACGAATTAAAAGCGATGCCACGGCGTACACAGATAACGCTGCAGAATTGCATCCAGGGCTGGTCTGGCATTGCCCAATGGACAGGTTTGCCAGTTAGTGAACTATTGAAAGACTGTAAGCCGCTCCCAGAAGCCAAATACGTTGTTTTTCATTCGTTTGAGGAGGATGAGGAAGGCCTTGAATTCTACGGAACGCTAGATTTGCAGGATGCCCGCAGTCCGCAGACAATTCTGGCGTATGCAATGAACGGCACGGCATTACCAATCCAATATGGAGCCCCGCTACGTTTGCGCGTTGAAACAAAGCTCGGTTATAAAATGACGAAATACCTGAAGTCAATTGAACTAATCGCTGACTATAGAACCATCGGTCTCGGTCAAGGTGGCTATCGGGAAGATCGACAGTATTTCAGTACTATCGCCGGAATATAATTTCATTGGATTTTGTAATTTTGCAGCAAATCATCGGTCGCGCGCATATGTCGAACTAATTTGGGAAATAGTTGATACCCATGCTGCCACGTACTTCCTGAATCGTTGTGGCAGCAACTTCCCGAGCGGCTGCCGTCCCATCTTTGAGAATCCGCATAACCTCGCCTGGATCTTTTGCGAATTCATGACGGCGCGCTCTGATCGGATCAAGTATCGAAAGCAGTACTTCAAGCAATCGGCTTTTCACCACAGTATCGCCAAGCCCACCACGTCGATAGTGTTCTTTCATGACATCAAGAGCCTGTTTATCAGGATCGAAGGTATCTAAATAGCAGAACACCGGATTCCCCTCCACTGTGCCGGGGTCTGATATCAGAAGATGTTTTGGATCTGTGTACATCTTTTTAACTGCATCGCGCACGGTGTCAGCAGAGTCGCAAAGCGATATGGCATTGCCTGCGGACTTGCTCATCTTGCCCTTTCCGTCTACGCCTGGTAGTCGCGGCACAGAAGCGATCAACCCTTGGGGCTCTGTGAATACCGAGCAATTGTACGAGCGGTTAAACCTACGTGCAATCTCTACTGTCTGCTCGATCATAGGAATTTGATCCGCGCCAACCGGCACCAAATCCGCTTTGAACGAAAGAATATCGGCAGCCTGACTGACCGGATAGCACAAGAATCCCGCAGGAATGCTCGTGCCAAAACCTCTTTGTTTGATCTCGTCCTTCACTGTCGGGTTTAACTGCAAACGAGCCACCGTCACCAGATTCATAAAGAACATCGTGAGTTCAGCAAGCTGCGGAATCAGTGACTGAATGAAGATAGTCGTCACCTGCGGATCGATACCGACAGCCAGATAATCGAGGGCGACCTCAAGCACGTTATCTCTGACTAATTGAGGCTTCTCCGCATTGTCTGTAAGTGCCTGGACATCAGCAATAATCACAAACTGCTTGTACTGAGATTGCAGTTCTACTCGCGTTCTCAGCGAGCCTACGTAGTGCCCCAAATGAAGAGGACCAGTAGGACGATCACCAGTCAATATGATCTTTTTAGCCACTCTTGCCACTTGTCCTCACCGGGCGCAAACAACGGTTTCAAGCGAGGAAATCGCTTCTGTCGTTGGCGAAAAAAGATACTTTCCACAACTAACAAGCGTACTTTCTTGACAATGATATGTTTTGCCTGAGAGCAGA
The DNA here is from genome assembly GCA_003153555.1 of Candidatus Melainabacteria bacterium. Classification (GTDB taxonomy): domain Bacteria; phylum Cyanobacteriota; class Vampirovibrionia; order Obscuribacterales; family Obscuribacteraceae; genus PALSA-1081. Next base: position 8,807 of record PLZS01000200.1, on the reverse strand, counting down.
CCAAATCTCACTCATTTTCATTTGCCTGCTTCGCAGGTGACTACCCGCCAGCAACCCTAGCTGCTGCACTGCCACTTTTAGCGTTTTCGCCTTTTTAGCATAAGGGGGAGGCGCCACCGCGCGTCAAGCAAATCGCGCTCTCTTTTGCTTTCCAGTTTCACTTTGCGCTTGACGCGCAGAGCCTCCCCCTGCCCCCGTCCGGGCGAAATCCGCTCGGAAAGGAGGCACAGATGGTAGCTGCACGAATACACGATTACGGTCTTGAGCTGACCCAAAATTCTAAAGTAGGGCCGGCATTCACTCTCTCTCGCAGAGAATCCTGCATACATGCAACCGATGTTTGCAAGTAATCACGAGCTCGTGATTACCGACATAATCAAAAGTACCGGATTATCACGAGTAAAACTGGAGTGTTAGCCATAAGCCTGTCCAGCAAAGCTTGCGCCCAGACGTTTCAGTCCGCTTGCCCGGCATAATTCGGAAGCGCATTACAGGCTCCGGAGGAATGAGAGGAGCTCATCGGCCGGACGATAGTAGCCAGGTTTTCCTTCGGGCATCGCAGTGGTGGACAGAAGTTTCTCCTTCAGGGCCAAATTAGCTTGTAGATACATTTGAGTAGTCTCGACTGATTCGTGGCCCAGCCAGAGGGCGATCATTGCGCGATCAACGCCTGCTTGCAGAAGCTCCATGGCACATGTGTGCCTGAGCGAATGGGGCGATATTCGCTTTTCTTTGAGTGTTGGACTAGCCACAGAGGCTCGCTCCGCTTGCCGACTTAGGATGTATTGCACCCCGTCCCGGCTTAGCCGCCCGCCGCGAGCATTGGGGAAAATGTTCGGTGCATCGGCTTTCGCAGGTTCAAGCAGCCAAGCTTTCAGCACCGTCACAGTCTGTTTTGTAAGTGGCGTACAGCGTTCTTTTCGTCCTTTCCCTATTACACGTATGTGGGCACCAGCACCTGCTAGCACTAAATCTTGCCGCTGAAGCCCCGTCAATTCTGACAATCGTAGGCCTGTTTGCACGGCGACAAGCAGTAGCGCATGATCGCGACGCCCGGACCACGTTTGCTGATCTGGTGCAGCTAACAGCGCTTCTATTTCAGGACGGGTCAGGAAGTTGACCAGGTTACGAGTGTGTCGTTTGCTAGGTATTGCTAAAACACGTTGGATCTGAGCAGACTGAGCCGGTGCCTCAAGTGCGGCGTAGTGGAAGAAAGAGCGAATGGCCGACAGGCGAACATTTCTGCTTCGGCAAGAGATGTTTCGAGTCCCTTCCATCTCATCAAGGAACGCGCAAACTAGCGGTGCGTCCACTTCCGTGAGTTCAAGTTGAGAGGGTTTTTTGCGGAGACGTTGTTCGATGAATTGAAGCAACAAGTGGAAAGTATCGCGGTAGGACCTGATCGTGTGTGGACTGGCACGCCGCTGTTTCATCAGGCGTTGAGTGAAGAAACTTTCCAAAAGGACAGCAAAGCTAGCAGATGATTTCATGGTTTTGCCTCCCACCGTTCTTCAAGCCGGTGCACGGCCGCTCCCATCAATTCTGGACACGCAGTCAGATACCAGTAGGTACCGGTAACCTGAACGTGCCCGAGATAGGTGGACAGGATCGGCAGCCGACGCTCTGCGTCTTCACCGTTGCGATACCACCGCAGCATGGTCTCAATCGCGAAGCGATGACGAAAGTCGTGAAATCTCGGTCCGTCCTTCGAGTCAGCTTTCCGTATGCCGATTTGCCGCGACAATACGTGGAATGCTCGATAAAGGTTCCCCTGCTCGAATCGTGTGCCTACGCTGGAGATGAAGAAATGCTCTGCTGCATGCTCTCTGAGAAATTTATTGCGAAACACAAGGTAGTCAGACAATACTTTTAGCGTTGAATCATGGAGCGGCACTAGGCGAGACTTTCCGAATTTGCTTCCTTCAACCGTAACTACACCGGCTTGAAAATCAACATTCTTCACCTTCAAATCTAGTACTTCGCCGATGCGCATGCCAGTGACAGCAAGCAGGCCAAAAATGCAGTATAGAGTTCGTCTCTTGAGAGGACTTGCTGTTGCTAAGCTCAAAGCAGCTTCAAGCAATTGTGCAATTTCCTTTTCAGTGTATAGGTAAGGTCGCGCCCGCCTGGATCCTTTTGGGATCAATGTCCCTGGCGGTATCTCAGTCTTGGAATCGGTTGCACTTCGATATCTAGCAAAACCGCGTACACACGATAATCGCTCAGCCCAAACACAAGGTTGGACCGACAATTTTTGCTGCGCCCATTCTAAGGCCAATGCCGTCGTCACGTAGTCGTGATCTCCATTCTCCAGAAACAAAACGAAGTCAAAAAGTAAGCGCGCTTTTAGCATCTTGAAGCCCAAGGCTCGCCGCATAGCAATATATTCTGTCGCGGCCTCTCGCAAAGTATTCATATCTCACCGCCTGGCCATGGCATGGCTAGTGCTCGCAACGAGTCAAGATCGACCTTTGCGTAGATGGCTGTGGTATCAGGGTTTCGATGTCCCAATAGCTCTCCGATCTCGCCCAAGGAAGCACCATGCCGGAGCATTTCAGTAGCCAAACCGTGGCGAAATTGATGCGCTCCTTTCCTTGGCGAATCAATTCCAGCCCGTTCTAATTGACGCTTGACCACATCGGTCACGACAGAACTTCTAATCGGCCGGACTGGAGCGTTACCAGATAAGAAAACCACCCTGCTGTCTAATCGTGGTCTTCCCTCTCGCAAATACTCCGCCAGAGCTTCACCGACATCATCCGGTAACGGCAGGTGTGGCCGATGACCACTCTTGCCGTGTACGGAGATAGATCCTGCTTGCCAATCGATATCGTCAAGTGAAAGGGAAGCAACTTCGCCAGCACGCAGACCAAGTCTGGCAAGCAATAATAAAATCGCATAGTCGCGGCGGCCTATTGCGGTTTGGCGATTGCAGCTTGATATGACTTGCTCGACCTGCTTTTTTGGTAGTGACCTTGGAATTGATTGCATCGACCAGCTGGCCACTGCCGGCACGGCTGCAGCCAAATCAATTTGGATGTAGCCCTGGTATCGCGCGTAATGCAGAAAGGAACGGAGTGCAGTGAGCATCTGCGCGGCGCCTTTGGGGCTGACTCTTGCTGCCTGGCGCTGAACAAACGTAACAACATCCGACGAACAAAGCGCTGAGAGATCCACAGTTGGATCGGTGATATAGCTATTCAGGAAACGGAGCACAAACATCCGGCGGCACGCAATCGTTGTGGCCAAAAGTCCGCGCTCCTTCTGCAGGTAAAGAAGGAACTCGTGTGTTAACTCCTCGGCCCGCGACAATAAAGGAACCACTTCCTTTGCAATTGCTCCTGTACGTCGCAGCAGGTCAAGGAAGTGCCTAATGACAGCGGCATCCCCCCTTTTGACAGCAAATCGTTTCTTGCGAACTAAGTATTCGGTGTACTTGGCCGCATGTTCTGACGTTATCTCTGGCACTGTGATTCTATTTAGCCGCAACCATCGCCCGAACTGCACAATTAGTATAATCATCTTGCGTCCCGCACCTACACTGAATCCCCGCTCTCTCAATTCTTTAGCGAATAACCCGAGATATGGCCCCAATGGAGCTTGCCTCAGTAGCACCAAGGTCGCTGGCTTGGGATTTGGAAAAAAGTAATCCATAAAGCTCTCCTTTTCATGTAGCCACAGGAAGGATGTTCCATGGAAAGCGGCGGAGAACTATGCCGAGTAATTTGGCGAGAAAGGGTTGATAATTGCAGAGTTCGCAATCTTACTCGTGATAATCCCGAACTTTTGATTATGCAAGAGGCTGTGCTACGGAAACGGCGTAAGATACCGGTCCGATGCGCAAAGGCACAAGCGCGAGCGCAACTTCAGGACGATAGAATTCCTGCTCGACAAAGGCGGTCCGGAGCTGCTTGCTCAGAATCTCCTCGCGCTGATTGACCAGGCGCGACCAGTGGATTGGCTTGCAGCACAGATAACTGGTGAGCCGACAAACCTCCCGTTCACCTTACGTATCCACGATCTGGGCGATTTCCACAGCGTTTCTTATGCACGAGCATGGCTACTTGCTGCTCGTGAACGGCCAAAATGTTCCTTGTGGTTCTATACCCGCAGCTTCCTTGAAGCTGGGCTTCTGGAGGCTCTTTCGGAGCTTGCTTCACTGCCTAACTGTCAGGGATTTCTCAGTATCGACAACGATAACTTCGAGCGCGGCTTGCATGCGTTCGCCGCTTATCCAGGCATCTGGAAGCTGGCGTTACTGCAGCAAGCCGAAGACGAACTCTCTGACGAGCTACTGCCTGCGATTCAAGAACAGGTGCAGCCGGGGCAGATCATCAGCTTCCCTTATCACCGCGGCGGTCATCATGTGGCACCGATCAAAGCCGACCCGCTCACGCTTTGTCCGCAGATCACAACTTCTGCTTTTCCACTGCAGTCAAGCCGATCTCTACCGAAGCCGTGCCAGTCATGCAGCCTTTGCTTACCTGGCTAATTGTTTTTACACCGCAATTGAAGGAGACAACATATGAAGAACAGCGCATTTGCAAGCAAGCGGCGTGCTGCCAGGGCGTCTGCTGCCCTGCGAGGAACGCCCACTCAGGGCAGAGCTGCTGCTTATTACAACTATTCGCTGAGAAGCGATTGGTCGCAATGTCCGGAAGATGGGATTTCTGATTTGCTCGCAGACATCAGGCATCTCTGCGATTTACTTGATCTCGATTTCGGTGATCTTGATTCACGGGCTTACCGAAATTACTCAAATGAACTTGTGCTTCCAGAGTAATACATCCTTGCTGCTGTGCAGCTGCACAGCCATTCTTAGCGTTTTTCGCCTTTTAAGTATAAGGGGGATGCGCCACCGCGCGTCAAGCAGATCGCTCTGTTTTGTGTGTTCCAGATTCGCTTTGCGCTTGACGCGCAGAGCCTCCCCCTTCCCCCAGTAGGAGGCGAAAACGCCGTACTTACAGGGAGATATGTCATGAAGAAAAAAATCCTAGTCGGAATACCGGAGCGTCTTCTCGACCAGATCGATCTGCTTGCTGATTACCGATCGCAGACAAGATCCGAGCTTATTCGCGAGGCGCTGAGGACTCATTTAGAGCGTGCTCAGAGCATTGGTGCGCCGGTCACAACACCGCCGCTTTCGCTTATCGCCGGTCAGCGGAAAGACGAAACGGCTCTTGTCGCTGCCATCAACTAGGCAAGTCATCACTAACCCCCAGCCGGGATGAGCCTCTGAGCCGCCCCGGCTGGTTTTTTATGGAGAACATCATGAATACACGTATGCTGAAAAGACACCTCAAGTACAAGATCCCGCAGATCAAGCTCGCCATTTTACGAGAGCCATCGCAGGAGCCACTGCCTGCTATTCGCACTCCCGATGACCTTACGCAGTATCTGGAACCATTGAAACATCTGAGTGAAGAACATTTCGTTGCTCTGCATCTAAATGCCCGCAATCAGCTAACTGGTTATCACGTGGTTTCTCACGGAACCCTCTCGGCGAGCCTGGTTCATCCGAGAGAGGTTTTTAAGGCCGCCTTGCTGAACAATGCTCACTGCATCGTTGTTGCGCACAATCACCCGGCTGGATCGCCCGACCCAAGCCCCGAAGACCTAGCTACGACTAAGCAGCTTGTCGGTGCCGGCAAGTTACTTGGGGTGGAAATTCTCGACCATCTGATTGTCTCTTATAGGCAGGTATCAAGCATCCGTGAGTCACACCCCGACTTGTTCTAGTGGAGGCGCTATGAAACTTTCGCACTTGTGCAGATTGGCCGAAGCGGCCGAGCTCGGCGTGCCTCACCTCGAAGGCGCCTATGCCAGGGAGCTGGCTGAAAGCGCAATCGAGGCTGCTTATCTTGAAGCCCGCAAGCGCTTCAATGCACGTGACTTGAACAGAGCCAACCGTCCTTCGCAGACGGTCAGGCGCAAGTCCATCAGAAAAGAGCTGCTCGGTCGTCATCACAGAGCGCGGCTTACCCGCGCCGGGCAATGGCTTGTCCAGGAAGCGCCAGACTCTTCCTGGCTGCTTTATGCCCTATCGGATTCGGAAGCAGAGAACCTAATTACAGCAAATGGAGAATGCAAATGAATACTCGTCCAACAACCAAAAAAACAAGTTCCGCACCAAAGACCAAAACCAGCAATGTCTTGATCCTCAAGGATTTGCCGCTTGAACTTCTCACTCCGGAGCAGTTTGAAGCTGTGACAAAGGCGAACTACCACCACCCGGAATCACGCCTCATCTTGCAATTGTTTCTCAAGGCAAATTACATCTGGCAGCTCGCCAGAAAGATACAGGACAAGCCATCTGCAATCGACACCATCGACTGGTCCTTGATCGAGAAGAACACTGCCAAATTGATCAATGAGACTTTGAGCAAGCTTCTTACCGGCGTCAATGTTCAAGCGCCGGCGGCTCCAGCCGAACCAGCCACAAAGAAGAAACCGGTTCTGAAGCAAGCTTGCGGCTGCCGCCAGAAACACTCTGATGCTGCCGGCGTAGTTGAGGCGTGTCTGCGTGGACAAGCTCAGGGACAGGACGAATCCTGGACCGGTTATTGATTCAACCCAACCACCGCTCTTGCTGGCGATCATTTCGACGCCAGCAAGAGTTGGTAAATCCTGCTTCGCAGGTGGCTACCCGCCCACCACCCCAGCGCCAGAAAGACAGAAATTATTTGTACTTGCACTCCATCTCTGTCTTTGTTTGTAGAGGACTTGCCACTCCAGGCTCTTGGGCTGTTAATGCCATCGTCTTTGTTTATGCGACTGCTTGGTCCGCAACAGGAGAGGAAGCTCGTGAGCAACCGGTTTGTGTACTTCGACTCCTAACTTCCAGGTGTATCTTCTTGTGCAAGTTCCCGGTGCCGGACCGCACGTCCTGAAGGTCTTCATCACACTTCTTTTGATGTTCCAGTCATCAACATCTGAGGAGTGGCTTCTTGTTTTTGCTTATTCCCTCACTCCGACATTTGAATAGCACCTTTCTTGTATGTCTGGAAACTCAATGGCTATGGCATTTGCCTGCTTCCGTCTTTCCTGTTACTTATTCCTTCTCTGTCACCTCCGTGCTTTTTTTAACGGCGCCGAGACAAGCACAACTTTCTTCCGACCGCAAGGTGAACCTCTACGAGGCGCTTGGGCGACCTTGCAATCGCAATAAAGCGCAGGGCGGCTACGCTTGTGCTGAGACATGGGCACCTAAAACGCACTGGAGGTGCCGAAAATGAACAACCAACTAACCATCATCGGATACGCAGGACAAAAGCCCAAGATTGTTTCGTTCCCAGACACAGGCAACAAAGTTGTTAAATTCAGCCTCGGAGTGAGGGAGTTCTCCAACAAGGAAGAATCCACTCTCTGGATAGATGTTGACGCCTGGAACGGACTTGGCGAACGTGTGATGCAGACCATCACCAAGGGACGTGAGGTCCTCTTAACCGGGCGACTTGCAATAAACGTCTTCACCAAGGAAGTTGACGGAGTCAAGGTTGAAGTACACAAACCGATTCTAAAGCTCACGAGCTTCCACCTCTGCGGACCCAAGCCAGTCGCTGAATCTGCAACCGATGGCAGTACAGAACAGCCCAAAAGCGAGTCTCGCAAGTCCGCGTAGATCACAAAGACAGAGACAGGAGCCGCAAGCTTCTGTTTCTGTCTTTTTTCTTTTTCTTCCCGTCGCCACTGTTGTCCCTGGTCCGCTCAAGTCCTGCCCCGGAGTCATATTTTGGAGGGCTGCCCTTGCCTACCTGCCTGGCAACAAGCCTACCCCGCGCACCCGCCGTCAATCCATTTATGCACAGCTACGCTTTGCCTTATTTGACGGCGGGGCCCCTGCTTGCGGGGTTTTCTGGCAGTGCTGCAGGTGCTGGCGGGCAGCCCGTCTGTCAGTGTTCTTTGTGGCGGCTTGTCGGGAGGGACAATCCTCCTCCCTCTCGCGATAGGCGCAGTCAAAACATGAGAGAATTGGGAGATTAGTCGACTAATTCCTCCTCTTGAGAAGAGGGGGGGGATGTAAAGTGGCAGAGAAGATCGGCGATTCGCCTGTAAATAGCCAGTCCATATCGAGTCTGGCGGAGCGCAAGTTAGAGGGCAAGCCGCTAGTGCTTGTGGTTGACGACAATCCCAGTCAGCAAAAGCTATTCGAGATCATCAGCAAAGCGCTTGGGATAATGGCGTACATAGTGGCAGATTGTGAGGAAGCGGTCGCGTCCTCGACGTATTTTTGTTTTGATGTGATTTTGATGGACTGGCAACTGGGCGGTGAAGACGGGCTGTCTTGCACAAAGCGAATCCGAGAAATAGACAAGAAGAAAGGGCGGCATACACCGATCATTGCAGTGACTGCACACGCGATGGTAGGCGATAAAGAAAAATGCCTAGCAGCAGGGATGGATGACTATTTGTCNNAAATTGGCGTTCTGGCTTCAGGAGAAAACGGAACCCATGATGATTGCGCCAGATAGTCAGGGTCTACCGGCGTCTACCAGTCAGGCATTGTGACCCGCCGGATCGCTATTCAGAAGGGCGATCCTAACTTCATTGTCGGCATTG
>PLZS01000200.1:0-151 GCA_003153555.1 Candidatus Melainabacteria bacterium | reverse complement strand
GGGCGCGTGCGATCGGCATTATCCTTTCTGGGTATGTCGGCGACGGTACTGTGGGATGCAAGCACATCAAGGCAAACGGAGGAACAACCTTTGCTCAGGATGGGTCTGCCGAAGCACCCGGCATGTCTCTCAATGCTCAGGCTTCAGGCTG
>PLZS01000190.1 GCA_003153555.1 Candidatus Melainabacteria bacterium | reverse complement strand
GAACTAACGTTATGAGGCGGTTTTTGAACTGTTTTACTATAAGATCTAGTGCGGGGATGCGCTGCTGCAACAGCCGAAACGCGGTCAGCCTGCGCTCTCCTTGTCTTGCCCGGACTCGGCGCTGCTGACATGAATGGAAGCGGGAAAGTGTTCCGACAGAAATGCTTGAGCTCTAGTGAGGGCATCATAGTTGGTCGGCTCGCTGAAGCCGTGTCCCTCATTCTCGTAAATGTGCATTTGATATCGATGACCGTTAGTCTTAAGCGCCCCTTCGAGCTTGTGGGCATCGGATACAGGAACGAGCCAATCTTTGCTGCCGTGCAATATCAGTAATGGGGGCATATTTTGCATCGAGGAGACCAGCCAGTCCGGCACTGCTCCGAACACTTCAACTGCAGCGGCAATGCGGCTATCCTGGGCCGCTTGGGCTAAAACGAGAGAAGCGCCCAGAGAAAAGCCAACTAAAGCAACCCCTTTTCCCGCGCTCTTCCCTTGCTCGAGAACGAAGCTAACACAGTCTTTGACGGTTTCTGTCCAGGTGGGAAAGTTTTTCACCATGTCTGGATGGTTAGTGACGATCGTCGATGTACGGTGAAAATAGTGAGGCAGGTACACGTTATAACCGCATGTTGCCAGCGACCGGGCCACCTTCCGATAACGATCGGCAAAGATTTTAAAACGCATGCCGTCAGCACCGTGCAACAAGATCAGCGCTGGATGTGGATCTTCACCAAGTGCGTCATAACGTTCGACGGCGATAAATTTATTGCCGCTTGCAAATTTTGTCCTGAGTGGTGCGTTCACGGCTTACCTCTCTTCTTGAATGAGCCTTGGAGATGGCTGGTTCTTCACTCTCCAGACAATATCGCGTAGTAAGGAAGACTCCCTATGTACGTTATAACAGACGACAGTCGCGTCAATTTGCTCCGCAATCATGCCTCTGCCTTAAAGATTTAACGTCAGCCTGCAAGTCGCGCACTTATCAGCCGCCGGCGATCATCAATCAGCGCTCACCCAAATAGCAACCCAGCATGTCAGCGTCGATTTTGCCAGCTCAGAAAACGCATCACTTCAGCCACTGACCAGGCTTGAGCGATACTGCCGCGAGGTAAATGAGGGCGCGATCCATCAAAAATTTCGGAGATAGATCCTAGCCCGGCTTCTTCCACAAGGTGGCTAAGCAGCGGCTGCATCACTAGATTGATGCGCGCCGTTGTTTCAGGTAGAAGACCGAATACGTTTATCAATGCATCACAGTAGGCACCTAAAAACCAAGGCCATGCCATGCCCTGGTGGTAAGACAGATCTCTGTGGTATTGATCTGCGTGCACGAAACCGCAGCCGTATACACCTTGATAGGCAGGATCCATCGCCGTAAGCGTGCGCACACCCATCGGGGTAAGTAGTTCTGATTCGATCGCGAGCAAAATGGATTTTTCTTGGGCGGTCGTTAGCGCTCTGTAGGGAAGCGATACAGCCAACAATTGATTCGGCCTGATGCTTTGCTCCGGCAATGTTGATGAACCATATCCGGGATTGATCACGTCGAAAAGGCACTGGCGATCAGCGTTCCAAAACTTTTGCATCGACTGGCGAGCCAGAGTGGCAAGATTCTCAAGCTCCGTAATGCTGCCATCCGTACTGCTCAAGGAGCGTGCAAAGAAGATCACTGTTTCTAAATAGTTGTACCAAAGAGCGCTTATCTCCACGGCTTTGCCGGCGCGCGGTGTAATTGGAAAGTCAGCTACCTTTGTGTCCATCCAGGTAAATTCCTGATGAACTCCCGAACATTTCAGAAGTCCATCGGTTGGATCGACTTTGATGTGTTTGTTGCTGCCATGTATATAGTGTCCAGCTGCCTCGATCAGGTGGGGCAGCTGCTCTTGGACAAACTCTAAATCCTTGGTTGTTTTGTGATACTGATAGAGCGCCCAGGCCCACCAAAGAGTAATGTCGGCAGCTCCGTATTCAAACCCGCCTGGACTCTTAGAGTCCTCGATATAGCGGTTTGGAAGCAGACCATTTTTGATCTTCGAGACGTAATTTCGCAGAATGCGTTTGCCGTCATCGAATCTCCTTGTGGCCATCGTCAATCCAGGCATCGATATCATCGCCGCTCTGCCAGATTCACTGAACCATGGATAGCCTTCCATCACGCTTAGTTCGGACTCTTCACTGGCGGTTTTACCAACAAGGAATTGGTCGCATGCAAAGACTAGTAAATTTGCCGCCTGAGTGCGGGGCAGGTTTGCTTGCTTAAGCAGCCCACGTTGCCGTTTTAGTGCGGTTTCTACAGCTTGGTGGCAATCTGGTTTTTCAATTGGTCTATCCAGACTGGCACCAATAGAAAACTGTTGGTTTGCATCAAGCGTCGTCGAAACGCTGCCGACGAAGAACAGATCTTCGCAGTCGGGAAGTCCTCTGGCTGTTTCTTCGGGCCAGTGATAATCCCACCACCATTGTTTTTGAGATTCATATTCGCCCTTGTTCCAAGTCAGGCACAAGCGTTTGGCTGATTCGTTAAGGATGATCACTGAATGATTTGGCGAGACAAATTGAGGATATCGATCATCGGAAGAGCCAGATACCTTCTCGTGGAATTTTCTGAAGCCGGTCAAGAATCTTACTGAGAGCCGCACGTCATCAGGTGGATTATCCATGTCAGGCAGCCATGTGTAACCAATGTGGATTTCGTTCGTTCCCCATGTCAGAGAACACTCTTTGATCAAATAATTGCCGTTGATCTCATAAACCCAAGTTGGCGCGGGCAGCATCGTAAACGATTCAATCTGTTTGTAGCCCGTTGGTGACACCACCCCTGATGCCCAGTGGTTGGTGGCGAGCTGATGCACAGTACCGTTCAAAGTAAGTAGTTCATCAACTTGTGAGAGGATGACATGGCGGTCGTGAGGAGGGTCTAAAGCTGAGACGAGGAGTCCATGATAACGGCGCGTGTGGGCACCAGAAACGGTGCCACAGCTGTAGCCGCCGAGTCCATTGGTCAGCAGCCACTCGCGATGATCTGGCTGTTCTCTAGACGGGTACCAGAGAGGAACCTCATAGTTGAGGTCGGCGTATTTCGATTTTAACCAGCTGATTAACCCGAAGGTCATGAGTGCCTCCGCCATAATCGTACCCTCTTCACTTGTGTCCTAGGGCTCGCTTCGAAAAAAAAGAATATCCTACACAGGTTGGGCGATTTGGCGCCGAGGAAAAAGAGCCTTCATGTACTATATGTTTCAGTACTAATCGGGAAATTGAAAACACCGAGGTCCGACATAAGTCGAACGCTCAGTGCTGTCAATCCCGCTCCTACTCGGTCTCAGGCATCGTGGCGTGAATGGTTTCGATGCGCTTCCAGCCCTGAGAGGGCTTGTCGTAGTAGTAGCGTTCGCCGTTGAACTCCAGACGGAAGACAAAACCCAGGTACTGAGCCGCCTTACCGCATGCGTGGAAACGCCGACCGTAGAGGTTGTAGACCTGCTCGGGTGTGGCGATTTCTTCATCCATGCGCAGCTTGAGCACCATGACCCCAGGGTCTGTTGCGCCCTTGCCGCGTCCGTCGATCACCAAGTCTGCACTCTTGATTGCGTAGTTGACCTGGTCGTGCTCGCTGCCCTTCCATTCGTGAATCTTGTGTGCGTCGCGAAGACGAGCAAGTTCAGCGGCAGGACCGGGGCGCACACGTTCTTCATCACCAACTGCCTTGTCGGCAATGACTACAATCGCCCAGGCTGCGTCAGCGAAGTCGCGTCGGCTGAAAGACCGAGCTTTGAGAACAACTTCGGAGCGGTGGCAAGCGACGATGCGAGAGATTTCGGTGATGTCCGACTTGGAAAAGCCAAGCTTCTTCAAGTATTTGCGAGTCCATTTGGCGCCGGCGGTCGCGTGGTTGTCGGGGTCGATTCCGCCGCCGATGTCGTGCAAGTAGCCAGCTACCGGGATGATTACGTCGCGTGTGTGCGCAGTGAGCATGCCGGGAATGAGACGTTCGATCGAGGCTGCCAGGCTGATGGCGACATCGCGAACGAGGGTGAAGTGGTTCAGATCGTGATACGTCTGACTTGCCCTCTTACGGTCGCCTTCTTCACAAAGTGCGAGTACCTCCGGGTCGTTGTATACCTGCGGTACGAGGGTCTTGTAATCGGGTTGTGGCTGTTCCATGTATCCTCCGGAAAAGTTACCTCCATTCGCACCTGTTCAAAGACACAGTTGCGGTTTGAGAGATTTTGTTAAAAGAAAAAATTGGCTACATCAATCCGAAACGCAGGTCGCACCCTAGTTCAGCAAACTCGAAATTTTCGGTTGGAAAAGGCTGAGGTGTGGGGGCTCCGGGTTTTTTGAATGGAAAAGATGTTGCCTCACCCTAACAATTAGGGGATGGTCAGCTCAATACCTGCACCTGCTTATAATTCGCAGCATTTGGATATCGAATTGATGGTTTTTGTTTTAGCGAAGAGCATTCACCGATCTGCGCGAACATCACCAAGCGCTCGGAAAGCACATGGACAGCGGTTATCAAGCAGAAATCTTAAGAGGCAATTCTCCGCCAAAGCGCATGCTCAGCCAGAGTCGCTAGCTGAGCCGCGCCATTGCGTTTGTTTAAGCGCCACTGAAAAGCGGGGTTTCTTACTCTGGTTCGACACCAACTGGAGTGGCCATAACCGTAATCAAATGTTCGATCAATTTCTCTGCTTGACTGCGCCCGAGCTCGTCCCAGTGCGCGACGTTGTAGGATTTGACTGAGTAGGAGTCGGCTTGTTCGTCCGTCCAACCAACAAGATCGAGGGCTCGACCTAATACCGTCAAATAATTTTGGTCTGTAACTTCACCTAATCCAAGCATGTCGCTGTCGCTGGGACCTGGATCTTCTGCAGCCACGTTGAGATTCACAGCCGGCCCTAAGTTTATCTCTTCAGCCGGGTAGGTCTTCACTTCGGGCACGAACTCTTGCGGCATCGGCTGCCATGGTGAGGTGATTTCGCCCTGGAGCTCTTGTTTGAGGGTCACTGAAATAAGGAGCTGCCTAAGTTCGTCAATTTGACGAGAGAGTTCTATAAACCGTCGTTCGGTGAAACTTCTGAAACCGATCAGCGCTTCCATGAGGACTTCAGGATTGCCCGGAGGCGTTGGTAAGCCAATTAACTTTGGCGATACTAAGCCTTCTGCTTCCAGCTGCGGACGAATTTGCGAAGTCGGCCAGCCCTGGTCTACTAACTCTTTGATCCGTTCCAGAACTGACAGATCTTCGGCTCGATATTGTCTTTGTTGTCCGCGTCCGCGTTTGATTTCCAACCCGAACATGAGCTCCCATCTTCGTAGCTGGTGCACAGATAGGGTCAGGCGGGCAGCAACTGCGTTAATCGACATCAGTTCGGTCATGAATTCCTCGACGACTTGTATCCCTAATTTATACACCATACTAGCGCAGCTAGGACAGCATCGGTATTACTATAACAATCAGTATAAAAAATCAAAAAGAAGTGGGTCGGGTTCGCGCCCGAGTCCACTTCCGCCCAACCACAAAGGAGTCTGAGGATTTTTGCTACAGCGAACTTAAAAGCAGCTTCAATCAAAGACTGAAGGCGCATCTAGGTGATCGCTGAGATTTGTCCTTCAAACTCCTTGTGTTGTGCTAAACGCAGGTGCTTAGTTCACCCGAAGCTCACCGTTGCTGTCATACCAGACGTAGCCGCGGTAGTAGTTGTCCCAACGGGCGACATGACTGACGGAGTAGGTGCGACCGGTATAGACCCAGCGACCTTCGTAGTTGTCGTAAACGCGTTCCTGGACTTGTTCGTAAACGATGCGGGTGGGCGGATAGTAGCCGTTGTTCCAGCCGCCATTGTTCCAACCACCGTTCGGATAGCCATAGATGCCGCCGCCGATGATGATGTCGATGCCGCCGCGTCCATAGCGAAAGCCGTCGCGGTAACCGTCGCGGTCGCGATAGCCGTTGTTGCCGCGATAATCGCCACGATCGCCGCCGCGGAAGTTGTTGCCCTGGAAGTTTCCGCCTTGGAAGTTGCCACCCTGGTGAATGTTGCCGCCCTGGTGAATGTTGCCACCCTGGCGCACGTTGCCTTGGTTGCCGTTGTGATGCTGCGCTTGTGCTGTGCCTGCGGTGCAAAGAATCATGACCGCGAAGGCTGCGAGTACTGTGCTTAGCTTTTTCATACGTGGGTCCTCATGGGGTGGTTAGCACGATTTCTCGATGCCTCACCCTTTTTAGATTGTGAAATGCGCGTGTCTTCCACCGTGGAAAACAGCTACGCTAAATGTCGATGCGCCAAAAAACCCCAGTCACACCTGAATCCGTTAATCACCACACTTCTTGTAAGAAGCGCAGAGAGCATCGGAAAAGCTGAAGGGACTAGTGTTTAAAGGGAAGTTTGGGGCGGTCGGCAGGGAAAGAATTGGAAAGAACGGTTTGACGCTATCAAATAAGCGAAAACCAACACAATAGCTAGGTCTGCGGAGATGGGGGATATTACGCTCATCTGGAATCAGTTTCCTCTTTACAATTCCCTCGTCTGCCCTAATGAATCAGCTTCCTGAGCCGCAGGACGATGTTCGCGAGCTAGCGCACTCGCGCTATGAGATTGATTTCTCAAGCAGTGGGAAAATTGGTCCACTGAAACTACAATATCCAAATCAGCGAAGTTAGCGATGCAATGCCTTCCACGGTTGGAGGTGGTTCATCGCTGTTAGGGGGTAATGTGGTTAGCCAAACTGGAAACACGAGTGAGCAAGGGCTTCGACGCGCATTTGTTGTTGTGATTGATGGGTGTGGAATCGGGGCAGCTCCGGATGCTCTTGAGTTTGGTGATCAAGAGACTTGTAACACTCTCGCTAATACAGCCCGAGAAACTGGCGGTCTCAAGCTCCCCAATATGGCACGACTCGGTCTAGGAAACATTTCTCCTATAGCTGGGATTCAAACAGTGGATAAAAGCATCGGCTTGTTTGGCAAACTGCAGGAAGCCAGCAACGGCAAAGATACCCAAACAGGTCACTGGGAAATGATGGGAGTCGTCAATCAGATCGCCTTTCCCTATTATCCGGATGGTTTCCCTCCAGACGTCATTCAAAGATTCATCGATGAAACTGGCTGCAAGGGCGTGCTTTGCAATAAGCCGGCCTCAGGTACCAAGGTCTTAGACGAACTAGCAGAGGAGCATCAACGCACTGGCTATCCAATTGTTTACACAAGTGGTGACAGCGTTTTTCAGATCGCCACTCACGAGAAAACAACGCCGCTGGAAACGCTCTACAAATGGTGTGAGATTGCCCGTAAGCAACTGCAAGGGAAGCATCGGGTCGGTCGGGTAATTGCCCGACCATTCACCGGCACCCCTGGAAACTGGAAGAGAATGAGTGGTGACCGCCACGATTACGCAGTGCCACCACCTGCGCCAACCTTGCTGGATGCTTTGATTGAGCAAGGCATCGGCGTTTTCGGTGTCGGCAAAATTGAGGACATTTTCACAGGACAGGGTCTCACCCATGCCAAACATACGGGCTCTAATCGTGAAGGTCTCGAGCTGACATTGCAGTCGATTAAAAGCGATGTCGATTACGACAAGCTCCGAATTGTCAAAGAAAAACCAGAACATGTGCAATTCGTATTCACCAATCTCGTCGACACCGACTCTCTTTATGGGCACCGTCGGGACGCTAAAGGTTATGCCACTGCCTTGACTGAAATTGACCAGTGGTTGGGCAAGATTCTTTCTTCCATGACCAAGGATGATCTGCTGATCATTTCATCCGATCATGGAAACGATCCGACTGCGCCTGGAACAGACCATACTCGCGAGTTTGTGCCCCTTCTGGCGTATTCGCCAAGTTTGTCGGCCTGTTCCGAGCTGAATGTCGGCATTCGTGATGGCTTCACCGATGTCGCCGCCAGCGTTGCTGATTGGCTCGGCACGAAGTGGGCAGGTCCAGGTGTTTCATTTGTGTCCAATGTTCCGGCTGCAGCCGTTTAAGGAGAATGTTGTGGAATTAAAAGGCGCCAAGATAATTGACTTTACGGGCAAAGTTGCAGGTGCTCAGCACTTCGACAATTTTTCCGATCAAGTGACTAAGGCTATCCGCAGTCATGAGGGAACTAAAATCGCTGTTGTTATTGATTCGGGATTTGGATTTGAGACCGAAGCACCACATTTGGTATCGGATCATATTAACCTGACCGGCACAAATCCGCTCATGGGACCCAACGACACCTGTGGCGAGCGCTTTCCCGTGGTCAACAACATCTACATAACTCATTTCGTACCGGGCAAAATACTGCCAGCCATTCAACAGGGCGTTTTGGGTGGTCTGAAGCAAGGTTTCGCGCCAAGCGCAGTGGAGATCAAAAAACTGAAAACGCTCGGCGCTGAATTCTTTTCATACAATCTCGCTCAGACAATGATTGTCGCTGCCCATTCAGGCTGGAAGGTATTAGGAATCGTTCTTCCGTCGCGCTTGCCAGTCGACGGCGCTCTGATGAATGAAGTTAAATCGCTTGTTAATTAGGAGATGGTATGAAGACTGAATCTTGGAATATCGAAGGGAAGTCGGCTGCCAGTGCTGTCGGCGTTTTGAAGGCAGTGTGCAAGCGAATTCCTGACGCAGCTGTTGTTCTTGGGTCGGGAGTCAATGTTTTAATGGATTTGCACGATCCAGTCGCACTGCCCTTTGAAGAAGTATTCGGCATCGCTCCGACGATTGCGGGGCACGCCGGTTCAATGGTCATCGGTCGACTGAAAGAGGATAAGGACAGTCCGCTTGTTGCTGTTTTGAGGGGACGTTTCCATTTGTACGAAGGTCACGATTGGCCGGTTGTCACATTGCCTGCTCGCGTCCTCATAGAGTGGGGCGTGCCGAAGTTGTTTCTGACGAACGCCGCTGGCGGGTTGAACAAGACCTTTCATGTCGGCGATTTGATGGTTCTGACAGGATATCGCGACTTCCTCAATCCAAAACTGAAGGAAACTGGGCTTGTGCCTGCCCTTATGTCGGAAACTGAGAACTGTGCAAACGACCTGACGGCGAGTCTTTTAGAGATCGGCAAAAAATTGACTGCAGCCGACAAATCATTCGTGCCGATGCAGCAAGGCACCTATGCTGCTTGTCTGGGACCGTCTTATGAGACCATGGCGGAGATAGAAATGCTGCGACGTCTGCAAGCAGATGCGGTTGGCATGTCTACTGTGCCTGAATTGCTGACGACAGCTGGGACTCACACACAATCTGCTGCGATTTCCGTTGTCACGAACGTATGGAAGGAAGATGAGCCAATGGGTGGACATGAAGAGGTATTAGAGGCTTCTAAACAAGCTTCGCTTCGACTGGACAAACTTTTCCACGCGATCCTCACCGCCCTGTAATTTGTTCGTGAACGCTGGGAGCGCCGGCATCCTTGCCGGCATCAAAGTTCTGCACGTGTGCAACCGTGATCACGTGAATTCCGCGCACTGAGATAACATGTCCGGCGCTTCTTCATGTGCCACTGTATATAGTGCCTCTACGATCAAATTTTTTTTGGATAACCAACCGAGAGAGGGCGGTCTTATGACCGCACTCCCTCAATTGATCATCTACTAAAACCAATCCCGACCTGCCCGATGAGAGGCTGTGTGCCTCTATTCAAGCTGTCGTCATGCCGCTTGCTTCGCTGATCGCGCCGCGTCCATCTCGTCGAGATAAATCTGAGCGAGCAGTTCAGAGCATTTGGCGACGCCGCGCAGTTCACTCCAGGTCGCCGTGTTCAGGGCGGGGGCGTGACGAAGCGCGCGCTTGAGAATCGTGCGTGCCGTTTTCGGCTCCTTCATGTCGTAATAAGCTTGGGCGATGCCGAAGTCCAGGCTGTACAACTTGAAGTCGAGGATGTTCCGCGGAAGCTTCTTCTTGCCGGCGAGCCTGGTCAGAAGCGCTCCAGCCTTGAGCATCCATTGCAAACCCTCCAGCGACCGCTTCTCGCTGCAAATCAGGTCGATGGCCAGGTTGTAGGTGGCGAAAACAGTCCCCAGCTCAGGCTTGTCAGCACCCAGGCGGATCAGGACCGAAGCAGCGCCCTGAGCATAGGCAGCGTCACGCAGTGACTTGCTGACGAGTTTGCGTTTGCTCGTTCTCGCCAGAGACAGCAGTGTGTACTCGTGGTAGGAAAGTGCATCGGCGTGATCGGCCGAGTTCGGTGCCGACGTTGCTATTTGAGCAACAAGAGCAGCGACTTGCCTTTCGAATTTGCGCGCCGACGCGATGTCGTGCTTTGGCTCGCAATCGCGACAACTTCCGAAAAGCTCTTTGATCGTTGTCAGTGCCGGCAATTCAGTTTGCGTGGCACCGGGTTGAGCGTTTGTGTTTGACATGTAAGTCTCCATTCAAGGACAAGCAGTTGATGATGAGATGAATGCAGAAGAGCTCCACAGGGCGATCATGTGGAGCTATCCGCATCCAGAAACTAAACTCGATTCGCTGCTGCGTTCAGCAACAGTCAAGTTCGGCGGGTTTGATCACTGTTTGATCGAAACAGTGGGCGATGATTTTGCGGTGTTGATCGAAAGCGATGTCCGCTGGCAACTCAGCTTGGTTGAAGACGCCAACTTCGCTTTCCTCATCGCCGGGGACAATTGAACCGCCGGTAACAACGGCTTTGTAGACAAGGATGATTTCGTTGACGTCATGACAGGGCGCGTAAGCACCAATCAGACCGACAATCTCGACAATCAAGCCTGTCTCTTCGAAGCACTCGCGTGCGGCGGCGT
Source organism: Candidatus Melainabacteria bacterium (assembly GCA_003153555.1). GTDB lineage: Bacteria > Cyanobacteriota > Vampirovibrionia > Obscuribacterales > Obscuribacteraceae > PALSA-1081. Next base: position 48,338 of record PLZS01000190.1, on the reverse strand, counting down.
GTTCGGCTGTTTCACCAGCCTCGATAAAACCGCCAGGGATGCACCATTCGCCGATGGCAGGTTCAATTGCTCGACGAACAAGGACGATTCGACCAGCGATTTCAACAAGGCAGAGCACGACCGGTTTAGGGCTGTCCCAGTGGACGTAGCGACAACCTCGTCTGGTGCAGGCAAGCCTTGGTCGACCGCACAGGTGCGCAATTCGAAGTTTTCCTCGGCAAACCGGACACCATTTGGCGTTGCGAAAGTGAGCCGGCGGCGGCGTTTCCCATTCACCACGCTTCTGGGTAAAAATTTGCCATCCCGAGTGACGTGCGAACAGCGCCAGAAGGACAACAGCCATTAACAGCGCACCGCAGATGGTGTGCATATTGAGCATCTCCATGATGTTACCTCGTTTCGGAAGAGACGCAGGCGCAGTCTGAATTGCAGGCGGTTAAAGCGGATCCATGATCAAGTGGAACCGTCCTAACTGCCCGCCGCACGCATCGCACACTTCTAAGAGTGTCGGGTGTGTGTTGAAGCAGGCTGTGTATCTACGTGATAGTTTGTTTGCTTTAAGAAAAAGAAAAGAAGAAAGGGTACTTTTACCTAGCAAAAGAACTCTCTGTAAAACAAGTAGAGTTGGAATCTTTGATTTTAGATCTTGTAAAGATACTTAAGTCTTCCGAATTTATTAATCAAACCTAGCGCCAGTGTGCAAGTTGCGCTATGTCAATAAGTGGCTCAACCGCGCCTCTTCGCAACTATTCGATTTTGCTAGAAACCACCCCAAAACTCGCCCTAAATTGCTCTGCTATCAAGAGTTCGAAGAGTTCGCTGGTATTGGTTAGATAGGAATTTTGGCGCGTCTGGATTAGGTGGAAGTTAGAAACTTTGCTTGTATAGATAAGAGAGTTTCACATAGTCTGGATCAGTCTTCTTCTCTATCACTTCTCACCAGTTTCTTCTCAACAGCCCACCCCATCAGCCCCCACCGTTAGCTCCTTTTGCCTGCATCGTGTTTTCAACGATGAGCGTTGTTGGTCGATGAGAATTCTGGAATTGAGTTGTGTCAAGAGTAGACTACTTCGCCTTTCACTGTGAGCCTCTTCATTGCTGCCCTTGATTCTTGGACTGAGTCAAATTCGGCATTGGAGAGATAGCGCAGTGAATTCATAACCGACCTACGTACGGTATCACCCGTGATGCCTAATGCCGCTTTGCGAGGGAGCAGCATGCGTAGTTATCCCGGCGTGTAGCCGGATTTTTGGAAAGAGGTGTCGTATGAAAGTAAAATTCTCTGTCTCGCCAACCCTGAAATCAGACGGTGGAGTCGAATCCGTTCGCACTCCGATGCTCATGCTCACGAAGATTCAGGGAATGGGTCTCGGAGCCGGTCCCAAGGCGATTGACGAATGTTGTGATGGGCTGCTTTCGCAGTGCATCGAGGCACAAGGTTTCAAGGGAGGTCTGGCACAAGCAGTCACCGTCGAGCTCGGTGAATCCAGCCTTCAGCAAAATCTCGTCATGATGGGACTTGGCACGGTCTCCAGGTTCAACCCTTGTGGTCTTGCCGAGGTGATTGAAGTCGCCATCGACAAGACGCTCGAAAGGGGGTGCAACAAGCTGACCATTCCTGTGGTGGCCAACCGGCTTACCGCACTCAACTTGAACCTGCGCGGAACCGCCCACATCGTCCACCAGGCAGCCGAGCGCAAGCTCGCCGCAATCGAGTCCGACGAAACCCTGGAAATCGAATTTGTTTGCACATCGCAAGCGAAGCGCCACATCCAGCAAGGACTCGACGTTGTTTGTCGCCATCGTCAGCAGAAGTGCTGCAAGGGTGAAAACGAGTAACAACAGCTAAAGCTGACAACTAGCTCTCCAAGCTAGTGGGTACGCAGTTCTTGTGAGTTGACACCATAACTGGTGCCAGCACGCAAGACTGCAACCCGCGTCGGTTTTTTTTCCGCCATAATTGCCCCGTTTTTTGTAAGGCAAGTCTGGGTCACGGGGTCATCAATAATTTCAACGATGGATCGGACTAGCTCCGTTTTAACAAAAAAGATTGCAATTACTATATGAATTAATAGATCGATCCTAATGAAAGGAAGTGAGTATCAGGCTGAGTTCGAAGAGAAGTCCGATTGAGTGACACTATTTTTGCTGCACAAAAAAGTTCGAGATGTGGAAGAGGAAACGAGCGGATTATCCGATTGCCTCTTCCACACCTCGTTAGGAGGTAGTCAACCAGAGCGATCACTCGGTTGAACTACGTGACTTTGAACCGCAGAAAATGCCCTTAGATCTAAGACTGGCGCTTGCGATCCGGCGGGCTGAACTTGTAGTTGAGGTATGCGAAGACCAAGGTTCCCATCCCTGACAAACAGGTTAGCCGGCTTCTTGCGGCGCACACAAGGCATAGTTTGTCAGCCGGAACAAATAGTGCTTTATTCCGGGCCACAAGCCGCGCTGGCTCACATTGCCGATTTGATGGTTAAACCTGGTCAAATAGCGGTAGTTGAAACTTTTCTCAAGCGCCAACGGCGTGATTTTCCTCTACAATTTTTGGCGTCTGCTGTTTCCACTTTCATCCATCGGCATGTTGGTTCTGCCGGAAGATCTCATTGCTCTGTTTCGTAGCTCCAAATATCTCAGCGATCGTCAGTTTCCTACCCTTGAGCATTATGTTCTGACCGAGCTGATAGAAAGTGGAAAGTTGGAACAGCATCGTCGAAATTTATGGAAAGTCTTTCGGAAAAGACGTCAGGCAATGATTTTTGAATTGAAGAGTGCTCTTATTGATGACGTCGAGTTTCTTTCACCTGGTGCAAGCATGCATGCAATCGTGCGCTTCAATCCGAATTGGCTGTCCGAAAAGATCATGCATGCTGCCGCAGAAGCCTCTCTGCCTTTGGCTTCGACAGACTGTTACTATTCCGAGAATGCGGTGCTAAATGAATTTATGATCCATTTCGCTAGCGTGCCTCCTGAAAGCGCGAAGCCTATGGTCGGGAGATTTCTGGCCAGTTTGAGACGGAGTCAGACAAACTAAAGCACCCGTTGATCATTTTCGACAATAATACTTTTGAAAAACGGATGATCTTGTCTTGGCTGTGCCTAGCCCCTAAGCATCCGGGCATATTAAGTCAGTGACGTCTAACAGGTGGCTCTTGGTCGAAATTCATCGGGTGGAAGTTTTACTTTCGCTAATCGAGCAACTCCTATGTCTCAATTATTTTCTTTGGATTGGATATCTAACCGAATCAAACATGAAGAAGCGACTTTCCGACAACAGTTGAAACTCAGAGACGCCAAATATCGCGAACTCTTTGACAGCATCGCCGATGCTATCGTCATGCACGACAGCACAGATTTGCGACCGACTGATGTGAACAGTTCGCTGGTCCGAATCCTCGGTTATAGTCGTTCTGAGTTGCTTAAGCCAGAGACCGTCGAACTCATTGCCTACGGAAAGGCTCCTTATACAGCAGAGCAGATCCAAAATAACTTGCAGCGGGCAATCTCTGACCGCAATTACGTGGCTGAGTTTTTACTTCGGGATTTTCTTGGAAACTTGGTATGGGTGGAAGGTCATTCTAAATTATTGCAGCATCATGGCAAGACTAAAATTTTGACAACGGTTAAAGACATCAGTGACCGCAAGGAGCGTGAAGTTAGACAAGCGGCGATTCTTGAGGAGCGACTGCGCTTAGAGAAAGTCGCGCTGTCTAATTATCAATTTGGTTTGCTGATTGGCGCCATTCCGCACCTGATGTGGGTTGCGAATCCCCACGGGCGAATTGTGTTTTACAACGACAGATTCACGGAAGTGACTGGTCTCAGTCTTGAACAGGAAGATGATCAAGCCTGGCATTTACTTATTCATCCAGATGATATTGGCGCATATTTGAGCGAATGGAATATGTGCGTGCAAACCGGTAACAGTTTTGAGCACGAATTTCGCTTGACCAGGGTGCTTGGATTGAGAGTAAGTCGCCCTAACCCATGGCGTCGCTATCTGGCGAAAGCCGTCGCAATGCGCCAGGAAGATGGTCACATAACGCAATGGGTAGGGACCTGGACAGACATATGATTAGAGACTGTTGTTCGCTGGATTACTTCGGGCAGACCGGATGAATGAGTTTGACTGCATATGCGTTGAAGAAGCTGGTATCTAACAAATTCGGAAAGTGAATTTGCCCGAGTTGGCACCGCCGGTGGTGGCATTTGGGGCAAATTTTTTACCAAGAATTCCAAAGGAAAAGTTAAATGGCAGCGGTAAAAACTTGCTGTAGAGCCAGCCGCATATTTGAACCAGTAAAACAAAAAACAGAAAGCAGCCTAAATGCAATTCGAGAATTGAACAAATCCAAACCCTGTCTGAATTGCCGAAGCAGTCCAGACAGAGTTTGTTACGGCAAAAGCTAGCGTACAGGTTTCACCGAGATCTCTGTGCAACCACCAGTTTTGGTGGTTGGGGGCAAATCAGCGAACGTTCTTTGAGTTATCGCGAATCAGGCAGACGACGATGCCTAAAACCAGCACCGCGACCGCCGGATAGATGCCGACCATGCCGACGATCATCATCGTCGTGGCGAAAGATCCCAGGCCTGCAAGCCAAAGCATGCTTGCGGGGGTGAAGCCGCCATCGGACATGAACGCCACCGCAGCGATCGCGGAGAACACTGACGGAACGATGAGACAGCCGAGAACGATGCCGACCCAATATTTGAGGAACTTTTTCATTGAGATGTCCTTTGCAAGATATTGAAGAACCGAAGCGTTATTGCTTCGAGTTCAGAGCCAAGCCTGTAGCAAAGCTTGGCTCAAAAGTGCTACTAGATGATTAGCAGAGTAGCCAGGAAAGAGGTTTGCGGATCAACGTCTGGCGTGGAGCACCACGCCAGGATCACCAGCACCGCCGCTGGTGGCTGAACGCCTCGAGGTTACCGACGGCCTCGGCGCAGAAGCATTTGCCATCCGCTGTTCGATATCCTCGACCGACTTGGGCATGCCAGCGGTGAGAACCTCACAACCGACTTCATTGATGACGACGTCATCTTCGATGCGAACACCGATGCCGCGATATTTGGCCGGAACGCGCTCGTCATTCTTGTCGAAGTAGAGACCAGGCTCGACGGTAAACACCATGCCGGCTGCCAACTTGCGCGTTTTATCGATAGGCTCGAAAAACTCTTTGCCACCATTCTTGACGATGCGTCCACTGCCGAGCACACGCTTCTTGCTCATGTCGATGCAGTAACCAGCCTCAACGAGGATCCCAGCCCCGGGAGCCAGTTCAATCTGATGGCTGTTGTTGAAACCACTGCGACCAACATCGTGAACATCAAGCCCCAACCAATGACTGACGCCGTGCATGAAGAAAGTGCCAAGCGAGACGAGCTTGCCGGCTGCCTCGATGCTTTCAGTCGCAAAGAAAGCCTGCACTGCGCTCTTGCGGGAGCTCATTTGGGCAGGCAAAATACCGAGCTTGATCAATCCTTTGCGAAGCACTTTGTGCGCGGCAAGTCTGACATTGTGCAACGTTGAGCCAGGCCGAGCAGCACGAATAGCGGCTCGTTGAGAATCGAGTACAAGTTGGTAGATTTCTCGCTGCGCCTCGCTGAATTTGCCGTTGGCCGGCAAGGTGCGAGTGATGTCGGCGGCATAACCGTCGAGCTCGCAGGCCGCGTCAATTAGAACCAGGTCACCATCTTTGATGGTGTGATCATTCGCCGTGTAGTGAAGGATGACGGCGTTATTGCCAGAGGCGATGATCGATTCGTAGGCCGGTCCATTGGCACCACTCTCGATGAAGATGCCCTCCATCGTCGCCTTGATCTGATATTCCATCAGTCCAGGTTGAAGACGAGCCGCTGCTGCGCAATGAGCCTGAGCAGAAATTTGAGCGGCACGCCGAAGAATCTCGATTTCAGCCTGGCTCTTGAACAGTCTCATCTCATGGACAATAAATTCCGGGTCGAGAGGCTTACTACCTGGCTGCGAGACTGCGCTGAAGACCTCGTCGAAGTGCTCATTGATACCGAACTTGTAATAGGCCTGATCAGCGCCTAGCAGCAGCGGCCTGATGACAGCGCCGAATTCGTCGACAGTGTAGGCCTCGTCAGCGAGATATCTTTCCCTGGCGCCTTCAACACCGACACGTGTGCCGGTCCAGATTTCACGCTCACGGTCTTTCGGGCGCACGAAAAGAATCAGCTTGCACTTGCCACCGAAGTTGGTGAGCACAACGGCACTGCCAGCTTCTGGGAAACCGTTCAGATAGAGCAGATCCGATGACTGACGATAGCCGTACACTAAATCATTGCTGCGAATGCGTTCGGGATTGCAGACAATGATGGCGACGCTGTTCGGGGCAAGCTTGGCGACGAACTCGTGCACGCGCGTCGCATATAGATCCGCCTGAATTCGTGTCACCCGCGAATCCGATCGGGTTATGTGAGTGCACATGAGTTATTCCTTTCGTTTCTTGTTCTTTTTCTTCTCTCTTGATCCGAGATCACGACAAGAAGTCCGGCTACCTGGCATATTCCAACTGAATTGGATTGTTCAAACTTTCGACCAAGCCCACAAGCCGGCACGGGGGCGAGTTTGTTCGACGATAGTCACCTTTTCCCCCATTCCATTTCTTGAGTTTCTGGATGGCTATTTGCCCTAAGGCTGCACCAGCTTCATGAGATCTGCCAGAGTGCCAGGGAAGCGATCTAGATCGCAATTACCTCTGACACCGCTGATGGTGCCAACTCCAGTGTGTTGCCAAAACGTCCAATCTTTCCACGGCGGTGGCAAGACCGGTTGACTGGCAGTTGAGTAATAGGCAATCCAGAGAAGATACTTAGCAAATGAGGGGTCGTGGTTGAGCAACCCCTGCGCGTCCGAATTGTTCACATAAACAATAGGTCGCACACCGAGCTGGATTTCTACCGCAGCGAGCCAGTCGCTGACAAGTTTGATGCGCGCAGCCACGGGGATGTTTTTCCAATCTTCCGGCACCTCCACATCGAGCACCGGCGGCAGTTCGCCTGATTCTACTTTTCCAACGGCAGAAACGAAATTGTTGATTTCCGCAACTCCTGCAGTTTTCGGGCGAAAGAGGTGATACGCTCCGACAATAAGACCTGCGGCCTTAGCGGCTTTGCGATTGGCCGCAAAATAACTGTCTTTGATAGTCACGCCTTCAGAGGCCTTTATGTAGGCAAATTTGGCTCCCGTCGCCGCGACTTTTTGCCAATCTACCGTTCTCTGGAATGACGACACGTCAATTCCAGTCAAAAACTGCCCGAGCATCTTCTTCTTTTTCGATCGCTTCGCTGTCTTCAAATTCTTAATTGATGTCTTTTTCATTGTTCATTCTTTCTCTGCGTTTGCAGCTGAGCCCTGGACCTGTGATTTCTGCTGGAGCAGCCAAGAGGCGCGAGTCAGCATCGAGTTTTCGAAGTGCTCCTTGACGCCCTGGCAGAACAACGCGACTGTGAGCGTGCTTGCAATCGAGGCTACAGAAGAAGCTACCGGCCAGGTCAGCCCCACCTCCATGATTGGGATAGGGTGGCATTTCCCGAGAATGATGGCGCAAGTAAGGGCAAGCAGTGAGCCTAAAGAGAGCAGCCCCGTTTTCGATTGATGCTGAACTGGGTTCACCACTCGGTTCCACACCCGATCGAGATAGGCGGTTTGTTGCTTGCGCCAAATTGGCACCGCCGCACAAGCGAGCGCAATCGAGGCGATCACTAGCACGAGCTGTAGATAAGGCACGCATGGAAGAAATGATGACATTGTGAACTCCTGCATTATGGCGGCTGAAGTCGGCGCGGAGCGGCTATTGATCCTTGTGCAGCAAGACTTGTTCGAATTTCGCTTTTCTCTCAGCTATCTCCTTGCGGATCGCCGCGGCGTGCTCCTCCTTGAATCGCAGGCGAGACAAAGTATCGCTGGCGTCCGCGAGCGGCTTCATGACGGCGTCGAGAGTTTGAGTAAGAGCGCGAATATCGCTCTCAGCTTCCAACGAATGTTCAGACGGCTCAGGTGTGCTCCAGTAGCCATCGAAGGTGAGATTCGGGATATATGTGTATGCGTCATGGTAGTCGGCGTCAAGAGGCACGTAGAGATCGATGATCTTCTGGACGGTCTGAGTGTAGGCGTAGCCATCCTCTTCGTTGGACGCTTTATTGCCTGCGGTGTTCACTTCGCTGATGGCGCTTTCAAGTGTGGGCAGCTTGGCTAACTCAGTCGACAACTGCGTCAGGCGCCTCATCACGTCGTCATTGTGAGTGAGAGTGTTCTTAAACGTCGTCAATCTGCTAACGAGGCCCGTGTGAGCTTCGCTGTATTCCTTCTCATATTTTGCCCGGGCGCTCACCTCAGAGCGAACGAATCCTTGGATGAGACCGAGAGAAATCACAGCGGTCGCAGCAGCGATAACCATTGTCATGCGTTTCATGTTTATGTTCCCTTTGATAATTTCGAGAAATTTCGGTCTAGGCACTCAAAACATAGATTTGGTTGAACTTCTTCCCGATTAGCCGTTGAAGGGGAATGAGTCTGGATTCACGGCACTGGCAGCAAGCGCGTAAGCTCTGCGCATGACTGGGTCCAAAGTGGCGAGCAGCTCGTCTGCGTCGGCGGTTTCGGCGTCGACCGCGACTAAGAGCAGGCGTGCCCGGGCCAAGTTCTCATAAGCGCCGACGATGTCCATTTCCCACGTTCCGCGAGAGATGTTGTCGAACCGATCGGCGTAGCGCTTGAGGTATGTGGCGTGCCTGTTCACCGCCCCTTGCGACTGCTTGATCGCGTCAGCAACCGACTTCTTGAGAACCAGAACCCAGGTGAGATTTTTGCCGAAGAGATAGGCCGGATATTCCAACTTGCTCTCGAAGTATTCTAGGCGACGCTTGCGAAAGTTCGGCAGGCTGTTCTCAAGCCGAACCTTGGTCTGCCGGAGAAAGTCGATTTGACCTGCTAATTTGCTGCGCCGCGGGTCGTTGTAGGAGAATTGTTTTGACATTTTGACTGTTCTTTCTGAGTTGTTTGAAGCAGCGTTATGCTGCAGGTTTAACGGTCGTGTCTTTGGCCAAGATGGCTGGAGCCTGACTAAACCCACTCGCCGTTTCGCATCACAGCTTCGACGGAGCCATCGGCGCAAATGCCGTCAACGTCAACAGCGCCAGAGCCAATCATCCAGTCGACATGAATGTCGCTCTGGTTGGAGCCTTTCGCGCTGAGCTCTTCCTTGGTCATGTTGCGACCGTTGATCATGCATTTCGAAAACGACTGCCCGAAGGCGATGTGGCAGGCCGCATTCTCATCGAAGAGCGTCTCGTAAAAGAGCACCTTGCTTTGAGAAATGGGCGATGAGTGCGGGACCAGCGCCACTTCACCGAGCTGGCAGGCGCCTGCGTCGGTCTTGATCAAGCTGAGCAAGGCATCTTGTCCCCGCTGCGCGGTTGCTTCGACTACGCGACCGCCCTCAAAGCGAACCCGGATTCCTTCGACAAGAACGCCTTGCAGGGAAAGCGGCTTCGTGCTTGAGACATAGCCGTTGACTCGCTGGCAATGCGGCGTTGTGAAGACTTCCTCGGTTGGCACGTTGGCGTTGCAGACGACGCCGTTTTTGGCTGCGGTGGCACCGCCGCACCATTCATGCCCATCGGCCAGGCCAACCGTGAGGTCGGTGCCTGGTCCGCGAAACCGCAGAGCGGAGAACGATTTCGCGTTGAGAATGTTGACCCTGGATTTGAGGGCCTGATTGTGGGCTTCCCATGCCGCGATCGGGTCATCGGCATCTGAGCGTGATGCCGCGAAGATGGCGTCCCACAGTAAGCTCATCGCGACTTTCTCAGACACACCTGGAAAAACCGCCTTCGCCCACGCTGGCGTAGCGCAGGAGATCATTGACCAATTGATCGAAAACGAGCTGATGCGACTGGAGGCAGGTTTGTAAGCCTTTGCTCTTGCCGCAGCGGCCCTGCCTGTCAGATCGGAGTTCACACGAGCGAGTAGCCCAGGGTTGGCTCCCAATATAGCGAGCCGGGCGGCGTTGTTGTCGAATGCCGAGGCCATGCCGTCGAACAGCCAATTGGTCGATACATCGAAAGAACCGTCAGGGGCAAAGCGGTAACGAGCCAACGTGCAGGCGTCGTCGTCGAAGAGGGTCGTGACTTGCGAGACCCCAGCCTTGTAGAGTTGCTCAGTCACCTTGCGCACCAAGGGCAGTGCTGCGATCGGCGCTGTCACGATCACCTGTTGACCAGGTGTCGGTCTCAGTCCAATCTTGACTGCCACTTGAGCAAATTTTTCGAGGCGTTCCTCGTGAGAAGCGCGTTTCAGTTTTGTTTTTGTCATTGAAATGACTCCTTCTGGTTTATGTCATTTGGTGGCTGGAGACCAACGCAGTGCGAAGTCGCTTTACCGAGCACCAGACGTCCAGCTTCTCTGCGGATATCCGAATGATCCAAGGCTGATGATCAGCGTTGAATACCAAGGCGCTGGGAGGGATAGGATCAGGTATGCACAGGCGTTGATGTGCGCTGCTGCGCATGCTCGTGTTAGATTCAGCGGCTGTTGGGCGCGTTAAGTACTGAAAAACTAAACTAGATGTGGTGGAGTGGTTACTTCTTCTGAACTCTAAAGGAAATGATATTGATAGCTAAAATCTATGAAATTCCGCGTGGAAATAGCGAAATAACATTTGTAAACGCAAGCATGAGCAGCTCCTTAATACTAACTCTTCCTGAGAATGAAGCTGGTCTTGAAACGTAGGTTAGCGCTAGTTGTGCCACTATATGCAGTGCAAAGTTAAGGTAGATGAACCGAACACTTCCGGTGCATCTACCACGAATTTTTGCTGCTTGGTGCTGAGTTAAATCCAGCACTAGGCGTTATCTCTAGCATTACAGTAACGAGTTCAGGCTACCAAGTTGTTACCACAACACCACGCCTTTGTGCGCTGTTTCATCCGTCCGACTTCTTAGCCTGGGTGGAGATCTTTCGGTGTGTTTGTCGAGGCTGCGCAGCTATTGCTAGCTGGCGCCGCAGGCATTGGCTTGCTTGAATCAGGGACTCTTGGTATGGCAGTTCGTCAATTGGATTGCAGAGGCTTGGTTTTCAAGTTCACTTGCGCTCTTGTCACTGGTATGCATAATTGGAGGCACATTGGTATGCGTGTCAACCATTGAAGTTAATCCTGTGATTCATCCAAATGCTTGTTATTCATCCAAATGATTGCATCGGTCGAAATAATATTGCTCACTTCCTTGATGCGGTGAAAGTTGAACATTGTTTTCAATCCCAAAGAAAATCCAGAACAACCGCTCTACAAAAGAATATTGGAATATCTAATTGACGCGATCGAGACTGGGCGTTTGCCTCACGGCGCGGTCTTACCTTCCAGTCGCGATTTGGCGGACTCTTTTAGTGTGTCTAGAGATACGATCGTTAAATGCTATAGAGAACTGCAGCGTCTCTCCTATGTTGGCACCAATGCCACCAAAGGTACTTATGTAATCGCGAGAACGGTCAAATCTGCCAATCTCGGTGGAGCAATTCAGCCAGGCTTCTTCGATCAAAAAAGATTATCCACTTATGGTCAGAGCCTGGCACGTGTATGTGAAAGCGAACTCTATACTGTCGATTTTGCAGATGTTGCCGCTTTCAATTACGGAGCTGTTCCCAAAAGTGCGCTACCGATGAAACGATGGCGCGAAATTATGCAGCAACAGTGTGTGCCGGAAACCCTTCGCAATCTTCAGTACGAGCCAGATATTCTTGGGCGAGTGGAGTTGCGCCAGGCTCTGACAGGCTATCTTGATCGCAATAAAGGGCTGAGATGCACGGTCGGTGAAGTAGCAGTCTTTTCAATATCTCTGGCCGCTACAAATCTAGTCTGCAGGCTGTTGTTAGAACCTGGTGATACTGTCGCCATTGAAGAACCTGGCTATGCTGGCCCTAAGAAATTGGCCGCCGCGCAAGGCTTGAAACTCTATCCAGTCAAAGTTGATTCGGAAGGACTGATGGTCGAAGCTCTCAAGCAATCAAAGCAACGCATAAAGCTGGTTTATGTCACTCCTAATCATCACGAACCTCTGGGCGTAACAATGTCTTTGAGCCGGCGTAAAGAACTAGTGGCTTGGGCACAATCTGAGGGCGCCTGGATCATTGAAGACGATTACGATGGAAATTTTCATTACGCAGGCTTGCAGCCAACCTCGCTTAGAGGTCTGGATGGTGGCGAAAATGTCATTTATCTGTCTACATTTTGGCAAATTCTGTATCCGCTCACGTCTATCAGTTACTGTGTTATTCCGGAAAAATTGGCTCCACTGTTTGCTGCAGCAAAAGTGCAAACGGAAGGACTTTCAGAGGCAATTGTGCAATTGACGCTGGCTCAGATTATTGATGAAGGATATTTAGAGAGGCATTGTCGGAAAATCCAAAAAACATTCAATGCTCGCCGTATAGCCCTGACTCAGTTTCTAAAACGCGGTCTGGGCAAGGATATTATCATTCTCGATCACTGTGCTGGCAATCATCTGATTGCTTATTTGAGCAAATGGACTGAGCAAGAAATATTAGCTGCTGCTGTGACATCAACATTGCCCTTGATCTCGACTCGATCATATTATCTTCAATCAGCTAGCCAAGGTGAGTTCGCTATCAATTTCGCCTGCTTGCATGAAGACCAGATAAAAGCTGTTGTTTCTTCTTTCGTCGGTCGACTGAAAGATTTATAGCGTGTGCCGTCTGACTGGTTTGATAGCTATGAAATCATGCGCAGCAGGTTCAAAATGCCAGCCTTGGCTTTGCTGTGGTGTGCTGATACATTTGTGGCGCTGTTAATCGAGTCGAGGTTGTCGACATAATACTGATAAGCGCTGCATAGAATCTCGGTGTTTGTCTTGGTCGGTCGCCACTCAATGTCAGCTTTAATTTTTGTCGTGTCAAAGACGAAGTTCGCTGCTAGCATTCGATAGTGATACGGACCAAGGGGCGACAACCCCAGCGCATTCAATATCTTCAATGCCATCACTGTTGGTGCTTCAGGAATGGAGAGGATGCGCGGTTTCTTGCCTGCATATTCCATCAGCGATCCGTACAGCTGCCGCATCGAAGGTACGTTGTCGGAGCCGATGTGATAAAGTCCCGACTTGCTCGATTGCGCAGCAAGCAGACAGGCATCAGCCAGATCTTCGGCCGCTATGAAGGCGTAACGATTGCTGCCATCGCCGACGACGTACAACCTGCGACCTTCTCTGACAAAGTCGAAAAGGATGGTCAAAAGTCCCAAGCGCCCTGCGGCAATGATCGTAGGACATCTGATAATCACAGAGCTTATGTCGGTATAGGACTGGATGATTTCTTCGCTTGCCAGCTTCGATTTGCCATAAATTTCGATAGGTTGGGTCGGAGTTTGCTCGTCGACCGGTTGCGAAAAACCTGTGCTGAACACGCAATTCGTAGACGTGAAAACAACTTTCGGAATTGAAAGCTGTCGAGCGCACTCCATAACGTTCCGTGTTCCATCAACGTTCGCTGCCCATAGGTGGTCTGGATTTGCTGTCACATGCGCAAGTAACGCAGCGATGTGAAAAATCGCATCAACCTTTCCAAACTCGCTTACTGATTTTTTTAACGCCTCAAAGTTGGTCAAGTCGAGTTGCGCATTTTTGTAGCGTTTCGATGAATTCGTGTCTGCGAGTAAATCAACGCTGAGTACGTCGTGGCCTCTGTCCACGAGGTGCTCGCACATGATCGAACCGAAGAAACCCATCCCGCCTGTCACTACACATCGCATTATTTGTCCCGTTTTTGTCTTTTGCGCGCCACGATTGCGCTGTCCGAATCCTGATAAAGTACCGTCCATCCTGAGTCTTGCGATAGCGCTTTGATCAAAGGCAATTCTGGTTTTAGAAAAACCCAGTCAATCGAATACTTTTCCAAGAGCTGACGCGCTCCAGTCTGATTCTCGGCCATTGTCCAGTAGTCTTGCAAAAGAGTGTTCCCGTAGAGATTGTATCGAGAATCAATGAAAACTGGGGGTGCCTCCTCCAGTTGCCACATCAGCACGTTGCCAAAATGTGGATCGTTCAGCATGCGCCCGGCGGGTCGATTCTTGCCAATGAATTCAACGGCTTTAACGGGTGGATGAAAAGCTGCGCTGCTTTGGGGAATTTCAGGTGGAATGATAGAAGTCATCATGTATGCCCCCAATCCGGCACTAGCTAACGAAGTGGCAATCCAGCCCAAATGCATGGGTTGAAAAAGTTCATCGATTTTTTCGTCTACACTTGTTTTGGATTGTTGTGACAACCCGAGTATGCGAGCCATTCCTGCGCACGCAAACAGATCTGAAATTGGAATGGTTCTAATCGTCTTGATACCGCCGATAATACCAATTGGGAGCAGCAGTTTGAAAAAGAGTTCGCCTGGCTTTCTTGGCTTGTTCAGTGCTTTTCGGACCAGTACAACAGCTGACACGAGAATAAGCACAAAGAACGGATACATACCGACCGAGGTCAAGCTCGACATATTTATTGGCTGCATCTCGTTGTTCGTGTTGTTGAACGGTCCAAATATATTCGGAAGATATTGCCACAATGTGAAACCATAAGGCGTGATTAGTGTTGCTGGAACGCAAAGCGCCAGCGCAACCGGAACGGTCCAATCAGTCTTTTTATCAGTTAGTCTTAAAACCTTTTCTAAGAATATGCAACCCGCATAAGCAGCCAGAATCAGCAAACCGACAATAAATAAAGTGTGCAAATTTGCCCACAGCACCATCATTGCAACCAGCCCAATTACGCTTGGCCAATGCAAGATTCGGTTCGAGTCACTGAGGCGCATCAAGATTTCCAAGTATATAGCCGCGAACAAATACGAAAAAATTTCCGGACGTACAGCCAGATGACAGAACGATGTTAGCGTGGCAAGTATTGTCAGTAGCAGTGCCTTAAGCCCGCCTACACCACTCAAGCGATACAAGCGATAAGGCATTACTGCAAACGTCAGAGTGAGCATGATCGCATCGAACACGAGCAGTCCTGTTGTGGAAGTCAATTTCCACAACAAGAAGAAAATCACTTCAGTCAACCACTTTTCAATCACATATGGTTGGTTGTGATAAATCGTCGAGTATGAGAAGGGATCGGTGCTTGGCAGGTGCCCGTTTTCGACGATCCATCTGCCGCTGGCAAGCAGAAAGCAAATGTCTGGCTCTCTCAGCACGATTCCGCTTATGCAGGCGCCGTAGAAAAGGAGAAAGAGCACAAAAGACGCGACTGTTAAGGCTGGAATTAACTTGGACATCTTAAGTCGAGCAGCTTGCTGCACAGACTATCCTCGGATAAATTCGATGCGAATGAAGCACCAGTATGGCATATGCGGCCGCCTGCACACGACCGGTTACCCGACGGTAAACAGGCCGCTTGGTTGGATAGATTTGGACTGCAGATAATCCATGATCGCTTGCTTTTGATCTTCTTCAAGAATCTCGATTGACATACTGCAAACCGAGGTAGAAAGTCCTGGGGGGGTTGGTGTGGGCCGAATCTTGAAAACAGCTGGCTCGGCTGTTCTCAACGCTTTGTCAGCAGTCAAGACTTGGTGCAGTGAGGAGAATGTGACGATTATTCGTGGTTGCATTTTTAGCGGTAACCCCTCCTAATAATAAACGCCCGCGCGTTGCAAAGTAAGAAACAGGTAAAAAAGTGGAGAANNGGCACTCCACCCTGAAACGGTCTTCCCAGCCTAATTTCCCGTGTTATACTGCGATCAGAAAGTGAGGGGCTTATGCAGTACTATCTTTGTCCACGTTGTCAATTTAGAATAGCCGCAAACAAGCATGTGTGTACCACGTGTGGGTTTAATATGTCCTCACTCAAGAATACGTCAGCTGTCGAAGAGCAGACTTCACCAGTCAAAATGCCGAAAACTGCGTTTTGGTCGAAGTATTTAGGCATTCAGCCAGCTAATAAAGAGCCAGCCCAAGAGAAGCCTGCTCTAGGTTAAACGGCATCTGGTTTTTGACTTCTTGGGTGCAATGCAGTTTGACGAGCTAATCGCAATTTATTTCTGCTGTCTGCGTGCGTGCAGCACTGAATGTAGTACCGCTGTCTACAACTAGCAGTTCACAGATGAAATCAGGACAAGGCTTCTAGTTGATCTGTCGCTTCAAAACTGCTATCTAAGCTTCTCGATTTTCTCAAGCCTGCGCGCAAGTCTTGCGAACTTTTCAAATACTTTTGCCGCCGTATATCTGTTCGTACGTCCAATAAGATCCAAATACCTTGCGCACATAATCACGTGTTTCGCGGAAGGGAATATTCTCCACAAAAATATCAAAGTCGGCATTTCCTGCCAGCTTGTGTTGCTGGAACCAGGACTGCACGGCGTTTGGACCACCATTGTAACTGGCTACCGCGAGCAAGGCGTTTCCATCAAATCTTCTCAGCGTGTAGGCCAAATAGTTCGTGCCGAGCTTGATGTTGATCTCTGGTTTGAGCACTTCTTGTGTCCCGGATAAGGGGACGGATAGCCGTTTTGCTACACCGTATGCGGTGCCGGGCATTAGCTGCATTAAGCCCAGCGCTTTCGAACGACTTAACGCGTCTGGATTGTAACGCGATTCTTCCCTGATTAGAGCGTGCACGAGAAGCGGATCAACGCCGTTAGTTTTCGCGTCCGAAGATATCCGATCGGCATACTCAAGTGGGTATGCCATTTCCCAACGTTCGCTAAGTTTTGGATTACCTGTTAAATCATGGTTGGCTGCATTGATTGCCTGCATCGGCTTATTCATTCGTGCAAGCAGGCTTGCCTTAAATTCTGGACCCGGATTTTCAGGCAGCAGCTCTAGCGCTTCATCAAATTGATGCAACTTAATCAGCTCTGTAACAGTTGTTCCGTATCGTTTCTCCATATGCTCGTAAGCAACAATCTCGTGAGGAGCTGGCCAGCGCCACTTCAAGTTGGGTGGAACTCTCGCCGGTTTTGTCGACCAACCCGGATCGTTAGCGGCGTCAGCCACTGCATTTGGTGCACTGGTTGTCAGCTTTCTTAGCCGAGCTTTGGCCCGGTGTCCATAATAATAGGACGGGAAGTGAGTGGCCGAAAATTGATAAGCAAGTTTAGCTTCTTCGGGATGTTTGAGCTGCTCTTGCAGCTTGCCGCTCCAGAAGCCCAGGCGGGCAGCAGCTTTACTGGTTGGATATTTCGCCAACCCTTCTTTGGCCCAGGCTAAAGCAGATGTGGCTTTGGCAGTATCAGTCTTAGACTGTTTAGCTTGATCCCAAAATATCCACCAGATACACTCCGGCGAAAACTCTGATGTCGGATATTTTGCAAGGATTTTTCTATATAAAGGAATGCCTTCTGTCGGCGTTGAGCGAATGGCGATATTCCACAGTGGGTCATCATCTTTTGTGGGATGGGCGTTGAGAATGTCGTGCCAAAAAGCTTTTGCATCGTTGCGACTAAGTGGATTGCAAATTAACGCGGCCGCAGCCTCGTACGACACTGCTGGTTGGGCATTTATCGCTTGAAGCAGAGTCTGCTGTGCGACCTCGTTTTTTCCTGTGCGTGCGTAACAAATGGCGCGTTTAATAGCATGGCTGCCGACTTTCGTGTGTGACCATTCGCTCAGCGCGTCGCTGTACTTTGCGTTTGTGAAATAGACCTGGCCAAACACGTCGTGATCCGTTTCGCTAAATTGCAGTGAATCGGCCTTCGCCAACTCGTTTAACTTAGCCATCGCATCATTGGCGAAACGTCCATCCGGTGAGCTTTTTAAGTATTGCCGCAATAAGGCAATCGCTTTTGCTGTGGACTCCGGCGACGACGGGACCTGCGCCAGCTCTATCTGTGCTAAGTAGTATGCGGCTGCCTTTGCAAATTCAGTATTTGGATACTGTTTGCGCAAATCAAGGAAAAGCAATTGTGCCTTGTCCGTTTCCTGAGTGCGCATTTCCGATTGTGCGATTTGATATTGATAACGAGCTTTGTTTTCTGCATCTGTCGTTTTGCGCTTCAAATATTCGAACGCCGTGCGGGCTCTTTCCTCATCGCCGATGAGCGTGGCGATCTCGGCAATATGCAGAGCTGAGCGTTCCGCCAAAACCGGCAACTGTGATGCTTCATCGAACAAACGAATTGCTTCGGTTAGTCGGTCTGAGCCGTTTGTCTTTGGATCTTGGGATTTGTTGTCAAACGGCGTGCTCTGCTGCACTAGCCGGGCCAGCACATATGAAGCACCAGCCTTCTGCCGGTCGCTCACACCTTCCCCGTTCAAGTATTCTCGCAGCGAGGCTGTTAACTGAGGTTCGGAGCCGCTTTCTTCATCGAGAAGACTTGCCAGCGATTTGGTTCTACTCTGCGCAGAATTTTCCAGTGAAAATCCGCCCGAGCAAGATTGCAAGAGAAAGGTGCTGAGCAGCAGCGTGGTGGCAAGTTGCGAAAAACGCAAAGACATTAAGCCTCTCTTGCAATGGCAGAGTTAAAGAGCGTGCTTTGGAAATGCTAGCACGCATACACAATATGGTTCTCAAAGCTGACGCCATCTTTGATCAGCAGGGCCAGATTCTTGTCGTCTTCAACTAGTAATATCTTGGCCATCAGCAGATAATCCTAGCATGCCCCTCCCTCCTGATAAGTGCTGAGAAAAGTGCCCATACAAAATGACTAACAAGATAATTTATCTCGATAATGCTGCCACCAGTTTTCCGAAACCGGAAAGCGTTTACGTTGCGCACGATGCTTACTTCCGTTCGGCGGGAAATCCAGGGCGTGGGGCGCATACGCTGGCGCTCGAATCGGCGCGGACCATTTTCGACGCGCGCACGATTATTGCTGAATTTCTTGGCGCTGATCGCAGCGAGCGATTGATCTTCACACCAAGTTGCACATATTCGATCAACATGGTGCTCAGAGGTTGTGGACTTAAGCGCGGTGATTGTGTATTCACCAGCGCTCTTGAGCACAACTCGGTGATGAGAACTTTGAAAGTGCTGGAGCGTGAGCTTGATTTAAAAATTGTGGTGCTGCCGTACGCGGATAGAGGAATTATCGATCTACAGCAATTGAGCGCTCTGGTTGATTCGGATAAGCCACAGCTATGCGTGTTTGCAGAGTCCAGTAATGTGACGGGTGAACGCATTCCGATCCAACAGATTGCCGAAATCTGCGCGTCAAAGAATGTGCCTCTGCTCATTGATGCGGCTCAGACAGCTGGAGCTGAAGCGGATTGTTTGAGGCACAAAGGAATAACATATTGGGCTGCGCCTGGCCATAAAGGACTAATGGGTGCTCCTGGAGCCGGTTTGCTCTATGTGCGAACGGATAGCTTGCTCGATCCGATGGTCTGCGGAGGAACTGGTTCCTCGTCTGAAGCCCTGGAAATGCCGAAAGTTTATCCCGACCGACTAGAGCCGGGAACGATTGCAGGACCTGCTGTTGCAGCTCTCGGGGCAGGCGTTGAATTCGTGCATAAGACGGGAGCGACTTTGATTGCCGAGCATGAACATTCCTTGGCCACGCAATTTAGGAAGTGGTGCCATGCCAATGATTGGATTAAAGTGGCCGGTAAGTCATATTCCGAAGGGAAAGAGCTCAGTTCTTTTGAAGCCGCACCTGTTGTGTCCTTCTCTCTGGCCGGATACTCACCAGATCGGGTGGCCGATATTCTCAACCTGGAGTACGCAATCGCAGTGCGACCAGGGCTACATTGCGCCGCTCAGGCACACCAATCTCTTGGTACCACTTCGACCGGTCTTGTTCGTGTCAGCTTTGGATTTTTCAACACAACTGATGAACTCGCCACTCTCTGTGACGCCCTGCAACGGATCCATAATAGTTAACTCCACAAGAGTTAGCTCAACCGCTGAATTCATCATATTCGAGAACTTGTTCGACGCCGCCATGTTCGGATGCGGCTAGATGAACGGCCTCGACGATGCGTCTGAAATATACGATCAGAATGGCGCCGAGAATAAGAGGATATGCGTATTTGGGTTGGAAGATGACCAGTAAACCGAAAGCATTGATTACAATGGCCGTCACTCTTACCGTTGTTTTCAATCGCCAATCACTGTGCTGGCGCCATTCTAGAGAGGCGATTACGAGCCCTGCCAGGAGCATTACCGTCAAGTCGCTGTAATTAACCCCTGGTACCACCAGCGGTATCAGATACAAGCCTGTAACGAACGCCAACGGTGTGATTTCAAATTCTTCTTTGAGACTACGAGCCATTTGCAGAATCTGATACAAGGCCAGGAATATCAGTCCTCCAACAAGCAGAAGCACCAGCGATAGAAGAGAGCCCTGCTTGTCTACCGGTAGCATTAGCAGAATTGCTTGCGGTAAATTGGCCACATATTCTTGTAATGATCTTGCGCTTTCCACAGCGAAGCTTAGCTGGAAGGATGGTTTTACTGCGTTTGTCCATGCTCCAAATGCGGCGCTCGAAATTAGTTCATTGGCTCCGATCACTAATCCAGATCCTATTAGTAAACCAGCCATACAGCGGGGACGCTTGTGGGCAAGTAGAGCAAACGCGGTGACGAATGCTGGCAGCAAGTAAGCAGGTTTTAAGAGACAAAAGGCAAAAATAACTCCCGCCAACAAAAATTTCTTCGCCATAGCAAAGTAATAGCCGACGGTTAAAGGAAGGATGCCGAATATGATGTCTCCATTGCCGCTCCACAAGCCCAGCAGGGTTGGAAAGAAAGTCAGGGCGTACCAACCGGAATCAGCGGATTCGCCACTTGCGGCATTGATTCGACTGGCCGCTCGACCAATCAAGAAAACACAATAAGCCATGGTCAGGAGCGACAGCCCTTGCCAGGCGAGCAGTCCGATCGCCGGCTGCATTGTCGCAAGTGGTGTGAGCATTAAGGCGCAAAGTGGTGGATAGCCAAATGTGCGCGGATGGGAGGCAAAGCTTTCTACGGTCTGTTGCGTCATGGACACGAGGTCATACATCGCTTGATACTGATGAGTGCTGGCTAGTTTTGCCGCGGGCAGTAAGCTGCAATAGAATTCGGTTTGATCTCGCAGTTCCGGCATTTTGAAATCCGCGAACAGCATGGCAAGAATGACGGCAAAGCCCCAAAAGATCACTAACTGAGAGGGTCCACTTTTCAACAAATACGACCGGGGCGCGCAGGCTGCTTTTCGTCAAGCATACCTTACGGATTTCCGTTCAAGTGTCTATAGTGTAGATAGTTCACCGGTGACCCTCGAATTTTGGAAGCCCGTAAAAGCCCATTGGGAGGAGTTTTCATGAGTACTACGATAAGCAAGAAGACCACTTGTGATGCAGTAACGACTTATTCGTTGGCTGCCATAGATCAGTTGCTCAAAATGGATCCAAGCTTAGATCCAGACTTTCTGCGGGCCATAATCAAGCCGAAAAGAGAAATCGTCGTCGAAGTTCCCTTGCGCAGGGATGACGGCAAATACGTCACTTACCAGGGCTATCGAGTTCAGCACAATGACGCCCGAGGGCCGTTCAAAGGTGGTCTGCGCTATCACCCTTCTGTTGATGTCAAAGAAGCCCGCACCCTGGCGCATCTAATGAGCCTGAAAACTGCAGTCGTGAACATCCCCTACGGCGGTGGCAAAGGCGGCATCGCCGTTGATCCCAAAACTCTCTCGATCGGCGAACTCGAGCGCCTGACTCGCAATTTTACGAATTTGATTCAGCACAACATTGGACCTCACACTGATATTCCCGCACCAGACGTGAATACAAACGGGCAAATCATGGCTTGGATTGTCGATGAGTATTCAAAGCGGCATGGACACTGCCCTGGTGTTATCACAGGCAAACCGATTGAACTGGGTGGCTCACTTGGACGTGATGAAGCTACCGGTCGTGGTGTCATGTATTGCACACGTGAAGCCGCCAAGGAAAAAGGTGTCAATCTGACAAAAGCCAAAGTTGTTTTTCAAGGTTTTGGTAATCTAGCCTCTTTCGGCGCCCGGCTGATCGAGCAGGAACTGGGGGCCACCGTCATAGGACTTTCCAGCTCACAAGGCGCAATCTATAACAAAAATGGAATCGACATCGATGCAGCTGAAGTGTATTACAAGAAAAATCGCGGCTTAAAAGGTTTCAAAGGCGGCGACTTCATGACCAACGACGAACTGCTCGTGCAGGAATGCGACATCCTGATTCCATCCGCGTTAGAGAAAGCGATCACGCTTGCCAATGCCAGCAAAGTCAAAGCAAAGATTTTGGTTGAAGGAGCGAATGATTGCACCGAGGCAGACGCTGACAAGGTCTTGGAAGAGCGAGGCATCTTTGTGGTGCCGGACATTTTGGCCAATGCCGGTGGCGTTGTTGTCTCTTACTTCGAATGGGTGCAAAACCTAGACAATCACTATTGGGACCTACCGCAGGTCCGCAAGGAGCTGGAGAAAATTATGGTGGCCGCCTATAGCAAAGTTTCTGGCTTGGCCACAGAGCATCATTTGAGCATGCGCACAGCAGCTTATACGGTAGCGATTGAGCGCATCGCCCGGGCCATGATGCTGCGCGGCATGTAGCACGGACGTTACAAACAGGCGCTGTTGGCATTTGATTGGAGCGAATGCCAGCAGCACCAGATTGAGCGCAACTGACGGCTGGAAATTAGTCGATAAAACGGTATTTGGTAAGCGCCCAGATGGCGGCAAATCCGTCTCGCCACGTAATCTTTTTGCCTTCTGAATAGTCGCGCCCGAAGTATGAAATTGGCAATTCGATTACTCGCGCCTTCTGCTTGAGAATTTTTGCGGTAATTTCTGGTTCGAAATCAAAACGGTTGGAGCGTATCTGTACCTTCATAAAATATTCTGCCTTGAAGACCTTGTAGCAAGTCTCCATGTCAGTCAGGGTGCAGTCGTACAAAACATTGGTAAGGAGGCTGAGGAATTTGTTTCCCAAGAGATGCGTTATTTTAAACGCGCGCGTGGGTTTACCACCAGATAATCTCGAGCCGTATACGACGTCGGCATGATTTTCCAGAATCGGCTTCAATAGTTCGTTGTACTCGCGAGGATCATACTCCAGATCGGCATCCTGGATCAAAATCAGGTCGCCAGTTGCATTCTGCTGAGCGGTTCTGAGTGCCGCTCCTTTGCCCATGTTCTTGTCGTGAAAGAAAATCTTGGCGTTGTAGAATTGTGTATCCAGGCTGGACAGAATATCCCGTGAACCATCTGTAGAACCATCATCGACAATGATCAGTTCCTTTTCCAATCCTTGCGACTCTGCCTGGATCACAGCATTGAGCACCTGAATCAATGTATTTTTTTCGTTAAATACAGGAATGAGAATAGACAGCTTTTTCATGTGTGGAATATTTCTTAGGAGCCTGAAAATCAGTGAACATGGTGATGGATTGCACTTAAGCCGGGCAGCTTGCGGAGTCGGGCNNGCAGCTTGCTGCATAGACCCCACTAGTGTGCATAGACCCCACTAGTGTGCACAGGCTATCCTCGGATAGCTGGCATCAAACCATAGCTTAGCATTCCCACGACTTGTACAACCTTGCTGCCGTTGATTGAAGAATGCATCTGCGCTAAGCTCTGACAGGCGATGTGGCACGCCGCCGTCTTGGGAAGAGGATAATTGACAATCGGAGATGACGTAGATAGCGACGAGCTTGAAAACAGTGCCACTGAGATCAGCACCAAGAAGATTGCGATATTTGGTGACTGCGTAAGTACACTGTTCGCACTTCTTGGCGTCGGCTCGCTTGTTTTCTTGATCTTATTATCTGCCGGTGCATTTGGACAAATCAGCGATCTGCCCGAGTATTACGCGCCTGCAAAGCTTGTGTTGGAAGGACACGGAGCTTCCGCATTCACTCTCGGAGGTCTAAGCGACGCTCAACACCGCCTATTTCCTTCCATGGGTAGCCGCATTGTAGTTCTTTTCGTTCCACCTTTAGGATTGGCTCTGCTGTCGCCAATAGCATTTATTCCGGCAACAATGATCCCGTACGTGTGGAAAGTACTACTTGTCTTGTCCCTGGTAGCTTCCATTTGTCTGTTTCGCAGGTCTTTTGAATTGAAGTACAAACAGACCTGTTATCTAATCGCGGCGATTAGTTTGTCAGATGCGTGTTACGAGGCTCTACGCATCGATCAACTGGCACCAATACTTCTTCTTTCATACGCTGCAACAGTTTACTGCCTACAAAAAAAATACGATATTCCAGCGGGCTTGTGGCTTTGTCTGATCATTTTGAAACCACAGCAGTTTTTGCCGTTCGTTGCCTATTTGGCTGGCACGAAACGAATTCGCCCGCTGATTGTTTGTTGCACCGCTTTTCTCGTACTCGCTGTCATTGCTTACTTGCAGATAGGCCTAAACGGCTTTGCAAATTACACAGCTCTTGTTAGTTCACCCAGTAGCATTCAGTACATGCAGCCTGAGTTGACCCCTACTCTGCGGGGGCAGTTGCTGAGGCTCTTTCCAGCTGCGGCAGGCACTATATTTAGTATCACATCGATTGTCTACTTCGCGTCGATTGTGTTTTCGTTTTGCTTGGGACTAAGGTATTGGCGGCATCCTGATTCGGTACTGATTGGCGTTCTGATTGTCATGCCGGTGGCTCTTGTTACATCACTGCACTGTCACACTTACGATCTTTTGCTTTTGATTCCTTCCATTCTAGTGCTCTTTTCAGATACATTAGTTCTCTTCGGTGCGCCGATAAAACTGGCGGTGATGTTCGGCGGCATAACCTTCATGCTGCCTCTGGCAATAACCATCCAGTATGACTATTTGCTCAAAGGTGGGCAATTCAATCCCTGGTTCTTCCAGCTGATGATCTTCGCGATTTATCTCATCGTTCTCGTTTTCCGAAATAGAGCGCTCAGTGTGAGACAAGCGGAGTGAAGTTAGTCGTAACATGTTTAGTTCTCAATTGCAAACAATCATGGCTGGAAGCTCCGATCCGCTAGCACTTGCTAAAATTTTGTGTTCATAATAGGTCACTGTAGAAGGAGAACTGCCGTGACCTCGACAAAAGCTGACTCATCCAAAAAAGCAACGGATTTGCTTGGTGATAACTCATTAGCCGATAGCATTGCAATTCTCGATTTCGGTTCGCAATATTCGCAGTTGATCGCCAGGCGGGTGCGAGAGTTCAACACCTATTCGGAGATGCTTTCGTGCAGCATTACAGCTGCTGAACTGAAACGATTGAATCCCAAAGGCATAATTCTCTCAGGTGGTCCAGCCAGTGTTTATGAGCCTAAGGCGCCGAAATGCGATCCGGCTATTTACAAGTTAGGCATACCAGTGCTCGGTGTTTGTTACGGCATGCAATTGATGGCCCAAGATCTGGGTGGAACAGTTGAGCCTGCCACAGTCAAAGAATTCGGGCGGGCGATGCTGACAATTGTGCATCATGGAGAGCTCTTCGCTAGTCTCGATCCAGCCATGGAAAGTTGGATGAGCCACGGCGACAGCGTCGCTGTGTTACCCGATGGTTTCTCGGTTGTAGGTAGAACGATGGCCACCCCGGTGGCGGCAATTGCAGATGATAAGCGCAAGTTTTACGGAGTTCAGTTCCATCCGGAAGTTGTTCATACTCGAGGCGGGCAGCAAGTTTTGAAGAACTTTGTTGTCGATATTTGCAAGTGCACGCAAAGCTGGACGATGGCCCAATTTATCGATCAAGCAATTGAGGATGTTCGTCAACGCTCCCAGGGCAAGCGGGTTTTGCTAGCTCTATCTGGTGGCGTCGATAGCTCAACATTGGCGTTCTTGTTGCATAAAGCTATTGGCGATAAATTGACTTGTATGTTCATTGACCAAGGCTTTATGCGCAAAAATGAGCCTGAGTGGCTGGTTGAAACGTTTGAGCGAGATTTCAAGATCAATGTGCATTTTGTCAAAGCACGCGATCGTTTCTTGGATAAATTGAAGGGAGTGATCGATCCAGAAGAGAAACGTAAGGCTATTGGCACTGAATTTATCAGGGTCTTCGAAGAAGAATCGAAGCGGCTAGGACCATTCGATTTTCTTGCTCAAGGCACGTTGTATCCTGACGTGATCGAATCTGCCGGCACCAAAATTGATCCTGTCACTGGTGATCGCGTAGCAGTTAAAATCAAGTCCCATCACAATGTAGGCGGATTGCCACTTGATCTTCAATTTAAACTGATCGAGCCCTTCTCGAAATTATTTAAAGACGAAGTGCGCAGAGTGGCAGCCGAACTCGAAGTACCTAGAGGTATCCGCGAGCGACACCCATTCCCGGGTCCGGGATTGGCGATTCGCGTTCTTGGCGAAGTGACAAAAGAGAGGCTGAAAACGTTACGTGAAGCTGACTGGATCATTCGTGAAGAGATTAAGGCTCACGGTCTGTACAAGCAAGTTTGGCAAATTTTCGGAGTCTTGTTGCCAACGTTGTCTGTTGGCGTTATGGGTGACCAACGTACTTATCAGAATCAAATTGCTATCCGGGCTGTCACCAGTGAAGATGGCATGACGGCTGACTGGGCGCGACTGCCTTATGATTTGTTGGAGACTGTATCCTCGCGAATTGTCAATGAGGTTCCTGGGATCAATCGTGTTGTCTACGACATCACATCCAAACCACCAGCCACAATTGAGTGGGAATAAACTCCTCGACTGAATTTTTGCCACCGTTGGCAGTGCCTGACGGTTTGGTCCGCCTCAGGGTGATTCTGGGTACAATTTGGACCATCTAATCTAACCTAGCCAGTGTGTAGCGCCCTGCCGCCACGGGTACAACGGTGGCAGCACACTCCCTTCAGAGGCGAACTTCCGTGACAGAAGATTGGCGAGACCGCCTGAAACACCTGGAGACCCCTTTAGATCCCACCAAACGAGTCGCGGGAGGCAAGTCGAATACCGACGAGACTGCCGAAGAGACTCATTTTTATCGTGAGCCTGAAACTGACCTAGTGCCTCCAGCCCACACTCCAAGTCCGACCAGCAACCTGTCCTTCAAAGCCAGTCGGGGAGGGAAGCCTGAGGCAAAGCGTCAGACGAGAGAACGGGATTTTGAAGCACCCACTACTGCTCCAGGCTCGTTTGATCTTGGCGTCCTTGAGGGACGCGTTCAAGAAGAACCAATTTCTACTGAAGTGTTGCTCAAACAGCTAGAAAAGTTCTCGCCCGATCAACTTCTTGCTGCGCACAAAAAGCAGAAGATGCTGATGTTTATTTCTGTAGGCGCGGTGGGACTTCTCGTAGTGATCACAGTTGCTACGATGCCGCTAAACCTGCCAGAAGTGACGAAGTGGTGCTCGCGTGCGTGCATGTTAGCTGTGCCTTTGTCTTTGATTTTCGGGATTCGTGAAGGCATCAAAATCCTGATGAGAAAGCAGCCGCTTAAAGCTCAGAAACTTCACAAGATTACCTCCTGGGGCGAATCTCGCGACATCGCATTTTCCTACATTGACACTGCCGATTATCTGAACGCCGAAAAAGTGCTTGAGAAAGCTTGCAAGACCATGAACGCCAAGCAAGCGAAACAATACATCTCCGCTTATGGACTCTTGGGTGTAATCCACGCCTACACAGGAAGAACCGATGCTGCTGAAAAGATAATTCGACAGGCCCAAGATCTTTCCGAAGCCAACTACAAAGCTCGACAAACAGACAGTAACTCGGTTTTGTTAGCGATGTCTTTGAGTTACACGGGCGAACTATATCAGTTGAAGGGAATGTATGAGGACTCGCATCGCATGTATTTGCGAGCGTTGCAGCTTATTTGCACTCAATTAAATCCGCAAGGTGATGCGATCGTTTCTGCACTCGCCAATGTTGGCTATTTGAAAAACTTGATGGGACATTATGCGGATGCATTGCCGCTGCTCCTCAGGGCGAACGAGATTGCAGATAAATTACCTCAAGCGCGGGAAAGTGTTAAGGCATTTGTCTATTCAAATCTGGGCACTGCCAGTCGTGGCATGGGTAACTTGGCGGAAAGTGAGGATTATTTTCACCAGGCCATAGCTTGTGCCAGTGGTCCTTTAGGGCAACGTGAATTGGGCCGCATTTATTATGATTTGGCGCGACTTTATGTGACTGATTCACAACACGATCGTGGTCTTGAGTTTTATCAAAAATCAGTCGCTGCGTATGAGACGTGGCAGCCCGTTGCTAGCCCGGAGTTTCTGCGGGTCTTGCAGGATTACGCTTATTACTTGCGTAGTATTGAGCACAATGAAGAAGCTGACGCGGCTAAAAAACGTTCACTGCAAATGCAACAAAACCTGCGCGACATAAATGGGTTGCATCAAGGTGAAGTCAAAAAAGTGAGTGCGAGCATTGTTCAAAGTGTAGCTGCAACCCAGAAACCATCGAGATTCCCTATTTTTTGGGCGATATTTTTTCTATGGCAATGCAATTCGGTGTGGGTGAGTGGACTGCGTGTAGCGCCCTATCGTGAATGGATGCTTTTGATAACTGCTGCAGCAATTCTCGCGTTGAAATTAAAGACAAAATACGGTCCGCCTTCACGCAATGAGTTGTCTCAGGGCGCTGCCATGGCAGTCTTGTCTATGATTCCGTTCGCCCGCTCTGTATTGCCTGAAGTCAGTCAGCTATCGAAAAAGGGTATCGGAATTTTTATGGTTGTTGTGTTGGGAGCGTTTGGACTGGCTAAGACGATCGGTGTGGCACCAAATACGGTTCCAAATGGATTGTTTCCAGTTGAGTACGAAAAACTGGGTGAAAAGTTGATCACCAGTGAGTCCTATGGATTGGCAAAGGAGTCGTTGGACAAGGCATACCAGAGCGGCGATGATTCAATACGGAAGTCTGTCGAACGCATAAAAAATTGCAAGTTGCCTAGGATTGTTCAACCTGCCGAAGCGATTCGAGTGAACATGGATGCACTCGCCCTGCAGAAAGAATCCAAGAATTCTGAAGAGGCGCTCAAAAAATGGAACGAATGCATGGTTCAATATCCCGACTTCGAGCAGCCTGCTGTGCACGTTGCCGAGGAGTATCTGAAGAAGGAAAAGAAGACTAAAGAGGCAGAGGATCTTTTAAATAAGGTGCTCAGTGCCAATCCCAACTATTACAATGCTCTGCTAGCCATGGGCCAAGTAAAGTCGGCAGAAGGAGATTCTCACGCCGGTCTCGAATATGCAAGGAAAGCGCTTACGTTGGCTGTTGGCACAGACGATCCAGCTGCTAAGTTGAGCGAAGACATGTTGGACAAAATGAATTCCAATCTCGAAAAAGTGGAGAAGGAAGCCGCTGCTCGTAAGGCTGCGAGGAAAGCGTTGCTTAAGGCTGGATCAGCTGTTGAAGGTGCGTCTAAGGAGCAACCATCCGTGCATGACCAGTCAAAGGATCAACCATCCGTGGACGACCAGTCAAAAGATTCCACCAGCAAGGAGTCCTCGATCAAGGAGTCCTCAATCAAGGAATCGGCAGTCAAGAAATCGGCAATCACGGAATCCGCCGCCAAGGAATCTGCCGCCACCAAATAGTCTGCGGCTCCGTTACTTCCCCCAAATCACTAAGAGGCTGCGAATTTTGCCAAGAACTCCGATCAAGAAATACCCGCTTACGGCATTAAAAGTGCCTCTAGCTGGCCAGCAAAAGAGACGCAAGATATTTGAACAAGTATATGCGGAGAAAGAATGGGGTGATGCTGGAAACGAGGAGTTCTATTCCGGAGGAGGCTCTGATGAGGATATGCTGCTTGCTTATTCAAATGTCGTCAGGGAATTCATTACACAACGGCAAATTCAAACTGTTGTCGATATTGGATGCGGCGATTTCAGGGCAGGCAGGGCGGGACACGTTGAAGGTACTCGTTACATCGGCATTGACATCGTGCCATCGCTAATAGAGCGAAATCAAAGAGACTTTTCTGATTCACAGGTCGAGTTTCAATGTCTCGATGCGGTGTCCGATAGGCTGCCAGATGGTGATTTGTGCATCATCAAGCAAGTTTTGCAACATCTCTCTAATGCCGAAATCGCGTTGATTTTAAGCGAGGCGAAGAAGTACAAGTATGTAATAGTGACTGAGCATTGGCCCGCTCCGTCGCCATTGTTTGAACCGAACAAGGATAAGCGTCCTGATGGAGACATTCGAGCGTCACTACACTCAGGGGTTTATCCTCATTTGCCACCATTTTCGTATCCTGATCCTCAGATACTTCTGGAGGCTGCCCACACATGGCCCGATTCATCGAGTGGTGAATCGATCGTGACGATGATGTTTGAGAACCTCAATTAGTTTGCACTAGAAATGACGGATGATCTCGATCCGACACACACCATCTCTCCACATATTCGATGCAACCTAAAAAGATGACGGAAGAATTTAAAGATAAAGACAATTGGTCTGGTGGACCTGTTTTTGAACTAACTCTTGTTTTTGAAAAAAAATTAGATGGAACAGCGTTGAACGAATTGCTACTACAGACTGGAAAATTTTCACTAATAGAAGGATCTTCATTAGATAAGAGATTTAATTCCATTTTTCAAATTGCCCCGAACATTAGATTGCCAGTTAGGCACAGCTTTCATAAGTCGACACACCGAAGGCTTATGTACATCTACAGCTTGGGTATTCGTCCGAAACCGTTCGAGAATCTCGTAGGCGCTAAATCAGAAAGTATAGGAACACTTAAGAATGACATTCCCCCGTTTGATTTTCGTATTGTTAGTGCATTTCTGTAAACCCTCGCTCGATTATTTTCGGAGGATCATCTCATGGAGAGATCCTCCGCTTTTAACAATAACGGAGTCGACATGACAGAAGACGATTGGATTGAAACAGTGAAAATAAGAATAACGCCCTCAGGCTCTCACTAATTCACGGGGGAAAACCAGGCGGACTGTGCAATTTAGAGTTCGAAATTAGTTTAGATCCAATTTGCTTGATGGTTATGATGTGTACAATCGATGAGACCCTGAAAAAAATAAGTAACCTCGACATGTCGCTCCGGAAATGTCTCTATCCGGTGCAGGGAAAGACTCTTGCATGCAACAGTTTTCTGGCATTTGCTGACGCGGCAACACTGCGATTTGCCGCATTGAGCGAACCAAAATTATATACTGGCATGATTTTTGTTTATGGAAAGGAATATGAGAAATTAGCTAATCAATGTAAATTGGTCGAACGAGTCCCTGACAGCTTAAAAAGGTATGTTGAGGGAAATAAAATACTTTAGGGCGATCATGTTTCGCCATACCTGCGATGCTATTTTGGGTCGTAAGCTGGATAGTGTTGTGCCACCACTACAGCTATAAGTTCACTGCAGGGATGTCCGTTTTTGTACGAGTTGACGAGCGGATTCGCAGCACGGCTATTTTTTAACCATCCTAAGAGATGCACTGCTTGTGCCGATTCAATAGGATCTGTCGAGGACATCATCGAGACAAGATTGTTCAGTCCGATCGAAGCAGCGATTTGTTTCAACGCATCTTTCGCTCGATGCACCGACAGATGTCCTGGACCCTTTTCTATGTTTTCCAGCAAAGCTCGCACAATGACCTGCCGCCACTTAGGTGCGGAGAGGGCAAGTGTTACCGAGTAATCAATCATCGGTAACTCAATTTGCCTTTGCTTAAGCGCGAACGGCATCCGACTTTCTGTGAATGAAGATAAATTCCGTTGCCGCATTTCCTGCATGGCGAGATGATATTTTTGTTCAAAGGTACTGCCAGTGTTGTCATCCAACCCTTCTGGCATAAAAGGAATCTGAGCCAGACCGCTGCTGTATAGCATTCGTCTCCAATACTCTCCATCAAAAACTAGGGCGATGGATTTGAGCTTGGATTAGTTCTACATGCCGTACATAACAACCAGATAACAGAGTCGTGAAACCTAGTGCAGGCATAGGTCGCGAGCTCTCTTAGTTAACGGTTCTCACCGCTTTGCTAGTTCCTCTTGGAACGCGAGTTTTTACCGATTTAGCAGCCACTCTCCCACGAAGCGCGTGGTACGTTTAGTGATATCATTCCGCTCAAGCGTCTGAAGATCCGGTTCTTGATCGACTTCATTCCAGGTGTCTATGAACCCATGCGGATCAAAAGAGCCATGCGCAACCATAGAATCGTGTTGAAAAAATCTGCTTGGCCCAAAAAAGCACTGGCAGTGTTTTTGGTCTTGCTCTACATCGGCTCGATTGACCTTGATCGATCATTTGCCAAAGCCGACAGTCATCCAGAAATCACGCTTGGTTTGGGCAACTTCACGTTCACTGACGAGAGGGGAAACGCGGATAAACCAATGAGAGTTTGGTTCTATCGTCCACAAAGCTTGAAAATCAATTCACCTATCGTTTTCGTCATGCACGGCGTAAACCGTGATGCACAGCGCTATTGCCGAGAGTGGGTCCCTTACGCTGATCAGTACAACTTTCTCCTTGTTTGCCCTGAATTTGATGCCGCGAATTTCTCCTCGCAAGCCTACCAACGTGGCAACATGTTCGATCAATCTAAGAACCAGATTCCGGAGGCGAAATGGACATTTACGACTATCGAAAACCTATTTGATTACGTTAAGACTTTAATCCCGAATTCCAGCAAGGGCTATTACATTTACGGGCACTCTGCCGGCGGCCAATTCGTTCATCGATTTGTCCTTTTCATGCCGAATGCTCGATATGAGCGGGCAATTGCTGCGAATCCTGGCTATTACACCATGCCCGTCTATTCCGGACATAAGTTTCCTTATGGTTTGCGCGATTCAAACCTAGGCGAAAAGAGCCTCAGGAAAAGCTTTGGCCGGGATTTTTTCTTATTACTCGGTCAAGATGATCTCGATGCCCAGGACCCAGAATTACGGCAGACAGCTGATGCGGAGGAGCAAGGAGCCACACGCTTTGCCAGAGGGCAAAACTTTTTCAGGGCGGCCCAGTTAGAAGCAACAGATCTAGGCGTGCCATTCAAATGGCAACTACGGACGGTGCCGTTCGCCCATCATTCCGATGCCCAGATGGCGAAGGCGGCCGCGGCAAATTTCTTTGGAGATTAGCGTTGCATGTCAGAGCCAGACCGGGACTACGAGACTAATATCTAGACAATTGCAATGAGTAAGCAGGATCTACATTAGACGAAACGCTAGCTCTGCGAACGTAGAAGTAACTCACGTGCATGAATCCCCGATCATCTCTAAAACGTTCGTCCTTCCCCCACGCTGAGCGCGTTTTGGCCCGATCCATTCTTTCTTTTGGTGTACCCCGATAATACTGAATCTGCAGCACATTGCCTTTCTTCAGCCTTTTCGATGACGCCTCGCAAGGCTAGCACTCCAATTAGGATCTGATGCGCCGCATTTGTTAGCAATAGGTATCAATACCAATCGCCTTTTGAACCCGGAGCCAAAGCAAACACCAGTTACATTCCAGCGCACTAAACAAAATCGCCGCCAGATGGATCAGCTGTAGCTGTACGCCCCTGTTCAGATAGCAATTAATTGAACTGCCACCAAGTATGGTTGCAGTAGTTTTATTTATTCATTTAATAACTAAATTTTCAAAACATGAAAAGTTCAAAATTCTTCGGAAGTGCAAACTTCGCAAGCGTAAACAACAACGCAACAATCACTGCTCACGACGATTTCGATTGGGACGACGTAGACGGTCAGAAAGCTTATGCAAACAATCCAATGCACGAGCTGCTCAGTAACAACTACATGCCAATCAAGTACCCAGATCTGCGTGATCTTCTTACCGGAACGATCGTCGGCAAAGGCAGAAAGGAATTCTTCGTTTCCATTCCAGGGGTTGGAACCGATGCCATGCTTCCTTTTAATGAAACCGACGGCGAGCTTTCCATCGGTGATTCAATCAATCTGTTCGTCAACGGACTGGTCCCTAAATCTGATGAGCCGCTCATCGTCTCTCAGAAAAAGGCCACCGTTTGGTTGGATTTGCAACATGCACAAGAAGACGGCAGCACAGTCCAGGTGCACGTCAAAGGTGTTGTTGAAAGAGGAGGACGCGTTCAGGGGCTAAAAGTAAGTTACAACAACGTCGATGGATTTATTCCTCGTTCACACTTCAGCCGCGAAACCGTTGCCTCTGAGATGACCGACCAGACTATGTCTGTAAAGATTCTGAAAGCCAACCCTAAGGGTAGTCGTGGTGGAGCACTGGTGATGTCCGATCGCCTTGTTGCCAATGAAGTTGCTGACACAGTGTTAGACCATCTTGAAATTGGCACTATCGTTGAGGGCATCGTCAAGAAGTTCGTCACTGATCGCGACAGCACACGCGAAATCGGAGCGTTGATTTCTCTTGCTGAAGGCTCGTTTACGGCTTTCGTTCATTCAAGCGAAATCGCCGAGAATCGTCGCCCAAGTGCAACGCTCAGTTTAGATCAGGTGATTGAAGTAGAAATACTTTCAATTAATAAGTCTAAACGCGAAGTGAAAGTTAGCTACCGCACTGCCCAAATGCACAAGATGACTGCAGGACTGGTAGTTGGCGAAACTATTCCGGCTACAGTATTGCGGTTCAAAGAACATGTCGGCTTCTTTGTTTCTATTGGTAATGGCTTTACTGCTCTATTGCCTTGCAGCCAGGTGACTGATGGTCGTGAAGTGAACGTGCGTCCATTCTTCCAGGCAGGTGAAACGATTCAGGTCGTATTGTCCGAACTGGCCAGAGCCAGCAACAGAGCGATTGTCAGCTACAAACAAGCGGCTGTTCGCTCACTTGTTGAAGGCAAAAAGTACAACGGTGTTGTGAACAAAATCTTGCCGCAAGTTGGCTTGTACATTGTTTGCAATGGTGTTGGTGGTTTGCTGCACTTCTCGGAGTTGGCAAAAGGCGAAAGGATTAACTCCTTTAATGAAGGCGATGCTATCGAAGTTTCGCTGAAAAGAGTAAGCGAATCTAACAACCGCACCCTGATAGCCTGGGCTCGCAAAGAACGCAACAAGTAATTCGCAACAAGTAATTCATTCCGATTGCCCATTCCAAGCGCATCTTCGCCTGTGCATCATATCCAAAGCAATTATGAAGACGATTATCAAACTAGTTACTCGATTTGCTTGCGCAGATTGAGTGACTAGTTTTTTTTGAATTTTTCTATTAAAGAATATAGTTGAAACTGGAAAGGCTTATAGTGGAAGGATCTGGCCGCTCATCCGGTTGATGTTGGATTTGCAAGGGCGCACCGAAAATAGAAACTGGAATCATCCACATCGCGGCGTTGAAGATTCTTACGTTGATTATTCTGCCTATTGATCCAACGCCTGCGATGCCACCTCTTGCGGTGGCATTCAAAACAAAGGTAGATTGCAGTAATCATTGAGCGCTCGGATCGCTAATGGAGAATGTAGATGATGTGAGCATGCTTTCCGGTCTGCAAAACGTCAGCACGTGGGATAATGGGTCCCAGATGTTTCAGAGGATCGATTCGTGGCGAAGCAGGATGATGATCCAACAATTCCAACAGCCAATCCTGGATCGACTCCGGTGTCGGCAGTGCACGAGAAGGATAATGTTTCCAAGAACTACTACCTTCCGAAGATCGTTTTATGCCTACTGAGTGACCTTGAATCCAAACCTCGCCTTGAGCAGATGCTGACAGGGGAAGGTATTGAACACGAATTCGGCGAACGTGACTCCCGAATGGATCAAGCATTTGTGGCAGTTGCCTCCCGCACCAAACCTTCGTTGACACAAGACGACTTAGACCAGATTGCTGACCATTCGTTGGTGGTTTATATTCTGAGCGACGCATATCCGAAAGACAAAGCATTTCAAGCAGCCTCATGGTTCCTGCTTGTGGCATGCAAGTTGTTGAACGCTGATGCAATTGCTATGAAATGCGAAAGTTCGGGTATAGCGCATTCTCGTCGCCGCTGGATTGAGCTGGGCGAAACGTGCAAACGCAGCCGCCCGAGTGCCTCTGATAGCGAAGACTCAGAGCCATCTGCTGGGTTCTATACGTCCCTTTTTGAAGCGTACGTTCAATACCCAATCTCTTCGGACGATGATTACTACTCATGCGGAATGCACTTACTGGGCAAGCCGGATGTGATAATAGCGAGTTCGCTCCTGCGAGACGCCCTGCCAGAGAGCGACTCACTCGTTGCCGACGTTGCCTATCTGTTCAACGCCTTCTGTCTTTATATTCTTGCCGAGTGCTCTGAAGGTCACTTTGTTTCAGGCAGTATATTTCATCCAGATCTTGAGCTTCCAAGCTTTCGTGTGATCTGGGAGGAATGTCAGGGCTATCCGGAAGATGACTTATACTTCAACCCTTATGGTCGATGGCGTTTTGTGATTTAGCTCGATGGAACTTGATACCACTGCATATGGTGCTCAATGTTTTGAGTTGCGGAAACTCGATTTTTTCTAATCCGAAGCGAAGAAAAAGGAGATCGATTTCACTGATGAAAGCCCAATGGAAAGACTTAAACGGAGCCATTGTAGTTAACGATGAGGGGAATTGTCCTTGAATAGAAATTCGCTTAAAGGGGAAGTCTTAGCTGAGTTTCTTGGCACCTTAGTGCTCCTGGCTCTGGGAGATGGCGTGGTTGCCTCAGTGGTGGCAGGCGGCAACGGTGATTTTTTGATGATCACCATCGCCTGGGGATTGGCCGTCACCATGGGCATTTATGTGGCTGGCGGATTGACCGGTGCGCACCTCAATCCTGCGGTGACGCTCGCTCTAGCAGTTCGACGCGACATACCTTGGTCCAAAGTGATTCCGTACATAATCGCGCAAATGTTGGGTGCATTTTGTGGTGCCGCTCTGGTATTACTCGATTACAGCAAGTTGATTGACAAACATGCAAGCGAGCTGGTTGAAGCGGGTAAGTTCGCCAACTTTCAAGCCGCCAAACTGAGTCTTGATGGCATTTTCTTTACTCATCCAAAGATCGATCTTACGAGTGGCTTCATCGATCAAATCATCGGCACAGCCCTCTTACTTTTCTTGATCCGCGCTGTAACCGACACCCGTAACAATGCGGCAATAGCAAACATGAGTCCCTTCATTGTGGGACTGGTTGTGGCAGTGATCGGTCAAAGTTTTGGCACCATGGCTGGTTACGCAATTAATCCGGCTCGCGATTTCGGACCGCGCGTTCTTGCTGCTGTTGGTGGATGGGGCATAGTACCGTTTACAGAAGACGGGGGCTACTGGTGGGTGCCAATCGTCGCTCCTATTATTGGAGCAATTATCGGCATTTTTCTTTATGATTACGGAATTCGCGCCTCATTAATCGAACGTGGACAGCTGCCATTAAAAGGCGAAGAGTCAGAAGGGCTTACGGTTCGCGAGCTTGACTAACGACGCGCATTCAAGATGGATGAACCCATGGACGTTCGAAGTTCGGCGCATCCTGGGTATAGAAAAATAGCAACCGGTGCGATTGCCGCTGGTTGAACCTGGTGTCATAGCAACTTGCGAGAAAACAAATGGTTAAGCATCTCAAACCCGAATCAACAGACTCTTCCGCAGGCAATAGTGACCCGCCACACCTGGAAGGCTTGTATGCCGATGCCGATCTTTCCAAGCCCCAGCCAAAGCGGGCGGCTCGGGCGAGTCATCCGCAGATGGATTTGGGCACCGAAGATCACTTTTTGAAAACTGAACCCGGTAAAACAAGGGCGGAGCTCCATTTGCCTGGCAACGCGAGTTCTGAAGATGTATTCAGGAAGATGGCTAAGGATGGTTTCGCGGCTTTTGAGAAGAGCGGACCGGCGGCGCAGCATCAGGTCTTGAAAGAATTAGGCTTGAAAGAGCTAACTGAAGAAAGTCTCCTACAAGCACAGCTCAAGATGCGCAGAGACGAGAGCGGGCTGCCGTCCACTGCAAGCTACGAGCAACTTGAGAAAGCTTGGTATAAGAGCACGTACCAGAAAAACCTGCATGGTAAGTTGCCGGTCGATTACGAGTAGCCGGACTGTCTCGGCAGCACACAAAGCCTCCGCTATAATGTCCCCGGAGGGCGTTCCGCTTGGCAAAGCTGTTACTAGTCGACGACGATGAAGACCTTGTATCTGTGATCGAAAAGGTGCTGACCGATGAGAAGCACGTTGTCGACAAGGTGCACACGGGTTCGGAAGCACGCGCGTATCTGGAAGGCGTGCCGTACGACTTAATCGTTTTGGACTGGAGCCTTCCTGACGCAACTGGTTTGGAACTGTGTCTGGAATATCGAGCTGCTGGTGGAAAAACACCAATCATTTTTCTGACTGGGCACGATCAAATCACCGACAAGATGACGGGATTGGATGCTGGCGCTGATGATTATTTGACTAAACCGTTCGCGGTCGGAGAACTTGTCGCCAGAATCCGCGCGCTTTTAAGACGACCTGTGCAGGTACGCAATAAGACTTTGTCGGCTCGAGATCTGAATCTCGATCCCATTACTCATGTTGTCAAACGCGGAAACATCGACGTCAAGCTCTACCCCAAAGAGTTCTCATTGCTTGAACATTTTTTGTTGCATCCCAATCAAGTTTTTTCAGTCGATGACTTGCTCGATCGCGTCTGGAAAACCGATGCGGATGCTTCGATCGAAACGGTGCGGATGACGATAATGCGTCTGCGTCAAAAAATCGAAACCGATGAAAAAAATCCACTCATTCAAACGATTCGCGGGGTCGGGTATCGCCTGCAGCCTTAGCGATCGTGAACCAGAAGGTGCTGCCTTGCCCTTCTTGGCTGTCGACACCGATAGTCTCACCATGCTGAGCGATGATCGATTTGCAGATGGCCAAGCCCAAGCCGAAGCCCTTTCCTTTATCCCGGGTCGTGTTTGCTTGTTTGAAGCGCTCAAAAATCTCGCTTTGTTTACGAGCTGGTATGCCAGGACCGTGATCTTGAACCCGTAGTTCGATAGCAGTTTCTTTTTCGCTGACCGAAATTTCGATCACGCCGTTCGCCGGTGAGTATCGAATGGCGTTAACGAGCAGGTTTGTGAGAACCTGGACAAGTGATTCTTTGTCACCGAATCCAATAATTGGTGTCAACTCTGCCTTTAGCATGATTGACTTGGCAGAAGCTGGTTCTGATACTAATTGCAGTGCCGAGTCTATTAATTCTTGAATCCGAAAATCCCGAAGTGATAGTTCGACTAGCCCGGCATCGAGTTTTTCTAGATCGAGAAGTTTAGTCACCATTTGAAGCAAGTTCTCAGCATTTAAATCCGCGACAGTAAGTTTTCTCTGCGCTTCGTCGGGAATGATGCCAAGACTTCCTGACTTGACTAGCTCAATAATGGCTCTCATCGAGCTCAAAGGAGCGCGAATGTCATGGCTTACCATTGCCACGAACTCACGTTTCAACCGTTCGAGTTTATATCGTTCGGTGACATCTAGGATGGTGGCAAGTATTCTGTTTCCTGTCGACGTATCGAAACTAGTTACCGAAACTTCAACAGGAATTATTTCATGCTCTCTCGATACACCTTCCATTTGAGCGGGTCTAGTTGCCGTGTCCTGCTTTAGGCGCGGCAATAGAGTGCGAGGATCGGAATCTGCACCGGTGACATTAAGTAGCGTGGTTATTGGTTGATGGATGATTTGGGCGGATGAATATGAAAAGAGCGCTTCAGCTGTTGGGTTCAACGATTCGATCTCACCTGCTTCATCCGCGACAACCAATGCTACTGGCACGGTGTTGATCACAGATGTGAGGCGCTCCTCGCTGGCTTGAAGAGTTACAATCATCTTGCGCTCTTTCTCCGCAGCATCTTGCAAGGCGCCTGCCATTTCGTGAAACATGTGATCGACATCGCCGATTTCGTCAGCTGAGTCTATTCGCTTGCGCAAGGGCTGTTCAGCTGCTAAGCGCCAGGCGTTATCCTTTAAAACGGATAAGTTGCTGACAGTTCCCCGAACAAAAAACACACCCAAGACCACTGCCATTAGGGCGTTCAAGGCGACGGCTATATCAAGCAATTTTTCCAAGCTTTCGCGGAAAGACTTTTGCTGTTCATTTACGCCCAGTACGCGCTTCTCTTCTAATTCTGCAAGGTGCGAGAGTTCGTCGCTGAGCGCAGTTCCGGCCGCTCTGAATTTGATGCTGGCGGCAAACTCCTGCATCACAGAGAAGGAGGTCCCTTCTTTTTTCGTGTCATCTCGTACTTTGCGAACTTCGAAAAAGAACTTGCGCGCCATAGTCCTGATCTTCTGCGCTTCGGCAGAATCATTTCCTTCGCTGCCGATCAGATTGGCTAAATTCTCAATTCTTTCGCGAGCGGCAGCTGTGACTTGATCGAGAGCCTGTAAGGACTGTTCATCTCGACTGTTGTAATACAAAACAAGTGCGCCAAACAATTGTCCCGTCTCGACCGTCGCTACGGTTATGCCTGCGACAATCTTTTTTGAGAGTTCTTGAATCTGCGCTTGTTGCTCAGTCATGCGCAGCTGCGATTTCAGAGTCAGGTAAATCACCGACTGAAATAGAAGCGGCAAGACTACGATCAAAATGCCTTTGTGCGCTAATTTTAGGCGTGGCGTCTTCATGCGTAAAATGCAAAGTTCCGTCAGTTGGTTTGGATATAGCGCCGGAGGTACGGCACAATTGTATCGCCTCAGGTTCTCAGATGACACGGAGCAGGTACGCCACAATGAGTGCAGACGACTTACTTGCGCTTTGACCCAACTACGACGCTTTTATCTTCATAACGCCCCCAGTGATGAGGACCAGCCTCAATATCTGTCATGGCAACGTCATGATGGTGGAACTGACGGAAGAGAATGATTGCTACACATCCGGATAACCAAAGGGCAAATAAGAACAAATCGCCAGAAATTGCGTCCATATATTTACCTGCATGAGCCGATACCTGGCGTTAACACAGAAAAGCCGAGATACACAATTGCTGCATTAGATCACGTTGACGACGAATAGTGAGTCGGGGTACGGCGTTTCAGCATCCAAGCAAGCAAAGGAAAGCAGCGTTTAATCGCAATTGTTATAACGTCACCCTCGTTGGGTGCTTGCGCTGAGTTGACGTGAATCGTGACTGCCACTAAGGGCGAAACCAGCAGGAAGTTGTGCAACATTTCGCGCGAATCGCGATAGGGGAGATCTGGTCCCTAGCGCAAATCCAATTTCCAGGCTTATGACAGCTGTTCATCCTGTCTTTCCAACATTCAGCACTTGCCGAAACTGCCAATCGCTTCAGTGTGGAGGCTTTGACGCCTTTTCTCGCTCTTGGAGCTTCATTTGCACAGACTACGCCCATCTTGTTACGGTCCTGACAACAAGATGTTCATCCT
Organism: Candidatus Melainabacteria bacterium; assembly: GCA_003153555.1. Classification (GTDB taxonomy): domain Bacteria; phylum Cyanobacteriota; class Vampirovibrionia; order Obscuribacterales; family Obscuribacteraceae; genus PALSA-1081. The sequence continues at coordinate 7,152 of PLZS01000190.1, read as the reverse complement.
CCCCGGAGTTCAATTACCCAAAATCAATGCCAACACGCTACCTCGAACAGGCCCAGAACCGATCAAGGATTCGGGGTCAATATGACTCGATTAATGCACCATATCTGGTGCTTTTCCGGGAAGGGCTCGCACTAAGATGGTAGCGGCCGTTAGCTTCTAACAACGAATTTGTTACTCAGTAAATTGAATTGGAGATTATTATGGAAAGACTACCGAAGGTAGTTTTGTTCGATCTGTGGCGCACGCTGGGTTATTCACTCGACCGTGATCCTATACTTGATGTGCAAGAAATTCTTGGGCACAGCCTTGTGCTCGTCGATGGACAAGTAGAAGTCTGTGAAGATCCGGACTTCATGCGGAGCTGTCTCACCACAAATTTAAGTAATCCAGTAGGCTTTCTCGACCATTTAGCCTCTACATTTGGACGCCCGCTATCTAGTGAAGCGTCGCACCAGTCATTTGCGCGCGTGTTAGAGCGGGAAACGGCCGATTTTGTGTTTTATGAAGATACTCTGCCGGCATTACAAGCGCTCAAAGAACAAGGTTATCGGCTCGGATTGATATCGAATTTATGGCCGTTCCCCGTCCGCGTCCTCTTCGATGAACTTGGTTTAGGTGCCTACTTTGAGCACATGATTTACTCATTTGAAGTAGGCCACGCAAAGCCTGAGCCCGAAATATTTGAGAAGGCCCTGGAGCTGTTCGGCGTGGCGCCAGAAGACGTTTTGATGGTGGGCGACAATCCCGTAAACGATGTGCAGGGAGCCATGGCCGTTGGTATGCAGGCAGCGCTGATCGATCGCTCGGGCGAGCAGAATGTGATTGTTCCGGGAGCAATGGTTCTCAGGTCTCTTTTGGATTTGTGCAAATCGGACCCGGCAAGCATCCAGGCTGCATAATAAGGAGAAAACGTGGTTTGATCTGAATTATGTTTACCAGGCTACGATTGTTGAATTTCCGAAGAATTGCGCGAGCGCAGCTGCTTATCCTCTGGCTCAGCGCAACTAATGCCGCTCACGCTTCCGCTCCAGAAAAAGGCTGGATCTTGAAGCAAAAAACGGGCATGATGGGCGAGCACACTTTGTATGTCTCTAGCAAAGGCATAAGGGTGGACAGTAAAGAAACCGATTATGTGATCTTGTTGAAACCACCTGCATGGAGGGTGATTCTCTTCAATCGCAAGACAAAAGCCGTGTATGAAGTCGATGCCGAGCTCTGGCAGGGTCGGCTTGCTTTTGGTGTTGCTGGTCTGGCAAGTGCAGGGCGTTTCGACGGACTTTCCAGAAGAGACGCTGGGGTCTGTCAGGATTCAGGTGTTAAAGCCAGACGTATTCTTATGATGAGCACCCACCCCACCGTTGTTATAAGATCGGATGGCACCAAGCAATTAGATGGGCAACTGGTTCGAAGCTGCGAATATTTTGTTGCAGCTGACATGCCTGTGCCGGCTAAAGCAGCACACGTTGTGCAGAGATTCTATAAAATACCGCTTGCTGACGGCATACCGCTGCATTTGACATTTGTCAATGAATACGGTGGCCGAAAGCCAGAGCTCGAAACCAGAGAGTGTCGCACTGAGGTTCTGCCCGCCTCGATATTTGCCAATCCGGAAGGCTATCAAAGAGTCAAGCGCGAATCCGACGTTGCCCTCGACGCAGCGAATCAGGGGCTGCTTGAAGAAATGGCAAAGTGACATCTTTTTGTCGCACCACAGGCGATGCCTACAACAAGAGCACCAAATCTTGGTGTGGCTTGTGATCCCACAGCAACACGCTTCATGACTCCGGAAATAGGGTCATGAGGCGTTGGCTGCTGGCAACAATCATCATAAGGAGAAAACTATGTCTGTTGACTTACTAGAGGTTGGACGGAAACTGTGTCGTGTTTTTGTCAAAGCTCTTGCTGCTTGTACGCCTCCGTTCTATACGATTGTGCTTGATCTTTCGCGAATTCCAACAGCCGAAGAACAGCATGAAGAATGCGCTAAGCACGACAAATGCGCAAGTGAGGGCAGTAACAGTTGCGGCTCCAGTTCCGGCGAATGTGCTTGCCAATCATCCAGCTGCAGGGGCAAGGAGGCTAAATAGCCGAGTATTTGAAGGGCTCAGTACTGATTTGTCTTCTTCGCAATTTGCACTATTCAAAACTCAGAGGGGAGCACATTGACGGGCTTGTTCGAAGCCTTGCTTTTGCTCCTTCGTTTTTGTACGTATATACTATCTCATGTCACAGTTTGCATTTAACCGGCATCTTAGTTATGCAGCGCGTTCAAAAGGCAATGCCCTGGAGGCGCTTAAAAGGTGCATTTTATTAACCAATGAGTTAAATTTTTGATTATTATATCAACCTATAGGTTAAAATCTAAAGTGTATTTTTAAACTTATAGGTATCAAATATTGGATCCGGAATTCGTAAAATTGCGCCGCAGGCAGCTTGATCGCCGATTTCAACAAATAAATCGGCAGCAGTTTGAGGTGCCGAAGTCTGGTTTCTTACGGGAGATAAGGACCGCTTTAGGCATGACAGCGACCCAGTTAGCTAAGCGCCTTGCAGTGACTCCGGCGGCAGTGAACAAAATTGAGCATGCCGAAGCGAACGGCACGATAACGCTGAACAGTTTACGAAAGGCGGCGGAAGCCTTAGATTGCGGTCTTGTCTATGCGCTGATACCGCGAACTTCTCTCGAAGAAATTCTTGCGCAACAAGCCAGGAGTATAGCGGAGAAAGAATTTCAGAAGGTAAGCAAAACCATGGCACTGGAGGATCAATCTGTTGATCCTCAAACGCATCATCGAATGGTTGACGAATTGGCACAACAGTTAATTTACGCCGTAAAAAAGGAGCTTTGGAACGACTGATGACGTTTGCTACCGCTCCAGGCGCTACGCCACTAAGTCCTGAAGATCTTGCCGGACTTATTCCCGCTCTCACTACTCAGGGCGAGTTGAATGAATTTGAACAGATGAACATCGCCAAACAAGCTAAAGCGAATTCATAAGCCTGCGCCAGCCTATGCAGCTAAGGTAGTCGAGCTAGCGCGACGGGTTAAGAACGCACACAAGATGAGCGGCGACATGTGACATTAAGGATCAAAAGCTGTTGGTGATTGGCTATTTTTCAATGCGAACAGCCAGCTTGCAAGCTGGTTCTGTGGTGCTCCTGAAGAGGTGACAAATCAAAATAGGAAGGTATCTCTTCTTCCACACTCTGTGTATCAAATTTTCGGTCGTTGCAAAAGAGTTTGGACAAGCCTGGTTTTCACCTGCAAATATGAAGTGAAACGCGGTGCTGCAGGCGTGCCAGTCGATCATTAGTGCTTCATGAAAACAGCATGGACAGGAGATCTATGGGAAAGAATTTCACTAAGTCGGCATAACACGAACCCTGCACAATATGCAGGCGCGGATCACGTGAACTTGTTACGAATGTTCCATGTGGTGGTGGTGTATCTGGTGGCACACTTTGCGGATGCGACAGCGCGCTTTGTTTGTTTCTATTGAAATAGAGGCGCGACCCTTGCGTAATGATTCGCGTTAACCGAGAGAAGTAAGAGGCACGGGCTGGCCTGAAGCGAAACAATCCGCTGCAAGCATTTGGCACAGTGCGTAAAATGCCATAGCGACGGGCATTGCGCTCCGCAGGCAGTACCACACCTGTGTTGTAGCAGTAGTTCGACTTTGATACGGTCAAGTTCTAGAAATCTTTATCTTTTCCCCAAGGCCGTTTACCGAACTCCATTTGCTTTAACAGGTTGATCTTCATTCAAAACATACAGCTCAAGCTGTGTGTCACTTTCGGCGATCGGATTTCTAGCGTGCATTTTACTTCGATGCATGTGCCGTCAATTAAAACGACCTGTGGTGTGCCCTAAGTTCACGCAGTCGTTTTTTCTCGCTTGCCTAAGGCAAGTGACCAAACTTCCTAACAGAAGGAGGTACAACAATGTCTGAAATTTCACAGCTTCGAGATCTTCTCAATCTGCAACCAGTTGAGGCTGACTCCATGTCCTTCGGCGAGTTCCTCGCCAAGTTGAAGGATCATCCGGAGATGGCCGACACGGCTGCAGCGCTTTTGATCCGTGCGATCGAAAAGCGCGGTGAGGTCGAGATCGAGAAGGTTCCACAGGAAAGGCGCCCCTATCTTCGTATGTTGAAGAAAATGCACGTCTCTTCCTGGAAAGCCTTCGACAAGGTCAAGGGATCGCAACGCACTGTAGATCGTGTCATGAACGACCTCAGGCAAGCTGCCGCCGGTGGTCTACCACTGCGCTTGGCGATCATTTTTAAGGGTGGACCGGGATCGGGCAAAAGCTTTCTAGCCGATGCCATCAAGAACACCCTGGAAGGCGAAGTCATCTACTCAGTGGCTGACTGTCCCGTTCATGAAAACCCCCTCAATCTGCTCAATCTGCTTCTTCCCAAAGAAGAACCTGAGCGCTCGCAGCACATTGAAGCACTGGCCAGGCAGCTAGGCTTGAGCGACAATGAGCGCAAGGAAAGTAGTAAGGCTTCCCTGCGCGACCTGCTTAACACTGCCGGTGAACCCTGCCCAAAATGCTGGTCCAGGGTGATGGAAGGTGAGAGCAAAGATCGGCCGAACCTATTTGATGTTCAGGTGAAGGGGCTGAGGCTCTCAAGCCGCAAGTTCGGCATCTCCACATGGACCACACAAGAGTCCTTGCTGTCCAGCCTGGCACGAGGCAGCCGCGGCATAGTTGATATGCCCGAGTTGTTTAGCCCGGGACCAGCAATGATGAACGGGCTGCCGCTGCTTCTCGATGCTACTAATGATCGGCGCCTGCCAGCTGCTGCCAGCAGAATGTCTGCCGGTTCATCCCCTGATAGCGACTCAGGTTGGCTACCTTTGGATGCAGTTCTCATCGGTCAGACCAACGATGGTGCCTGGGAAAGCTTCATCGCTAATCAGGCAGATCCAAACAAGTTCACGCGGCGCATGCACATTATGAATGTGCCGTACATCACGTCTGTGACTGAAGAGGAGCTCGCTTATCGCGACTTCCTGAGCGGACTGCGCGACCAGCCACACTTTGGCCCGATCGCTCTTAAATTGGCAGCGCTGCTTTCAGTAATCAGTCGCATGAAGAAGGATCACGAAGTCGATATCGTCAGACGTGCCCGCATGTATGACGGTGAGCAGCTGCTGGTCGAAAAGAAAGCAAAGACTGCCTCTGCTACTGGATACGGTGCTTATGATTTCACGCCGGTAAACAAAAAGGAGGTCGAACACTGGTCGGTGGGCGAGTTCTGGGCCGAGGCTGGTGAAGATGAAGGTATGCATGGCTTGAATATGTCCGTCATGCTCGGAGTCGTAGGGCAGGTCACTGAAATTGCTCTTAAAGACAAGGACCGTTGTGTCAGTGAGCTGGACATGATCAACTTTCTGCGCGCCAAAATCGCGCAGTTGAAGAAGACGCCTGGTCTGACTAAGAAGGAAGAGGAAGTCCTCAGAAACTGTGAGGAGTTCCTTCAGGGACCCAAAAGCTTCGACGACAAAAGCGTCGGATTACTAGAGGGTGAATATCGTCGAGTACTGCGCCGGCAGCTTTTCGAAGTTGCTGCTCCAGACTTCGAGCGGCGGGCAAGCGAGCTGTTCGAGCGCTATCGCGCGCATGCGAAGGCCTTCAGCACAGGCGCCAGAGAAGTGGAAGAAACCGTTAGTCAGGCGGGCATTCCGACTTTGCGCAAAGAGAAAGTCGACGAAGCGTTCCTCGACGATCTCGATAAATGGATGGGCTTGAACGGCTCATCTGAACGACATGATTTCCGGCGTTCCATTGATGCGGAAATAGGTGTCATCCTCGAAAGCCGCCTCATGCAGAATGCTGAAGAGGGGCTGGACGTCGAGGTTGAGATTACCTGGCAGACGATACAGAGACTCGCCGATGGCATTCGCAAGAAGCTCAACGACGAGACAGCTAAACGGCTTGAGATTGTCCTCAAGTCAGAAATTGAGCTGAACGACGAAGAAAGATCACAACGTCGTGAAGCTCTCGAGCGTTTCAACCAACTGGGTTATTGCAACCACTGTCGGGAGCAGGCTCTCACCTACTTCCGCGACTACAAGCTCTGGAACCAGAGCTAAGGAAAGAGAGACAACCATGGAAACTACTATGATCAAAGACAATAATGTATTGCCCAAAACTCCATTTAAGGGTAGCTTCAAGGACTTTCTGGCTTTCGCCGTGCAGCACCCCGCATCGTGCGAGTCAGCACATGCCAGGTTCTTCAGGCTCTGGGACAACAAAGGTTACAACGATGCCCGCACTGTGCAGCTGCAGAATCTGTACGGCGACTCGAACCTGCGTTCCTTCAATGCCACCCGCAACTTCTATGGTACCGAACGGGCCCTCCACGAGATGGCCGTGAAGTACCTTTACCCTGCTGCCATGGGCGGTGAGACGTCCAAGCAGGCGTGCGTGCAAATCGGACCGCCATCGTCAGGTAAGTCGGATCTCGACAACACCTTGAAGGCGCTCTTCCGCAATGCCGAACCAGTGCCGTTCTTGAAAGAGAGCCGAGTGCGCGATAATCCTCTCAACCTCCTCTATTTGATCCCCACTGTCGCTGCCGACCAGGCCGACAAAGAAGGTCCTGAAGACTTCGAAGCGCGCGTCAGCGAGATCAAGCTCGAAATTCTCGAGTCTCTTGGCCTGCGTGAGATGGTGACAATCAACGCGCGTGTGAAGAACATTTTGCAGGCAAACAACTTGCCTGAAACGTTTGAAGCCATTGCCAGTCTGTCCACCGAAGAGCTGGTGTCTTGTGTTGTCTATGGACTCGGCATGCCGAAGAGCACCCGTTCAGTTGTGTTTGCTCCTGAGCCGATGGTGCAGGATCTGGTGCGTGGTCTGAAGGTGAAGTCCGGTAAGCCGATTGCGATCGCCGATTACCCGATAGACTCGTTCCGCTTCTCCAGTGACTTTGAGGGCTCTGTTGGTATCGTTGACGTTTCTGAAGTCAACCCGATCAACTTCGATATCTCTGAGTGGATTGGTGCTGAGAACCTGTCCATGATGGGTCGTGTCGATACTGATGACCCTCGCTCGGTGCAGCTCAATGGTGCATTCAACAAGGGTAACCGCGGCATCGTTATCCTTACAGAAGGATTGAAGAACCCTCCAGAGGCTCAGCG
>PLZS01000012.1 GCA_003153555.1 Candidatus Melainabacteria bacterium | reverse complement strand
CGAGGGCCATACGCATTTTGCCCGAAGCGGAAAAAAGTCTTGACTTGATCAACGGTCCAAGTTTTGTCGGAGCAAACATCATAAAGCCATCTGGCAATGGATGTAGTTCTTTGTCGAAGGCAACAAACGTTTGTCGGTTGGTCGATGCTGTCGAGATGACTCGATCGAGTATGCCTAATTCTTTGCACAAATTGAGAACATCGGGCTTCGACGTCAAGAACGCTTCTGGTCCACACTCTAATTTGGACAGTCCGCATGTTGTTGTCTCGATCACACCACCAGCCCTGTCTGTGGATTCAATAATGGTTACCTGAAGTGGCTTGCCATCACGCTGGGCCGAAGTGACCAGCGCATGAGCAGCAGTCAACCCGGAGATGCCCGCACCGATGACTATAATTTTCCGGGTGATTTTTTCCAGGTCGCGATTTTGCCCGATGCCGAGATGATCTTGCTGTGCGTTAAGTTGTTGCTGCTCGCCCATATTGTGCAAGACCTGTAATGACACTAATTAGCAAAGTCTAACTCGCACTACTCTTCTTCAAATCAGTCTTTCGGTTGATTCTGACCAGAGCTTGTTTGCGATGTGCTCTGCTTTTCGCAATTCACTAAGTGATAGATCTCTTACGTCCGACGAGCAAGAGCTTATGTGCAGAGTTAAGGCGCACCGACATGCGTCATTAGCTTTTCGGCTTCGGCGTGGAGATGGCGAGCGATAATCACTCTTTGGATCTGACTGGTGCCTTCGTATATCTGAAAAATCTTCGCATCACGCATAAGTTTTTCAACTGGATATTCTCGTGAATAGCCATAGCCGCCAAATGTTTGCACTGCATCGATTGCCACTTTCATTGCCATGTCTGCCGAAAATACTTTGGCCATGGCAGCTTCTCTTGTGTTCCTTTCACCTTTGTCGATCAGCCACGCCGATCGCCAGCACAAAAGCCTTGCCGCATCTACCAATTGAGCCATATCAGCAAGCATAAAACTGACTGCCTGGAAGTCAAAAATTTGTTTACCAAAAGCAGTTCGTTCATGGGCATAGCGAACAGCGTGTTCGAGTGCTGCGCGAGCCAGACCGACCGCGGCTGAGGCAACCAACGGTCTGGTGTGATCGAAGGCCGCCATTGAAATTTTGAAGCCCTGTCCTTCTTTGCCCAGCAGATTTTCCTTTGGTATTTTTACATCTTCAAATGAAATGGCTCTTGTATCACTGGCTCGCTGCCCCATGTTTTGCTCTTTTTTGCCGACTGTGATACCAGGCAGATCGCGCGGCACAAGGAATGCTGACATGCCATTGTGCGCCTTGTCAGGATCTGTATATGCCAGCACGTAGTACCAGCTAGCAACGCCTGCATTGGTGATCCAGATTTTCTGTCCGTTTAGAACGAATTCATCGCCGATCCGAGTGGCTCTAGTTTTGATCCCGGCTACGTCAGACCCGGCGGCAGGCTCAGTTACGCAGTAAGCGGCAAAGATGAGCTCCTCGGTCATAGGAGTGAGAAACTTCTTTTTCTGCTCGTCGCTGCCGGCAACAATTACAGGAGCTTCAGCCAGATTATTGGCTTCCATTGCCGTGCCAATTCCGGTGCAACCGCTGGCAATTTCCTCTGCGATCAAACAGGAATCAAAAACGCCCAAACCAGTACCACCATACTGCTCAGGAATATGGGCGTTCATCAGCCCAAGCTCAAAAGCTTTGCGGCATATTTCTTTGGGAAACTCTCCAGTTTCATCATGATAGGCGGCTTTGGGGATAATTTCGCGGATAGCGAAGTCGCGTGCCATTTGTTGAATCTGACGTTGATCATCGTTTAAGGCAAAATCAACCATATGCTTCTCCCTGTGGCTCAAAGGCGTCGAGCACCACCGATGATGCTTAACTGAACTGTCAGATACGATAGCATTGTCGGACCNNTATGAATAAAACTGTGCCTCACGCAGAGCCTTACAAGATCAAAATGGTCGAACCCTTGCGCTTGACGACTAAAGCATATCGAGAAGAGGCTATTCGCAAAGCGCATTACAACACGTTTCTGCTCAAGTCAGAAGATGTCTATATCGATTTGCTCACCGACAGTGGCACATCGGCCATGAGCGATTATCAGTGGGCAGGCATGATGCTCGGTGACGAATCCTATGCAGGCAGCACGAACTATTATCATCTTGAACTTGCCGTGCAGAAATATTATGGCTATCCATTTGTTGTGCCCGCTCATCAAGGTCGAGGAGCGGAACACATTCTAGCCAAACTTTTGATCAAGCCGGGTAACATCATTCCAGGCAACATGTATTTTACGACAACCAGAGCTCATCAGGAGTTGGCTGGAGGCTTCTTTGTAGATGTGATCATTGACGAGGCCCATGATCCTCTCTCAGAGCACCCATTCAAAGGAAACGTAGATCTCGAAAAGCTCGAGCGCTTAAACGATAAAGTTGGTGCCGACAATATCACTTATCTCAACATGCAGGCTTGTGTGAATATGGCAGGCGGCCAACCGTTTAGCCTGGC
>PLZS01000078.1 GCA_003153555.1 Candidatus Melainabacteria bacterium | reverse complement strand
CAACAAGCTGACCGCCTGATTCCGGACGCAATGTCAGAGGTTCTCTTTGCGCCATCACCTGAGGATTAGATAGATCGATGCCAAATGCAAGCGCTCCTTTTAGCGGATTTCCATCATGTAGATCAATTCTGTCCGATGGCTCAAAACGATGCTCGTATTGAACAAGCTGAACCGGATCCGCCCCCAATCTTGCAGTAGGCTTTTCCGAGTGCTTCATATCCAGACCAAAATCCATCTCCAATCCTCCAACAATGAAACTATCAGTCAAGGTTTATGTGACCATGGTGGCTCCCACGGTTCAAGGTTGTAGGTTAAGCGCTGGCGTTGGTAAGACCCTGTGCTTGCGCGATGTAGGCGACTAGTGCTGGATCGTCCTGGGCTGTTAGTGCCAGAGTATCCTGACCGTATGAATCCTGATTCAGTCCAGGATGGGTAGCAAAAAAGTCGGCGGTAAAGGCGTTACTCATATGATCGCCATCTCCTTGGTTGTTACCAACAGTGTCGTTTAAGTCGCCTTCGTTGTTCACCGATGGACCAGCCGCATTCATGCCCGCATCGGCCAAAGACACAGCTTTCGAATCGCTCCAACTTCCAGCTCCACCATTACTTATTTGCCCATACATTTCGTAGAGTTCGTGGACTTCAGCTTGATCCGCCATGCCGCTGTCTGCGTAGAAGTCTCCGGTAGTTCCGCTGTTCTGACCCTGGGGTCCACCGTTGAAGCCACTCAACACTGAAAGACTCACACCACCGTTCGCCAGCAGTGTTTGTTTCATGTCCTCGGGCAGGGCGTTTGCGATGTCTATAGCGTGTTGCATCTGCACGGAGGAAACACCTGAATCTCCTTGCTGAAATATCGAAGACATATCAGTGCCGGGGGTTGGATTGGGCGTTGGATTGGGCGTTGGAGTAGGAGCTGGTGGCTGCTCGGGAGGAGGAGCTGGAGGTTGTTCCGGTGGTGGTACTGGTTGGGGTGGTGGTGGTTCAATAGGGGGTTCGATCGGTGGTGGCGTAACAGCGCCACCTTCCAAAGTTGCCAGAGACTGTTGCTCGGACTGCATCATTTGGCTCATCATCTGCTCTCCGCCTGGCATGGTGCTAATCAAGCTGGCAAGCTGTTTGTCCATCTTCAGCATAGAGCCATCAAGTTTTGCATCTTGAGCTAGGTTCGGATCCGTCAGCATCTGCTCCTGAAGAGACATGGCTGAAGCCAGTACCGAAGCACCGCCGTCTGCGCTATTAGCAAAGTCCCCTGCCAATGATTTGTCATACTTGCCCATTTTGTTGATCAGTTTTTGCACGTCCGAAGCACTATCAGTGCCGTTTTCACCTGCCGGTGTGGAAGCGTCATTGCGATCTGCTCTCGTGTTTTTGCCAACGCCACCTTCCTGATCAGGCTCAGTATCGGTGTATCTGGCCATTCTGCCGAACAAATTTTTCACATCCGATTCACTCTGACCAGGCCTGCTATCTGTTGATGCTGCGTCTGAAGTAGTACTATCGGTGATCGAGAAAACTCCGCCCGGCATATTTCTTGGCTGTTGGAAAATAGAGTCGCCCATCACTGAGGAAGCTAAATTGTCATCTGCCATTGGAGCAAAGCTTAGCTCACCATTTTGTTGCATCTGGAGACTCTGATCGACCGAGTGATTGCTTGGTAGGTCATTAAAGCCGGAGACTAATTGCTCTCTGTTAGCGAAAGAATTCCCTTCACGGGATTCGTTAAGACTGAGGCTATCGCTACTCTTTTGCAATTCTTGGTTCATTCGGAATCACCTTTGTGTCATCGTGCGCAATGGGATTGCGCCGCTCTTCAACAGAGCAAGGCGCAACTCCACAGCTAGCCCAAAATTAAAGATTTTCTTGTCACGCTCTAGAATTTGGACTAGAACGTTTGTTGGTAAGGGGAGAAGGTATCGTTACTTTAAAACGGCAAGTTGGCAAAGCCCGTTCAGCAAGTTGGCATTTCGTTGGCACGCATATTAATTTGCTATCTATTGTTATTAATCAAGCACTTCTGCATTTTAAAAGTTCTAGCGTTGCTGGAATAACTTAGCTCTTTTGGCTGTCTGCCTGGTTTTGTTGAACGACAGGGAATTTCTTCGGCATCGAATGTGACACTAAAAGTCTTTATTCCAAAAATTCCAACTTGTAGCCTGCCCCTCTAATCGTATTTATTAAAGATGGTTTTCCGTCCACATCAATTTTTTTCCTGAGACGCTTGATGCAGGTGGTGACCGCATCTATGGTTGCCTCAGAGTCGGCGGCCCAAACTCGATTCAGAATCGCCTCGGGTGCAAACACTCTATTAGGATTGCGCATAAAAAATTCCAATAAATCAAATTCCTTTGGCAGCAAAGAAATTTTTTGACCTTCAACGACCACAGCATAAGCGTTGCGGTCCAGAACGAGATTGGCAAAAGTAAGAACTGTGCCGGTATAGGCGGGAGGTCGCCTAAGCAGTGCCCTGATTCTGGCCGCCAGCTCTTTGCCATGAAAAGGTTTGGTCAAGTAATCGTCTGCGCCTGCGTCGAACCCCTTTTCTTTATCTTGAATTGAGTCTTGGCCAGTCAGCAGGAGGACAGGGGTCACTCCTCCATGTGCTCGAAAGCTAGACAGCACCTCCATTCCGTTCATTCCAGGCATGCCAAGGTCAAGAACGATCAGGTCATACTCTGATATCTTCAAGCGTTCCAGGGCCTCGACACCGTTGTGAACCATCTCAACGTTGTGATTGTCGAGCAGGAGCCAGCCCTTGATAATAGTGCAGAGTTGAACATCGTCATCTGAAAGAAGGATTTTGGGCATCAGTCGTCAGTGTTTCAAAAGCTTCTGGGGCGGGAACTATTGAGGTTATAACACGTTGTTCTGTGCAAAATCGAAATCAAAAAGATTACTTGATCAGACTGCTTGGTCCTACCAAGATATCGTAGTCCCTTTCTATGCATCTCGTTTGACAGACTTAGCGATAATTCCGTGAAATTTATAAAGCGTAGTCAAAATGGTAACTTGAGTGAACTGCCAATCGCTCTGTTTGTTTTGTTTATTTTGCTGGCTTTTCCCTTACTCAACCTTGTCGGGTTGGCAACTGGCGCTGCAATTGCTTGCCTGGTAGCGCACCAGGCTGCTGCACGTGCTGCTACACATCAACGCTACGATACTGCTCTACAAGCTATGAGCACCGAGGCGACAAGTTTACTGGGCTCAGGCTTTGCGAATTTCGCGCGTATGACACCCGTAAACGGTTACGCAGGAACTGGAGCCGACCTCTATGTGCTAGCCACCGACTACCGTGGTGGAGGCACAACACCATACGGGCCAAATCAACCTGTGCAATCGGCCATTGATCCATCCACTTATCTTTATGAGTGCAATGTGCGAGTTAAATATCAAATCGGCCCAACAGTCTCCATGGCCGGTGCGCCCTTTATCGGCGATATACCCGGTTTAGGCAAGCCAGCCGTTGTAAGTTTTGAGGCTAATAGAGCTGCAGAGTACCCTGTGGGTTTGAACAAAGTAGGTGATCAGGGGAATACGAATGGACCCGGACAGACAATCGCAGCTCTTTCAATACCTTGGGATGCAGCCATGAGTCCCGCTGGAAGCAGTTGGAATTATCCAACTCTGTATCAGCTCGCTGAATCACAGGGACTTAATTGTGTCGATGATGATGTGATTGTGGTGCCTGCAAACAATACTGTTTGGACAAAAACTCATTTCACTTCCATGGGTCGAATTTACCTCGACGTGAGATCTGATGGTTCCTGGTCTGTAGGTGGTAATGGTGGTCCAGTTGTCAGTCCTAATGGTTATCCCGCCAACGGTAACCAGTTGCCCCAAGGCGCTTTAATCGGAAAGATCGGTAGCAACGGTAAACCGTTCTACCTAGGTGCATTACAGTTGGGTTATGTGCCACCAAATGGAGGCAACGGAACCTTCTACATGGCGATGAATGCCGGGACAGGACCGATCAATGCAGCCACCGACCCGATCGACGCAGCGACGGCTAATACTTATACTCAGAGTAAAGGTGCCCAAATTGTACGTGTCATTTCCGCTCGATAACACCTTTTGGAGCTGGAATGCAAAAAAATGTTTTACGACTATCACTAAGAGTCTTTCAAGGATGGTGTAGCAGTCAACATAGTATTTGAACCGCGCTAAAGTATAAGGCGGTAGGAATTTTGTGCGTTTGGTAGAACAGTGAAGTTATCGCTTTTCCAAAAAGGTCTGTTCGTGATTGCATTTGTTTTGGCAATCCAAATAGCTTTTTTGGTGTTTTATGGCTGGTTGTTGAAACAAGCAGAGTTTCTAGCGGAACAAGAGTTTCACAACAAAAGCGTGATTGGCAGAAGTAATTGGATATCGACTCTCTTGTTCGCCAACAATCTTGCTGGATTCATTCACCTGGTTTCGGATGACACAAATTCGCTCAGGATATATCAATCTTCGAAACAGGCTATGCCTGCGGAACTCGCTGGTTTGTACTCAGTGCTTAAAGACGATTCGGAACAACAACAAAGAATAAAAAAGTCGTCTTTATTGATCGATAGGTTGTACTCGGTATTGGAGAAGTCAGAGAAAAATTCTCCCTATCTAGCTGACAAAACAGGTCTGAAAAATCTTACCGACAATACGCTTATGCCTTTATGGACTGAGCTCTTCGATCTCAGGCATGAAGTGCTTGCAGCAGATTTTGCCAAGTACAAAGTGAATATTGAATCTTTGCCGAAAGCGCGCAGTCAGCGCGATAACTCGATCATAATTCTTGTAGTCATCAACGTTCTTGCGGCGGCTGGACTGTTGTATTTTTACACACATGGATTGACTGTAAGGCTGGCGATTTTGGCAGATAATGCCAAACGGTTCGGGCTGAAACAGAGGCTGAACAAGCCAGTGACAGGTAACGATGAAATCACCGAAGTAGACCGCGCATTTCACAGCATGAGCGAGTCTTTGGAAATTGCTCAGCAACGCAAGCAAGATTTTCTTTCAATGATCAGTCACGATATGCGAACACCTTTGTCAAACGTACAAGCCTCGCTTGAGTTCGTCTTAGAAGCGCATCAGGAGCCACTGTCAGAGCAGACGCAGGAATGGCTTCAGCGCGCGTATCAAAATGTTGATACTGTTCTAAGTTTGATCAATGAACTGCTCGAGATCGAGCGTATTGAAGTCGGTGGACTAACGCTCGTGATATCAGAGGCGCGATTATCCGACATCATTCGCCGTTCGGCTGACTCTGTTCGAGCGGTCGCGGCGCAGAATTCAATCACCATAGTTGAATCGAAACTGGCGGCATACGTGAGATGCGATGAGGATCGTTTGATTAGGGTTCTCGTCAATCTTCTCGGAAATGCGATCAAATTCTCGCCACCGGGAAGCACAGTCACTCTTGATTGCAAGAAAACGACGCAGTGGTTTGAAATTAGTGTTCAGGATCAAGGGCGTGGAATTCCCTCCGAACTTCTAAATACCATCTTTGAGCGATACAAGCAGGTCAGTCCAGACGATGCGCGAAAGCTTGGTGGCACGGGTCTGGGCCTGGCAATTAGCAAAGCGATCGTCGAGGCTCATGGTGGCTTGATTGAAGTTGAAAGCGAGATTGGAAAAGGCAGTAGCTTTATCATTTCGTTGCCGGCCAGTTCGGTCGAATTAGCCTAGTGTTGTTTATGGTTTGTTTGCCCCGCTATTGATTCATGTCGGCTGTTGACGTGCGGCTAAATTTCACTTTTGATCAATGACACAGCGATTTGTCTATCTCTTGGACCGTCCAACTCGACCAAAACGATGCGCTGCCATGTGCCAAGCAAAAGTTTGCCGTTATCAACTGGAACGAAGACACCTGGTCCGATTACCGAGGACATAATGTGATCCGGTACGTGATCGGGATTGTGTGGATGCCTGTAGTTTAGCTTTGGCACCATCTTCTCAAACGCGTCTAACATGTCCAGGTCGGTGCCGGGATCAAGATCAGCTGTTGTTACTGCCGCCGTGGTGTGCAAAGCGAAGACATGGCACAAACCATTCTTTGTAGATGATGATTTGTGCAGCATTTTCTCCACTAGGTCGGTGATGTCGACAATATTTTTTTTCTTCTTTGTGGGTATTGATTGAACTATCGCCATATTGGACCTCTTCGGATTTTCAGGAAATTGATACCGCTGACAACGAAAACAAAGCGTCTGCGGCGTGACGACGCTTGCGTCAAAAGCTCTTAATTGGGTGCCGATTATAACAATGGCTTCCGCCTGGTTGTTCCCTGTTGAAGCGGCGACCGGCGGACAGAGCCGTGGTTGCCGTTAATCGCACCCGAACAAGTCAACCAGGCTACTGCCTGGTCGCATTCCGTAACAAGAGGGTTGAACTTGGCTAAGGAGGGGTTGTCAGTGGTACAACGTAAATAGAAGCATTTGTGGATTTAATGATGCAGAGCACTCTAAATTACCTTACTAAAATACTTTGCCTCAGTTTGATTGGTTTTGGCTCCCTGCCTGCTTACGCTTTGGTCAGGCTGGCAGATCTGGGACCATTGGAAGTGAAATTTTTCGCTCATCAGTACGATAAGGAAATGCCGCCTGAGCGACTCGATCGCTTGGAGCGATTGGTATTTGGCAAGGTCCAAAGCGGTTCAGTTGAGGAGCGGGTCGCCAAACTCTCGAAAGCCGTTGATGGCGCTGGTCTAGCTGTCGCCGCATCCTCGAATGCGAATGTCAGTCGGACTGGAGCAGGCACAGCTCCCACCGGCGCAACTCCCACCAGCTCATCGTCCGCCCGACCATTCAGCGAGGCGAAGGACACCAGTGGAAGTTCTTATCCTCGTGTTTCGGAATTGGAACTGGCTGTGCTGGGAAAAACGTTTTCAGGTGAGCCAGTTAGACAACGCCTAAGTCGGCTCGAAACCAAAGCGTATGGGAAGCCATCTCAGATTGAGGATCTGGCCACTCGCGTGGACAAATTAAGCTCGTACGCAGACGTTTACGGTATGCAACCGGCAGACAATTTCTCTAGAAGTGCCGAAAGTCTGCGCGGACTGGCTGATTTAGTTGATTCCACCCCGCATTCCCGCAGTATGGGGATGCTGGATAAGGTCTCTGCTCTGGAAAATAGTGTTTTTGGACACCCAACTACTAATCAAGCTCTGGTTCAACGCATCAAGACTCTTGAAGCAAGTGTGTTTGGATCATCAACAGGATCGGCTAGTGAAGATATGAAGACTCGGGTCGATCAGCTCTGGGCGAGTGTCAAACCAGCAGTTGACCCATCTAAGTCGCAATCGACTCAGACGGCACAAACGTTGAAGCCATTTGCCACTCCGAATTACACGCCGACGAATTACACCGCAAACTACACCCCGAATTACACCCAACACAACACTTTAGTCTCGGATCCATACACTCCTACGCTAAAACATAAGAACAAGGGTCAACACTCCTCCTTTCTGAGCAAGCTAGGCAAGGTGGTGGCAATCGCTGGTTCAGCTGCTGTTGGTGCCGGCAGCCTCGCAGTCGGGGCGGTCGGTTCGATGAACATGAGCACTGGTTACTATGGTATGGGCATGGGCACTGGATTTGGTGGTTCATATCCGTCATCCTATGGATCGTACTCTCCTGGATTCGGCTCAATGAGTTCGAGCAATTCTTTTGGACGTATATCTAGCGGCGGCATGATGGGTTCACCATTTAACTCCTCCTACGCCGGTTCCTTTTTTTCGCACTAACCGATAAATGTTGGCATCGCCGATGGTTGCACTTACCGAGCGGCATCTGTATGATACCAATTAGCTCAGCAGCTTTTCGTTGCGATGCTTTGATCACTGGCGCACCAAAAATGCCACCATAAGTGAAAGTAGTAGACGTCCTATGAAAGAATTAGACGTTCGGCTGGCTTTATACAATCATGAAATACGCTCTATTCTGGCTGCCCATCCTAGTAGTTTGGTGGTCGATGAGCTTGGCTTGATGGAAGGTGCTTTCAGAGTGGATCTTGCCGTGATCAACTCACGGCTGCATGGATACGAGATCAAGAGTTATTCGGACAATCTCGATCGCTTACCATCACAACAAAATATCTACAATAAAATCTTCGATCGCATGACCTTGGTGGCAGATGAACGTCATGTACCAAAGGCGGTTCAACTGGTGCCTCAATGGTGGGGGTTGATTTCTTCACGCACCACAAAAGGTGTCACCGTCTTGAACGAGATCTGGCCATCCAGGCAAAACCTCGACGTTGACGCTTATTCATTGTCTCAACTTCTCTGGCGGGAAGAGGCTCTTGATGCATTGAGGCAACGCGGATTGGATCGAGGTGTTCGCACCAAGCCAAGGAAGATTATCTGGCAGGCAGTAGCGGCGTGTTTGACACTGGAAGAAATTCGAACAGTTATTCGTAGTAAACTCGCCGCGAGACGAGGTTGGCGCACGCATTCTTACTCCTAGAAGCTAGCGCCAACCCGCAAGGGCGCTTAAACATTCGTATTGCGAACTTGCCAAGCGGCAGTCCCGAGTGATAACCTCTCTCTAGTTGTCCTTATGCAAGATGCAATGAATACGATGTTGTCACCTACCAAACTGATCAATGGCGCTCCACATGCCGAGCACCATCATCATCACCATTTCTTGTTTGGAGCGGACTGACAGATAGCTTGCGTTTACGCACGAAAAACTGTTCAGAGCCTGCTCCCAGCGGGCTCTTTTTTGTTCAATAGTATAGGAATCGAATCATGGCCAATAACCAAACCACTGGTACCTCCACAAAAGGCTCAGCGCAGACTACAGAAGGTCTTGCAGGAAGCGATAAAACCAAACTTCGGCTGACTATTCCGAAGGGGCGAATCCAAGATAAGGTGATGACTCTTTTGAGCCAAATAGGCATGAATTTCTTGGCTGATGGACGTTCCTACAGACCTCTTTGTTCGGATCCATTTGTGATCACAAAACTGCTCAAGTCTCAGAATATTCCTAGTCTTATAGCGCTGGGCAGACATGACTGTGGATTCTCCGGCTACGACTGGATTATCGAACAAGACGCCGACGTTGTCGAGCTTCTTGATCTGAAGTTTGATCCTGTCAAGATTGTTGCGGCTATGCCTGAAGACCTGGTCGGAGATGATGATTTCAGGACGAAGGACTTTGGCCGCAAACTGATTGTTGCTTCCGAATATCAGAATTTGACCAAGAAATTCATATCGCGAAATAACCTGAATGCCATATTTGTCCAGACTTTCGGAGCCACCGAAGCCCTGCCTCCCGAAGATGCGGACGTCATCGTTGACAACACATCGACTGGTACAACGCTGAAGCATAACCGTCTGATCATTGTTGAAGAATTGATGCGCTCTACAACACGTTTTATATGTAACAAGCAAGCGCTTGAAGATCCAAGCAAACGCAAGATGTTGGAAGAGATGACGATGCTTATGAAGAGCACTCTTCTGGCCAAGGAAAAGGTGATGTTGGAGATGAACGTTTCAAAAGAAGACTTCGAAAAAGTAGTGTCGAATCTTCCTTGCATGCGTGCGCCGACG
This sequence comes from Candidatus Melainabacteria bacterium, assembly GCA_003153555.1. GTDB lineage: Bacteria > Cyanobacteriota > Vampirovibrionia > Obscuribacterales > Obscuribacteraceae > PALSA-1081. The sequence goes on along the minus strand of PLZS01000078.1, from coordinate 75,726 downwards.
ATTTCCGAGTTGTATAACGGCGACGGTTACGCCATTAAGATCGCTGTGCCAGTCAAAGAAGTGCCGGATCTCATACCGACTCTGGTGGCAATGGGAGCTCGAGACATTCTCGAATATAAAGTGGAAAAAATCGTCGCTGGTTATGACAAGTAGTGGCCACAATTGTATGAAAGTTGAGCTCGATTTAGTCACCTCTGCAGGTGGCAATATTGGCAGTATCAGCCGCACCCTGACAAGGATGGGAGTGCCGTTCAGACTGGTGGGAGCAGAAAATCCACCAGATGGCTCTCGTCCTATAATCTTGCCTGGAGTTGGTGCCTTCGGTGCTGTGATGACATCATTAAAAGAGAATGAGTTCGACAAGACAATTTGTAAATTGGTCAAAACCGGAACTCCTTTTCTGGGCGTGTGCGTCGGTATGCAAGTGCTGTTTGACGAGAGCGAGGAGGCTCCTGGGGTGCAGGGATTGGGACTAGTAAAAGGCAGTGTCCTCAAGTTTAACCAGGGCAAAGTTCCTCAAATAGGCTGGAATGAAATCCAACCCTCTAACGACCCTAGCTGGGAGCGGGGATATGTCTACTTCGTCAATTCATACTACGCACAACCAACGTCTGATCAAGTCACTCTCTACAACTCAAACTATTACCGCACCTTCTGTGCTGCGGTTCAAACCGACAACATAACTGCATTTCAATTTCATCCCGAAAAAAGTGGCGACATGGGTGAACGTTTACTGACACGGTGGTTGACCGATGTCGCTTAACGGATTGTGCAAAAGAATTATTCCTTGCTTGGACGTCGCCAATGGGCGCACCGTCAAAGGTGTCAAGTTCCAAAATCTTCGCGACATTGGAGATCCCGTTGAACTAGGTCACGAGTATCAAAAACAAGGGGCTGACGAGTTGATGTTTTTAGACATCACGGCCTCCAAGGAAGCGCGTAGCACCGTTTTTGATCTTGTGCGCGACGTTGCCCAGAGTCTTTCAATTCCTTTTACTGTCGGTGGTGGAATATCATCGCTCGTGGATGTGCGAAAGTTGTTAGAACTAGGTGCTGACAAGGTAACAATCAATACCTCGGCCGTGAACAGACCAGAACTAATTGAGGAAATCGCCACCGCCTGTGGTTCACAATGTTGTGTGGTGGCCATTGATGCTCGAAAGCGTGTTAAACCAGATGGTTCTAGTCCAGATGGTTCTATTTGGGAAGTACTTATTAAGGGCGGTTCAGTAGCTACTGGGATGGACGCCTTGGCGTGGGGCGAGGAATGCGTGCGCAGAGGTGCGGGCGAGATCATGCTCACCTCATGGGATGCTGACGGCACACAAGAAGGGTTCGATATCGAGATGGTGCGAGCCTTTTCAAAGTTGCCCATACCGGTTATAGCCTCTGGTGGCGCGCGTGATCCAGAGAGTTTTGTGGATGTGTTTTCCGCCGGACATGCAGACGCCGCCTTAGCAGCTAGTATATTTCACGACGGATTGTTCACTATCAACCAGGTAAAAACTGAACTTCATCAAAGGGGGATAGCGGTTCGTTATGTTAGTACCGAGCATTGACATCATGAACGGCAAGGCTGTTCAACTAAAACAAGGAAAGGAGTTTGTCCTTCAAAGCGAGCGCACTCCCCTTGAGCTGGCGGCAGAGTTTAATCGTTACGGCGAAGTGGCCGTCATCGATTTGGATGCTGCACTTGGAAAAGGTGAAAATCGTGAACTGATTAAAGAAATTTGTCGCATTTGTGATGTTAGGGTCGGTGGTGGCATCCGCGATGTCGAGACGGGCAGGGAGTTTCTTAAAGCAGGTGCAAAGCGCTTAATTGTTGGCACTATGGCCACGCCTGAATTTTTGCAGAAATTTTCAGCGCAGCAAGTGATGGTGGCACTCGATCACAAAGGTGAAATCGTTGTCGATCAGGGTTGGGAAAACGCTACTGGCGAGACGATTTGGAAGCGCGCAGAACGTTTAGCTCCCTATTGTTCCGGGTTTCTGACGACGTTTGTGGAAGGCGAAGGTTGTCTTAATGGCATGGACTTGGACGCTATAAAGGCGCTGAAGAAAAAACTGCCCGGTCAGCTCACTGTCGCTGGTGGCATCGCTGAAACGGAGGAAATTGTGCAAATCTCCGCACTTGGAATTGATGTGCAAGTGGGAATGGCCCTTTACACTGGTCGAATCGATCCAGTCGATGCGATTGTTCGAAGTGTGCAATTCAAAGATAACAGTTTGATTCCAACAATCGTCCAGGATGAATTTGGACAAGTGTTGATGATGGCATACAGTTCCGCGGAGTCACTAACACGGGCGTTGAAGGAAGGCAAAGGTGTTTATTTTAGCCGGTCTAGAAATGAAATTTGGGAAAAGGGATTGACGTCAGGAAACGTTCAGACCTTGATCTCTTGCCGCGTTGACTGTGATAGAGACTGCCTGTTATTTACTGTTAGACAAGAAAAAGCCGCGTGTCACAACGAGACTTACAGCTGTTTTGGTTCCGTTACTTCGGATCGTAAGTTTTCACTTTCTGAACTTTTTGAAACCCTTCAATCACGCAAACAGTCTGACTCCGCCAAATCCTACACCGCTACATTATTTGCCGATAGGCGATTGCTCCTGAAGAAAATAATGGAAGAGTCGTATGAAGTGGTGTCATATTCGTCCAAGGAAAATCTGCGTTGGGAAATCGCAGATTTGATTTATTTTGCCAGCGTGCTTGCTGTGGACGAAGGGATTGACTGGAAAGATATTGAAGCCGAACTTGCTGGTCGTAGACGCTAACTGATCGAGTCCTCAGCGGGAGCTGCGTCGTCCGAAGTCCAGCTAAATGTGGTCTGAATATTCAATGGATCGAATAACTTAACAGGAGTTGGAATGGAAAGCAGGTCAGTCTATAAAAGCGCCGGACAAAGCGAAGACACAACTGGAATCTCGCGAAGAGTCTCCCAGATCACCGTGTCAGCGATCAAACAAATGCCATTGCTTGCCAGCAAGGTTCCAGGATGTGTCTCGCTTGGACAAGGTATTCCATCGCACAACACTCCGGAGTTTATCAGAGAAGCGGTAATTGAGGCGCTGCGCAGTGACGCTTCAATTGGCAAGTATTCTCTGCAGCCAGGCATTCCTAAGTTAAAGGAATTGATCGCACGCGATCTGATGCGCACAAGGAAGATTGACTTCATCGATCCAGAGACCGAGCTCTTTGTTAGTTGTGGTGGCATGGAGGCTCTGGCGGCTGGTATCGCAACGATAGTGGATCGGGGCGACGAGGTAATCCTCACTTCCCCAACCTACTCATCTCATATCGAACAAATACTCTTCGCAGAAGGTGAACCTAAATTCGTCCCACTTCAAGAGAGCGATGGCTGGAGCCTAAACCCGGACGCAATTCGCAAAGCGATAACGAAAAAAACGAAAGCGTTGATCATTTGCAGCCCCTTAAATCCGACCGGTGTGGTCTTTTCTGAAGCTCAGTTGCGAGAGATTGCTGCAATTGTTTTAGAACACAACTTGTTTGTTGTTGTTGATGAGACATACGATTTTCTTGTTTACGACGACGTTCCCTATTTCAGTTTGCTCTCTATTCCTGAAATCAAGGATCGGATCATTGCCGCCTGCAGTTTTAGCAAACGTTACTGTATGACCGGCTGGCGGGTGGGCTACATGTATGCGTCAGAACGAATGATCAAACAAGTACTGAAAGTTCATGACGCTTTCGCCATCTGCGCCCCAACCATATCTCAATTCGCTGCCGCGGCTGCTTTGAGTGGTACGAATGGTAAGGATGGACCAGGAGATGAAAGTGTACGACAACTTGTGGATTCGATGACCAGGCGTCGCAACCTAGTCTGCTCTAGGCTGGACAGATTGCCTGAAATGTTTTCATACGTGAAACCGGAAGGTGGCTACTACGTTTTTCCAAAATACTCGATGGGAAATATCTCTTCCATGGATTTTGCCTTGAAGATTTTGCATGAGGCAAAAGTGATTACGGTCCCCGGTAATGCCTTCGGTCCAACAGGAGAAGGGCATATCAGGCTGTCCTTTGGCGCTGAGGAGAGCGAGCTAAACGAAGCTTTCGATCGAATTGATCGCTGGCTTGCCTAGCTCACGAACGATTGTGTCAACTACTCATCTCTCATGCTTGACTCGGTTTGCAGACCATTGCTGTGAGTGGCAAATTCAAAAGCTTGGTTGACATCAGCAAAAACATGTAAGCAATGTTTCTGCAGCGCGGTTTTTTTGTTAGGATTTGTGGCTATTCCCAAAGGTTCGATTTGTATTTTGTATCCGGCTGAACGCAGCATCTGGGCGGTCTTTAGTAGAGGTACGATACCGGATATGGTATCTTCGAAAACGTAGACGATTGTTTGTTTATCTTTGATGGAACGCAAAGGAGTCTTTTCGGGATCTTTTGCTTGTTTGTCAATAGCGTATGCATCCTGAAGTGCCACCACATCGTCGCCGTTCGTAATTGTGTTTATTAAGGCAGCTAGTGCTTGTGTCGAATTTGGCTTGGTTAGATCTTCGGTGCGCTCACTGTGTTGCTTCCCTAGCCATTCCATCATCCCCATTCCAATCAGAGGGAATGATTGCATCCCAGCGGACTCGAGCGCAATCTCTGCCTCTGGGGAATAACCGAGCGCCGAAACTTCAGCCCGTTTTGGTGGCAGACTTGGGCGGGCGGTGTAAACTCCTACCGAACACGATGGTTGTTGATTTAGTTCAAGCAATTCGTCTACAGTCTGTTGGTTGATCAGCGTCTTGTCTTCAGTCCGCAGAAGACCGAGTCCTTTGTCTTCGGAACCTAACTTGTAGGTTCGTTCAAAATCGTCCGAACCCAAGATAATGTCCTGAAAAAGCCTCGTTCCATAACTTGAATAAACTGATCTTGTGCCTGTCAAAAATCGTTTTAGAAGGTCGACCCACAATTCGTGTTGACAGACGCGGGTTAGTTTCGTGCAAAACAAGTTTAAAGCAATATCTGGAGGATGTGTGTCCGCACCTGTTGGCGTCATGCTCTGCGCCAGGCTCAGATAATCTGGTTTTGCAATAGAAGGATTCAGAAGCTTGAGCGCATGTAGTTGTTCTGTGGTGCAATCGTGCGGCAAGTTAGATAGAGCCTCAACCGGGCTGATCCGCAAAGCAATGGTCGTGAGAATATCGCAGAAGATAATGTTTGTCATGTCCCAAACGTCGTGAACGCCGTGAGCTTCCATGGCGGCAATTTCCTGCTCATTGGGAAGCATTGCTTTTATGTCTTGCAATCCTATTCTTTCAGCCAATTCGGTGAGAGTTTTAGTGATGCCAAGGCGATATGCCAATGGATTGACGATCACACCATCTACGTCAAATAGGAAAATACGCTGTTCCTTCACTAAGCAAAAACCTCATCGATAATATCCGTCAGTTGATTTGAGCCCTTGTGCGCCATCGCTCCCAATTCAACAGCCATTGCTAGTCCCAGCAGTTTAATTGGCAGCTTATAGCGTTCAGAGAGAGTTCCGTTTGGAACATATTCAGCAAACAAGTTGACGGTTAAAAATGGACAGCAGAATAACGCCGAGCGTACAAAACTTCGCCAGCTGTCATCGAAATCACCAGTGCCATTGAGGAGTGCGACGGTGGGTCGCAACACATTGTCCACTCTGGTCTTCAGATGACCCAGCCGCAGCACACTTGGTTTGAATGAATGTTCGATTACGATTCGATCGCCATGAAGATCGAACTTGAGATCGAACTCATGAATAACTTGTTCCGGGTAATACATCCACCGTGCAAATACGTTATGGAACAATGGTTTGGTTAGGTCTAAAAGAGGATGATGCCGGCCGGCAAACGCCGGGTCAAACATATAAAATTTGGATTTTTCGAGATCGACGAAAATGTTGCCGTTATGCGCGTCTCCATGTCCCGCTATTGCAGGACCTTGCCTGGGCGCTAAATCATTTCTACTTCGATCAATTAACTGCGAAATAGATTCGGAATAATCTACGCCGTTAATGGTCCAATTCATTTTTGCAAGGGTTTCGAAAGGCACCACTTCGCTGCCAAGTTGAATACTTTTACGTTTGTAGAACAATCCTACGCGTCCATCATCAGCCAGGCGATGAGAGAAAAGCTGATGGATGGGAGCTTTTGATTGCTCTTCTTTGCTTGAATGACTTAGAGTTTTTGCGTAGATGTCGAAAACAGTTTTGTCGAGTTGAATTTGTCCAGCCAATAATTTATTCGCAAAGTTTACAGCTGCGGTTGCGGCAATGGTTTCAGATGTGGTGGCATCAATAGCTTTAGATCCCATTGCGGAATTGGTTTTCGATTCCGTTGCGACATTGGTTTTCGATCCAGTTGAGGCATTGGTTTCGGATCTGGTGTCATTAAGTGCTTTGTCCTCCTCAACTTTCATAAGATCAAAGAGAGTTGGATAGGTGATGATCTGGTAGAGGACTATTTGCTTACCGACTTTTTGGGTAATCTGCTTTGAAGTTATGACTGGATAGCCTGCCCGAGCCAGTTCCTCTGCGTTATAGTATTCGGAGACCTTCTCATTTTCTTCCGTGTGCGTTTTGAAAAAGTATCGTTCACCACTTGCGTAAGTAACGAATCCATTTAACGAATTCAATGATTCAGGTTTAGGTTGAAGTTCAACTTTGGCGATTGCACTATCTTCATTCTCTTTCAAAAATAGCAGTAGCTCGAGCTCCGCTCCCGCTTTATCGCTGAACTGTCTTTTCTGAATTTCGGTGAGCAGAAGCACTGAACATCTTCCTTCAATTATTCAAAACGTACTTCGACACTTCGGCGGTGCGCATCCAGTCCCTCGACATTGGCAATTGTTTGAACGATAGGTTTCAAACGGTCCAGCCCTTTCTTGGTTAAGCTCGAATACTGAACCCGTTTCATGAACGTCCATACACCCACAGCCGACGTCTGCCGTGCCCATCCAGCAGAAGGCAGAATGTGATTGATTCCAGTCGCGTAATCGCCAGTGGCGACGGGATTGTAATAGCCAAGAAAAACAGACCCAGCGTTGTGAATCAAATCTAGTGTTTCTTCAGGATTTTGCACCAGCACTTCCAAATGCTCAGGAGAGTATTGATTGGTGAAGTCGATAGCTTCTTTCATTGTCTGAGTGACTATCAAAGCGCTGTAAGTTGAAAGAGCTTCTTTAATGTATTTTTGGCGCGATAAGGTTTCGTATTGCTTTTCTATTTCTACTTTGGTTAATTTCGCTAGCTCCATTGAGTCCGTTACGAGCACTCCAGCCGAATCAGGTCCGTGCTCAGCACGCGCAAGGACATCCGCGGCACAGTAACGAGCCTTGGTCTGCAAATCGAACTCAGGAGGCACGCTGCCGTCTGCGAGAATGATCGCTTCACTTGGCCCTGCCGGCATATCAATTGCCACTTTCTGCTGGCAAAGAATTTTTGCAGCGGTCACATAAGGACTACCAGGTCCAGCGATCAAGCTGACTGGCTTGATCGTCTCGGTACCGTATGCCATAGCAGCGATAGCCTGAGCGCCACCAACCCTGTAGATTTCCGTTATGCCGCATTCATTTGCCGCAATTAGCACTTCAAAATTGTCTCCTCTAGGGGAGATGCACGAAACGATGCGCTTACACCCAGCAGTTTTGGCTGCAACTGCGAGAATTTGCTGCACTGTGGGGAATGGATTTTTGCCGCCTGGAACGTAGAGTCCAACCTCATCAATGGCAGTCCATTTTTCCCCGACCAGAATTCCTTTTTCAATTTCAATTTGCCAGTCAAGAATTTGCTTTCGCTGAATTTCGTGAAACTTGCGAGCTAGTTCGATTTGCTCTTTTATTTTGTCGATTGTTTGCTTCGGGGTTTTTGCGTAAGCCTCGTCAATTTGAGCCTTTGTTACTACTAATCGCGACAGTTCAAAGCTTGGTTCGTCCCAGTCTTTTGTAAACCTGACGAGGGCTTTGTCACCTTCTGCTTTAACCGCGGCGATGATTTTTTCGACGCTGCCTTTGACTTCATCGATATCTACGTTAGCTCGGATCATCACTTTATCTAAGTCGACTTTAGACATCGTCTTTAGTTCGTGGATCTCAATCATTGTTCGCTCCAAAATTTGTTGTGTTGATAATAGCGCCAACGAGAACAAAAAACCCGCTATCAGCGGGCTTGTAAAATTTGCATCAGCAATGTCTCAAGCCAGTTTGGTCAAACATGATGATGTCCGAACGTTCTTCGGAATGTCAAAGTGCTGTTTGCTGAACTGAGATCCATTTAGATTAGACCGCCTGAGACAGGCCTAGACTACCATGAGCGCATCATGGCATCCAGAAAACGATACGAATCGTAAAGGCACTTGGCTTGCTTATCGGAACCAATTGAGGAGTCTTGAGCTGACCGACACGAAGACTATCAAAAGTATTTTGCGGTTTTCAAGTTGATATCAGATGCGATACTAGTTTCCGAGAAGCAAGGGTTCTTGAGATGCTAACTACAGACAGGTTGAAATTGCGCCGGTGGAGAGACTCCGATCTGGAGCCATTTGCTGCGCTGAACGCCGATCCGATCGTGATGAAACATTTCCCAAAAGTTTCGACTCTTGAAGAAACAAAGGGAATGATTGAACGCATCGAAGCCAGATTTGATAAAGACACGTTCGGACTGTGGGCAGTCGAGCTTACGTCCACAAAGGAATTCATCGGCTTCGTCGGATTGCAGCGGCCTAGTTTCGATGCCCACTTCACCCCTTGTGTTGAGATCGGTTGGCGTTTGGCAAAAGAATTTTGGGGACGAGGCTATGCCCCTGAAGCTGCAAGGGTGGCTCTTCAGTACGGTTTTGAAACGGCGGGATTGGATGAAATTGTTTCGATGACGACTACAACTAATCTCAATTCGATGACGGTTATGAAGAAGATTGGTATGAGAACCAATCCAGATGAGAATTTTCCGCATCCGCTGCTCGAGGATGGACACCCACTGCAATTGCATGTCCTCTATCGTCTCTCAAAAAATGAATGGCTAGAACAACAACAGCAACAACCAGACTGACCGCTGGTGCGGTCGCTTCTAGCATCCCCACTCTAAACGTCGGAGCTTTACGGAGCATTCGGTAAACTACTGTGGCACCAAATATGGTTACAAATTCAGGAACGCTTTTGGGATAAAACAATGCTGTTGGCCACGGTTTGAACGGTGATGCGAAGCATCGCTCCTAAACCAGACATGGCTTGAAAGTCTGGTGGATAAACCGAAAGCACCCGATCAGCACGCATAAATTCTTCCAAAGCTTTCTTCGCTGATTTCTGTTGTGCTGGATCAAAAACTCCATATCCGTAGCCACCATGTTTTTTCAAGAGAGAGAAACATGGGATGTCTGTTAAACCATCGCCGACATAGATCATATTCTTGAATGGGATGCGACGCCTGTCTTCAGCTACGGATGTGTTTACCGCACAGTGATGATTTAGCACATCTGCGGGACGAATACCTTTGTTGATTTCAAACAAATATCTTGTCTTCTCAGTAAAAGTAATACATCTCTTGATCCAGCGGATGCTTTGTTTGTCAGGGTCTTCGTCGAGGGTGCAACCATAGATTGCGGCGAATTCTTTGGCGATCGTGGTGCCCTGCACAAGGTCTTGCAATCCACCAGATATGATGTAGAACTCGACTCTCAAATCGTTTGATACTGCATTCACGATTTGGCGAAGATCCTCAAAGATAGTTTTTACACCTGGATAGTAACAGTCGAGTTCCGAGCCAAATTTGCTTAGATCGCTGTTTCTCAAATTTCCCAAAGCTTTGCCCGGTCCAACGTTTTCCAGGATTAGACGCAAGTAGGCGTGAGCCTGGTCATAACCCTGGTCTATCAGAGCCTTTGCGTCTTCCGTCCAGAACCGTTCGACGTCTATGCCATGTTTTGCCAACAGCGCTGAGGTTGAATCCGGCATGAGCGTTTCATCAAAATCGAAAATTACGGCTAGAGTGTCCACTACTGCATCCTTTGGTTGTGCGCAGAAATTTAAACCGATATCGGTTTAAATTTAGAGGCGAACCCAGGAATATATCACCGATCAGCTATTGATTAGTGGTTGGCTAACCAAAGACCTGGGAGCGCTCGCATCCTTGCCGGCATCTGGCGCATCAAGGCTGCACAGGGTTGAAAACAAACCAAACGTAGTGCTCGAGCCCTCTTTTCCTGCGAAGCGCTCGAACTTATCTGTTCGGATCCAAATAGTGTGAGTGCGGTTTGTGGCGCTGAGAGTATTTGGCAACAGCTTTTAGCGCATAACTGTGATCATCATTGGGATCGCAATTAAACGTATCGCTGAGGTTGGGTCCTGCGGAGTGAAGATCCATTGGCATCAGAGAGTCTTTGCACGATCCGCCTGTAGTCCAACGCAGTTTGTCAGCAAGGGTATCTCCAACGGTGGAAAGATTGAACGTGAGATCGTAGATTTGCTCGATCGTATTGGCTTTCAGCATGAACGCTTCGCCGTAGAGCTCGCTCGCTTTCCCGACGATGCGCGAGGCGCTTGCATGGCTATGATCTTTCAGCCAGCCGTCTTTGTACGAGTAAATAGCGAAAATCTGTCCCTGCGAAAAATAAAAGACGAAGCGGGAGTGTTTTTCGTTGTCTTTTAGAACAATGCAGCCTGGACGTTGCTTTTCGCTGATATCTGCGGAAGCCTTCTGGAAAAAGTCATTTAGTGTCTGGTGGGATTGTTGTCTTTTCTGAAATCCTTGAAAGATAGACGCAGATGCCAGCGCCATTTCTTCAGTTAAGGAGTGGGCGCTAAATTCCGTTTGTGGATTACCTAAGTCGATCTGCAAACTTTGAAACGCGTCTTCGCTATACGTGTGATAAGGGATGTCGTGCTTGCCGTAGACGCAGGCCAAAACTCTGCCTCTAAACAGAATGATTGCCGCTCGTGATTTCTGCTTCGGATTAGCGACTTTAATCGCGCAAGTGCTTTGGTTTGATTCGAATCCAAAAAAGAGGGCGCTTTGGTTGAGATGGCGAGCATATGTGCTCCTGCCTTTCTCATTGTTCATTGGTAAAAGCGCCGCATCTGCTCTTCGCGAGTATTGATTTTTGGCCGGTCGCCAAATTTGTCGCAGTCTCTTAATTTCGTTGCGTGTTTGAAAGCCGAACATGAGCTCTCCTGATCTTTGGAATATCCTTGTAAAAGTCCAACAAGCTGCACTTCTACGGAATACATTGATCTATTAACACATCCATTTGTGGCATTATTGTGAATTTAACTAGCAATATCGCCAAACCGGGCTAACTTTTGCCCTGATCAGTGCGAAAAAAGCGGTGAAAAGCCGCTCGCTTATTGTGTTATGTGGGTGCAGACTTCACCGTCGCTTCATCTTGGCTTTGTTTCTTAACACTTTACATACATTAGCCAAGTTGGGTGAAAGATATAAATAGGTCCTCTTAGCGCTTAAGAGTGGCTACTGCAGAGCTGTCGCTCGCTTTCACTGAACACTCGAGCGCTGCTCCAAATTCAAGAGGTATGCATGAAGAACAAACGGAAAACCGGACTAATAGCCATTTCTATCGCTGTCTTCACACTCGTCGTTCTTGCCTTCGCTGGTGTATTTAATCAAAAAAACGCTCCGCGTCTTCCGGAAGAAGCGGCAACCATGCGATCTATCCCAAGTTACGAGTTGGATCGAATTTTTAGCGAAACCCCAAGTCTAATCGAAAAGATTACGTGCATTAAGGGGCTGCGAACCGTTATCGCTGATATCAGACCTCTTGGACCGACACTTGTCGATTATTCGAATGCTAACGCTCTTCTCATGAAAGCCGCCTCCGCGCGCGTTCCAGTGATGGTGAACGAGACGCATCGTTCGCCAGTCGATCAGGTTATTAATTCTCTGCATTGGACCTTCTGGATGTTGCTTGGTGTGTGCTCTTTGGGAGCGCTCGTTCTTCTGTTCGGAGAAAAGGTCTTCCGCCGCCTCGATGTTAATTTGCCAGGTTTGGATTCGTTCAATCCCTCATCATCCGACTATGAGTCAGCTGCTCCTGAAGAACGCCGCACATTCGATGACGTAGCTGGATGTGAAGAAGCAATTGCCAAGCTTAGAAGAGTGGCTCGCTGGCTCAAGACACCAGAGTGGTACGAGCAATTTGGTGCCAAGATTCCCAAGGGCATTCTTGCTGTTGGACCTCCTGGAACAGGTAAAACGTTGCTGGCTAGAGCTTTGGCCGGCGAGGTGGATGCCAATTTCTTCGCTGCCAACGGTTCGACTTTTGTCGAGATGTTCGCCGGAGTTGGTGCGCGCCGAGTTCGCAAATTGTTTGCAGAAGCTATTGCGGCAAGAAAGAAAACAGGCAAACCGTCGATCATCTTCATAGATGAAATCGATGCTATTGGTAAGAAACGTGGACAAGGAAGTTCTGGTGCAGATTCAGAACGAGATCAAACGCTCAACCAGTTGCTCGTTTGTTTGCAAGGCTTCGAACCGAGCAGCGGTATCCTCGTTATGGCTGCCACAAACATGGTCGATTCGCTGGATGAAGCCTTGAAGCGTCCAGGTCGGTTTGACTATCAGGTGTCCGTCGACCTTCCTGACACACTTGGTCGGGAGAAAATATTTGCTATTCACACTCGCAATATGAAGCTTGCTCCGAACATAAGATTGCGTGACCTTGCGGTTCGCACGCCTCAATTTTCGGGCGCCGATATCGAACAGGTGTGCAATGAGGCCGCCATCTCCGCAGCTGAGCGAATTGAGCTGTTGCTCGATAACAACAAAACCCATGATCAGATCAGTGAGGCGGATAAAGTAATTACGCTCGAAGATTTCGATAGTGGTGTTGACTATGTTCAGTTTGGTGACCCGATGCTGTCTCGAGCACGTGCTATGTCGCAGGAAGATAAGCGCAACACCGCTTTCCATGAAGCAGGACACTGCGCAGTGCAACAGTCGCTGCAAGCATTTGGTGCTGACCCGATCACTAAAGTAACGATCGAACCACGCACCAAATCTCTCGGCTCCATGCAAAGTCACTCGGTGACAGACCGATACGGATACACCGAAGAACAGCTGCGCGCCCGCATTATGACAGCAATGGGCGGTCGCATTGCTCAAGAGTACTTCTTGAATTGCAAAGATACTGGTGCCGCTAACGATTTTGAACAAGCCACCAAGCTTGCCAGAGCGATGGTCAGTGAATTCGGAATGTCGCGTCTCGAGCCGTTCTCTGTCAAGCTCGCTGACGACGGACACAGACCAACCAAAATTGGTGATGACCTCGCCAACGAGATCGATGCTGAATGGCGACGAATAATCGACGAATGTTATCAGCAAGCTAAGCGCTACATTGTTGAAAACGAGCGTCGTATTGAGCGGGTAGCCGAGGCCCTGCTGGCAGACCAAACCTTGCTTGGTGAGCGATTCTTGGAACTCTGGAATGGTCATCCCACTCCATCTGTGAGCAGAACGCCTAGCATCTTGGTTGACGAAGAAGAGGACAGTTTGATCTCGTCCCTTTAAGTCTCCTAAGTAATCACGGTCGGTCTATCTCTGTCAGTCAAAGCTTTGATGGTGGCCAACTCATCCGCAATTTTTATCAGCGCACCAAGCGCTTCCTGCGTCTCGTGGTCATGCTGGCTGTCGTCAGCTTCATAGCTCTCGAGGTAGATCCGGAGCGTTGCACCGTGGGTGCCGGTGCCTGACAAACGGTAGACGATCCTTGATCCGTCCGTGAAGATTACGCGGATTCCCTGATTGGATGAGACACTTCCGTCGATCGGATCTGTGTAGCTGAAATCATCTGCGGTGGCAATTTCATACTTGCCAAATTTTCTACCTTTGAGCGTTGGCAGTTGATTACGCAAATGCTGCATGAGCGATTCGCACTTGTCGCTTTCAACTTCTTCATAGTCGTGACGCGAATAATAGTTGCGTCCATATTCTTTCCAGTGTTTACGCACGATATCTTCAACAGATTCTTTGCGCACAGCAAGAATATTCAACCAGAACAACACAGCCCAGATACCATCCTTCTCGCGAATGTGATTGGAGCCAGTGCCAAAACTTTCCTCGCCACAGAGAGCGGCCTTGTCAGCATCCATCAAATTGCCAAAGAACTTCCAACCGGTTGGGGTTTCATAGCAGGGAATGCCGAGCTTTGTGGCAACCCGATCTACAGCGCAACTTGTCGGCATGCTCCGTGCTACGCCGGATAGTCCGTTCTTGTAAGCTGGGACCAGTGTGGCATTGGCAGTCATTATGGCCAGACTGTCGCTTGGTGTGACGAAGAATTTTCGACCAAGAATCATGTTCCTGTCGCCGTCTCCGTCTGAGGCTGCACCAAAGTCAGGTGCGTTCGCTCCGAACAATACTTCCACCAAATCATGTGCATAGACGAGATTTGGATCAGGATGGCCGCCGCCGAAGTCTACCAGCGGAGTTCCATACATCACCGTATCTGGTGGCGCTCCTAAACGCTTCTCGAAAATCGAATGTCCGTAAGGACCTGTGACCGCATTCATTGCGTCAAAGCGCATGCGGAAGTCGCTGGTCAACAACGACTTGATCAGCTTGAAATCGAAAATTGATTCAAGTAGTTCCTGATAATCCGCCACCGAGTCGATTATCTCGACTGTCATACTTCCCACTTCTTGGCGGCCAATCTTGTCTATATCGACGTCATCGGCGTCCAAAATTTTGTATTCTTTGATGGATTTGCTGATTGCAAACATTGCTTCTGTGACTTTTTCAGGAGCCGGTCCACCATTTTCGGTGTTGTACTTAATGCCAAAATCTCCGTTCGCTCCGCCTGGATTGTGGCTTGCTGACAAAATGATGCCGCCGGCAGACTTATACTTGCGAATCACACAAGAGGTAGCAGGCGTTGAGAGTATGCCGTGCTGACCTACTTTGACAGTGCCGATGCCGTTTGCCGCTGCCATCTTTAGAATAATTTGAATTGCTTCGCGATTATAAAACCGTCCATCGCCCCCAAGAACAATAGTCTTACCGGCTAGAGGTCCAGCACTATCAAAAATCGATTGAACGAAATTCTCTAGATAGTTGGGCTGTTGAAAGGTTTTTACGGCTTTACGCAGACCAGATGTGCCTGGTTTTTGATCGTTAAAAGGGGTCGTGGCAACGGTGCGCACATTGAACGTTTTGATACTCATTCGATGACCTTCCCTGTCGGAAGAGGAACTAGTGGCGGCTAATGCCGTTCAAAGTATATCAGGAGTAAATTTGCTTACATGAATCGCCCTCTCGACCTGCCCTTTGATGCCACTTTTCTTCATGATAGGTGACACGAAATCGTTCCGAGAATCATGGTTAGCTCTGCTGTATGAGCGTTTGCGGACTATGGAGGTCTTTCTGGTTTCGGGTTGTAAAGGATGGCGCAGCGATTTCGAAGTTTGTCTCAAACTTTGACTAGGTAGCGAGATGCAATTTCCCTGCGGCGGAACTCGCTTGTTCAGGGAGTGGAGTTAATAAATCAAAGTGTTTTTTGCCGAATCAGATCTGGCTCGACAGCCGTCCAGGCACAGAAGAGGAACTTTTTACTGCACCGCTCGTTGTATACTATGAGGGACAACCTTAGTCGCAGTAAAGCTATGAGTTCAAGGTTTTATGTCCATGCAAGCTGCGTTTAGAAGAAAACAAAGAAGCCTGATTGGTTTGCTCGCACTTTTATGTGGAGCCCTTGTATGCGTTGCTTTGTATTTAAACGCGCAGTTGCATTTGGCAAACGGGTTGGTTTCCCATACTCTCGTGGTGATGCGAGAGAGTGACGATGCCTTGTTGTGTCTGATGGATTGCGAAACTGCTTATCGTGGCTATCTCATCACCGCAAAAGATGAGTATCTGGCTCCGTACGACAAATGTTTCAAGGAAGTGGATGGCCACATTCAAAAACTTGCCCAGCTAACCAGGGATAATCCTAAACAGCAGGCGATTATTCCTCAGCTTCTTGCGCTATCTTCTGAAAAAATCAAATTCAGTCAAAAGGTTATTGCGGCAAGAAGGGCTAACAAAGATTCTGCTAACTGGAAATCTGGACAAGCGTTGATCAACATAGACACGGGCAAAGTCTTAATGGACAAGTTCCGATCTTTGAGCGGACAAGTCCAAGACGAAGAAAAGCGACTTCTCTTAGAACGAGAACAACAAGCCGGACTTTTGGCGCAAACGTCTTTCTTCTCAATACTTCTTTTGTGCGGCGCTATGTTAGCGGCAATTGGCTGGATCATTACGTCGGTCGAAAAGTTTGCAAAAACTGAAGCCGCTGCAATTGAGACTGTAACGAAAGCCCGTGATGAAGCAATTCGCTCCAATCTGCTGAAATCGCAGTTCGTTGCAAACGTGAGCCATGAAATCCGAACACCTCTGAGCGGTATGCTCGGAATTTGTGAATTGTTATCGGCATCGAACACCATCGGCGATACCAAAGAACTGTCAGCTCTAATCTCTGAAGCGGGCAGAAACTTAATGACCCTGATAAACGATCTTCTCGATTTCTCGAAGTTAGAGTCGGGTAAATTCACGCTCCTTGAAGAAGACTTCTCGGTCGAATTACTCTTGCATGATGTCACCGCTGTTATGCGGTCACTTGCAGAAAAACGTGATTTGAAATTGAGTGTTGAGCTGGACAGCTCGTTGGAGGGATCTTTTGTTGGCGATTCTTATCGAATCCGGCAAGTTCTTTTGAATTTGGTGAACAACGCTGTTAAATTTACTAAAACAGGCGAAGTCATTGTGTCAGCGAAGGTAGTCAAAAACACTGGCAATGTGTCTGATGTTCGATTTGAAGTGAGAGACACTGGAATCGGAATTTCATCTGAGCAGCTTAGCCAATTATTTCAGCCTTATATTCAAGCAGACGGCTCACTAACGACCAAAGATTATGGTGGCACCGGATTGGGATTGTCCATCTCAAAGAAACTTGCAGAGTTAATGAACGGCTCGATGGGTTGCGAGAGTGAAAAAGGCAAAGGAAGTGTGTTCTGGTTCAACGTTCCATTGAAACGAGTAGAAATAATGGAAAGTGTTGACCAAGTTGTCTAGATCATGCGGTTCCCTTGCTGTTCTGTTCCTCCCGGGGTTGCCAAAGCCCAATGAAGTGCCTATTTAGGCGCTTCATTGCTAAACGATGCCAGTCAAAGACTACTTCGCTTGACGTTTTTGAGGAAACCACGCTAGCATTATGATTACGCGTCCATAGCTCAGCTGGATAGAGTACTTGGCTTCGAACCAAGGTGTCGGGGGTTCGAATCCCTCTGGGCGCAAGATTTATAACAACTGGTATCACCGGCGGAGCAGGTTTAACCTACCTTTTTATTGGGGTAGTCGAAATGTTAAACGCGTCGATTGGGCAACCTAATCCTGAATATCAGTAATAGCAGGGGTTTTGGGACAATTCACGACTTTTCTTTTGTAAAGCACTGCATGTCCAATCATCTGAATCCACAATTTCAATGTCCTTGTTGCGACTGTTTGACTATGCCGCGCAGAAACAGCTGGGACATTTGCAAAGTCTGTTTTGGAGAAGACGATAGCAGCACAGACTGTCTATCTGACGTCGACCATCTCGACATTCCTTCTCCGAATAACAATGGACTGACTTTGCGGCAAGCCAGAGCAAACTTAAACTATTGGGCGCTTGTGAGACGAATATGTTTCAACATGCTTGTACACGAGAGGAACGTTTAATGTATGTATTTGCACTCAGCCAACTTGAGTAAACGATTCTCCATTTATGTTAGCACCGTATATAGTGGCATTGAATTGGTCAGCCCATTTCGCGCAAAGCTTTCGAAAGTCGGTGAGAACCTCGAAAGAAATTGCTTAAATTACGATCTTATGGCACACTGCTGATAGTCTCGGAGCCTAACGATGCGTCGCAGTCAGGGAAATTTATGCTAGATATTATTTTGGAAATTGAAAAAATCCTAGCGCGACATGACCCGGAAGAGCTGATATGTGTAGGAGCACCGGTCGACGAATATCGACAAGAAGCCGGTGAGATAGCGAAACAGTTGTCGCCTGGTGGTTCAATCGAAGAAACAACACTAATTATACTGGATGTATTTCACCGAAATTTTGATGTTGGGTATGTTTTGGTCGACAAACCCGATGGTTTGGTTTGGACGAAGCATGCGATCGGAATGGTAAATTTCTCGCCGGGCTCACGTCCTGAGCTAAAGCTTGAACGTCAAACCGAACCAAATCCTGCTCGCACCGGTCCAATTCGCCATGCGGCCCACGACATCAATCTCTTGCTTGAGACTCTCGCAGAGTATCAGGGCGAGGATGTAATTCTCAAAATGAAGTATCAGTATCCACACGATGGAGACAATGGAAAAGCGTTTCTCTATTTGACAGAAGTCGGCGCTGGCGAAGTAGCAACGAGAGTTACTATTCCGGCGCTTGCTTCGACTGGTGTGGAGAGCGGAAAGATTACACTTGCTTTTGATAAGGACGGTAGGTTGCTTTGTCTTGAGTCACTAAGCGCTGTAACTGTCATTCCAAAAACATTGTTGCATCAGGTATGGTCATCGCTTTCGAAGGTAGATCTGGATCCAGAGACCTTGCGAAACACTTAGGTTCTGACGACCGGTATATTCCGCACCTGCTTAATCAATACATATTTAAAACTTCTGAGCGCAGTAGAAAATTAAGTCACCACTGTCGCGGCAGACAAAAACTTTCCATACTAAAACAGGAACTCAATTGCAGCTGATCAAGTAGAGTCCTGATTGACTTCATTTCACTGAGACGATAAGCTCGATGCATGGAATTCAAAGATATCATCACCATTGATCCTGAGAAACGTAGCGGCAAGCCATGCATTCGCGGTCTGCGCATTACGGTTTCCGATGTGCTTGAGTATTTGGCCGGCGGAATGTCGTTTGATGAGATTCTCATCGATTTCCCAGATTTAACTATTGACGATATTCGCGCCTGCTTGGCGTTCGCCGCAGAACGTGAGCGTCGACTTTTCAACATTACCGCAGCATGAAGCTTTTGTTCGACCATAACCTGGCTCGACGATTAGTTGTTGACCTGGCGGATTCGTACTCGAACTCTCAACACGTACATATCCTTGGCATGGCAACTGCTAGCGACGAGGCAATCTGGCTTTATGCGCAGCAACAAGGATCTCGAAGGATTCTGACTTTTATTACCGCAGTATGCTCCGTGGACACCCACCCAAAGTGATCTGGATCAGACTCGGCAATTGCACAACTGCTCAAGTGGCAGATCTTTTACGGTTGCGGCATGCAGACATTCAGGCATTCGAACAAGACCCAAGCGCTTCATTCCTCGCTTTAGCTTGATCGGATGCGATGCAGTTCACTAAACACTAAAGTCAACTACAGAGTCTCGCGACAGTGTGATGCAGGAGTTTTAGCAAAGCCCTGATTCTTAACCCCAAGGATTGTCTAAATGACCTTTTGCTAGAAGTCAGATGCTCCTGCAGGAACGGAACGAAATCAATTAGTCGTGCATTTGGCAAATTAGGCTTACTTCAACACTAGCCAATTGATGTCTGCAAGTTTGCTGCTCGTAGAACTATCAGCCCTTACATTTCTACCGAAATTTTGTCGGCGATTTTCTTCAAAAAATCCATGTCATCTTCCGACCAGACTCTCCACTCATCGCATTGCTGCAGGATTAGACAACCATGCACGGTCTCGTTGTTTCGAAGCGGTATCGCCAAGATAGACTTTACTTCGATAAAGTGCAATTCGGCCGCCAGCTGGAAATTACCAAGCCTAAGATAGCTATAAGCACGCAGGGTATAGGATCTTGGAAGCAGTGGATTCAGCAACTGAGCCGTGTTGCAGTCGGCAATGGCATCGTATTCTCTGTTCAAAAGGCATAAACAACCCGCCCTGTATAAGTAGATTCTGGCGCTCGCGTCTCCAGAGATACAGCTATATTAAAATTATCCAGCGCCTGCTCGTATTGGTTCAGGTTTGACAACGCACATCCGAGAGCACAGTAGCCAACGCAGAATTGCGGGCTTAGGGAGATTGCGATCGGCGGCGAATCGGCAAAGCATGCCGTACTATAACCAACGCTTACCATTACCGCAAAAAACACATTTTGGAACCGCATTACCATTCTCCTGTTTAATCCCATCGCTATGTCGCAAGCAAGAACTTTTAACGACTTATCATCGAGGTCATGCCGTCCATTTATTTCGGCGTTTTTACTTAACTTCGATGATTATCTCTTATTTGTCTGCCTTAAATTTGGTCAATGCCCATAGCGGTCAATTACAAATAAGCAAATATAGGCACCCCGATGAAAGAATAAATATTTGAAACACCGCAAAACCCGCAACTATCTTAGTCAAAGAACCACAAGTAAATTTGCATTTTCAATCGAACTCTCTTGAGCGAGCGCGATCCACAGCCGTAATGAGGCATGAATGATTTAACTGCCGAAGACTATGAATTCTTTTCAGCTGAAGAGACGTGGCGTGGTGGACCCATGTACGAAGTGAGATTGTGGACGGGATGTTGCTCCATTGATTGGATATGGTGCCCCGTTGATTGGTGATTTGGCTGCCTTGATTGAGCAAATTGCTCCGTTGATTTTTTGTGTTGATCCGTTGATTGGAGGTGTTGCTGCCTTGATTTATGAGGTCGCCAGCCGAAGGCAGGAAGGATAAAGAAAAAAAGATGAGTGGTGCGCATGTGCCACCGCAGCGGATTTTTCGATACGATGACTTTTTTTCTTCGCATTGTTCAAGCAACATCACCGCTGGTGGTGTTATGCTGGATTTAGCTTATCGACATTTGAGGAGAAACAAAATGCCTCGAAGCAAAAAGTATCAATCAATATCGGTTGCGCTAACCGAAGCTGGCAGAATATCCCTTGCGAAGCTCTGTAATGCGCTTGGGAAGACAAAAGGTGAGTTCGCTCGCGATGCTATTAGATGGTGCATGGATAACCACGATCTAATTTCAAAAAGCGATAGAGATGACCGTTTAATTGCAGAAAATTTGAAGTCAACAAATCGAATTATTGGGGTGATGAAAAGTTGCACTAATAGAATTTGCAGCTTGCTGGTTCGCTCGATCATCGACTCGAATATGACTATGATGATGTTTTATCTCATGCTACCGTCTGAGCAATCAGATCAAATAATGGCGAAGATGTACAGGATGGCGGTATCAAGAGTAGTGCGCAAAACACCACCTGAAGAACAAAACATCGTGAACATGATTCGGGAAGGACTAGAACAAGAAATGTTGAACGAAGACCTTCCGAAAGCAAGTTAAGTCCACACAATATTCACCAGGACCATGAGATGCGCTCTGTAGCGAAAGGCAATTACATAAAGGGCAGAGGCGGGATCAAACATGCCCTCGCCCATGTCCGTTATTTACAGATGAGAAGCGGCGATGACAGAGATCACGTCGTGGGATAACGTCGTCTACACCAAACACAGTTCACTCGAAGATCTTCTCAACCTTGATCAGAAATTGAAAACGGGGCAAGTTGAATTTCTGCCCGAAGATCAATACAAGAAAATGTGGTCATGGATCGGAAATAAGAAGCAATTTGGCGAGGAATACTACGAAAGGACTGGAGAAGCAGATAGACTGCGCAGCATATTCGAAGAGAATCTGAAGCGGTCGTATGAACCTGATAACTCTCCTCGTAAAAGCTTCCGCCAGTATATTTTTGAAAGCAGAGGACGACTGCTTGAATTTCATGAGCGGTACGCCATAAACATGCAACGGTCTGAGTTGCAAAAAGAAATCGACCTGCTAAATGAAAGCGATGGCAACGATCCTGACGCGAACATGGTCGCTGACGGCGAGCAAATGTAGAACCCAATTTCAATCTGATGGTGAGGAGGCTGCGGAAGAACAATTTCGTTCAGCCTACTTGCCAGCGTCGACATTCAAGAATTTGGCGTCTGTAGTTCCGAATCCTCAGATACGCTCTTGCACGAGCAAGCAAATTGGATTTGCCGCATATAAACATAATCCATTGACTCCACAGAAGCGGCGGCTCGCGACTTCTTCACGGAAAGGCGCGTCGCTGCATGCTCCGACAAATACGTTTTCCGACGTAATATCGAAAGCGCGAGCGAAGTTGAACGGAGCTATCGTGGAGTCAACTAGTCAATTTCGGTGTGAAAATGGACTAGTGGTCAGCTCGCCGTTCGGTCCCGGTGTAGTAATGAGTCCAACTCCTGTTTCGCTGTTCCACTTAGTTTCCTGTTGGAAGACTCCACCGGGGCCCCACATCGTGTTGACCGTGTCCATCTGGGGACCAACGGTGTCATGGGCGCCTGTTGTAACTTGCATACCGCTGCCGTCCGGATGTATGGTTGTGACGGTTAACGCCCCGTCGGAATCAGTACGTCTCTCACTCCAGCTGCCATCTGGTCTTGTCTCTAACTGATACGGCCCGTTGTTGTCTGTTGTTGAATAGACCTTTCTTCCGTCAGGATATTCTGAGAGCGTGTTTCCACGCCCATCTGAATAGAGTTTGCCTCCACCAGGCACATCTGTGACAACAAGGTGGCGGGATTGTTTTATGAAAGTCTCGTACTCGCCACATTCGCGCTGATCCACGAGCCGTTGAGGAGGTGCAAACCAACTCTGCGCGTCTATACCCTTGTCACCAAAATGCAGGTTGCCGTTGCGATCAGTTGTAGAAGCGTTCAACACATGATCAGCAGTATTTTGTGTGCCACGGTGGTCTAGGGCTTTGATATCTGCAATGGAGACATCAACGCCAAGCCCGGCGTGTGGAGAAGTCGCAGAAGGCTGTTTCTCAACAGGCTGACAGGATTCTAGTCGCGACATAGTGGAATCTTCTAGGACATTATAGGTTTGCAACGAGCTTATTTTACGAATGAATTATGCAGGTTCTGTGTGCTGTTGTCAAGAGGTCGTGCACACCGATTAGAGCAAAGATTTCTCGTCTTCATGCTTGTCGCTACCGGAAGCAAATCTGCGCGATTTGAAAAGACCACACCCGGTGTGACGCGCATCGTCACCAGCATCTGGTTGCTTTCGATCGCCCTGCACGGGCCGCTCTATCCCGTCTCTGCCGTCTGCGCCTTCGCTCGGATGCCACTAGGCAAATTGATACCCACTGTTACTGGCTGCAAATATAGAAATCGAGAAAAATTCGCCACTGTCTGCGGTGCACTTCATGCCGAATACTTGCGGTTAGATTTGGCGTTTGAACTTCCAGTAGAAAAATTCCGAGGATTACCGGAAGGAGCGCAGCGACTGAGGATATGCCGGAGGTACCAAAGCCCTCTCAAGCTGTTTGACCCTCGTAGGCAGACTTCGGAGGAAGTGAGGCGCGAAGGTGGTGCCTTTACTTGCCGTTGAGTCGTTCGCCGTCGCTCCGTAGATGTCGTAACGAAGGGAGTCAAATATAAGCTGAATCGCGGCGCAGCCGCTCCAGAGATTCGTGCATCTATTGCGTGTAAAATACACATGCCACACTTCGCTATCAGAAAGGACATCGCCACCAAGGCTTTTCACGAGTTGATGAACTTTGACGTTGGTACCGCCTTCCTGGTCGATTACCTCAAGTGGTTTATACCATCGCGAACGGTCTCATTGAACGCATGGACCTCAAGGAAAGTGTTACCTGAGCGGCAAACGGATGCGTCGCAACGGTGTTACTGAGAAAGATCATGCTGTGACATCGCTGAGTGAACTAAGAAGAAGCAGGTTAGTAAACGCTCGCATCGTCAGTATGGAACGATTATGGAAACTTTCGATATGTCGACACATTGAAAACAATTCAGGGTTTTGAGACAATTCACGACTTCTCGTATGTAAAGCACGCTTTTTGTCTGATGCGTTCGATTTCCCGAGATCATGCAATAAGCAACTATGAACATGCGTCAGAAATTGATCAAGATCATGCTGTTGGATCTGGTTTGATTTATGCGTGGAGCATCGTATTTGGTGGCAGACACTGCCGCGATAAGCTTGTTGCAGTAAGGCGCGAAATGGGTTACTAGTCGACACTTCTATAGTTCAGCTGTTTAACGTTGGCTGCTTGTACCCATCACTGAAAACAACAAAAACCCTCACGTCCTCCAATGCTGAGGTTACATTCAATCCATCCTGATTGCAGCAATCTACCATTGCCCCCAAGCCCACAACAACACAAAACCGACCGCGACCACATCATTGCCCCTGATCCGCATTCCACCAGGTAGTATGCTTAGAAATAACCCCACCCGATGGACTGACCAAAATGCCTCGACGAAAACTTTTCACAAGGCTCATCCCCTTGGCTGCAGCTGCATTAGCAATCGTTACCGGTCTCTGTGCATATTTATGCTCGAATCTTACACACAGACACGCCCTCATTAATACCGCACCTTTCATACTTGAATTGACACAAGCTCTCACAAATGCCAAGGCTCAAGAATTGACTCTGGGCATTATGGATTGTTATGGCACGGCTTTTGCAAAAGATTATGCGAGCGCCGATGGTGCACTAGCCAGAGCCGATGCGCACATCTTGCGGGCCCTTGGGCCTCGCAGTTACACTTACTGTGTCCTCATCTACAATCGTGCAGCTTTAGCCGAAAGATGTGGTCACGCAACCTTGGCAGAACAGTTTTTCAACAAAGTCGTGGAGTGCTTTCCCACCTCAGGCTCTCAGATTGGGAAAGTTTACGCAGCAGACAATCTCGCCTACCTCCTCTACAACAAAGACCGAGAGCGTTCGTTAAAACTCAGACAAGACAATGTCTCAAGAACCGCATATTTAGCTGCAACTGATTCTTTCTATGCCACGGACTACATCACGGCTCTTGAGAAACTTGGATTCACATATCAGCTTTCTTCCGATTACGCATCTGCAATTCAAACATTCGCCCGTCAGTTGGAAGCAACAAAACAAGCGCACGGCGAGACAAGTTGGAGATATGGCGAGTGCCTGTTGGAACTCGGACGCGCCGAACTTGCTCAGAGACAGTGCGATATTGCTGCAAAGCATTTACGCCAGGCGCTGAATTTATTCGAAACCACTCATTCCTCAAACTGGACACACAATCAAGAGCAAGGAACTTTGTGCATCACAGATGAATTGCTCGCTCAAAACTCTCTTCGCTTAAACGATATCGCTCTCGCAAAAAAATATCTCGGTGATGCCATCCAGATCAGAAGAGCGACAAACAATATCGACGCCACAGACTATGTAAGGCTGAGCAGAATCCAGAGATTGAACGGAAATTATGCCGCTAGTGAAGAGATTTTGACTGATGCCGCCTATCTCGGAAAATCTCCGGAGCTGCTTCAAGAGAAAACCACAATAGCTGCTCTGCAACACAAGCCAATCGATGCTTTGCGAAGGCTTGAGCAATGGTCGATTGCCATGAAAGGATGCGAAGCTCACATTCTCGTCTCTGAAAAAGACTTTGAAGCATTAGCCACCAAACCACTCATTGCAAAAGTTCAAACCAATCAACCATCACGTCGTCAACGAGCCACACTCTCAATCAACAACCTCGATAGCGATTACTTACTCACCGCCGCCGAATTCCAAAATCTGATCACAACAACCGCCCCGCTCCATCCCGCCACCCCTTAACCCGCTCCTGACCCCATCATGCCCCCGTCGGATCCGCAACATCACAATCCCGGACACTCGTACTATTATCATTGCAACTGGTTGATAAAATTGGTGCGATTTCTGGAGAGATGAGCAACCCTGTCACAGAAGAAATGATACTACTAATGGTGCCCTCAGCCAGAATCGGAACCTGCGATGAAGTCACAAGCTGTGTTCTCTGGCTCGCCTCCACAACATCAACATACGTCACTGGTCAAATAATTGCCGTAGACGGCGGCATGGTGCACGGCTGGACCCGAAAATTCGATACCTGGATAGCCCTAGCTTTATCGTGACTCATTTTCCAAGTCGGCGTTCACAATCTGCAATTTTTTCAAATAGATCTTTCGGCACTGGTTCATTGTTGCTCTCAACCTGGTAGTCCACCAACGCCTTACGATAATTTCCCAGCTTATACCAGCAATCGCCTCGTTGTATCCGATAAGGCTCCACATACTTCGCAAATGCATCCCCACCTGGTGCGGCTTCGTGCTCAATCGCCCAACTAAAGTCAGCAATGGCCTTTCGATAGTTTTTTTGACCTGCATAAATTCCGCCGCGCCTAGAGTGTGCAATTATCGGAGTACCAAGATTTATGCAGGTGGTGAGACTTTCAACAGCTTCTTCGTAGCGTCCCATACTTTCAAGGATGTCGGCTTTTAATTCGTATGCCAAGCAGTCATGCTGATCATGGTTGATACAAATTTCGAGTTGACTCAAAGCATTCGCCGTCTCGCCACGACCAACGTAAAGGCTGGCCAGATGCAGCCTGAGTTCCTCGTTATTCGGGTCTTCCTTAAGAATGGACACAACTTTGTTGATTGAACTATCAGAGAGATCATTGCTACAAAAGGAGTCGAAGTTATTATGACTTGCTACTAGTAAAGTCGCTCTGGCAACAGGTTGGGTAACCGTCTGAGCAGAATTGAAGTCTGTTCCTTCGTGAAAGACTGCGAATACTATCAAAAAAATCACAAGATTATGTGGCATTGTTACTCGAATCTCAGGGAAATGCTAGAGGCGCTTGGTGCGCAAGGTCTCGATGTTTCTACAATACGACTTTTTCGTCTATCTTGTGTTATTTTTACCAGCTCTCTAATGTTGGCAACAAATAAGACTTGGCGGAAATTAATGACTCCTTTAATCAATCATTGGGATTCATTGCCTCGGTCGCTTTTGATGCCCACAATGGGTTTCGATGTTTACTTGTTCCCGCCGCCCGATGACTGAGCAATGAAATCGATTTACCGATTTTTGAGTTGATACGTGTGCGTCCGGTGAAGGTGGAATAGAAGGTGTGGTTTCCTTGAGAACGTGTTAGGAAGACGTTTCTGAGGACTTAAGTTGAGATCTATTTTGGGCCCAGCGGTTCGGAAGAAGTTGATAGATTTCGCTGGTTTTCATGGATCCAATTCTGACGAACACATCAGCAAAGTAGTCGATAGGATTGATGTTGTTGCGCTTGCAAGAAATAACAAAAGATAGGTGGATGGCAGTCGCCTTTCCTGCGGCATCAGAACCGATGAACAAAAAGTTCTTTCTGGCCAGAACAAAATCTTTGATAGCTATCTCGGAACCATTGTTGTCGATTTCAAGATCGGGATTTTTGAGGAATCGAGTGAGAGCGAGCCAGTGCTTGAGCGAGTATTCGACTGCCTCCATGAGTGGATTTGTAGGATTGAGAGAGTCTTTGAGTTGCAGCAAGCGTTTGTGCAATTTCTTGACCAGCGGCTTGGATCTGTAGTGTCCCTCTACAGTCTCAATGATTGTGCGCCCAAACTCGCGATGATCTCAATCCCGAGCGCCGATGATCTCAAGCTACTACACTTATATAAGCTCAAAGCTCAAGCTCTTTGGCTAAACGGTCTATTCTACTGAGCGGGGCTTGCTGTTGCTCCTCCAAAATTGGGTCCTGCACAGCAATCGGGAAGCTAGCAATATAGCTCGGTAGTAACGGAAGTTCAACCTTAAGAACGAGCTCCCATGTGTAATTCGCGGTTCCACGGGGAAAGTATGAAACAGGAGAATCCATTTCAGGAATGCAAACAGGTTGTTCGATCTGCATCATTGAGCCCTGGTCGTAACTAAGATTGGCGCCGGCAACGACCCATTGCTCATGGCGCAGTGTGCGCCTGTATGCATGCTGATACTGACCCGGAGCACTATCTGTGTAGTCCTCCATGTAGCACAGCAACCCTATTTCTACTTTTTTGATAGTCACACGCTGCTTAATTTTCTGCTGTATCATCGTATGGATGAGCTTTCCTGGGGAAGCCGTGGCACTGTCAACTTGGAATTCGGCAGTCTGCAATCTGGTGGCATAAAAAAACTCGAACAATGCATATGTAATTGCCAACGTGCATGCCAGCGCAATAAGGACGAACAACAGTGGCACTAGCGGCGAGAAGGCCGACGAGCCCGAAGCATATTTGTGCAGCAAAAGCCCTTCGAGTCCGGCGGACAAAACAACAACGACCGTTACAAAAATCGCCTTACGGAGTGACGTTTCATTCGCCTTTATCTTGTACCAGCCGGTCGCCTCGTCGAGAATGGACGCGCACTCGCGCACGGGCCCAACTTTAAGAAGCACAAACAGTCCCGCTCCTATTAAGAAAAACGGCAAAAGCGCAGTTTCAAATTCAAAGGTCTGTGACGAGGGCGATCCGGACGATACCGCTAGAAGTCCTCCAATCGTCAACATTGCCCCAACAATAATGAAGCCTATGCCCACGAATTGAACTATCCAACGCCCGTTCACTTGCCGGACCTCCGTGACCTGCCGATTAAAACCTACCCGACAGGGTCTGTACACTAACACAAGACACGGACCCAGCCGTAACGGTAATCGAATCGTGATCGCTAAAAGCGCAGCTGAGGCGAGTCATCTAGCTTAAATCTTTGGCAACTTCGGAGGTAGAGATTATCGATGCTCCACTTGCCTCGGATGCATTTTACCCAGGCTGAAAATTCAAAGGGGCCAGGAGAAGGACGAAAACAAAGAACTTGTCCCGCAGAGCGATCATAAAAGAACCAGACTCCGAGCCTTACTGCTTTCCCATCTGTAACTTCCAAAGGTTCAGTCAGTTTAGGCGTCAAAAGAGGCACGAGATCGGGAGGAAATTGGTGGGAGAACTGATCTCGATGTGAGATCAGATATTCACTGAAGGTCTTCTGCAAAGAGCGAAACTCCTGCAAGCTCGGAGCAGATTTGGACTTACGCGACTTGTTTGGCTTATTAGACGCATCCTCAATTCGCAAACTCTTTGGTGGCGAAGCGGTCTGTGGTGCACATATTGCCATTTCATCAGAAGCGAAGAAGAACACGGCACAAAGCGAAAGGAATAGACAATGTGGGTGCATCGTCATTCGGAGCCACCCTGCAAGCGACTGGCTCCCAGGCAAAAGCAAGCTGCGGAGAAAGCTTGTATGGTGGCAAGCAAAAGTTTATTCATTGCACCTCTGGGTGATGTCCCGATTGGGGAGACTCACCCTAGTATCATCCAAACGGACTATTTAGACGAGCCGAAGCTCGATGGAATTGGACTGTCGGTGGCAGCCTTCAGATTGTCTTTGATGAGACAAGCCAACGGCCTCGTGTTGGGCTCATCTCGCACTAGGGGCTCTCTTAGTTTGTTACGCGAATACAGCGTCTTCCTTCGCCCAGCCGTCTCCCGATGAGGATCGCAAATGGTGCCAGCAAGAAGAAGCAAAGCTAGCAAAAGAACTGAAGTTACCGAAAGATTTCGATGAGAAGAAAGCAGGCAAGCTCAGAGCAATTGTCCTCTTTCATCTGACAAAGGATGGGCATGCCACCAAAATCAAGCCCTTACGAAAAAATGCCGCGGATCGAGCCGAAATAACTATTCCCGAAAAGAAATTTGTTGAAGTCGAAAACGCTATGATCGCAGCAGTGAAAAACAACGAGCCAATGAAGCCAATTCCGCCATCATTTTCGAAAGACGGTGAAGGGGTAAGTTTCGCTTATTCGCCAAACGCAGATAAACGCATTAGGATTTTAGTGGTGGCAGAGTAGTCCGAGTGATTTTAATGAGTCGGTATAGTCTGTAATCGAGGGAATGGCTCATTCCAAACATGAACCGGCGTTTGCATAAGTTGGATGTTGGTATCATGGCAGAACTAGCAGGAACAGCGATGGGTGTCAGTGTCCTTGAATCGCATCACAAACATTATTCTGTTTATTCTGTTTGCCACAATTCTGGCCAGTCCTCCTGCCCTTGCAGGACCATGGGACCTTGCTGGGCTAAGTGAACAGCTCGGTGAGCTTTCGACGGGAAAAGCAGGCCCTTTCTGGGCTGGATTTGCAAATGTGGCAATATCACTAATCTTTGTTCTTTTAATTGTGTATCTTGGAAAGCTGATGGTGATGGTTGGAGTCCAATTAACACAAGTGTTCACACATGATCAGAGCGCGAGCGGACGACGACGCGTCAGAATCATATTTTGGGGAGTTTACCTTGTTGGACTTTTGATTTTGGGCAGCGCTGCTTGAAACAAAAAGCTTCAAAGCGACTTGCCCAAGTCACTAATAGTCGAATCGGATCAGCTGATCTTTTTGATCGACAGTGTAAGGACGGTCGAACATTTTGGGTCCGATCAACGGGTATGACAAACCAGCCGCTGGGTAAGCACGGACTTGCATTTTTGTAATGGGACCGATGACGATCTTTTCTGCGATGATACGATCCGGACCCTGCGACACGCCCTCTTGAGGAAATGGATTTTTTACCTGTAATCCCAAGTTTTTAAACTCCGATGGATGATAGACGATACCGTCGGCTGCGCAACCGGTGTCGAAAATCGCTTTCACGGTTTTTCCGTTGACATCAATTTGTATTAGCATAATGTTCTGAAACCGTTCGAATGGTATTGAATATTTGTCTTTTACTGCTGCCTTCGCAAGTGGTTTATCTGACTTGTTTTGGTACGGAAACTTTGTCAGGCGTATGTAGAAATCATCTATCTGATACGAATACTCCCGAAGAAATTTTGTCCAATAACGCTGACCTTCGCTTCGTCGATCACTAAAAGCTTGACCGTTCGCGTTATATCTTGCAGGGAAATTTCCGCAGTGCACTCTATTACTGGGGCGACACCATTCGGTCGACTTACGAATCCTCTCTTACCTGTTGCGAGCTCTAGTGCAGGGACAACATCTGGGAAATCGCGCTTGCTTATTCCGCAATAAATCGCCCCCGTATCAAATATTACCTTGCAGTATTTTCCGTTGATTTTTGCCTGCACCATCAAATGTCCATTTTCCTTCAAGAAAGGAATTTTGGTTTTTGATGGCAATGCATCCCACTCTGCTCTTGTTAATGGTGGTCCGTCGAAATTGTCGTCCTGAGTGATCTCACCGTTTGCGGGAACGGTTTCTGACACTGAAATTTTGAGCTTGCCCAAATAATCTTCCGCAAGACGAGCCTCGGCTGTGCCAGGCCATTGTTTGCAAATAGCTTTGTACAAGTCTAAAGCCTGCTGTTGAGCATTCAATTGTTGATAGCAAAGCGCAAGATAATATGAGGAGGTTGGCGTTTTGCTTGTGTGTGTCAACTTCGAGAATACAGAAGCCGCGGCTTTAAAGTCTTTAGAGTTATACAGAGAAACCGCATCACTAAATTGATCCTTCGCTATTGTGGGCAGCTGGCAGAGGAGTAATGCGACCAGCAAAGCTATTCTAATCTGTGATATGGGGCACCCTGACTTAAGTAGATTTACGATGATACATGAATCCGTACAGGACGACTCGTTGCGCGCATTATCGCACATGCAAGTCAATCCGCAGTTGGATAGGTAACGTTCTGGTCACTGTAACCGGTTATGAAAGTTGTAGCTTCTCATTTGATCAGATGAGTTTCAGGGGTGGGTGAGTCGTCTTACGACCAACTCGCGAAGAGGTGGTTTGGATCATCTGCAGCGGGTAAGTGGTATCAAAGCAGAAATTGAACAGTCCAAGATTAATGATTTGCCTCGCAATAATTTGAGAAATTTTTTTGCTAAAGAGGATGGGATCAGCCTCTACGATCGGGTGAAGGACAAAGACGGCAATATCGAATATGGTGCCATAGATCGTATGTTGCAAACCGATCTGACTCCTCTTCAAAGAAGCGTTCTTGAATGTATGAATGATCATCAGTCCCACTGGACGTTAGATAACCTGGCAGAAACATGAGCAAAGAAAATCTACATCAGCTGGCCCAAAGTTACAAAATGACAGTGGAGGAACTCTGACCTCAAGTCTGATTTTCCGTAGACTGCGCTGCATAGAACCCAGTTAGAATCCGGTGTCAAACTACCGTGCTGAATGAATGTGCGGTTATTTTGCCGTAAAGCTCTATTGGTTCATAACGCCCATCAAGAAGAATCATGGTCTTGCCGATGCTTGGGTGGTGAATAATTTTCTCGACCTTTAGTCCTTGCATTGCGGACAAATCTATTGCTGACACTTCACGTGCCGGATTGGGGCTGTCTTACTGAGAGACAACGCCTCCTCAGCAAAGCGCGCAGTCGAACCAGCCATGACACCTTCATCTACTGTAACCAGTGCCTCTGCTGCTCTTCCTTTTGTCAAAAATAAGCCAGCTGTCAAAAGAGCCGCCACTGCCAGTTCTTTCTGGAGAGAAGCTGAATTGGCTGCTTCCTTTTGCTGATGACCGTCAAAGCTTTCTAGCATAGTGTCTGTTCCTCTGTTGGCGGCGTGAGTGACGTATGGTTGCATTCAGCGCATGTACGGCAGTGGTAGGAAGCACCGCTGACATCATGCCTGGTCATGAAACTGATAGTGCGGTAGCACAGTGGCGAAACTGTGGCGGAAGGTGAGGTAACTACGTGGCTTTGGATTGAACCAAGCAGTGAAAAATTGCCTGCTCATGACAATTCACGAATCATGCACGTCGAGCAGATACATTCGTCGTACTGAGCCAAGGGCAAGTCATGAAACAAAACAAGTTCGTAAAGACGATTGGTTATTGTTTACTACTGTCGTTGCAACTTGTGACAGCCAACGCCGTTCGAGCGCAAGAGAATTTCAGAATAAAATGAATATCTTCCAGCAAAATTGCAGGATCGATCTGGTGCCACTGCGGATAGTGCTAACAACAGACAGCACAGGGGGCTCAAAGCTCATTTGGGTGGAGCGTTCTCCAGACTCGGAACCGTTGTTGGATCAGTTGCCAGCTCATACATTCCAGTCGCCTCCGTGGCTCTCGGAAACAGATCAAATTCTGAGCCAAAGATTGCAATCGAAGCCGGGCACTGCCCGGCAGCTTTTGATCCTGCATTTCAAGTTCCGGTAAGGTGGTGGGACATTCTTTCAAGCGAAGAGGCAAATCCAAGCTTGGGTCCGCAGTGGAAATTTTGGTTAATCGCAGTGCAAAATGTGTTTCAATCGCATGCTCGAGAGCTGCGCGAAACACCGGGCGTAGCCTCGCTGCACGTCATCGTAAACCCTAATGGCTCCATTTACGACGTCAGTCCATACACCGGCGCTGAACGCGGCAATCAAGGACATGCCATCAGTGAAAGAACTATGGTAAATCTTCGACAAATACTCCTATCTGTGGGCAGGTTTCCACCGTTTCCTGCCGGGTCAAAAGTTCGTTGTTAC
This sequence comes from Candidatus Melainabacteria bacterium, assembly GCA_003153555.1. GTDB lineage: Bacteria > Cyanobacteriota > Vampirovibrionia > Obscuribacterales > Obscuribacteraceae > PALSA-1081. The sequence goes on along the minus strand of PLZS01000078.1, from coordinate 42,513 downwards.
CATCTGATTTTCGACGGTTCGGCTGGCATTTGAAATATTCTGTCTTAGCAGTCCATGATTAATCACAAGCGCTGAGTCATGCATTAAAGACTGTATCGCGATAAATTTCACCAAAAACTGTGCCGACAACTTCATCTCGTTCAGTGTGCAAAGCTAGAAATCAAGCATTCAAATTTTTCATGTAAATATCGAATAACGTGTCAAGCAAGAGCTGTCCACAATCTAGAAGTATGGGACGATTTGCTCCTGAATCAAAACTAGTAAATACCTCAGTTTATTTTGACGGTAAGCGCGCTAAGTTGGAAAGAACTGGTTGTCGCCATCCAAGTTCATCCTGGTCAAGGAGTATAGAAGATGTCTCGTTTTTGGATTCGCCTCTGTTTGATTGGACTTGCATTGGCGGCTTGTTGGGCCGTTTTAATCGGGCGTACGTTGGCTAACTCGCAGAATAAGGTCGCTGCACCCAAAGGAGATGCCCCGCACTCGGAGAAGGCGACCACGGAAGTTCTGGGCGGTGCAGATCGCTGCCTGACATTCGTCAGCACCGATAAGCCAATTTACCGCGCAAGTGAGAAGGTCTATGTTCGCGGAGTGCTTTTGAATGCTGCGAACCATAAGCCTTTACCTGACGGGCAGAGCGCGTATGCGACCATCGAAATCAAAGGACCGAAAGGAGACACGGTTGCTGGCGGCGGTGTTTCTGCTCAGAATAGTGTTTGGGGTTTTGCCTGGGTAGTTCCGCAAGGTCAGGCGGGCGGCGAATACACGATCCACGTGAAGTATCCCAGTGACGGCTACACGCCCGCTGAGCGCAAATTCGACATTCGCGCTTATCGCGCCCCTCGCCTGAAGTCGCAGATCACATTCCTGCGGGACGGCTACGGTCCTGGCGACAAGGTCCAAGCTACTTTGGATGTGAAGCGAGCGGAGGGTGGCATTCCTGAAGGGGCAAAGGTAACGGTTATGCCCCGCGTTGACGGCGTCGAACTGAAAGGCGGTGTAGGCAAAGTCGATGCGAAAGGGCTATGCTCCGTCAGTTTTGATCTGCCTCACGAGATTCTTCGCGGGGAAGGCACGCTTGCGCTGGTGATTGAAGATGGCGGCGTTGTCGAAACGGCTTCGAAAACTATCCCAATTCTTCTTCAGACTGTGGACCTAAAGATGTTTCCTGAAGGCGGCGATTTGATCGCAGGTTACAAGAACCGTATATACATCCAGGCCAACCAACCTAACGGCAAACCGGCTGATCTTGTTGGAAAACTGATGTCAAAGAAATCCTCACAAACAGAAGCGATCACAGACTTCCGCACTGAGCATGAAGGGCGCGGCCGGTTCGAGTTTACTCCAGAAGCGAATAGGGAGTACTTCCTGAGCATTGTTGAACCTGCAGGAATCAAGACGATCTACCCTCTGCCGAAGATCAAGTCTGAAGGCGCGCTGATTCATTCTGACAAGGAGATCTTCAAGAGAGACCAGCCCGTATCGGTTCAAGTCGGATGTACTGACAAGCACTGCCAAGTGACACTTGCGAAACGCGAAGTACAAGTGGCGTCCCACAACGTCAACGTGGACAAAAGAGGCAGGTTAAGTCCAGTCTCCTTCGACGTTCCCTCAGATGTTGACGGCGTTTTAACTGTGACAGTTTGGGATAAGAATGGAGTGCCGTTGGCTGAACGACTGGTGTTCCGCGAGCCATCTAAACCGCTCAACATCAGCATAACCCCCGGACAGAAGTCTTATGTCCCAGGAGATACTGCGAAACTAACTATCAAAGCTACAGATGGTGACGGTAAGCCGGTTTCGACCGTGGTGGGACTGACGGTCACTGACGACAGTGTCCTTGAAATGGTGGAGAAGCGTGAACAGGCACCACATCTTCCGGTGATGGTTTTTCTGGAGCCAGAGGTGAAGGATCTGGCGGACGCTCACGTGTATCTCGATCCGAAGAATCCTAAAGCTCCAATGGCTACGGATCTACTGCTCGGTACGCAAGGTTGGCGACGATTCGCTTTGATGCAGCTAGCCAAGTTTATTGAAACCAATGGCGAGGATGCACAACGTGTGGTGGCACTGAAGATTCCAACGCGCCAGTATCCGCAGTCAGTTGCAATGAACGGATGGGGAATGGGTGTCGGTCGCGGAGCATGGGCAGGTGCTGCAATGGGAGGTGCGAAGGGGATGGCCGACATGGGTCGCATAGCCGTGCTTAAAGGCGGCATGCGAATGGTGCCACCGCCACCTGCTCTCGCGTTAGCGTTTGATGCGGCTGCTCCACAGATGATCGGAGAGGAACCAGACTTCGCAGCAGCGTTCGGCGCTCCACATATGGTGCGAGGCACTTTCAAGAAAGGTGTGCAGCAAGACCTATCGCTACCAGAGGCAAACGGTCGTGTACAAGGCCCGCGTGACGCCAATATGTTCCAAGTTGAGCCAAGCGTTGTAGATGAGCGTCATTTCGCAGGTGGTAGAGCCGAACGACATCAAAAGACTAATGAGAAAATGCCAGCAGGATCACCAATGCAGGATAGCGAAGACGGCGTGCGTGGACGACTTGCGAAGGTGGCACAATTGTCATCGATGAATCGCGCCATGTTCGCCCCTATGTCTAGACTCCAGTCTTCCCTCAATAATTTGGTGATGGTTCGCGAGTTCGCGCATCAGGTGCGAAACGACCGAAAGGCTACAGACCGAGTAGATTTCGCCGAGACGTTGTATTGGAATACTGGGGTGAAGACTGATCCAACAACTGGCGAAGCAACAGTAAGTTTCGGACTAAACGACAGTGTCACCACTTTCCGCGTCTTTGCCGATGCCTTTGCCAGCAACGGCGCAGTCGGAACGGGGAATGTTGGAGTGGAGGCTGTTCAGCCGTTCTATGCCGAGGCCAAGTTGCCGCTTGAGGTAACGGCGGGCGATCGCATTCTCCTCCCTATTGCCCTCATTAATGCCACCATCGGCAGTCTTGCCGATCCATCTCTGAAGATCGATCTGAATGGCGACTTCAAAGTGCAAAAGTTGCTCCAAGGCAGCGTAGTAATCAACGCCAATGACCGGGTACGCTGGATTCAACCGATTGACGTTGGCTTCGGCAACGGCCAAAAAGAGTTCGTTCTCAATGCCAAGGCTGGGCTTTACGAAGACAAAGTCAGTCGCACACTCTCCGTTAAGCCGAAGGGTTTTCCGATTGAGTCAGCTTTCGGTGGCATCATCGAACCTGGAAAGCCAGTTGTGCAGACCATCACCATTCCTGAGGGCGTGGTGCCACAGAGCATGATCTCGAATACTGCCGTATATCCGACGCCATTGGCGAATCTGACCGAAGCGCTCCAGCGAATGATTCAGGATCCAAACGGATGCTTCGAGCAGACCTCTTCAACTAGCTATCCGCTGACAATGGCTCAACAGTACTTTCTCTCGCACGCTGGAGTCGACCCAAAGTTGGTTGAGACAGCGCGTGAGAAGCTAGACGTCGGTTATAAGAAGCTGGTCGGATTCTGGTGTCCGGATCGGGGTTACGAATGGTTCGGCCAAGATCCTGGGCACGAGGCGCTAACCGCTTTCGGTCTTCTCCATTTTACAGATATGGCTCAGGTACGCGATGTCGATCAAAATATGATCAGCACCACTCGCTCATGGTTGCTGAAGCAGAAAGATGGAAAAGGTGGATTCACCCGCAAGCGCCGGGCGCTGCACAGTTGGATTGAGGATAAGGATTGTTCGAATGCCTACATTCTGTGGTCGCTTCTTGAATCAGGACAATCTGCTTCCGACCTCAAACCTGAATTGGATTCCCTCAAGACCGCTGCCGCAGCCAGCCAAAACTATTATGTGGTGGCACTGGCGGCTAACGCTCTACAACTTGCCGGCAACAAGGCTGACGCGAAGAAGCTGATGGATAGGCTGGTAACGAAGCAGAAAGCAGATGGTAGTATAGACGGAGTCACGAGTTCGATCGTGGGTAGCGGTGGTGATTCGCTAGAAGTTGAGGGCACTGCCTTCGCTACTCTAGCTTGGCTGCGCGACCCTGCCTATGCGGGCAGCGTCGAGAAAAGCATCAAGTTCTTGGCTGACTCATGCAAGGACGGACGCTATGGATCCACTCAAGCCACAGTGCTCGCTCTGCGCTCTATTGTCACCTACGATAAACAGCGAGCCCGTCCGAAGGCACCGGGCAAGGTGCAGTTGTACGTGGACGGACAGTCTGTGGGAGACTGGGTTACCTTCGACAAATCTACTCAAGGAGCAATCAAACTTCCGGATGCGAGCGAACTACTCACTGCCGGCAACCACAAAGTTGAACTAAAAATGGAAGGAGGCGGGCCCATGCCATATTCACTGGCGGTCAAGTACAACGCCATCACTCCTGCAAGTGCGAAAGACTGCAAACTCGACTTAACCGCGAAGATGGCGCAAGACAAAGTCATGGAAGGAGCGTCGACAGAGGCTAACGTCACCGTGATCAATAAGACCAAGGATGTGATACCGAATCCGGTGGCAATCATTGGGCTGCCAGGAGGCTTGGAGCCTCGTCACGATCAACTGAAGGAACTGGTGAAAAAGGGAACGATTGACGCTTACGAAGTGCTCGGTCGCGAAGTAGTCCTCTACTGGCGCACCCTACCAGGTGACGCTAAGGTGCAGGTACCGCTCAGTCTGATTGCTGCAGTTCCTGGCTCATACACAGGCCCCGCCAGTCGCGCTTATCTCTATTACACGGACGAGCAAAAACAATGGGTTGATGGCTTGCACGTAGAAATTGCGGCGAAATAAGGACGTTCTACTTAAGAAGCTGTCCGCGCTCTTTGAGTGTTGCTTTAACATGCGTGGATGTTTGCGTGACAGAAGATCCCTGCGCCGATGACACAGGCGCATAGGTCGCTGCCACAGGTGAACTTACATGATGCGCTTGGGTTGGTGAGCTGCCGAGCATCGATCCAGGTTTTCTTCCAGCCGCATCGCCGGACGGATTTTGTGGAGTCGTCATGTGGGCATGAACACCGGTGCTGGTGCCTGATGGCAAGTCTCGGCGCGCTGCCATGCCCTGAGCCGGAATATTCGATTGCATCCCAGGAGCCGCCAAAATGCGTCCATCTCTTGTAGGCGTGAGGCGTATGACGCCCGGTCTACTGGTATCTGGAGTCCCATTGCCACCTGCACCGTGTGCTCCCGACGAGACGGGAAGAGGCGGAATAGCAATTTCGTAGGTTGGTGCATTGTCTACGCGTCGTCGATCCTTGACGATCGGTGTTTCATCTAATATTTCAACTTGTGGTCGAGAGGGGATTATCTTCGAGCCATCGCCTAGTTGCCCCTTCTGAAGCTTATAGCTGCCTTGGGAATTTTGTGCCATCGCCGGAGTATAAATTTGCCCTATCGCTGTAGACACCAGTGTTACGAGCAGGAATTTGCTTCTCATTGCGGCTTCTCCGATTTTCGAACCTGACCCAAAAGTCTCCTACCAATGTACCAGAGCTTTCCCAGCGATTGCTGCATCTACGGAAGTCAGAGGTAATACAATAGCTCCTCTTTGCTCGGAAAAGTCTACTTGGGCAATCTCAAAGGAATGGGGACAAATGCAAATGCGTTTAAAGATGACAGCTTTCTTGCCTGCGGTGCCTGGCTGCATTTTTCGGCGGCACGCCTTGGGTCTCATGGTTTTTGCAGCCTTCTTGTCTTCGATTGATCGAACCCTAGCAGATGAGCTCACCTATCAGGTTCCGCCCAAGCCTATTGCTGATCTCGTTGATGTTCCGCCGACCCCAACGGCGAAGTTGTCGCCCGATCGCAAGACGATGTTGCTGATGGAGCAACCGAGTTTGCCGCCCATCGCGGAAGTGTCTCAGCCGGAATTGACACTCGCTGGTTTGCGAATCAATCCTAAAACGAACGGACCCAGCCGCTCTTACGCATATGCGCGGCTGTATTTAGCGGACCTCACTGATACCACAGCCAAACCGAAACAAGTTACAGGAATTCCGGACGGCGCTCGCATTTCCGATGTCTCTTGGTCACCCGATGGCACCAAAATCGGTTTCACTGTTACGAGCGGTGCGGATATTACACTTTGGATTCTTGATGTTGCATCACGCCAAGCGGCGCAGCTGATCGATGCTCGACTCAATGATTGTTTCTATCAGGAACCGCCTTACAAGTGGGTTTCGGATGGGTCAATTATTGCCAGACTCGTGCCACGAGATCGTGGTGCAGCCCCTGTAAAATCGATGGTGCCGCGCGGACCGCTCGTTCAAGAGAATGATGGACAGAAACGCCCCGCGCGAACTGATCCCGGTTTGCTGAAGAATCCTGACGATGAAAAAGTTTTTGAGTATTTCTTGCAATCACAACTCGCACACGTGCATCTTGATGGGCGCATTGAACAAATTGCTCAGCCAGAACTGTACATTGAGTCCACACCTTCCCCCGATGGTCGGCATCTTCTCACAGCAATCACGCACCGTCCTTATTCCTATAAGGTTGCAATCGAGCGGTTTCCTTACCGCGTTGAGGTCCGTTCGTTAGATGGAAAAGTTGAGAAGCAGCTCGCTGATAATCCACTCGCTGAAGAAGTGCCTATTGATTTTTCTGCTGTGCCAACTGGTCCGCGCGATTATGAATGGCGCGCTGATACTGATGCCACAGTCTGTTGGGTGGAGGCGCGCGATGGAGGCGATCCAAAGAAAGAAGCGGATGTGCGAGATGAGTTGTTTACCTGGGCGGCACCATTTGTGGGGTCACCAACCCGGCTCATTCAATTGTCACTGCGATCCAGCGGTGTAAGTTGGGGTAGCGGACAACTGGCGCTTGTGAGCGAATCATGGTTTAAGAACCGGAAGACGCGGACGTTTGTGGTGGCACCCGATAATCTTTCAGTAAAGCCTCGCCTCCTCTGGGATCGCTCGTACGAGGATCATTATAGTGATCCTGGTCGCCCGGCTCGTGATCTGACTCCGCGTGGTACTACTGTGATGCATCAGACGGAAAACGGAAGTTTGCTACTTCTTGGTGAAGGTGCGGGTCCTGAAGGAGATCGTCCTTTTGTCGATCAACTTGATCTGAAGACTGCACCTGTGACAAAGCGACTCTGGAGATGTGATCCGCCTAACTACGAGTCCGCTGTTAATGTTTTGGATCCTAACGGCTCCAGCCTTCTGACGCGCCGAGAATCAGTTACAGAGCAGCCGCAGTACTATGTCCGGAAACTTGAGGAGAAGTCGCTTCAGCGCTTGACTGATTTTCCAAATCCAAATTCTTCGCTTGCGAAGGTCACGAAAAAGCTGCTTCAATATCAGCGCGCAGACGGAGTGAAGCTGTCGGGCATGTTGTATCTGCCTCCAGAATTTAAGGAAGGGCAGTCAAAACCAGTGCCGATGCTCATGTGGGCTTACCCGACTGAGTACAAATCTAAGGACGCGGCCGGACAGGTTCAAGACTCTCCATACCGATTTGTGTCCGCGAATTATCAGGGACCTCTATTTGCTCTGCTAATGGGTTTTGCAGTATTGGATGATCCTACGTTTCCGATCGTGGGCGAAGGAACAACTGAGCCGAACGATACATATGTGACACAACTTGTCGCTGGTGCAGAAGCGGCTGTAAATGAAGTGGTGCGCCTAGGCGTGGCAGATCGTAATCGCCTGGCGATTGGCGGACATTCTTATGGTGCGTTTACGACAGCGAATCTTTTAGCGCATTCTAATTTGTTCCGTGCCGGCATCGCCCGCAGTGGCGCCTATAATCGCACATTAACACCATTTGGGTTCCAGTCTGAGGAGCGTAATTTCTGGCAAGCCAAGCCAATTTATGTAGAGATGTCGCCATTCACTTACGCCGACAAGATTGACGAACCTTTGCTTCTTATCCACGGCGAAGTTGATAACAATCCGGGTACATATCCCATTCAAAGTGAACGCCTATTTGAGGCCATGAAAGGTCTCGGCGGTCACGTACGTTGGGTTGTTCTGCCCGCCGAGACGCATGGCTATCGTGCCCGTGAATCGGTGCTGCATACATTGTGGGAAATGACTCAATGGCTCGACAAGAACGTAAAGAATGCCAAGCCGTGATTCGGCGAATTTGAGCGGATGATATAGGCGCATAAGTTGCTGCCACAGGTGCACTGGGTTCAGCATCATCCACGGTGCTTCGTTTTATTGAATGCCAAAGGGTAGTGTGCGATAGATGCATGGAATTGCACAGGTTAATCGGTGGAGTAAGGACGCTTTTTCGCACAGTGCGATTCTGTTAGAATCCTAAACAGAGTGTGACGAGATGCTCTCTTATGGAATTGCCAGCACCAACAATTGATGATCTTGCTCATGATTTCTCATCTGAGATTGTGCGGTTCCGTGGCTATTGGGAGCATTTCACGGACAGGGTGACGAAATATAGATCTCCGCGCACTGGCAAAATGATTCGTAGGCACGAGGCGCCTGTATACGATCCGGCCAAGCTCAAGGCGTATTTGCTGTTTTTGGAGCAGCAGCTAGACCGCCCTGATCTTCAGTTTCGTTGTTTGCTGCGAGAGGTGTTTGAAGCATCGTACGAGCAACGCGAACTGTACAGGGACTTTATCAATACGCAAAGTAGAAGCTTGGCTGAATTTCAGTCAATCCATTCGTTGGATTGGAAACTGCACCGACACCAGCGGTTATCGTCAATTCTACGTATTGAGCGGGACAAGGGAGCAGAGACGATTGACGAATGCTGGATGAAGCTCTCTGAGGCGCAGCCATGCATTTTGATTCTGGAGGTCATGATTGTTCATCCAACGCTGAGACAACACTCAGGGCTACGGTTGTTTTGTGGTGAGTGCCACGCATTAGACAATGGACAGGATCATATAGTTAAGGTTTTGCAAGATTACATGAACGGTCTATGCGACCGCAATGTACTTGTAACGTTGGGCACGACCCTTGTCAATGAGCTCCACAACTGGTCTTCTATGATTGCCACAGGTGGGATGGACCATGACGGCTATTACGATTGCGAGAGATGGAGAATGCCCATGATCGAAGTCTGCGATCCTGAGATCAGTTGGAAAGATCTTTGCGCTCTTGCCCTTCTGTTTGTCAGTCGAATAGGTGATACCGGGCATCTTAGCAGTATGCTTCGACGCAGTGTGTCTCTGAGTGCAAATTAGGATTGCAATTACAGATTATCGATCAATCTGCTTCGGTGCGCCATTTTCACGACGACCTAATGTTTCCGTCGTTTTGCCAAAACAGGATTTGTTTCACAAATTATTTGGAGATTAGGGATCTCCACCAATCGCTCTTATGTGAGCCTGTCTGATTGTATTTTCTTCGGCGGTTCGGGCTGTATCAAGGTTGCTTTGATAAATCACTCCTGTTTTCCCGCCTGTCAGACTGGTGTCTCTATTCTGCAACTGCTCATAGTGATCACGTAAGAAGGTTAATCCCTTTCGCTCATCTTCTGTGACGTTTCCTGTCAATGCCTTGTTTATGTCTTCCATGCTTATATTAGAACTGCGGATGATTCCGCCCGAGCTGGCAAATTTAGATAACGCAGCGGCAGCCAAGTCATAGTTCGTGTCGACGATGGCTTTGTCTTTCGCGGCTTTTGTATTCGCTCTCTCTGCTACGAAATCAGTTTGGTCTCCAGAGCGAGTCGTTGCTGGAATTTTGATTTGATCGCCCGGCTTGAATTGCGATACAGGCCTTCCATTCACTTTTTCTAGTTCCATCTGATAGTTTGCCATTTGGTTTGCAGTCGGGTTGTCTATGCCTTGCGATTTTAGCAATGCTTGAGAGAGTACCCAGGCGCTGTTGTCACCTCGTTGGGCTTGTACGCTACCAGAGCCATCACTGTTCAAGTTTGCAGATCTTCCTCCGATATCACGCGTGCCACCACTGTGTCCGTCGGCGTGACGGTTGGCGATGTTGGTCGAGTCAACTAACTGAACGTGTCCCTGAGAATCTCGAATAACAAAATCCTGTCCTTTTATGCCGACTATATCCATACCCGGCAAAAGGCCTTTCTCATGCATGGCGACATTTGTCTTGGCCAAATCTTGTTGCCACGCGCCGGGGCGATGGGCATGTGCGTCGGTCAGGGAATGAGCCACGTCTGCCAGATCTGTGTCAGTTGACTGATGGTGCCGCAATTGATCGGCAATGGAATCTCCGCTGGGTGTTCTGGTAGCCATATTTCAGTCCTCGCTGGTAGTTGGAGCGACGCTCAGAGTCATATGACAACAGTACTTCGTCGACCGTAACCGACCGGTGGCAAGTTTGTGGCAGGGTTGTGGCATACAGAGTGAAAATGTTTTGCCAACAAACCCAACACAGCACCCTTTTCGATTAATCAAGCGCTACGGATTCTGATTATTCACGACCGTATCGAATTGAACTTAGATCGTCTTTTGGGTGATGGGCGCGCATAAAAGAGCGTAATGATGCTGAAGAAAGTATTCATGCGTTGGAAACACAGTCAGATCCTCGTTCGGACCGAAGCGATCCTGGTCCGGGTAGCTGACCCTAAACGAGTCGGTGGTGTAGATCTTCTTGAACCGCTTCGACAATTCCGAATAGCCTTTGGAGAATATGCCGTGCGTAACATATAACCCTAATTCCAAACCATAATCCTTCAGACTATCGGCGATACCATTGAATGTGCCACCACCATCACAAATGTCGTCGACGATCAATACTTTCTTGGTCTTGAAGTCTGTCGCTTCTGGAACGTTGAAGCCACGGAGCTTACCTGTCAGAAGATTGCGCTCTTTGCTGCAGTGCAAAACATTTGCATAGCGGTTGCTTACCGCGCCGTATCGTTCGCGTGCACCTTTGTCGGGAAAGAGAACTGTGACGTCATCTGGTGATCCTGAAGAGAAATCGGTAAAGGCAGACTCAATAAATTGGTTGGAGGGAAGATCTTTGATCCTGTCAAAATAGGATAAACCTTGAGCTGAGTGGGCGTCGAGCGTCATAGTCAATACTTTTGCTGAGTTGATTAAACGCGCAAAGGTTGCAACCCCGAAGCAGTCTCCACTGCTAAATCGCCTATCGGCTCTTCCATATGGAAGATAGGGAAGGATGAGAGTTACTGGTCTGTCTGTTTCTTGTTTAATAGCGTCACACAACAGAATAGTTTCGATCAAGCGTTGCGAGTCGTTGATTCGAGCCGTCAGCGCTGTCATCTCGTACTTCTCTATTTCCTGCATCACGGATTCATTTAAACGAATATGCAGCTCCCCTCCCGGAAATTTGATCAGCTCGTATTGGAGAGTGTTACCTAGTTCGATGTTATAGACTTGCACGAACGCGGCTCCTTATCGTTGCAAATGAGTTGTCGATCAAAAGTTTTCCATTGCTGAACACCTTTTCAAATGCGCAGTTGTCCAGGTCCTCAGGCAATGATTGCTCGCTAACGATATATTTCCCAGGCTCTCCAGAAACAACCGGAATTCCTTTGTGCGAGAACTTGCCGCCAGTATCAGTTATGGGCTTTTTGAAAATTGGAATGACTTGACCGTTTTGTCGAGTTGCTGTTGCCTTCATCGCGAATCCGTACGTGTCACGAGTGACGTACTCATAAGTGTACGACCCGATTCCAAAGACCATGTTATAGGGGCTGAGTCCTTTTGCGATAATGCCCTGGAGAATCTTTTCAGCTCTTTCGTATGATATTGCATCACCATAAATGGCTCCACCGTTCTGAATTAGAGGTAGTCCTGTGCCACCATTTGCGGTGTTAGGTTTTACACCGAGAACTTCAGCTAGCAGCTGGATTACTCCCTTTTTAGCAGCACCCTCGGCTGTATCATTTCCGCAAATGATAAGTTCAGGAACGCCACTATCAGGGCGGATTACTACTTTCCCATTGCGGGCCAGAATCGTTTCTTTGAGTCGTGGAATGTAATCCGTCAATACTTTCCACAAATCCCAAGAGTCAGAAACTATGGAGACTATTCCTTCTGGATAGACGTCTTCGATTAGTCTTCGAAATGTTTCAAACTCACCTTCTTGACCGCCTGCACACATGACCGAATGTTCAGTCGCTGGAACAGAACCACCGCAGTTCAAGCCTGCGTTGTAGTACTGATTTGCGGCAAGAATGGCTGGCAGTGAATCGGTTCCGGAAAAGCAAGTGAGGTGTCCCATTCCGGATAAAATCGCGTCTTCGACTCCGCTCATACCGCGCATGGAAAAATCATGCCCCTGCCAATCGATAAACGACATGTCTTTCTCGCCTGACTCTTTGGCGTACTTCTCGAACAATGCACGAAATCTTTGCGCGGTTGTGGCTGAAGTCGACGGCTTCCACAAATACGCTGAAAGCATAGTCTCGAAATAATTCGGCAGCCAGAAGAAATCAGGATGGGTGTTCGTGATTACTATTGAAGGACAATTAAGCGGTGTTGAATTACCTTCCGGAATCGAATAGATGTCTAGTGGTAGATAACCAAGTTTGTGTAGCGCTGCAATATGATCTGTTCTTGGCTCCTGCAGTCCAAGCGTGGACTGCATAATCGATCGGTAATGTTCAATGATTGTGCTCAGATCAAGTTTGAAAAACTCCTCCTCGAATGACTCAATCAGAATCTTCTTGATGAAGTACTGCAGACCGAAATGCACAACGGTGCTCTGTAATTTTATTCGGCTTGTTCTAGGCGTCCAGTTCGACCAGATCTGAGTAATGCCAGACGGGTACTGGTCGATGTGACCAACTTTGTAGAAATCGATCAGATAAATAGGTTGCACAGAAATGGATCCCCAATTGAGAAGCAATATTATTACCTATTGGAGCGCGGCTGTCCAAAGCCGCCCATAATCACGCATTAAGGCGGGTCAGGTGACCCGCGCTCAGTTTCGAGAAATCTGCGCTCCGCTTTATGGCGGGTTGAAAACCTGCGCTCCATTTCGAAAGAAATGGCCTTGGTCGAATTAGACGACCATAGTTTGAGCTGCTAAGCGTCTTAAGACAGGCAGTAGCTGAGCAACACTTTGATAGCGATCGCTGCTTTCTGACTGCGTGCATGACTGAACAAGCTCAGAAAGTTCATCTGACACAGATGACATGTGTTCTTTAGGGTTCGAAGGTGACAATGCCTCTGGCTCGATGCCAGTCAACAGAAAGAACAAGGTGCAGCCGAAAGCGTAGATGTCACTTTGCGTAGTGGCTTTACCGCGAAACTGTTCCGGCGCTATAAACGAGTGCTTGCCAACAAATGTACCTGTTGCGTTACCAATAAATTCATTGGCTGCACCGAAGTCCACGATAATGACCTGACCATCGTTTCTCAGAACTATGTTGTCGGGCGTAAGGTCACGGTGGATTATAGGCTGTTCTCGCTCGTGCAAATATTTGACTGAGTTGGCAATCTGGATGGACCACTCGAGTACGTTTGCTTCGCTTTGTGGACCGTTCTGCTTTACTAACTGTCGCAAGTCAATGCCGTTGACATAGTCCAACAATAGATAGTTTCGCCCACCTTCAGTAAAACAATCCAAGACGTGAACGATGCCCGGATTATTGAGCTTCATCAGAAGGTTCGCCTCGCGCTCAAACATCTCGCGCGCTTTTTCCTTAATACTTTCGGCACCGCTCTCCGGAATAGTCGCTTCTTTCAAAACAACAAGTTTCTTTCCATCTTGCTGGCAGAGATATATCGCTGAAAGTCCACCTGAGGCAAGATGACTCATCACTTTAATCGTGCTATCTCGGAGCACTCGACCTACTTCTAAGGGGATATATGAGGTGGGGCAAAACCGGCGTCCAAGCTCGTCCTCCCATAACTCAGTATAGGTCTGATCCTCGCCCTTGGCACCGATGCGCAAGACATTCTGAAACTGAGTGAGACTCTCGTCGCATAACTGAGGCACCCACATATTCGATGCTAACAAAAACTGCTCAATGAAGTCTTTTCCCAGGTCGGCCGTTGACAGCTGCACCGGACGTCCCTTTTTTCTCCTCAGGGTTAAATAAGAGCGGCTGGCATTCGTAGAATGCATTGTGGCTTCAATGCTTTGAACATTCTGCCATGAAATATAAGGACGTAAATTGATGGTCGTGCCCAACAATTTTGGTAATTTGATCCCTTCTCTGTCCACAATCATTATGTCTTTGGCGAGTGCACGCTTGAGCAACAAGGAGCCAAAACTAACGCAGAAACAAACCGCAAGATACGCGAGGTACTCGGTTGCTTTATCTGGGTGTCCTGCTTGAGCATAGCCAATTGTGGCAATGGCAAGCCCGATTGTGAATAATGGTGCCGCAACTCCCCAGAGTGGAAAAGTAAGATTGAGAACTGTGTCTGTCACTTGTCTCAGTGAGCTGTTGCACTGCGATCTAACTACAAGTTCAGCCATGCTCAACCACCTTCACAGTTTTTGAGACTGTGGCCACTATTTTGGCTTGATCGTTCATAGATAGCAAATCAGACTCTATTTCATCTGCAGTGTTATAACGACTAACAGCTTGCAGAGCCGTTGCGTGTTTGACGATGTTATCAAAAGTTTGGTCTACTTCATTGTTTATCGTCGATGGAGTAGATTGCGAGATTGGTTCTGGGTCCTTTCCAGTAAGCATGAAAAACAACGTTGCGCCGAACGCGTAGAGGTCGCTTTGAGTAGTCGCTTTGCCTCTAAACTGCTCGGGAGGCAAGTAGGCATGCTTGCCAACGATAGTTCCTGTGGATCCACCATGCACTTGTTGGGCGACGTTGAAGTCGATAAGTTTCAGTTTTCCTTTGCTGTTGAGGATCAAATTATCGGGAGTAAAATCTCGATGGACGATGTTATTTGAATGCAAAACCTTCAGGATGTCACACATTTGCAAGGCAATATCCTTGGCTTGCTCATGGTCGAGCGGTCCTCTGTTTTCTATTAGTTCGCGCAGGCTGCCGCCGTCGATGTGTTCCAAGACTAAGTATGCTCGGTGATCCTCGATGAAGTGATCCAAGAGTTTGACGATTCCGGGGCTGTCCAAGGATTGTAACAGGCGTGATTCTTTTTCTACGCTCTCCAATGACTTCCTGCGGATGCTGTCGTCGCCGAAAACAGGAATAATGGTTTCTTTCAGCACGACAGTGTTTGACTTATCCTCGGAAAGATTGCGGCAGAGGTATGCGGTGCCTTGACCTCCTACGCCAATACTTCTCAGCACTTCAAATCTGTGGTCACCAATCGTTTGACCCGGTTGAAGTGGCTCGAGGGTTTTTCTTTCAGGAGCTTGGCTAAGGGATTGCAGCCAAATTTCTGTATAGCTGTGCGCGGCTTGCGGTCGCATTGATTGCGAGAGCTCGTAATCTATCTGACAATCAGGCACCATAGTCTCCATGCGCTTAAGCAAGATCGAACGATCGTCAGGCGTAAGCGCTGCCATGTCTATATCGAAGTTTTTGTCATCGTTCTTGGTTAAGCGAATCTTCCATGTCTGTGAACCCGCATGGCGTGCCGGTTTATACAAACTTGCGTGGTTGATGTCAGACCAAGAAACCTTTTTCATTGGCAGTGAGACATTACCTGCACGAAGTAACAATTTGAGATCACTCTTGTCGGCTATGAGAACGTTTGGTCTTAATGCCATTCTCTGGACGTAAATCAAAAAAGCCAGGATAGCACTACCAGTGATGGCAACCATAATCGGATTTCCTGAAAAATGTTGAACCGCCTCAGAAGCTTGACCTGCTGATGTACTAAGTAAATGAGAGAGACCTTCAAAGAATTTGGTCAGAAACTGGTGGAGACCGAGCGATTGTAGTTGCGTCCAACTATTTGGCTGCAAGCAGGTGTATAGATTTGAGAAAAAACCGATCCACATAGGACCAAGGCATAAGCATGTCAAAATCGGTCCAATTCGAATCCAATGACTAGCACTTAGTTTGAAGACATCGAATGATTCGTCAATGATTTTCTTGGAATGGTAAGGCAACTCAAGTCGGTCCGTAGTCGCGAGAGACAACTTGCGTTTTGACTGCCTGCACTTGATTAGTGTGTTTAAGACTGGTGCAGTTTGAAGATTCGAATTTCGTATTTCAAGGTGCTTAAGGAGGGCACCAATGTTTTTCTCAGAGATTCCATTCAAGCTCAGCTTTAGATCGTTTCCAGTCAACCCTTTTAGTGTTATAGAGCTTGGTAGCAGTTTGCCTTTTGGGTAATTTACGTCTATGCCAAACAAGCTCTTGATCGGAATCATTCTGAAGCCGAAATAAATATAGTCATCATCGATACGGATTTTTCGTTTAAGCAGATCGACGAAGAAATAGTTTAGACAGACGCATAACATAATTGCGTAACCGGCTTCACTAGCGAAGGTTCCGAGTCCACGGCAAATGAAGCCAACGATTGGAATCAGGATAATTCCCCAAACTGGCACGAGTAAGAAAGCTTTTTGCCAGAGAAATAATTGCGCCGGCAGATCTCCGTAGCTGATCGTTTGTACAGTGTGAATTTGTTTCGCCACTGTTAAAGTTCTCCTTTGTATCCGTTGATAAAGTCATCTCGCTTGCTATCAAATCTGTATTTTTCGTTATCGATATTTCCGGCGTTTACGAATTTATAGAGTTCTCCGGAAATGCTTACATCGGCCTGATTGTTGTGAAACTGAGAGGCCGTGGAAAAAGATCTCTCCGATGCGAGATTGCCTTGCTTATTGATGTATTTCCACACTCCATCTTTCCAGACTAACGCGTAACCGTTTGAAAATCCCATGACGAAATCATATTGTGGACTGATGGCGACCACACCTTTGCTGTTCACAAATCCGCAGAGCTTGCCCCTGATGAAAGGTCCGAAGCCCTCAGATATCCACGGCGTGCTTCGGTTTGCAATCACACCGTCAATTGGAATATCTAAGACTTTGCCGGTCGAATCGAGCAGCTGCCACTTGCGACCATCTTTCGCTGCAATCACATCGTCGAATGCCGTGACGAAGTTATAGCGAGGTTCGATTACAACATTATTGTTGGTATCTACGAAGCCATAATTGCCGTCAATGGAAACGGCCGCATGCCCTTTGTTGAAGGAAGTAATGTCATCGTATTGAGGAAAAATAACGACTTTGCCTGCTCGGTCAATAATTCCGCAGCGCCCGTTTTGCCAGATCTTAAAGTGTTGCGCGCCTTTTAAAGCGTCTACTTTTGATGATTGAGTGATTTGCGGAATATTGGCTGTGACATTATGATTTTCGATCGTTTCGATTTTGTCGTAGTTTGGTGGCAGGATCCACTTGCCAGTCTGGTCGACGAGTCCACTTTTAAGGTGAGGTCCGAAAATTTGATACAAGTCACCAAACTTAGCCGGTGTCTCATTGACATTGCTCTTGATGATCACATTTCCGCTTTTGTCGATCAATGCTCCCTTAAAATCCTGCTGCACCGCTGCGACACCGTTCTCAAACGTGGATGCTTCGTTGAATTGTGGTTTTATTACTACCTTGCCAGACTTATCCACATAGCCCCAGGTATCACTTCTTGCCTTTACAATGTGGTATCTGTCCATTTCGCTTCGTTCGCTGTCGCCAATGAGCTGGCGTACTTTGACCGCAGCTAGTCCATCTTGAAACTTACCGACTTCAAAGTATGTTGGTGGAATCACAACATTTCCGGTTTGGTCCGCGAATCCTACGACGTTGCCGTTGGTTGATGGTGATGGTGTAAAAATTGGCCGAAGCCCTTCGCCAGTCATGCTTGAATCTGCAAAAGTAAGGTTCGGAGATAAATGGTCTTGAGTTTTTTGCTTATATGTCACATTGAATTTCGAGTCTATGGTGGCATCTTTTTCAATCAATCCACGTAAATCAAGGGTGCCTAGGCTTAAAACAGCCAACGATAGTGAAATGCAAATTCCAGTGATTACTCGGTGTCGAATAACTCCGCTCATATTCAGTGAGGGACCACTAGGCATAGGGCTAGATTCATTTGTTTCATTTGAATCAACAGAAACTGTGCAGGGTTTAAAGGCTTGTGTTTTCTGCTCTGGCAGATTTATTTGATCACTGTCCAATTCTTGAGCACTCGACGCACTTGAATCCGAACTTGCAGTCGTACTCGTGGTCGGACTTGAACTAGAAGGGGAATTCAGTGCTGAACTCGTAGAATTTAGATCCGAACTCGAACTTGGATTTGGATCCGAACCCTGGCTAGAGTTCGAACTCGGATTGATGTCGCCCTTATCGCTCTCAACCAAGATCACAGGATCGGTCACGACCAAGTCCGGTTGTTCAGTTTTATCAAGAAGTTCGCTCACCTGACGTCCTGCTTGCAGCGCTAATGGTGGTCGCCACTCATTTATGCCCGGGCCCGCCGATCGTCAATCCAGCTTTGACTCAGGTCATGTTAGGTACAGCCAAGGATGCCAGCGCTCTCAGACCATTCAAACGTGATAGATGCAAGCGCTCACAGGCTATTGGAACATCCAGGGATGCCGCGCTCCCTGGTCAGTTAGATGCCGGCAAGGATGCCTGCGCTTCCAGGTGAGGCTTCAAGCTTAAGCCGATTCCTGCTTGTCCTGCCGTCTCATTTCCTTGCGCCAGATCGTGAACGATTCAGCTATTTTTTTACCGCTCTTATCAATCGCCGGTCCAATCAGGGCATCGTCCAACCGATGAAGAAAGTCATGCTCAAATCTGCTCAATACTTTTGAAAAATTCTGATTGCCTAATGCAGCGTCTACGGGCGCCCACAGGGTGTCATCCACGAATACCTCGTTTATTGCAGTTGCCCTTTTTTCTGTGAAATCGCTAACCTGAGCCGAATCTTCCAAATTGAACGAATGTCCGACAAAGAAATAGTTCGGACCCGGATAGGCGTTTTGACTCTTGTAATGCAAGAAATCAGGCTGAGGCAAGCGCGCGCGGCGTCTTTCCATAGGCTTTTCAGGAGCATCACTTTCGCTCGTCAAATTCTCCGACATCGTCTCACCTCAAAAGCGGCACATTGGTCCACACAGATTGTATGAACTTATCGTTCAATTTTCATTTAACAGAGATAACTATGTTTATCCTTGGCCGGGCAATAGAGAATCTCTGAGGACATGCGCCTTAACGCGAGTTGTATTATCGCGACTGCTAGACAGACCTGTGATCAACTGGAATATACTTGGGCTTCGTAGCACTAAGAAGGAACCTATCGTGCAAATATTAGACTCGATCGCAGACGCGGTTGGCAACACGCCTATGATTCGTTTAAGCAGAATCAATCGAGAGTCTCAACACACTTTACTGGCGAAGTGTGAATTTATGAATCCAGGCGGATCTGTAAAGGACAGAATAGCTTTCTACATGGTTGAGCAAGCCAAGAAAGAAGGGCGGCTCAAACCAGGTCAGTTAATAGTCGAAGCGACAGGAGGAAATACAGGCATTGGATTGGCTTTGGCAGCGAAACTCAAAGGTCACAAGTTGATTACTGTGATGACCGAAAAAGTAGGGAAAGAGAAAGTGCACATGATGCAAGTTCTTGGCGCCGAAACGCTCGTTGTGCCTGGTGGCAAATTGATTGATGATCCGGACCACTTTATCAATCAAGGCAGACGTATCGCCAAAGAGCAGAACGCCTGGTATGTGGACCAGTTTGAGAATCACCACAATCTAGACGCGCACTATAAATTCACGGGACCGGAAATCTGGAAACAAACCGACGGCACAGTTGACGTTTTAGTTGCTGGTATCGGTACCGGTGGCACATTGTGCGGAGCTGGAAAATATCTGAAGGAGCAAAAGCCTTCGATAAAATTAGTGTTAGCGGATCCGGTCGGCAGCATGTTGTCTGACTGGCAGAAAGGTACCGAACCACATCCAGCTCCCTATCTGGTTGAAGGAATAGGCGGAGATTTTATAGCCGGTAATTTTAATATGGAAATGATTGATCACTCAATACAAGTAAGTGATCAATGCTCCATTGAAACTGCTCATCAGCTGCTAGATAAAGAAGCTATATTTGGTGGCAGCTCATCGGGCTGCGTACTCGCTGCTGCCATGCAATTTTGTGAACAAATGAAGGATAGTGCGTTAACGGTTGTAGCGGTGCTGCCTGACACGGGCCGGTTGTACATGGACACTATATTTGATCAAGCTTGGCTCGCCTCACGTCTCAAAACCTGAACAGCATCTGCTTTGTAACTCTGTCGATATTGACTGCTGTTGCCTTGCTTACTGCTGAATCGGATTGGACGTTTGACGAGCGAATTTAGAGATATTCAGCTAACATTAGAGCACCGATTTATCTTGGTGATTGCGCAATGACTAACTGGTTCACGTCTGACCACCACTTTGGTCACAAAAATATTATCGAATATTGTGATCGTCCATTCGCAACTATTGCAGAAATGAACGAGGGATTGGTCGAATCCTGGAATAATTTAGTCGGCAGTGAAGACACCGTTTATTATCTGGGCGATTTTTCATTGAAGAATAGCGTCATGGAGCAATACGCGCCAAGGCTCAAAGGAAAGAAAATTTTGATCGCTGGCAACCATGATGGCTGTCATCCTTGCAATCATGATGGCAAATGGGGGCAATTATCACTCTATCGAAATTACTTTTCCGAAGTTTATGATGAATTGGAATGGCAAGGATTGCACTTGCACCACATGCCATACCATGATCAAGACGACGATAGGTATCCTGAATACCGGCCGATAAATGATGGTCGCATTCTTCTCCATGGTCACGTCCATCAGCGTTGGACGACCAACGAAAGGCAGATTAACGTTGGCGTTGATGTTTGGAATTACGAACCGGTGCATGAAGATCAGATCTGGAAACTTGTTCACGACATCGATTATTAGGATGCATCGCGACATTGGTTATTAGGATGTTGGATATTGAAATGTATTGGTTGTATATGCGAATCGAATTTAGGTCATCCAGCGGATTGCCCGAGCGCTTGTTAATCAAATCCAAAACACTAGAGTGTTATCACAAGCTATTCTTGATGTTGCCAAGAATGGCATGATTAAATAGTCTACGGGGTAGTGGAACATATTTGTCAGCTCGTTATACTAATTGCATAACCGGTGAGCACTCACTTAAGTGTTGAGTGCTTTGAGCCGAGGGGCATTGCGGAAACATCAGGTCGGCGCTGACCAGAAACCGTAGCAAGTAGCCCGATGCACGTGACGGACTGACTGAAGCGAGCATAAATACTGAGTCCAATCGAAAGGACAGTCAGGCAGTAGTTTAAACACCACCGTGAAGCAATTCAGGTGGTGTTTTTATTGTGTCTTGAAATTACGCTGGGTCTGGCTTTCTCCGCAAAGGTTGGTTCATGCATTGGCGTAAGTTAAGCACTTCGCTGGTGCCTTCTCCTCTCTGCGAAATAAACGCCCGTTCCGCCTTAGACAACAAAAGCAGTCGCCGCGCTCCAGTTACTTTGGTGACCAGATTGAACGTGACATCGACCATGTCGGAATATTCGCCATCCGAGAGGATTCGGAGTCCTTCGTGTTCCTTAACCGAGGGATCGATTGCATCGGACCCAAATGCATTAACCGGGCTGACGTAAAATTGGGTCGAATGCGTAGCTGGAGGAATAATTGAGTTGGCATATTCAAGTTCGTCAAACGCTCTGGTAAGCCAGTCGCAAGCTGCGTCGTAGTTATTAGAGTACAAAGTCACTTTGGATGCGGCTAGTAAATGTCTCGCCAGCTCGAGATGCGCCGCCAACGCATCTGGTGTAAATGGTCCGCCTGCTTTTACCGCACAATCGAGAAGCGTTTGCAGGTACTCCTCTGTTGTCTTCAAAGCACCAGGGTCGGTGTCCATTGCGGATTGGCGTTCAATGCATCTGGCAACCTGGGCACTGCCAGGGCCAGCAACCTTAGAATAGGCTTCCTGAGCATAGCCATAGAAGTTGGTTGCTTGCTGGAATTCATTCCGTTTAGCATGATCTTCGGCTATTCGGAACAACAGATCGCCAAACGCCAGATGTCCACTTAACGGACCCTTGATCTCAACCTTAATCGCTGCATAAAGATCCGATAGGCTGGGACATTTACCTAATTCGCCAATCGCCGTCTCAGCATCGCCTTGCAGAATTTGAACAACGCCCTTGCCGACCAAAGAGCGTATGGCTAGGTCATATTCTGATGACTGCGCCAAGGCATAGGCATTGGTGAAATATTGTAATGCTTGGGATGGATTATTTTGAAGAACGCAGCAATATGCAAGTTGCATGCAATCCATTACATGCTTTCGAGTATCGCCCGATTGCTCTTTTTCTGTTTCACTGTTCATTTATATAGTGGCCACGACTCTGCCTCACCATCATTGTTCGTTCCCACTGCTAAGTCAATTACTTCTTGAGTTGCATACAAAGTAATACCAATACATATTCACATCCAATTCAAGTCAGCCAGCGGATTGGCCGAGCGCTTGTTAATCAAATTCGAATTACAAGAGTGGTATCACAAGCTATTCTCGATGATGCCAAGAATGGCATGATTAAATAGTCTACGGGGTAGTGGAACATATTTGTCAGCTCGCTATACTAATTGCATAACCGGTGAGCACTCACTTAAGTGTTGAGTTCTTTGAGCCGAGGGGCAATGCGGAAACATCAGGTCGGCGCTGACCAGAAACCGTAGCAAGTAGCCCGATGCACGTGACGGACTGACTGAAGCGAGCATAAATACTGAGTCCAATCGAAAGGACAGTCAGGCAGTAGTTTAAACACCACCGCGAAGCAATTCTGGTGGTGTTTTCATTTGTCTTCTCAGTCTTTCGAGTGTGCCAACGCGAGCATGGCATTGCACTGGGTATAACAAGCGCAAGCACCTAGGACGCATCCAGAGAATGATCAGAAACGGTGGCGGTTTCGACAAAATCAATGCTCAGTGAAGGATCAACTGTAAATTCTGCTGCGCAAGAACAACTCGTTGGACCTGAACCCAATCGAGACCCACTCGCTTTTCATCGTCGGCTAACAGGCTACGCTCCGACAAAGCTGGTTCAAGCCCAGAAATTAGCAGATCAAATGGGAGTCAAACAGATATTCGTCAAGGACGAATCGTTTCGCTTTGGTTTGCCGGCCTTCAAAATTTTAGGAGCATCATGGGCCGTTTATCGAGCAATGGTGCAACTAGCTAACGTTGACTCGTTTGGAAACTGGGAAACAATTGAGGATCTTAAAACTGCTGTCAGTCGTCTCAAACCGTTGACGCTAGTAGCTGCCACTGATGGCAATCATGGCAGAGCAGTGGCACACATGGCCGCTCTCTTGGGGCTCGATTCTCACATCTTCGTGCCTGACGACATGGTGCCCGCACGAAGAGCGGCTATAGAGTCTGAAGGTGCAAAGCTCACCGTCATTGATGGCACCTATGATGACGCCATTGAAAGATCGGCTAATGAAGCATCCAGAACAAACCTGGTCATATCAGACACATCGTGGCCAGGTTATGAAGATGTTCCACGATGGGTAACCGATGGCTATTCGACAATATTTTGGGAAATAGATGATCAATTGTCTGAATTGAACGCGCCATTGCCAGACATCGTCGCAGTTCAAATTGGCGTGGGAGCCTTGGCCAAAGCCGTCGTTCAACACTACCGCCGAGCTGCGTCAGTGAAAAAAACACGTATCGTTGGCGTTGAACCTGTAGATGCTGCCTGCGTTTTTTCTTCTATTCTTGCCGGTCAAATTGTTTCGGTGCCTGGCCCACACCACTCCATAATGGCTGGTCTTAATTGCGGAGTTCCATCATTAATGGCATGGCCAGTGCTATATCGCGGTCTCGATGTGATGGTGGCAATCGAAGACGATTATGCACGACAGAGTATGCGTGCACTTCGAAGTGAGGGAATAGTGGCAGGCGAAACTGGAGCTTCAGGTTTTGGTGGCATTATTAAATTGCTTGAAAGCCCAGACGCACGGCATGCGCGCAATGCTCTCAATATTTCAAAAGAGACGACCATTTTGGTTATATCAACCGAGGGCGCAACGGATCCTCAATCATACGAAAGCATTGTTGGATTACAGAGTTAGTCTTCAAAAGATATGCTCTCTATAGCTGATGGGCGTCAATCCTGATATCAACGCATATGCGCACCGAAACCAAGTCCGCCAGTCGGTTGCCCGAGCGCTTGTTAATCAAATCCAAAACACAAGAGTGTTATCACAAGCTATTCTTAATGATGCCAAGAATGGCATGATTAAATAGTCTACGGGGTAGTGGAACATATTTTTCAGCTCGCTACACTAATAACATAACCGGTGAGCACTCACTTAAGTGTTGAGTTCTTTGAGCCGAGGGGCAATGCGGAAACATCAGGTCGGCGCTGACCAGAAACCGTAGCAAGTAGCCCGATGCACGTGACGGACTGACTGAAGCGAGCATAAATACTGAGTCCAATCGAAAGGACAGTCAGGCAGTAGTTTAAACACCACCGCGAAGCAATTCGGGTGGTGTTTTTGTTTGGCAATTTGTTGGTGCTTTCGTTTGCTTGATGCTCAGCGTTCCAAAGATCTTTTGTCCGCTGGCTTCTCTAAACAAGTTAAAACATCACCGCAATAACCTCTGGTGATGTTCAACTTTCGCGTAAATCTGTTTCTAACTTGCCAACTTGAACTCGTCGAGCGCATTCGTAAGGGCGCCATAGCTCCAGGTTTTGGTCCCATTCTCAGTTTCGATCATCGATCGACAGCTACGCACATATTCGTCAGCCTCCACAGTCTTGTTCTGCGCTCGACAAAAAATTGAAAGCACGAATAATGTATGCGCAAGTTTTGCGGAACAAGGTTTCGCTGACTTTTCTTGGATCAATTGAATTTTTTTTGCTAAAGCTTCCGCACTGCTTGATCGACCTTCATAAAAGGCGAACCAGGCAAGGCACCAAAGCAGTGCCAATTGTTCCTGTTGGGTTGGTTTCGCTTTTGAGTGATGATGCAACGACGCTATCAGCGACCGCTGTGCTAGATCGACGTCACCTTTATCGAAAGCGAACAACGCTCTGTTGAGACTAAAGAGTAAAGCTCGTTCTTGATTTAAGGCGTGCATGTTATCTCCGGATCGCGTTAAGGGGAAGTGTGGACTTGGGATTTTCAAGTTGCGCTTTTCGCGATGTGTTTGTGCACGCTACTTTCGCAGCCGCTGGTTAAGGAGGGGTAAAGGTCCGCTTCTTCATTTGCATATAAAAAGTTGTACAAATGGATATCGAAATCGAATTTGAGGCAGCCAGCGGATTGGCCGAGCGCTTGTTAATCAAATCCAAAACACAAGAGTGTTATCACAAGCTATTCTTGATGATGCCAAGAATGGCATGATTAAATAGTCTACGGGGTAGTGGAACATATTTGTCAGCTCGCTATACTAATTACATAACCGGTGAGCACTCACTTAAGTGTTGAGTTCTTTGAGCCGAGGGGCAATGCGGAAACATCAGGTCGGCGCTGACCAGAAACCGTAGCAAGTAGCCCGATGCACGTGACGGACTGACTGAAGCGAGCATAGATACTGAGTCCAATCGAAAGGACAGTCAGGCAGTAGTATTAACACCACCGTGAAGCGATTCAGGTGGTGTTTTTATTTGTGCTGGAATATAGGTGGAGCGACGATATGGAGCAGAGGGTGGGACAATATTTCTATCGTGATTGATGATATCCACCGCTTGCGTGCCCATGCTATATCCAACTCACTCTTTCGCGCTGCGACATTAGATGCAGCGATCAAACGTCTTGGTTTCGTTCAAGCCGATCCTATTCGATCTCCTGCCACTGCTCAAGATCTTATTCTTCGCCAACGAGTGAAGGGATATCGCGTCGGCGATCTCGAACGAAGATACGCATCATTGGATCTTGAAGAAGACTATTTGTACGCGTATGGATTTCTGCCACGTGCCAATTGGCAACTTTTGCATCCCCGCAATACAACCGGACTGAACAAGCTTGAGAAGAAAGTGCTTGATGTTGTCCGTGAATATGGCGACATGCACCCTCGAGAGTTGGAAGAGCATTGCGGCGCCGAACGCGTGATAAATGCTTGGGGCGGATATTCAAAAGCAACCACCCGCGCATTGGAAGATTTGCATCATCGAGGACTGCTGCGAGTAGCTCGGCGAGAAAAGGGGATTCGCATCTATGCCCCAATTCCTTTAGCGTCCGAGACGTTGTCACCAGAAGTGCGCTCTAGGAAATTGATCATGTTGGTGACAAATATCTTTGCCCCGGCACCGCAGAAAAATCTGCAAAGCTTGAGGTTTTCGCGACCTGAGTCTTGTAATACCCGAGCGATTTTGGACGAGCTGATGCAATCCGGCAAAATTGTAAGGCACGTTGTAAACGGTAATGCTTATCTGTCGCCGGCAGGTATTGAGAAGTTACAAGAGCCGCAGCGCGAAGTTCGTTTCCTCGCACCCTTCGATCCACTAGTGTGGGATCGGGAGCGATTTGAGTTGTTGTGGGACTGGAACTATCGTTTCGAGGCCTACACCCCGGTATCCAAAAGAGTACGAGGTTATTACGCCATGCCGCTGCTTTGGTGCAATAACATTATTGGTTGGGCAAATGTAAGTGTCACGGAAGGTTCTATGAATGTTGAACTTGGATTTAATGGCAAGCGTCCTAAAGATTCTGAATTTAAAATGGAGCTGCAAAAAGAGATGGAGAGAATGAAATACTTTCTTCGTGTTTGAGATATTGTCCTTAAGTTTAGGATTTGTTTCGAAGAAAAATTAGGGTAGTGCAAAGCAGCGCTGTTGTAGTGGTACGGCGTAGTTAGTTGTTCGCAGTCAGTGCCGTTCGAGTCAATTGTGAGGAAGTATCATTGTTGCCAAACTTGAATAATATTTTCCAAAAAAGTAGGCTGATCAATTCAGCTGTGCTTTTGCTTATCGCTATTCTGCAGCCGCCAACTTCTGCGCAGGCTCAGACATTTTCGACTGAGCAGATTAAGCCATATTTCAATGGCTATACTGCCTCCCTGGTCATCTTTAACACTAAGACTGGCAAGCTCTTTACTTATAATCCCGCTAATTGCGAAACTCGATATTCACCCTGCTCGACTTTTAAAATTTTCAATTCTTTAGCGGGATTAGACACGAGCGTGATTAAGAATGAAAATCATTCGTTCAAATGGGATGGCACGAAATATGATCGTCCAGAGTGCAATCGCGATCAGACACTGCAAACCGCTGTCTCCAATTCCATAGTTTGGTGTTTTCAGGAGATCGCCTCTGGTGTTGGCGAAGAGAGAATGAAGAAGTTTCTGCAAGCCTCCCACTACGGAAACGAAGATATCACAGGCGGTATCACCAAATTTTGGTTGGGAAGTACATTGAAGATCTCCGCTATTGAACAGATCGAATTCTTGAAAAAACTTCTCAATGACGAACTGCCGTTTTCGAATCGCTCAATGGCGATTGTTCGCGGTTTGATTCGACTAGAGATTTCCGATAAGGGCGTGCTCTATGGCAAGACTGGATCCGACATGGAGAAAGGAAAGGGCATACTTGGTTGGTTTATTGGTTACGTCGTGCATCCAGATCAGATTTATGTGTTTGCTGCGAACACACAAGCTGAAGACGGTGCATCTGGCCCACACACTAAGGAAATAGTGAAACGAATTTTTACCGACAACAATTTGCTTTAAAGAATTGTTCGGTGGCTTGAAAAGCTCCTTGCTTACCGGATGCTCCGTAAAGCCCCATCGCAATCCAGTTCATCCAGTTCGTTGAGATCTTAGCTTTTGCAATCTTAACCCCCTTTCAAATCTGTTTGATTGGCTTTTGAGAGTTCTTCGATCTTTGCCTGAACGTCGGGCTTATTCAATAGTTCATCGATAAATTTGGAAACGACTGCCAAATTTACCGTGCCATTGCCAACACCTGCAGTATTCACTCCTACAACTTCACCCCGGGTGTTAACCAGTGGCCCGCCGCTATTGCCATGGTCAATTTTTGCTGAGTGTTGCAAATACAACTTAGGAAGATCTGGATTTCTGGGATCTTTTCCTCTCAATTTGTCAGATGAAATTAAACCTTCTGATAAAGAGCCGGCAACGCCCTTTGGGCTGCCTAATGCGTAAACGGGTTCTCCCACTGTCAGGGTGCCAAAATCAGATCTTAACGTCATAGTTTTGGCCTGGGTTCCTGGAACATAGAGCAAAGCTAAATCATGATCTCGATCAAACGCGATCGGCTTGCGAGTGAAAGAGTATTTTGCAGGGTTGTCTGTGATCTGAGCCGTTCCGCCAAGATAACCTGCCACACCTAAATCTGAGTCTGACACTACGTGCCAGTTTGTACAGACAACATCTGGTCTGACAAAAAAGCCGCTACCAGTCGACGTCGTGCCATATTTTTGCAGTCCGCCAGGGATTTTCAGGCTTACTTTGCCGCCTTTTTCGACAAGGTAAATTATGGGATTTCCGCCGGAAAATTTTACCATCACCGGCACTTTTCCTTTCGGACCTACCAGCGCTCCTGCAGCCATTTGTACCTCTTTCCCATTTTGGAAGAGTTTCATATTGTCTTCATCGTCGGCCACTGCCAGGATTGGATTATCCGCATCGTAAAGGGAAACAAGGTCATACTTTGGGCAGGTGACTTTATAGGCCCTTGTCTCGATCTGCAAGGTGACGATTGATGGTCCGCATGTCTTAAAAATATCGTGCGGTGACATCGGCAATGACGGCAATGACGGCAATGACGGCATGTGGAAGCCGGTGTTTGAGCTTGAACTAGAGTTCGAGTTAGACCCTTCTTGGTCTTTTTGAGTGCCACCAAATTTAAAAGGGTTTGCCATCAATACGAAAACTAGCAGGCCTATGGCCAGAATTGAGCCGACCAAGGCTCCTAGTTTGACGAACATCGGTATCTCAGTTTTCTGACTAAAAACTATTGGCACCGGCTGTGGTGTCTCGTTCAAGTTGCCGCGGTCGCCTCCCCGCACTCGATTTTTATCCGCAGCCGCAGGTAAGAGTGGGTTGCCGAACAGATCGTAACTCGCCGCAATCTGAGAGGGCTTTGTTGTGCGTGAGAGATCATCTTCAGGAGGTTGCCCTCGATCCGGCAATCTTTGATTTTCTCCAGGTCCGTCTCCGCGGTCTTGCGACATATATTCGTCCTTTTGATATGTGGATCACATCCACGATTTCAAGTTATTTATTCGAGTTTTTTCAAAGCGTCCTTATACTCTTGAACGTTGTTGTCTATCGTCTGCGAGCTTCTATAGTCGTTTTTAGCAGCCTCGAGCTTTTTCAGCGCTTCATAAGTTTTGCCGCGACTATAAAACGCATCATCATTATTTTTGTCGAGCGCAATTGCCTTCGTGAAATAGTCCGAGGCATCCTGCAACTTTGCTTTATCACCTGACGTGACGGCAGGCTCTAAGTAGGATAATCCCATCAAAGTGAGCGCCTCTGATTTGACTTTTTTGTTTGTGTTAGGGTCATCGATTACGGACTGGTATTTTTTTCGTGCGTCAAACACTGAGTCGGTTTTGGCGGAGTTTATGCCTGTAAATAGCGGATTCAGCGCTGCATCAGAGTTATTGGGGCTGTACTTAGTAACTCCAAACCATATGCCTGCACCGACGATCACAACCGCTGCTATCGCGATTCCACCAACCACAACTGGATTGGTGCTTCGTCCATACCGCGATACTCCTTGCTGCTTGGGAGCTTCGGGAACTTTGACGGGTTCAACAAAGAGGTTGCCCCGATCTCGTTCTTGAGCCGGGTTGTCAAACAACTTGCCGCGATCCCCACCCGTTGTCTTATCTGCAACAGGAGTAAAGAGTCCACCCCGATCACCCACACGTGCCGTCGCGCCTTTTTTTGTCTGTGACTGCTCAGGTGGGAACAGAACTGGTTTGTCTGGATGAAAATCAGGAATTTGTTCGATGTCGTATTGCAGTAAGTTCTCAACCGTAGTGGCGTATGTTCGCAGTGTCTTATCGTCGTGACTTTTTAAAATGTCAAACGTTTTAGATCTTGTCGGTTGTTCGAAATCATTTTTGTTGAAAATTAGATGCTTGTCCGCAATGTTAACTAGACGCCATAATTCTTTGTCTTCACCTAAGCCCACGAGGGTTGTGTACATTACCCAGTGTGAGAAGTTGTCGAGATATCTGCCGAAATGTGCGTCAGTGCGACCAGGGTGCTGGTAGTGTTCCAAACCGCGTTCATTGCTCTTCCGTCCCGCCAGTCTGGGCACAAACATGCCGTCGTAGTCGATCAGCTTGAACTCGTCATCAAGCACCATAATGTTGCCGTGGCTCAAGTCACCATGTGCAATTCCTACTTTTCGCAGAGCCACTGACATTTCAAACCATTTGTCAGCAAGGCGTCTGAGCTTTGCCTGATTATCCAGATTGCGTTCGATGTAGCGATCGAGTTGTTCGCCGTCACACCAATCCATTTTGAGGACGGGAAACCAATCACCGTGAACTTTTATGCCCTTGGACAAAAATTCGAAATTGACTGTGTAAGGCAGACCCAATCCGAGCAGATCCCTGCTAATCGCCTGATAGCGTTCTTGCTGGTCGGGAATTTCTCGCAGGAAACAACGCACCGCCACTTTGCGCTTCGGACCTTGAAGCATGTAGACACTTGCAAAGTTGCCGCTGCGAACCGCGGGCGATCCGTATTTGTCGTACTCGGGCTCGCCTTCTTTCAGCTCCCGGTCGTCAAAGTTCAAATGAGGATTTTGAATCGCCTCATCGTAATCTGCTGCTACTGGCCATCCCGAAGTCACGCTTCAGTTCCGATCCTCGATTGTTCTTTTAAACCGGGCTTCCAGAGATTGATTTTATACCCTAACAAATTGTCGTGCACTTAAAAGCTAAAACTGCCAAGACTTGGCGGGATATAATGTTCACTTCTCGAAGATCGGCAGAAATGTCCGGCGCTCACGTTAGGAGTTTATCAAGTGCCTTACGATGCTCAAATTAGCCGCACTAATCCCGCCGCCATCATCTGCATGGTAGACCAGTCTGAATCAATGGAAGATGGTATCAAAGGTGACTCCAGTAAACGCAAATGCGATGGTGTTGCTGAGGTGCTAAACAGGTTCTTGCACAGCCTTGTGATCCGATGCACGATTGGTATGGGCGAGGTATTTCCATACTACTACATTAGCGTTATTGGTTATGGCGCACAGGTTGGACCTGCTTTTGTCGGTAAATTCCAGGGTGCAGAATCAGTTTGTATATCTGAATTGGCTGAGGCAGCCCGCATTGACATAAAAAAAATTCAGCGTCCTGAAGGCATTGAGACAATTAGAACCAAAGTTTGGTTCGATCCGATTGCCAACGGTCGAACACCCATGTGCGCTGCTTTCAAGAGTGCGCAGAGAATCGTTGAAAAGTTTGTCGCTCAGTATCCAAATTGCTATCCGCCAATGGTACTTAATATTACCGATGGAGATTCAACTGATGGCAATCCCAGTGAGGATGCAGAATCATTGAAGACTATCCAAACCACCAACGGAAATACACTGGTCTTTAACGTTCACGTGTCTTCAACGAATGCCCCAAGTATCATCTTCCCTAACGGTGAAAATCAACTTTCTGATCCCTATGCTCGTATGCTGTTTCGCATGTCCAGCCCGTTGCCAGCTAAGATGTGTCAGACAAGCAAAGAACTGCGTTTTGAGATTGCCGATGGTGCTAAAGGCTTCGCTTTCAATGCCGATCTTACGTGCCTGACGAGTTTGCTCGAAATTGGCACTCGTGGTCAAAATACCGTCAGCACTACTTAGTTCAAGCCTTTTCGAAGCTTCGCTTCTATGCGATCTAATGTTGGTGTAATCCAACTGGTATCGAATGCGGTGATTGGAGTAAGCACTTCCGGCTTCTCGACGACTGGTTTGGTTGACTCTTTGTGAGGCACTACTACCACGGCTCTTTCTATTCTTTCTACATGCTTTGTCGTGTGCGCATGCAAGTGAATTCTAGAAGAAGCCGGCATGTTCGTCTGTTGAGGCGCGCTTGACGAATCATCAGATCCAGTGTGATAAGCAGATCTCGATGAATATGAGCGTGACTGCGGCGGCGTGTAAGCTGGCTGTTCTTGTGCCGGCTCAGGGTCAGCATGCTTGAGTGGATGCCTCATAGTCGCCGGGTCTATGTTGTAGTAATTTGAACCTGGACTTTGGCTGGGTGCTGGTAGTGGTTGCGGAGGTTGAGGAGTCGCTTGATGATAGCTACCCTCAGACTGGCCGGCTGCCTCATTGCGATACTGGGCGCCTCGACGAACGATGCTGGCGCCTTGCTGGACCCACTGCTGCCATCCTCTAGCATTGGCATGTATCGGCATAGTGAATGCGCCGAAAACGATGCTCGACGCTATCAATGCCTGCCAGACTTTGTTGATCAACACGTGGAGCTCCGCTTTTAACCTTTAACATTATAAAGCTTGTCGAATTTTGCAGCCTGCCGGTGAAAGAATTAACCATGCAGGTCGGTTCCAGCCTTTTTGGACAACGCTTTCATTCTTTCGATTACTTCGGGCTTAGCCAGCAACTCGTCCACGAATTTTGCGGCAACTGCGAGATTGACGGCACCGTTTCCCACATATGTGCAATTTACGCCAATCACCTTTCCTTTCGAATTGAGAAGTGGTCCTCCATCATTCCCTTCATCGATTTTGGCGGAATGCTGAATGTAAAGTTTGGGAGAGTCTGGATCTTTAGGGTTCAGCCCTCGCAGCCTGTCTGACGAAATAACGCCGTTCGTCATTGAGCTATCCACGCCCCTCGGGCTGCCTATTGCATATACTTTCTCGCCAACCTCGAGTTTGTTCAGGTCGCTGCTTAACGGCAGAGGTGTGGCATTTGACCCTGGCACGTAAATTAGTGCAACGTCATGCTCCTCGTCTACTCCGATTGCTTGTTGTTTGGCCACATCGAGGTTTCCGCGGTTTCCAGCAAGCAGGGCCAAACCTCCCTGGAATCCCTGCATGCCAATATTCGGCGGCGCTAAAAGATGGTAATTCGTGACCAGCACATCCGGTCTGACAAAAAATCCGCTGCCGCCAGACCTAATATTGTAGGCTTCCAAAGACATACCCTTGGTCAATGCGAGCGACTTACCTTTGTCGTCACGAACTATCATTGATGGTGCAGAGAGTCCGTTTAGCTTGACCGTAACTGGTAGTTGTGAACTGCCGACGTGCATTTCTCCTTCAAGTGAATCTACGCGTTTACCTTTGCGATACAAGCTCGGATGCATCTCGTCATCGACTAAGGCGTAGATGGGATCGCCATTCTTATCGGTGAGCTTGTACTTATTGAACGACACTTCCATTGCCTTTGAGAGCAATTTAAGTTTGACTATAGAGTGACTCGATCTTTGAAAAACTTCAGAGGCACTGTACGTTGGTTCCACAAAATTAGGCCATTGCCACCAGGCGATAATTCCGGTCGCAACCACAAGCACCGAAGCACCAACGATTGACATTATCAACGCATTGTTCCTGTTGGGAGCGCCTGGGGTTTTAGCTGGACTTGTAGGCGTGACTTTGTTGACTGCTGGAACTCTCTCAACAACGACCTCATGAATTTGGCCTCGATCATTTATTGCCGCGGCGTTCATCTGTGTTGGTGATGGGAGCGGTGCGGGCTGATTTACTCTGGCTGGTGCGGACAAAGGAAGCGGCTCCGTTGCCTTGGCTGGTGCAGCCAGTGGGATTTGCTCCGCTGCTTTGGCTGGCGCAGCTAACTGGAATGGCTCCGCTGCCTTAGGCTGATCGGGAAGCGCAGGGCGCAACGAGTCGTAGCCAAACAAATCGCTGCCAGGCATGATCATTGAATTTGGATTCATCCTGCCGGAACCTCGTGCTGCGCCAGTATCTGGATTCATCCTGCCAGAATCTCGTGCGCCGCCAGAGTCAGATGATACAGAATTTGTAGGAACTGAATTTTCTGGCGGTACCGCATCTGATGCCGTCTTAACCGGCACAATAGTTGTGTGCTCATAAGCGTCAGCAACTGTCTGATTTGGAATTGGCTTTTGCGCAGGTATCACCCAAGTAGTGTTGTTGGAGAGCAAGGATTTACTCAACTCGGCACCAAACTCCGTCATTGATTTAAATCTTTCATCTGGATCTTTCGCTAGTGCTTTAAATACAACTTTTTCCAAGACCGGAGAGATGCTTAAATCTGGACGCACCTCGGCAAACGAGCGCGGCATGTCACGGATATGCATCAGAACAGTTTCCATTGCATTTTTGCCGAGCAAAGGCGGACGTCCTGTCAGGCTGTTATAGAGCACACATCCTAACGCGTAAATGTCAGTTCTGGCATCGATCGCGGATCCACTGCATTGTTCTGGACTCATAAACGCAGGGCTGCCGAAAACCTCGCCACTGGCAGTTAGCTTTGAAAAATCTCCGCTTTCTTGTTCTAGAAGCTTCGCAATGCCAAAGTCGACAACCAGTGCGATTTCTTGTCCATCATCTCCGAGCGAAATCATCACATTACTGGGCTTTATATCGCGGTGGATCACACCTTTGCTGTGTGTATGGGCAAGGGCGTTGCAAATTTGACCGAACAGCGCTACACACCGACTTGGCTCAATATACTCACTTTCTTCAATGACGTCGGAAAATGACTTCCCTTCAAGATAGTCCATAATCAGGTACGGAACGCCTGCGGTGGACAGTCCAAAGTCGTGCACTGTGATGATGTTTGGATGCTTCAAAAGGCTTACTGCCTTTGATTCGAGTTGAAATCTTTGCAACATGACGTTGTCATGAACCAGCTCGGAACGGAGGAATTTGATCGCCACGAACCTATTCATCATCAGATGTTTTGCCTTGTAAACAGAGGCCATGCCGCCTCGACCAAGAACATCCGTAATTTGATATTTCTCCAGAAACATTGTGCCTAGAAGCGGATCGCTGCCGCTAGTGAGGGGCGAGCCGTCTACCGGACAGTTGGAGATCCCGTCCTGCGTTTCGAGTCCACAGGCCAAACAAATGCGAGTTGTTTCTTGTGAAGAACTCATTAAACACTCCTGCTTTGTTTATCTGCCCAATTCTCAGCGCAGTTACCCGCTATTTTGTCAGACTCTTACAGGCGTGCGGCATTTTTAGTGCGAGAATGGACATATTCTGCTGAAGAATGTATATGAGAGGCTATCCTCGGATAATGCGACCCACTGCCGTTAACGTTCTAAAGGGGCACAATTAGTGCGTATCTCGTTTCAGAGTTTCTCGATGCCAAAAGCAGGAAGGAGTTTTGCTGACTGCGAAGATGCCTACTTTCCTTCTGATCCAAACAATCTGGAAATCTACGAAGCGGCGCACGATGATGTTGAGATTTTTCGAGCTGCAGTGTGTGACGGAGCTACTGACTCAATTTTCTCTAAACTCTGGGCGCAGCTTTTAGCGCAGGGTTATGGTACTGGTAAGTTGGGCTCGGATATTTCTGCACAATCGATCGTTCAAGAGCAAAATGAGTGGCACGACTTTTTAAGCAAACAACAATTGCCGTGGTACGCCGAAGAGAAGGCTGAATTAGGCGCCTTCGCTGCGTTAGTCGGTCTGACAATAACGAGCGAGCCAAAGCAATGGAATGCCTTAGCGCTTGGTGATTGTTGCATATTTCAAATACGCAATGGTACATGTCTATCAGCGTTTCCGATCACCACTTCGGCTAAATTTTCAAATTTCCCGCTCTTGTTGTGCAGCGTTGCAGAACGCAACTCTGACGTGTTTAGCAACAAACATACTGTCACTGATCGCACATGGCAATCAGGTGATCAATTTTTCTTGATGTCCGATACTGTGGCTTGTTGGTTCTTGTCACAGATCGAAACGGGAAATGAACATGTCGTAATTCCGGCGCTCAACAGTGTTCAAACTCTTGAGGCTTTCACTGCTTTGGTAAATCAGGCGCGAACTACCATTGGTGCCGATGGAAGCGTCTTGATGCGCGATGATGATGTAACCGTCACGATATTGTCAGTCAGTGATTCCTCACTAGGTTCGCCCTTAGTCAAAAACACTAACAAATTGACTAACGCTGTAAGCGAAAAATCCGGACTGGATAATGAGGTTACAGCGCAAGCAGAGGTGCGCAATACAGCGCAACTGCCGCCCTTGCCCGCTCTAAGCAAGGTCTCAGTTCAACCGATTGCGGAATTGCGAAGAGCTGTTGACACCACCTCACCAACACCGGCACCACTCGTGACGCCCAATCCACCTGATTCATCTCCGGCTGTTGCCACTACTGGCGGTGCCGAACCTTACAAAACTTTGCCGTCAAAACAAACTTTTGTGAAATCAACCAAGCAGCAATCCACAATTACTCGAAACCGCATGATGGTGGCAAGTGTCGTCGTTGCAGTTTCAATAGCCGCGGTGACCTTGAATAATCCCTTTTCATCTCATAAAGCGCAAAAAGTCACACCAAAAGTTGATACTGAGTCTAGTATGCAATCGACACCAGCGCTGATAAAAACCGATGCGGAAACAACAAAACAATTCGCCAAGCATCACAAGACAAGATTGCACAAATCGAAAAAACTTCATCAGAGTTTGGCGGTCCCCGAGCGAGTCTCGTCAGATCGAGCTCCTGTGCCAGCTCCGGATCGAAGTTCAGGGCAGAATTCAAATCCGAATTCAGATCCAAGTCAAACAGCAGCAAGTCAAACACAAGATCAAGTTTCAGGTACTCCGGCAACAGCAAAAGCACCTGAACAAGCGCCTGATAGAAAGCCTGCTAAAGCCCCAGAGCGAACTCCGGCTCCGGTTCCAGCCCCTGATCGGATGCCCACACAAGCACCAGAGCGAAGCTCGAGCCAAGCTCCTGAGCGAGGATTAGAACGGTCACCACAGCACGCACCATTAGCTCCAGCGCATCGAAGAGCTACTTCGACGTCGAGAGGTTCCAAGAGTATTTATCACTCAATTGATCCAGAGAAGAAAAATAAGAATGATTTGCCGGAAAACTTGACGTCAAAAAACTAAACACATAATTTGAGCGAAGTGAATCTTCAATCAACGCAAGGAGTTTATTGTGCAATTAAGTCCCTATTTAAAACATTCTGGGCAGCGCGCTTTGGCATGCTCACTGATCAGTTCGGCATACCATGGATGATCAATTGTGAGGCAGCCGAAGCATGATGTTCAGCAAAAGAAATGCACTGACAAGAAAAAAGGGGCGATTAAGCCCCTTGTTTTTATCTATATGTTGAATTACTAGAAGCCGATGTAGTTTCGAACGGTGGTTAACAAACCAGGATTCGAGGTGTGGAGATAGTCCAGGAACTGCGGGTTGTTGTAATTATTCCAAGAGTAGTTGCCGTTGTAATCATTGTGATGATATGCCAGCCACTGTGCGCGCATTTGAGCATCTAGTTCTTGCTGACGTTCACGTGAGATTCGATTCCAATTGTTTCTATACAACGTTCTTTCACCGTTCCAATCGTTGTTGTTTACATAAACGTTCTGACGGTTATGTTTGTTGTAACCATGGTTGTCATGGTAGCGGTTGTCATGCCGATCGTCATTGACACGAACATTAATGTCTCGACGATCCCAGTTGTTGTCATGATTGTCGTTGTGATGATCAGCTAAGGCTGGTGTGACGCTAGTTGCCGAGATAACTAACATCCCAGCCATTACCGTGTTCTTAATCGAATTCATACTTATCCTCCCCAAAATGCCTTCCAAAGCAGACGTGCGTAGTCGAACCGTTGTTCCAAAAAAATTCAACCTATTTAATCAGCACTTTGAAACCGTTTTGCAAGCTGAGGCGAACTCTAGGGATTTCTAGGTTTAATTCCGATGTTTTCTTAACCGCTTTCGGTAAATTTTGCATCCAGATTTTAGACACTGGATGCGACTCTGAAACCGTCTATTTTTCAAAGTTTGACTTCACCCCGGCGTCGAGAGTTAACGTTGAATTTTAAAATTGTTTTGCGGATACCAGCTTCTGATAGGGAATATGAAAAGCAAGCAGGTATCTCAGGTCGGTGTTCACCATGGCTTCTCATTCGCTCGAAAAAATTAAAAACCCTGCTGATGAGGACGCTGATGAGCAGTCCTTTTTCATTGGCGCAGAACAGCAGATTCCCATCGAGCTGGCAGGGCGCTATGAAATCATTGAAGAGGTCGGCAAGGGTGGCATGGGAGTCGTCTACAAGGCTCGGCAACCAGCTTTGCAGAAACTCTATGCGATCAAGATGCTTCACTCGGTGCATGTCAATGAAACGATTCTTCGATTTGAGCGTGAAGCTAAGGCCATTAGTAAATTAGATCACGTAAATTTGATCACGTCCCATGATTTCGGTGTGACAGGTGACGGACGCCCTTACATGGTCATGGATTTCATTGAAGGAACGTCGCTGGAGCATTTAATTAAGGAACAAGGCAAACTATCGCTCTCGCTCGCTCTGGATATTTGTGTTCAGATTGCGAACGGCATGGCTTACGCTCACGCTCAAGGAGTTTTGCACAGAGATCTCAAACCTGGCAACATTATGTTGGTTCTGCAGCCATGTGACAGCAGACTCGTCAAAATAATTGACTTTGGCATCGCCAAAATCTTGGTTGATGACGAAGTTTCGAACCTCACGCAGACCGGAGATGTCTTTGGCAGTCCTTATTACATGAGTCCCGAGCAGGCTGTGGGACGTGGAATTGATGAACGCTCAGACATTTATTCACTCGGTTGTTTGTTTTATGAAATGCTGACTGGCGTTTTGCCATTCCGCGGCGCGTCTGCATTCGAGACGTTGTACATGCACATGCATGAGCCAGTCCCGACTCTTAAGAAGAATTCTCTGAAACAACAGTTTCCGGTGCCAGTTGAAAGACTTGTAGCCAAAATGCTGGCCAAAGAACAGGTGGCGCGTTGGCAGTCTATGACGGAACTCGAGAGCGAGTTAAAAAGCCTGCGAAAGGTTGTCAATTCGCCATTTCAGTCGCTGCTTCAACATGTTCAGTTTGATCGTGAAAGTAAGTTCAAGTTCAATGCATGGTATGGCACTGCCATTGGTGCCATGCTGGTCATGAGTGTGGTGGGAGCGATTTCTTTCTGGCCTTCACCTCAACCTGAGGTGCACGATAAGCCTGAGATCACGGCTTCTGAAGACTTGAGAGAGCAAAAATTCGACGATCCAAACGAGTTGGCTAAGCCTGTGATCTTAAATAGTGGAACCGCAATCTCCTTTGAACAGCTTGAAATAAACGATCAAGCCTTGAAATGGTTTCAAAAACGCAATGATGTTGAGAAAATAAATTTGAACGGAACTGGAGTTACCAGTAGCGGAATTAAGTATCTGAGCCATCTGCCATTGAAATTATTGACGCTGAATCAAACAGGGGTGTCAGATCTCGCGCTGCCAACAATTGCAAAAATAGGCACCTTAGAGCGTCTTGAACTAAACAACACTATGGTTACAAGCGCTGGATTAAAGAGTCTAATCAAATTGCCCAATTTGAAGGACATTCGCTTGCAAGACAATAATTTAGAAGATTCGGCTCTTGAATCTTTGACTAAATTTCCTAAACTGGTGAATTTGTCGCTCAGTAAAAATCCAAATCTCACAGATAAGGCGATTGGTACCTTATCTAAGCTCACTAACTTAAATGTTCTGCGCTTGGCAGGAATACATGTTGGAGACAAGGGAATTAAAGATTTTGGACGCCTGCGTGATTTGAAAACTCTAGATCTCTCCTCGACCGATGTAACAGACAAGAGCCTGGCAATGATCAGTCAGTTGCCATTGAGACAACTGTATCTGAGCAACACGACAG
The DNA here is from genome assembly GCA_003153555.1 of Candidatus Melainabacteria bacterium. Taxonomy (GTDB): domain Bacteria; phylum Cyanobacteriota; class Vampirovibrionia; order Obscuribacterales; family Obscuribacteraceae; genus PALSA-1081. The sequence goes on along the minus strand of PLZS01000078.1, from coordinate 2,851 downwards.
TCACCGATGCAGGTGTTTTGCTCTTAAAAAAGTGCGTCAATCTCGACCGTCTGACCTTAATCTCCTGTCCAAACGTAAGCGCCGCCGCAGTAAGTGATTTGCGTCAAAATCTTGCGCATTGCAAGGTCGACCATCACGTCGCACCGAACGCTCCTAAGATGCATTAGCAGACTGGCACTGCACCTGCCTGATTTTTCAGCAGAAGATATTTCTGCTCACTGTTCGAGCCGCGGCGGGCCGGTCGACTCACAGAGACTGTGCTTTAGCTCTCATCGATCCGATTGGCGTTTTGAGAACCCCATAAACTGACTCTCTTGTTGCAGACGCTGCTGTTGCCGTGGTCTCTGGTCGTCGCCTGCTTGCCCAGATTAAACTTGTATCGGAATATGAAAGAACTGGCTGTGTAGCGGTGTTGTACGTGGCGCTGGTTGTGGTATGTGGCAGTGCTTCAGCAACAGCAATTTGAGGTTGAGGTCGGTTCACAACGGGCATTCGCGCATGAATCGGCTTGACGTACTGTGAACTTCTATTTGGAACAATTAATGGTGCAGCAGTTGCTCCTTTTGATGTTGTTTTAGTGGTGTTGATTATGCGTTTAGTCATCGGCTCCCAGTAATAGTTATGTAAGTTGGGAGTGGCACCGGTTAGCTGATTTTGCCAACCAGTGACGCGGTAGGTGCTAATAGTTGAGTGAGTAACTGTACGGTGAGTAATTAGGTCACCCGGATTGGCCAGGCATTTTAGATTTGCCGTTGTACAAAGCATTGGTAAAACCAGCAAGAGATGAATTCTGCTGCTGAAAAGTTTCATGCGCTGTCTCCTCTACAGGATTTGTTCAATTGAGTACTAAAAGTTATCGAAAGCAATGCTTCTGATGACCAGAAGATTATGTATTTCAAAAGTGACCAAATTGTTTCCATTTAGAGACCAATTTCTGATTTGGCAGCAATTCATTCTCCTAGTTGAAACCTTGGACCTGGTGCGGCACGTACGGCTCCTCTAATGCTTTAATATCGTCTTCACTCAATTTGACCGAAAGCGCGGCTATGGCATCTTCTATATGTTGCGGTTTCGTAGCGCCTACGATGGGAGCCACGACGGATGATTTCTGGAGCACCCAAGCCAGAGCGACCTGAGCCCGAGGCAGTCCGCGACTCTTGGCAAATTCCGCTAATGTCTCGACCACCTGGCGATCTGCGTCGACATAGAGTTTTTTGCCGAATTCATCTGTCTCTGAACGAGCGGTAGTTTCATGCCAATCGCGTGTTAGACGCCCTCGCGCCAGAGGGCTCCAGGGAATGACGCCCACACCTTGATCTCGACACAAGGGCAACATTTCTCGTTCTTCTTCGCGATAAAGCATGTTCAGGTAATTTTGCATGGTGACGAATTTTGTCCAGCCATTCTGTTCAGATATATAGAGCGATTTTGCAAACTGCCAGGCGAACATGCTTGACGCACCGATATATCTCGCCTTACCGGCTTTGACAATGTCGTGAAGGGCTTCCAAAGTCTCAGTGATCGGGGTGTGATAGTCCCAACGATGAATTTGATAAAGGTCTACGTAGTCAGTGCCTAGTCTCTTTAGGCTGGCGTCGATTTCGGCCATAATTGCCTTGCGTGAGAGACCTTGCCCATTTGGTCCTGGATGCATTCTTCCATTCACTTTCGTGGCGATCACTACTTCGTCTCTTCTGGCGAAATCTTTTAAGGCGCGTCCAGTAAATTCTTCGCTCGTACCATCTGAATAAACATTGGCAGTATCAAAAAAATTGATTCCTGCCGCCAATGCTTGCTTGATTATTGTCCGGCTGGAGTCTTCAGGGAGCGTCCATAAATGAGTGCCGCGCGCCGGTTCTCCAAAACTCATGCAGCCAATGCAAATGCGGGAGACTTCCAGACCGGTGTTGCCAAGTTTGACGTAATCCATTTTAATTCATGACTCCTATTCCATTGATTCCTTGTAACGCACCGCATATGGTGGCTATTCAGCTGCGTACATAATCTCTAGAGTAATCTGCGCGCCCTTGCCTTGATTTGAATCGATCCAAATTCTTGTTGGATAGATGCACTCAATCAAGTCGGCACGCTCGCGAATGATGCTCGTGCCACTGCCACCCTTGTTGGTTCGTTCCTTTGCTATGTCAGTATCAAAACCCTTGCCGTCGTCTTTAATTACCATCGTGAACAAGCCTTTCTGCACGCGAATGGACAAGTTCACTTGTTGCGCTGAGGCGTGCTTGGCAATGTTTGTGAAACACTCTTGAGCGATTCGATAGATGTGCAGAGCGACTTCATCTGGAAGCGATGGAATGGCAAGCGGGCAATCAAATTCGCATGTCAAATCAGTGCGCTTGCCCATGTTATTGCATAACTCCTCTAACATAGGCTGCAGCCCGCAATCCTTGAGGTCTCGTGGACTTAGATCCTGACACAATTCTCTCAGGCGCGTGGCGATCTCAGTAAGGATTTCGATCATCTCGCTGTCGGGCATTCGTTTGGCACCGGATAACGAGCGTTTCAGTAACATCACGTTGCCTAGTACTGCGTCGTGAAGATCGCGGGCAATTTGCCCTTGAATCGCCTCTTGTTGGTCAACAATTTTTTGGACCAGGGCGTGTTTTTCGCCAAGCAATGATCTTACCGATTTAGTCAGACTCTGGGCACCAGACAGCAAACGTACAGATTCCGGCAGTTGATCAAAATCAGCTTTTGATTTATTGTTCAAATCTTTGAAGACACTGCGCAGCAAGGTCGTTAATTCTTCGGCCGTAACTGGCAATCCATCCATCATGCACGATGCTTCGGAGTCACCATGGTCAACGATTGTTTGTGGCAATCTAAAAGTGAG
>PLZS01000068.1:173-69251 GCA_003153555.1 Candidatus Melainabacteria bacterium | reverse complement strand
ATGCCGGCTGCGCAGGCAGTGATCGAAGGTCGACAACAGGCAGTTGGCGTCGGGCGGCAGGTAGATGCGGATGATGTCGGCCTTTTTGTTGATCACGTGGTCGAGGAAGCCCGGGTCCTGGGGCGTGAAGCCGTTGTGATCCTGCTGCCAGACATGGGAGGCGAGCAGATAATTCAGTGATGCGATCTTCCTGCGCCACGGCAGTTCTAACGTTACCTTCAACCACTTCGCATGTTGGCTGAACATCGAGTCGACGATGCGAATGAACGCCTCATAGCTGTTGAACAGCCCGTGTCGCCCGGTCAGCAGATATCCTTCTAACCAACCCTCGCATTGGTGCTCGCTCAGCATCGAGTCCAGGACGCGTCCTTCGGGAGCCAAGAATTCGTCATTCTCTACTTCCCTCGCTTCCCATTGACGATTAGTGACCTCAAAAACTGCGCCGAGCAGATTCGAGAGAGTTTCATCGGGACCGAAGATTCGGAAGTTTCCCTGATTTTGATTCAGCTTGGCGACGTCACGCAGGAACTGACCCAGCACGAGCGTATCTTGTGCGTCAACAGCACCAGGGGCAGGCACCATCACGGCGTGTTTGTGAAAGTCTGGCATGCGCAGGTCACGCAATAAAGCACCGCCATTGGTGTGCGGGTTGGCGCCCATTCGGCGGTCGCCTTTCGGCGCCAGCTCGGCCAACTCAGATATGAGCCGGCCATTTTCATCGAACAGCTCCTCGACCTTGTAGCTCTTCATCCACTCTTCAAGCTGTTTCACATGTTCGGGATGCTCAGGATCTACCAGCAGCGGCACCTGGTGCGCACGGAATGTGCCCTCGACTTGTAGTCCATCCACTACTTTCGGTCCAGTCCAGCCCTTAGGGGACTTGAGCACTATCATCGGCCAGCGCGGACGACTGGTATCGCCTTCGGTGCGCGCATTCGTTTGAATTCGGCGGATGTCCTCTATGGCTCTATCCAAGGTCGTAGCCATAAGTTCATGCATCTCTTCTGGCTTGTCACCTTCCACAAAGTAGGGTGTCCAGCCGCAGCCTCTAAAAAATTGCTCCAACTCTTCAGGCTCAATGCGAGCAAGAACAGTCGGGTTGCTGATTTTATAGCCATTGAGGTGCAAGATCGGCAGCACCGCACCATCTGTGATCGGGTTGAGAAACTTGTTTGACTGCCAAGCAGTCGCCAGGGGCCCCGTTTCTGCTTCACCGTCGCCGACGATGCAGGCTACGATCAGATCCGGATTATCTAAAGCGGCTCCGAAAGCGTGGCTGAGCGAATAGCCCAGCTCGCCACCCTCGTGAATTGATCCGGGTGTCGTCGGCGCAACATGGCTGGAAATACCGCCAGGGAACGAGAATTGCGTGAACAGCTTTTTCATTCCCTCTTCATCCTGGCTGATGTTCGGATAAATTTCACTGTACGTGCCTTCGAGGTACACGTTGCCTACCAGCGCCGGGCCACCATGACCGGGTCCGGCGATGTAGAACATATCAAGGTCATACTTCTTGATGACCCGGTTCAAATGTACATAGATGAAGTTCTGTCCCGGTGTTGTGCCCCAGTGCCCAACCACCAGCGGCTTCACATGCTCCAGTTTTAGCGGCTCCTTCAGCAACGGATTGTTGTAAAGATAAATCTGCCCAACCGAAAGATAATTGGCGGCCCGCCAATAGGCGTTTATCTTGTAGAGCAATTCCGGGCTGAGCGTCTTTTCTTTTACGGTTGAATCCTCTTGCGAACTCTGCTGCAAAACCTTCATGCACTTGCTCCTCTTCTTATTGAGTACGAACTGAAATTGATTACAGAGTCGAAAAGCTCCACACGTGTAGCTATGTAGTAAATTACCCGCGACAGTCCTGCTTCAGCTGGGACGGTACACCAATCAACAAGTTCCCTAAAGTATTGGCGTATTACGAGGTGCCCGCTGCAAGATCTCTATGCAATCTCTGATGTTTTGTATTAGTGCCCAGTAGAGCTGACACCGGTGCTGTTTTATCTTCGAAATGTGACGGCACCACTGGTAGTGATACGGTTGCAGCCTGTACGGCTGCTTTAGCTAATCCCTCGATACTTCCAAAGTTCCTGTGCAATGAGACTGGTATCGCTGACAGTGTCATCCACAGAAATGCAGATCAATAGCTCTGCGATGGTCGGACTTCTGCTCTAGCGCGGCGAGACTGAAGGTGGACTTACGTTTTTGGGCGTAGGTACTCCTTGTCCTTTTACAGTCACGACGGCTCCAAATTTTTCCATGATTGCCCTTACGGCATCCTTCTCAGGAGATTGTTCTGGCACCTGGACATCGATCGCCATCTGGTTCCCAGCAAGTCGTCGTCCTCCCCGCACCTTAGGAGGGCAGGAGGAGAGGACTGAAGCCACGACACAGCCTATCAGCGTTCCACACATACAACCAAGAATACCTCCGAGAGCTAAACTTCCAAGCATACTTAAGTCCCGCAATAATCCCCATGGAGGACTGGTTACGGTGGCGCACAGCGCAATGAGAACACCAGCAATAGAGCCAGCCAGTCCGACGATACTTATCACCTTGCCCTTATCAGGGCGGACCGCCAACAATCTCCTTATAAGGACCCGCAAATTCCTGGACTCGACGCCAGAAATAGAAATGTTTTCGACCTTAATACTCAGTCTGCACAAATATTTCAAGCATTGCGCCACGTTGGCATCACCATCAAATATCCCTGCAATTGTTGTCGGGTTTCTCATGCTTACACACTTTTCAGAGCGCCTGGACAAACGTCCACTTTCAATCTTGTAGCTTATAAATGGCACCCCATTCGGGACGTCGAGTGCTTGCAGCCAGTGACTGATTCTCATATTTCAGCTGCCTACTGGCAGGACGGTCTCACCACCAGGAAGTTCCTCAACTGTGAAAATTAAGTCCAACTTAACGGAACATCAAAGATGTTTGCTCCGTCGTACAGAAAAATTGGAAGCGAATCAACCTTCCGCTGCGCAGAAGTCGTGAAGGCTCGGGCTAACCAATTTGTTCAGCAAAGGTGATTCAGAATTATGTATGACTTGAACAGCGAACCAACAAATTCAAGGCAAGCAATTAAATCGTCAACATCAAACTCATTTGGGGCATTGCTGTTTGGTGTGATTTTACTTATCGGTGCAGTATTGGTCGGTGTCATGTATCGAGGACCGCTTAGCTTTCCGGTCTTATGTCCATTTGCAATTGGAGTCTTTGCCGTTGCTTGCCTCGTGTATTCCTCGGTGCAGATAGCCGATCAGTGGAACAAGGCAGTCGTACTGAGGCTGGGCAAATTTCACGCCCTCAGGGGACCCGGACTGTTCTTCATTATTCCATTCATTGATACCATTGTGTATTGGATAGATACGCGAGTGCTCACTACAGCATTCAAGGCGGAAAAAACGCTGACAAAGGATACGGTACCGGTAGATGTAGTTGCAGTGCTGTTTTGGAAAGTACTAGACCCAGAGAAAGCCGCTCTGAATGTTGCCGACTATCAAAGCGCCATCAACTGGGCATCTCAAACAGCTTTACGCGATGTCATTGGTAAGACCATGCTCTCCGATATGCTGGAAGGCCGAGACAAGATCAGTGCCTTGTTACAAGTGATCATCGATGAGCGCACCGAACCATGGGGCATCAATGTCATTTCGGTGGAGGTCAAAGACGTGCTGATTCCTCAGGCTCTGGAAAACGCAATGTCGATGCAAGCACAGGCAGACAGAGAACGACAGGCCAGAGTAATTCTGGGAGATTCGGAGCGGCTAGTGGCAGAGAGTTTTGGTGAAGCGGCCAGGACTTACATCGGTAATCCGGTTGCGCTACATTTGCGGGCGATGAACATGCTTTACGAAGGACTGAAGTCAAATTCCTCTATCGTCATTGTCCCAAGCTCCGCGGTGGAATCGATGGACCTTGGCGGACTTTCCGGGATGACAGCGCTGACAATGGGTATCGAACAACGCAGGAGCGAAGCAGAGATAAAGAAGCCACCAAGCGGCAACGGTGCCAATACACCATCCATGTAATTGAGGGATGCAACTCAATCAGATGGAAATGAATATTATTCTGATGCTGCATTGCGAAGGAGGCTATGATGGGGAAATTTGAGATTTTCAACGGGGTTGATAGACTGTTCTATTTCCATTTGAAGGCTGAGAATGGCGAGATTATTGCCTCCTCTCAGGGATATACGACAAAGCAATCAGCGGAGAACGGTATTGCTGCTATCAAGCGAATAGCATCGCAGACAGTAGTATTTGACCTCACATTGACAGAATCGAGTTATTCACGATCATAATTTGGAACTGGGTGGTTAAACTGTTTACTGTAGAATGCCTAGCTGTTGTTAGATCCAACGACGTGTTGTTTCAACAAATCGCGATATGTGACCACGAAGGAGGTTCCGCTTGATCAAGACAGAAATGATTTCCGCCAATGCGGTGAGGATCACGGCGCCGGAAAAATTGCAAGTTGACGACTTCCGCCATATTGCGCCGCAAATCGATTCTCTCATCAGTCAGCATGGGAAAATCAGACTGCTGATTGATGCTTCCGGGTTTAACGGCTGGGAGAACATTGAAGCTTTTGAAAATCATGCAGGGTTCGTAAAAAATCACCAACAGAAGGTAGAGCGCATCGCCGTCATTGTCGGACACGACTGGCACCATTGGCTGATTGGCGCAATCAGAATGTTTGTTCATCCGGAGGTAAGAGCCTTCGATAGGAGCCAGGAAAGCGAGGCGCTGCAATGGATCGTCGGATAAGCAAATAAAATAGAACTGCGGGATTTGGCGTTATTACTGGAAGATGGCATAAACACAGAAAAAGCGGAAGCTGAGACTATTGGAGTATTCGGGATTTCGCGACAGGCACGTGTCACCAAATGTACTGTCAGGTTCATGTGTTCTCCTTCATTTGGTTTCGCTGTAACGTTTGCAAAGCTTGGTGAAAAGCAGCGATTATTTCGCTCTGACTAATCCGCGGTATCTGATCAAAGTTAAACGCGTTTACTTTGAGACCGACTTAGCGTCATGCAGATATCTAGATGGTGTATCAGGTGCTGTGAGAACGGACTCTTTCAATAGTTCAAACATGGTTGGTTTGATCCTCAGCTCACCGCTGTATGGACTGCTGTATGCTGACAGAAGCCAAATATTGAGTGCCATAGCGGCAGCAACAAGGGTGGTCATAACGCCCTGCACTTTCGGAAACTGCGACGCAAAGATGTACGTGAAGGCAACCGTTATAAGTGCACCAAAACCGATGATCACCCAAAGTGCATTGGGCGTATTGGTTTGGCTCAAAAGAATGCGGGCTCGACGCTGTTCGCCAAGGCTTTGCATTGAACTGATGATGCCTTGTTGCAGGTTGCTTTGTCTATCATTTTCAGGAACAACCGAGACTACACTCTCCCACAATTCTTGATATGTCACCCATCCGTGGTTGATCTTGACTCTTTTTTCCATCAACGGCCATTCGTTGTTGATCACATCCTCGACATATTCGCGGCACAGTTTGCGAATTCTCGGTCTATCAATATCAGATAATCCACGCGCCGCTCGAAACACACTGGCAACGTTGCTGGCTTCCATTTGTCCATACATTTGTGCGTCCTGATACTTAGTCATTGCGCCAGCAACCATGAACCCTAGAAGCACTGAAAATAGCGTGCCGACAACGCCCATCATCGCTTCGCCAGCACTATGGTGCTTTTCCAAAATATCGATTTTGACTAGTCTGCTGACTGTCACCTGGCCGAGCAAGGCTATTCCGACAAAGACGCCGACCAGTAAAAACGCATCACCAATAGTATTCATTAGGTACCTTCAAAAATTGGCTACTTCTTATTGATCAGGCTGGGTCCCAGGTGCTCCTCTGACGCAGCATCTGTTAAACCAGTGTGGGAGATCTGCTCGTCAGGCTGCCGGCTCTTGAACAGATTGACGATAATTCTCTGTAAGTCATCCATGTACGTGAATACGACTGGCACCACTACCAGTGTTAACAATGTAGACATGAACAGTCCTCCAACTACCGCGATTGCCATCGGCGCTCTGGCTTCAGATCCTGCGCCCAAGCCGATTGCAATTGGTAGCATACCTGCGATCATTGCGGTGGTGGTCATTAAAATTGGTCGCATGCGCGTGCGTCCTGCGCTAAAGATTGCATCATGACGGCTCATCCCGTTAGACATTGCAGCAAGACAATATTCGACGAGCAAGATGGCATTTTTTGTGACCAATCCCATCAGCATGACGATACCAATCAATGCGTACATATCGATAGGTTTGTTGAACAGCAGCAGTCCGATCAGCGCGCCGCCAAGCGACAGCGGCAAAGACATCATGATTGTGAATGGCTGCAAAAATCCTCTAAACAAAAGCACCAGAACCGCATAGATGAGAAGCACGCCCGTGATGATCGCGTAGCCAAATCCGCCAAAAATGTCACCCTGGATCTCAACGTCTCCAGTTCGATGTTCCTTGAGTGACGATGGCATGTTTTTATAGGCAGGTAGGTTGTGAATGCTTTCCAGCGCCTGACCAAGCGTGAAGTTGGCTCCGAATTTGGCATTGATTGACACCTGACGTGCGCGGTCGTGTCTATCTATGCGGAACAAACCGCTATCTAGCGTAACCCTCGCCACACTAGACAGTGGTATCAATCGGCCGTCGTTGCCGGCGACTCGCAGATTCCCGATCACCGACATTTTATGTCTGAACTTTGGATCCAATTGCACAACAATCGGAATCTGGCGATCTGCCAGGTCGAATTTGGGACGATTCGCTTCGGTATCGCCTACGGTGGCGACGAGAGCGGTGCGGGCGATTGACTCAACGGACACACCCTGCTCGGCGGCTCGAGCGAAGTCGGGACGAACGACAATTTCCGGTCTCAGTGCAGATGCGCTTGATTGCACATCAGTCAATTCAGGGATTGTTCGCACTTCCTTCGTCAGTTGCTGAGCCGTTTGATCCAGTGCATTGGTATCGTAACTGGTTAGAAGAACTTGCACGCTGCCAGAACCCCATCCTCCATTGAAAGTCACTCGGGCGCCGGGTACCGAAGCAAGTTGGGGACGCAGCGCGTCTTCGAACTCGTCTTGAGAAAGTTTACGCTCGCCTTTCGGCTTGAGAATAATTTGGATACGCCCCTGATTAACCTCGCCTCCTTTGCCAATTGTCGAGAAGATGGTCACCACTTCAGGTTGCTTTCGCACCACATCCGTAAGTCGTTGCACAACGATGAGTGTATCTTGCAGTTGTGAACCGGGAGGCAGTTCAACTGTGATGGTGGACTCGCCTCTATCTATTCTTGACACAAGAGAGGTTGGCAGCATTTTGAAAAGCGCGATGCTGGCAGCAAAAAATATGATGCCGGCAATTGCCGTAGTCAGCCTGTGTTTGATTGCGATTGTCAGTGCATAATCGTAAATCTGATTTAACTTGCTCGACTGATGATTGTCGCGGTGCGGTTTCAACCAGTATGCGGCCATGACTGGTGTAATCAATCTGGCCACGAGTAAGGAACAGAAAACGGCTACCGATACCGTCAAGCCAAATTGTCGGAAAAACTGTCCCGGTATTCCACCCATAAATGCCACGGGAAGAAAAACTACCACTGCCGCCATTGTCGTTGCCACCACGGCTAATCCAATTTCGTCAGCAGCATCGATTGCTGCGAAGAACGGCTTCTTTCCCTGGTTCATGTGTCGAACGATGTTTTCGATTTCTACGATCGCATCGTCAACCAATATCCCTATTACCAGTGCTAGTCCAAGCAGGGACATATCATTGAGGGTGAAGTCAGCCAATTTCATGAAGGCAAAGGTCGGTATCACAGATAATGGCATTGCCACAGCTGCAATCAGGGCCGCTCTGCCATTGCGCAAGAACGCCCAGATTACGATGACCGCGAGAATTGCACCTAAGAACAACGATTCAAAGGTTGAATCGCATGATTCGCGAACATATTTTGCGTCGCTAAATATTCTGGTGAATTTGATGTCTGGTCCAAGCCTTTTTTGCAAGTCGTCGAGAATTCGTTCCGCTTCCTTCTCAACCGCGACTATGTTCTTTCCTCTGCGTCGAATAATTTCGAAACTGACAACAGACTTTCCATCAAGCATCGCCTTGTGGCGCTGTTCTGAAATTCCGTCTGTGACTTCACCCAGGGCCCGCAGCTCGACCCATCGGCTGCCTGGAAGCATAATACGAGTGGAGCGCAGTGCCTCCACAGTTGGTGCACTGCCCAGGGTTCGAATCGATTCTTCAGCAGAGCCAACGGTGCCCCGTCCACCAGGCAAGTTTATGTTCAGTGCCCGCAGCTGCGTATTCACCATGTCTGCCGTGGCTCCGAGAGCCTCCAGGCGGATGGGATCTAAGTTGACGCAAATCTGACGGTCGACGCCCCCGAATCTGTAGACCTGACCGATGTTTGTATTTGCCATTAAGGCGCGCGACACCTCGTTATCGACTAACCAACTTAGTTCAATTGTTGGTCGTTGCTTGCTGGATGAAATTGTGTAAGTTATCGAAGAACCGCTGACATAATCTTGCCGCTGAATAATCGGCTCTTCGATGCCTCTAGGTAGCTGCTGTCGAATTCGTGTTACCGCTTCTCTAACATCGTTTGTGGCACGGTCGCTGTTAGTGCCCAATTCGAATTCGATGCTGGTAGTACTAGACCCTGTGTTTACACCGGAATAAATATGTTTGACGTTTGCGACACTGGCGACAGAATCCTCAATCTTGCGCGTCACTTGGGTTTCAAGTTCGATCGGAGCCGCACCACTTTGGGTAATGGTTACACTGACCCATGGCATGTCGATGTTCGGTTCTTCTTCGATGCCCAGTGAAAACAGCGAAGTCAGACCAGCGACCGTTAGAAGGATGAACAATATAATCGGCGGAATCGGGTTTCGTATACACCAAGCAGAAATGTTCCAGTTCATTCTGAAACTCTGACGATATCTCGGTCGGACAGGAATCTGGCTCCTTGTACGACGACTTTCTGATCCGGTGCTATTCCGTTGATAATTTCAGCGTACTCGTCGGTTTGATTGCCGACTTTTACGGCACAACTGGAAACGCGATTACCATCTAAAGTAAAAACAAATGATTCACCATTGCGTGCGATTACCGATCTAACCGGAACAGTGATCGCACTTCGTCGTCCGAACGTTACCTCTGCTCTGGCAAACATTCCGGGTTTAAGCCCTGCATTTTCAGGCAGAGCGATCCGCACGGTTCCCAGACGCGTAAGAGGATCAACTTGTGGACTAACAAGTTTCACCATGGCCTTGATTGGTTTGGCGTCTTCTTCGGTAGCAGACACAGTAACTATCTGTCCGGGTTTGAACTTCACCAAATCCATATCCGAAACTTGAGCTCGCATCTCCAACCTGTTCAATCTGATGATCGAAAACAGTGGAGTACCGGCGTTAGTAATATCGCCGATGTGAGCATCACGTTTGGAGATCAAACCTTGATCGGGAGAGACGATCACTGTTTCGTTGATTTGCTCAACTAGCTGATGAATTTGCGCTTGCGTTTCGGCGATGTTGGCTTTTGATATATCCACGTCTTCATGCCTACCACCCTTGGTGGCAGCGAGAAGCCGTTCTCGGGCTTGATCTTCCATGAAGCGAGCGGCTTTGATTTTTGCGTTTGAACTAAAAACTTCCTCGCGAGCCGTCTCGGCGGCCAATTGCTTCGTCTCAGCTTCTTGTGCGCTATTCGCTCCCATTTTGGCAAGATTTCTGTATCTTTGGGCATTCACATCGGCATCGGCAAGATTCACTTTTGCCTGCATTAAGTGTGCTTGTTCTTGCGCTGTGTTTGCTTCAGCCTGTGCTAGTGCGGCTTGCAATCCGCGAATATCTTCCAGGCGGTTAGGTTGAATTGATTTCTTTAAATTCGCTTGATTGGAAGCTAAGCGCGCCCGGGCCTGTTCGAGCTGAGTTCGCAAAAGCGCGGAGTTTAACGTAGCTAGAACTTGTCCTTTTTTGACGAGATCGCCTTCCTCAACATTGACCGAAGTGATTCGTAGCCCGCTCACTTCCGCGCCGACACTGAGTGGGTCCCAGGCGCTAACCGAGCCAGTGACGATCAAGTTGTCGTTGACTAAGCGTTTCTGCGCTGGAACAACGGTTACTGTCACCGCAGGTGGTGCCAACTTGAGGGCAGCGTGTTTTTGCCACGGTTTGTTATTGATCAGGTACGTTGCCAAAGCGCCTACCAAGATCACGACAATAATTGCCCCGGTCGCAAAAGCGTTTTTCTTTGTGAATTTAGGAGGGTCAGGTACTTTCTGAAGCTGCTGACTAAGCTGTGGTTGATTGGCCACTTTATCTGAGCTTTCCAACCGTTCTGGCAGACGATTCTCTGTGCTTTTCGTTGCCTGATCGCGGATAACTTGGATGCTTGACCCAGTTATCGACTCTGAAAATTCTTGCTTCATTTCTTGGTCTCGCTCTGCCCGTCCCAGAACTAGTGTTCCTAGGCTCGACCGGATTTGGCTGCTGGATCTAAACATCGATTATGAGACTGTATCAATGCTACCGCTAACTACTTTATATTGCTTTAATTCCGGCAACTGCTCTTGATAATCCGTCTGTTCTAAACTGGCAGACCTTCTCGCCCGATCACTGAATCAAAATTGCGTGTCTAGAGAGCCTCTATTATCAGTTTTCCTCTAACCTAAAAGCTAATTCACGAATTTTGCAATCGACGTGCAGGCGGGTATTAAGTCTGCTTGAAAAGTATGAGTACTTTCAAAGCCATTTCCCTCTAGCGAAAAACCGACTTACGCACCGTGCGGTCTTCGTTCAATTGATTCGGCTTCTTGCAAATATTTGCTCGATTGCTGTTCGCGCTTAGTTTGATGTAAGAGATCCGCATAACTTCTCAGGCACAATACTTGCAACTCCGGGTCTACCTTATACTCTTTAGCGAGTTTTAGAGCTTCGGCCAATTCGCTTTCTGCGATCGTCATACTGTTTTGATCCAAATCATACTGTCCAAGTTTGCTCAGTGAACGAACATACTCTGTGGGGTCGGTTTGCAAGTTTTTTTTGCGTACTTCCAATGCGTGAATTAGCAATGGACGAACTTTTGCAAATATCCTTAAGCCAATTAGCCCCTCAGCCAAACTGGTTTCAAGCCGAGCGAGCGCGGGCGAATTTTCGGGCAACAATTTTTTCTCGACAGCTAACGCTTTTTCCAAGTATTCAACTTGCTCGTGATACATACGTCTTCCGTATAGTTTGGAAGAAGTGCCAAGAATGCTCGGAATGTCAGCCTGCGCTTTCAGTTGATCATTGGTGTGTGCAACGGGCGAATTGCTTGAATTATGGTCAAGAGCAGAAAGATTAGCCATCTGTCGATGAAACTCCTCGCGAATGCGCTCTTCTTGCAGATTCGTCACTTCGACATTCACTTTCTCCAGTGGTTCGGCATGACCTTCCCACTTCGAATATAGTTCGCCTTTTCGCTTCAATGTAGCTTCTAGTCTGGTGTTGCTGTCACCGAACGATTTCGTGAGCGATTGAGCCTCGTTCAAGGCACGTTCAGCGCCTGGGTAATCGCCCTTCTGTGTTAGGTCAATCCCACGCGACACTGCCATCGTCCACATAAGTTTTGAAAATGGACTGCCACGATCTTCAGCTGGACCTGGCCATAAGGTTAGAAATGCAAGACTTCCTACTATCACTATTGAAGCGACTCCGGCAAGGATCTTCCAAATCGGGCTAGCTGGCTTGCATTCAGCAGCGGCTTGAGCCATGGTGGGTGTGTCGCTTAGCATGCTCATCGGTCCGCTCACCGCGGCGTGCCTCGTTGTTCCAAGGTCTTTGATTCGAAGAGACAATGCTGACAGGTTGTCTCGAATTTCCTCAGCGGTATCAAAACGATCAGCGGGATTTTTTGCCAGACATTTCTCGATTATTTTTTCGAGTTCAGGCGGCACTTTGGCATCCGGCACCAATTCATGAATCGGCTTGGCTTGCTCTCCTACGTGTTTGTTCAGTGTGTCTAAAAATGTTGGACCCATATGTGGTGGCACACCGGTCAACGTTTCGTACATCAAACAACCCATTGCGTAAATATCGGAGTGACGATCCACTTCCTTGCCAAGAATTTGTTCGGGGCTCATGTAGATTGGGCTGCCGAAAACTTCACCAGTCTTGGTCAAACTTTGCTGTTGTTTTCCTGACGATGGGAGCAATTTGGCGATGCCGAAATCGACAAGTTTTACGAGTTCAAAGCCTTCATCTTGTTTGATTAAAACAACATTGGCGGGCTTCATATCCCGATGCACAATTCCCTTTTTGTGTGCGGCACCGAGCCCATCGCAAATTTGCTTAAAGATTCCGATGGCGCGTTCCCACGGGAGTCTACCCTTACGCTCGAGGCATTCAGCCAGATTTTCGCCATCCAGATAATCCATCACAAAAAAGGCTTCGTTTTGCGGTGTTACACCGAAGTCATAGACCGTAATGATGTTCTGGTGATTGAGTGAACTCGCAGCCTGAGCCTCCAGACGAAAGCGCTCCAAAGACAAATGATCGCTCTTGATATTGCCGTGCAGCATTTTAATGGCAACGGTTCGATCCATTAAGCGATGCTTTGCTTTGTAAACAATGCTCATGCCGCCTAGGCCAAGTATGGACTCGATTTCGTAGCGCTCGGCGAACACCTTTCCAATCAAGGGGTCATTCTGGGGACCGCGCAGTTCTGTGCCATCGTCTGGGCACACGGCAGCCGCGCCATCGAACTGCCCATAGCATTTCGGGCAATACTTTTGTTCAAACTTAATACGCTGGGTGCTGTCTTGAGGCATCGGTTCTATGTTATTCTCGCCGATCCAATTATCTCATTAAACAACGCGAGCTGCGAGTCCAAGTAAATAGGGAGAGCTGAGAGATGTCACGATTCAGAGATTTGTGGGTATCAGGCAAATACGCCATCGACCGAAAGTCCAAAGACGAAGTCGATGCCCGCACCGAGAAAGAAGCTGCCCAGATGATGCATCAGCTGATCCCGGAGGCATCCCTGCAAATTTATAGCGACCTCAGTAACCGCAGGGGGAAAGAGACCGGGAAATGGCTGAAAGGTCTTGCTGGTGAAGCTCCGGCAGCCGCAGAGAGCTGGGTGCAAGCCCAAGCCAATGCCACGGACAGTTTCGAAGAGGCGCGGGTTTGGATTGACGCGCTGTTCCAGGAATTTGGCAGCTTGACTTATGGATTTAACGATACGGTAGTTGGCACTGACCTTCTCGTCTCATGTGAGAAAGCGCAAGTTGTAGAAACGCGCGATGACGACGTTTGGTATCACCCTGTCACCAAAACAATACAAGGACGATTGACCACCCGTTTCTGGTGCCTCTTTGTACGAGGGAACGAAGAAAAAATTTCAATCTATATATTCCCTGTGGAAATGACGATCGGCTTTAAAGCTGGTCATTATTCGGATAAGGATTCGCCACCATTCCTGGTGGCTGAACATAAGTCAGTCGACGGCAGGAATTTCTGGAGTATTCAGGGCGAAGAAGCGTCCCTGGCCATAGTGCCACCACTGGCCAAGGAATTGTTTGGCGATTTGATTCGCATGGCATCAGGCAAGATGTCGGAATCAGAATTGTTTGTTAGCCATAAGGAGCAGCCAAAGCTGGGTGAAAACGTTGCGGTCGGATTTCAACAGTCCGCCCAATCGGTTGCGGCGCAACCAGAGCAGCTAACAATCGAATTAGACGAACTAAGCATGCACGATGCCTGTGACGTTGTTGATAAAGTGATCGACAAGGAATTAGCTAAACTCTATCAAGCTGCTTCCAAGCTTTCACCCGGTTCACCGATGGCAGATCAAGCGCGCAGGCAGATTTCGGCGGTGGAGACTTTCCGCGCAAAAATTGTTGACGCGTTTGAAAACTTCTCGAAAGAAAGCCACACGATTGCTGCTGGGGAACCTAGCGCTGTTGCCGCTAAATCCTAGAAAAAAGCGCGGGTAAATCCTAGGAAAACCGGAGCGCGGATCTCCAGACCCGCATTGATGCTTGATTATGGGCGGCTAGAATAGCCGCGCTCATTTCTAGAATATCCATCTTTGGCTCAACCTTTCCTCTATCCTTTTTCAATGCGCTGCCGACCAGACCAATGGCGATCGGATCAACAAAATCCCACCACTGACCTTGGCGAATCATCAGTTCATATAAAGGAAGAGAATCAGTTGCGACAAACTGATCGAAGAAAGTTGCATACTCTATCGCGGCGTATTTTTCTTCTCGATGTTCAAGATTCCATAACGCCAGTACACAGGCTTCGTACTCTCTTCTCGAACCTGGCTGAAAGTCCTTTTAAAAAACCCGGTAGATTGGAATTCTTAGCGGTTTTGGGATGCCATAAAACGGCATCTCGGTTTTCATGTAGGCAGCCATTTCTATACCTTCGAAGACTCAACTTCTGAGAGGCTTCATTTTATCAGAGGCATGTGGGCACCAGGGGTGGTGCCGTAACCGGCAGAGTCTTCAAGGCTAGTTGACCTTGCTCCTGATGAGCTTCACAGTATAGATTCCGTTGATTGTTGTGCAGTGTTAAGTCTATATTTTTATGATCTGAGTAAGCCAATTTACCCTGGCTGCTTTTCTAACCAGTCCAGCAGACCTTTAGGAGGTAGACAAGTGGTTTTCCCGCCAGAGTTCTGCCATCTTTCCGGGAACGGGAATCTCAAATGTGAATTCACTACACAAATTCTGCACATCTCGTGGATATCCTCCACTGGTCTCGGAATACCGAGTTATACATAGGAGAATGAAGTGAGAAAACATCTAGCATTGGCGACTTCCATCGCTTACGCCCTTACAATTTCGCTGTCGAGTTTCGCCGAAGATACTGCACAGCATCACATTAAAGCTGCCGAACACCATGAAGCTGCAGCCAAGCATCACCGGGAAGCAGCAAAAAACTACACAAGTGGTAACAAAGAAGCTGCCGCTAGCCACGCTCACGCAGCTCATGGACACGCCCTCCATGCCCAACATCATGCAGATGAGGCTGCAAAAGCTCATGCCGAGGCGACACCTGCTCCAAAATGATTGAACGATTTTTTGGAAACTGGGCACTATAGTTATACCTAGTCTAGAAATATATGAAAGGAGTAAACGATGCTTGAAGAAATTTGGGGAGCCGCAACCGGTAAGTGGGGTTTGTTGGCCATTGTTCTGCTGGTATCGCCAGCCGCTAGAAAAGGTATACGCTCAGTCGCCAAAGAAGCCGTAAAGGCAGGAATGACAGTTGGTGAAGGTGTGAAAGACTTAGTCGCAGAAATCAAAGACGAAGCGACTGATGTTGTTGCCGAAGTAAAAGCTGAACGTAAGAACAGCGACAAACACGAAAAGCAGCACGAAAAGCAGCATGCAGGAAAAGCGCACGAATAAGCCTGAGCAGCATTGAAAGAGCAACCAACCCGCCAACGGGTTGGTTGTTCTGTGCTCAAAACTTGTCGTTTCTATCGGAGCAGATCATGACTCGCAAGCTCACAAAAGCCTCGGCCGGCGTTAAACACCATTTGCCTCATCGAACCAGACTCAAGGTTCCGCGTCATCATCGGGATGAAGAGACTTTGAATGCTGTGAAGAACCAATTGGAAGATATTCCAGGCGTAAAGAGCGTACAAGTCAATATACGAACTGGCAGTGTTGTAGTCGACCACGATGAGCGCGATGACACAGTGGAACTGATGGGGGAAGCAATTCAAAATATTGCCGAAGATTTGTTTAACGAGCTGCTTTTGGTTGAAGAAGTGGAGCTTCCAGGTTTGAGCATAGTTGCGCATCTAATTCGCAAGTCTTTGGCTAAAGCCGACAATAAAGTTGCTGAGGAGACCAGCAATGTTATCGAATTGAAAATAATCGTTCCACTTTTATTCTTTGGTGCAGGCGTAGTTAAGTCTGTTCAGATTGGTAGCTGGTGGAGCGAGGTTCCTTCCTGGGTTCTTTTTTACTTTGCTTACGACAGTTACACGAAGTTTCGCGGCGTAGGATTTGCCGAAACACATCCGTTGCGCGACACGGCTTCAGATGACCATGCCCTGAGCGAGACTAAAACAACTCGCCGCATTTCACGGACAAACGGACAGTGACACTTCCCATTCCTGAATCAAATACGTTAAAGATATTCGAATCAACGAATCCAGATTCAGTTGCGATTTTAGAATATAATCCCGCATCGTTTCAATTTTCAGTGGTTCATTCTATCAGCGGCCGAATTAGATTGAAGATAGATTCGCTGAAGAGAGACCCCAAACGAGTTGGCTCTTGTTTAAGGAACCTCTTAAAAGTAAGGGGTGTTATTTCTGTTTCCACCAACAATTGGAACGGAAGTGTGGTGATCGAATATGAAGATACGGTAATTGACCAAGCAGATCTTCTCCAGCATGTCGCGCTGCTCGATCCGGCTCTCGTAACAGATAATCAGACAATCAACAATAAGCCAAGCGAAAGAACAAGCGTTGGCTGGAAGGTCGTTCATCGCGTTCTGGAACAGCTCGACAAAACACTACCTAGTATTGTGCAGCTTGCGTTAGGTGGAGCCGCTTTTGCGGCTGCCGTATTTAAGTTTCCGGTAGTGATAACCAGACTTCTCATTGCAGCTTCAGTGGCACCAGTCGCGTCACGTGCATTACATACAATGATAGATGAAAAGAAATTTGGCGTTGATGCGTTGGATGCTGTCGCTGCGACCGTTATGGTCTTAAATGGCAAGTATGTCGAAGCGGCCTTTATGACTGCGCTGATCAGTATTGGAGAATTTATTCGCGAACAGACCGCCCGCAAATGTCAGAAGCTAGTCGCGGATTTACTTGGATTGTCCGGAAGATTTGCCTGGTTAGTGAAAGGCAAAAAGCGAATATGTGTTCCTGCAGACGAAGTTAAAGTCGGCGATATTGTCGTCGTGTACCCAGGTGATTTGATTCCTGTTGATGGTGTCGTTCTCAGTGGTGAAGCTTGCATCGATCAGTCGAAAATGACTGGGGAAGCCATTCCTGTTGAAGTCAAAAAGGGCGCAAAAGTTTTGGCGGCGACTGTTTTGGTGGAAGGGAAAATCCACTTGCGTTGCCAGGCGACCGGCGCTGATACCAAAGCCGGTATGGTCTTGCAGACAGTCGCTAGCGCACCCTTGCATGAAACGCGCATTCAGAACTACGCCTCCGTCATGGCCGACAAGCTTGTGGTGCCTATTTTTCTTGGAGCGGGGATTTGCTACGCGCTGACCAACAATGTTATTCGACTGATGAGCATGTTGATTTTCGATTTCAGTACCGGCATCCGCATCGCTGCTCCTACTGCCGTGTTAGCATCCATGCACAGAGCCGGCAGGCGTGGCATCCTAATCAAGAGCGGGGGCGCGCTCGAGCGTCTGGCCACCGTCAACGCAATTGTTTTTGATAAAACAGGCACTCTTACTAGTGGCGATCCTAAAGTAACTAACGTGATCACTCTGTGTGCGCGTGATGAATCGGAGATTCTTGCCTTGGCTGCAGCGGTAGAGCAACGATTGCATCACCCCGCTTCCAGAGCGATTGTGAAATATGCTGTGCACAAAAATATTGAAATTCCCCATCGTGAAAACTCGACTCACTTGCGCGGTATGGGCATAAAAGCTCGAGTAAACAACTTGAGTGTGCTAGTCGGCAGCAAACGCTTAATGGACTCGGAGAAAATTTCCACTGTCCTTGCCCATCCCACCGAGATGATTGTCACCAAGGCCGGTGAGTCGATAGTATATATTTCCATTGATGAGAAGCTGGCAGGAATTATCACGTATAGCGATCCAATTCGTGCAGAAGCCGCTGGGGCACTTAAGAAGCTTCGCCGGATGGGCATTCGCAAGCTGGTTATGGCGACTGGCGACAGCGAAGCAACCGCCAATCGCGTCGCGGGGGCTTGCGGGATCACTGAAGTTCTAGCGAGATCCTTCCCTGAGCACAAAGCTGAACTAGTGCAGCGGTTAAAACAAGAAGGCTTTGTTGTTGCTGTAATCGGTGATGGAATCAACGATTCTCCTGCCTTTGCCCACGCTGACGTGGCGGTATCACTACATGGTGGCACCGAGGCAGCCCGGCAAACCGCCGACATCGTTTTAACTGATGATGACTTGCATCGATTGCCTGAAGCGATTGAGATCGCACGTGGTGCGATGAGTCTGGTTAGGCAGAATCTGACCCTGGCCGTGATACCAAATAGCGCCGGTCTGAGCCTGGCCGCGCTGGGCATGATCGGTCCAGCGGGAGCCACTTTGCTCAACAATGGTTCGGCTATCGCGGCAGCTTTAAACAGCCTGCGCCCTTTGTTTCTGAATGATTGGTCCGCTGATGCTCCGCTCGAGAATGGATCAACGGTGCCCCCGAATTAAGTAAAAGCAATTTGCCAGTCGCTGATTGACGTCATTTGCATCTTTTGTAATTAGGATTGGTGAGCCGAGCGGTTAGCCGACTGACTTATTTGCCACCGTTTTGAAGTTTGGCTCGGTCTGCTGCAGCATTTTCCTGAGCCTTTTCAGCCTTCTTTGCTGCTCGACCAGCTCTAAATGAACGTCCCTTACTTACTGCTTTATTAGCCTTAGCGGTCTCTGACGCTGCGCGGGCTTCTTGTTTGGCTTCGTCTGCAGCTGCGTCTTTTGCGGTGGCTGGATAAGTGTTCATTGCAGAAGTGCCTATCAGTCCTAACAATGAGCACAAAATCACGATCTTGTTCAATTTCATTTGCATACACTCCATAATTTCTGTTTGGCACTACGGTGAAAGTGAAAAATCACCAACGATCGCACTTGCGAATTTTAGCTGATTACAGCACAGGGTGATCGCCGTGCTGGATCATTTATTTGAAAACCTCCTCATAATTTGCAAGCAGCCAATGCAATCTTGATGTGGCTGTCTCATTCGTCTTGTTCACTCTTCGGAAGTGAATATAAGCTTCCAAAGTTTTCCTGGACCAAGCTTCCGGCTCAATCCACGCACCGTGAACAAGACGATAAAGACCAACATTGATGCCAGCTGGTGCGTCATCATCAATGCTGTGGGATCTCCAGATTGAGCTACTAGTTTTGCTGAACGAGGAAAGAGAATGTCTTCTAGTTGTCCTCCTATATCAACAATCAAAGTCATAATGATCGATTGATATAAAACCGCTCTCGCTAATGAATGCTTTTCGAAAGCCTTTAAAAATGGCAAGTTTTGAGCAAGAGCAACTATTTTTCCAAGCGCCACCGATTCAAATAGAGCAACAGTATAATTATGCGCAAACATATTGATCCCTTGCTGCAAAAGAATCAGTGATTTGTACGTTTCGAGGATCGACAGGCTGACCGCAAGATAGCCTATGATTATCCCTACTTCTTTTAGTTCATTCAGAAGCAATTGCTTTTTTGTCGGTTTAGCGATTGTTGTTTGTTCGCCGCTAAGTTGATCTGAGTTCATTCGTTCCGCGATCCATCATGTCGTTGAAGTTGATAGGTTCGATGAGTGTGCCTTTCGAGTGATCGAGTATAGCGGAACTGACCGTCTGGACCCGTGATGAACTTACGGCGGTGACGTCGGCATTATCCGCGTGTAGCTTTGTTGCTTTTCTTTCGGCACTTCTGCCAGCACCAAGTCGTGTGTCATTTCATCCTTGCGCACGATTTTGCGAAACTTAGTTAACCACCGACCTTTTTGCAGGTGACCTTTTAGCCGCGTCAGTCCTTTAACATCCTCACTCGGCGCTTCCCGAGCTGGATACCACGCAAACGTTGTCCAAATGTAACCCTTGCCAACGGTCTTGGGATCGTATTTGACAATCGCGCCTTTGGCCGGTTGATACTGGTCTTCCATACGCGTCAGTTGTTGCTTTGCGTAAGGCGGTATCTCGTTGCTCTTCGCTAGATACGCTTGATGCATCTCATTTAGAAAATCGCCCAGGGCAATTACTTTTGCTCCCGGCGGCAGATCTCCCGTTCCCATTTGTGCGTAATTTTTCAGCGGATCTTCCAGCACACTGATCTCAGGTTCCAGAATTTGCTTTGCCCACTCCAATTTGGTGGTTTCATAGTTTCGATCATTTGAATGTTTGTTACTGAGCCATTGATTACAAGCTTGGAGTTCTTGTTGTTGTTGCGGATCAGCGCTGCACCCCAACATGTAAGTGAGGTACATCGAGCGGTACGAGTGCATCCACGACCAATCGGCCTGCATGTCCATCTCACCTGGAGCTTGCACATAAAACAATGCATCGGTTTTGTCTTTCACGGAAAGTTGCGTGATCTTTAGCGGATAGACACATTCAGCTGATGAAAACGAAAAGCGAGTTGGTGTCACTTCACCCGTATAGGTTCCGTCTGATCCTGTTTTCATTTGTTTTGGATCGATTTTCATCACGGTGAAAAACCACTTCTTCTTGATGTAGAACTGCAGTGTTGATTCGTCGCCACCATATGAATAATGATTGTCCTTGAGCCATTCAAATAGTCCGCTGGCATCACTTGCGACAATGATTTTGTAGTCTAGGGATCCTACAACTCCTGATTCAAGCACCTTAACTGATGCTTTATCGTCAGCTAGAGATGCTCTGGAGCTCTTTCGAAATCCGCCCCCAGCCATTGCGCCTTTCACTACGTTAATTGGATCAAGTGGAGAATATATTGGTTGCGGCAATGGCATTAATATCGTGTAGATCGCTAAGTCTTTGAAAAAGTCACGAGGCATTTCATCTAGCTTTGGTCTTGATGGTGTTGGCACTACCATGCCAAAATCGATTGCATTGCCTTCGAATTTTGGTTGCACCGTGAATGCTTCCGCTTTGTCTTTTGGGTTCCAGGAGATGAATGCTTTTTGTCCAGGTTGGTTGATGTCTTTGTCCTTGGCTGCGAAGTAACAGCACGCCGACTTGGCTGGGTTGACAACCACTTGAAGGGTGGAGGCGAGCGTGAAAGTCAATGCGAGCAAGGATAAGTAAAAAGTCTTTGTGCGTTTCATAAGCGTTCCTTGTATTCTAGATTCGGGCGCTGGGCGCCTCGGTGTGTTTTGCCGCATTGATTTGTCAATTGCTGACAAGTGGAACAGAGGATTAGGGAATTATTGCACCGTTTGCACTTCGGATAGTGTAAAAAATGGACTGCCGTACATTAACCGCTGCAAGGTCAAGGTCAAGGTCAAGTCGATTCGGAAAACAGTAGGGACATAGAGATCCGACACAAGAATATATTGCTTGCCTTGTTACTCGCCGCTTTCCTGTGCGCACCGCTGGGTGCGGGCGCGTGGCAGACAGTCGAATATTGCGATGTCTATGTTGGTCCTGAAAAAGTGTTTACGGTTACCAACACTCCGGTCATGTCAGCGATCGATCGCGCTCAAAACATCAGCAGTCACATTCAGTCCATCCTAGCCAATCCTCAACTGGATCCTTCACATCTGAGCGTCCGCAAAAGTATCGATGGTGTGCCAGTAATCATGTTGGACAATGTGGCCATATGTTTCGTCACTACTGAGGACAGCGCCGTCTTTGGTAAGTCATCACAGGCAGTGGCGGAAGACTGGATGCAATCGCTGAAAGCTAAGATGCTTGAAGCAAAACAAAAGGCGCCTGCTACTGCCACGCACTCGTCACACGAAAGCAAAACATTGAACGAGCATGCAGTTCTTCTGCTCTTCCTCGAAATCGGTGTCTTGCTTTTAGCGTCGCTATTCTTCGGCGAGCTAATGGTGCGGCTTGGACAACCAGCAATCATCGGACAAATTCTTGCAGGGTTGGTGCTGGGGCAGACTTTTTTCGGCAACTTTTTTCCGGATCTTTCGGTCCAACTGTTTCCACAGGATAGTTCGCAATCTAAATTGATTGAAGCGGTTTCGTGGATCGGCGTTTCCTTCCTTTTGATGCTGACTGGAATGGAGACTGACACATCCATGCTTAAACGGCTTGGAAAGCCAGCATTGTATGTTGGGTTTCTCGGACTGCTCGTGCCGTTGATCGTTGGAGCCGTACTTTCTGTTTTGTTACCCGATCGCCTTCGCGGAGATCCAGCAGGGAAGCTGGCATTTGCGGTATTTATCGGGACCGTATTTGCGGTGTCTTCAGTGCCGGTGGTGGCGAAAATCCTCATGGACATGAAGTTGCTCAAGCGCGATGTTGGTCAACTTGTCCTCTCTGCATCATTATCGCACGACCTACTTTGCTGCCTCTTGCTGGCTGTCATCGCTGTTCTCTCGGACTCCGGCGGATCTAGCGGAAGCAGTCCGCTCCTTACTGCAGTTTTTGGAACGCTTGCATTCTTGGCAGTCGTCTATTTCGGTAGACCGTTATTCTTCCGCATGCTTCGTTGGGTGAATGACGAAGTCTCCACTCGTGATGGATTGGTCACCGCGATGATTGTCATGGTGCTCTTGGGTGCTGCCACAACACAAGCACTGGGCATACACATTGTGCTTGGTGCCTTCGCCGTTGGTGTGATTCTGTCGCAGGCGCCGGTGATAAATCACAAAGTGGTGCGCCCCCTAGAGATCGTTACCATGGGTTTTTTCGCACCCATCTTTTTTGCTGCCTCAGGATTGAACGTTAACCTTGGCACTTTGCTTCAACCACAACTTGCAGGCATCACGCTGTTCCTGTGCGCCGCGTCAATGGCTAGCAAATTGTTAGGCTGCTACCTGGCCGGCAGGCTAACGAAGCTCGGTTCGTGGGAGTCTCTTGCGATAGGCATTGGTGCCAATGCCAAAGGATCGATGGGTTTAATTCTTGCCATGCTCGGTTACTCGCTGCATATCATCACCGTTGATATGTTGGCGATCGTCATCTTCGTTTCGCTATTTTCCACTGCGGTGGCTCCGCCGTTGATGAGCTGGACGCTGGCAAAGGTGCAAGTGACTGATGAAGAGAAGAAAAGGTTGGCGAATGAAGAACGGCGTTCCCGCACCTTGCTTAGTAGCATCAGGCGCGTGCTCTGGCCAACTTCTGGTAAAGCGCGCAATCGTTTTATAGGTAAGTTGTTGGATAGTATCGGGAAACGCCAAGTAATTGAAACGGTTGTTTTGTGGGTGAAAACCAGCGAGTCTTCAGAGACTACCGATAAGCCTTTTACCAGCATTGCAGAAGCTATAAACACGAAGCACGTGGGTCTGGAAAAACGCACTGTTAAATCAAACGACCCGAGCGAGGCGATAACTGAGGAGGCTAATCTCGGCTATGACCTGCTGGTTATGGCTACCGACAAACCGCCCGCTGGAGCAGAACATGTCTTTGGTAAGTTAGTGGATGAAGTGATTTTGAACACGTCCACACGTGTTCTTGTCGTCTACGATCCCGATCAATCGAACGATCGCGAAATTAAAACAGTCGTGGTGCCGGTCAGCGGCTCTGAACTTTCAATAAGCGCCGGTGAGTTCGGCATCTCGCTTGCACATTCACTGGGCGCAAAAGTTACCTTACTAAACATTGCTGAATCTGAATTGGAAGACCTCTATAGCGAAGAAACCAAAAGCGGCGAAAAAATCCAGCGTAACATAACAGAAGAGATCGAAGGCTCGTTGAAGGATTTGTCGCAAGCTCTCAACGTGGAATTTACTGCCATACTTCTGCATGCTGCCACGCATCCAGCGCAAGCGATCATTCTTGCAGCGCAACAGCAGAATGCTGATTTGATCGTGCTTGGTGCTGAACCCAAAATGGGCAAAGGGCTTTTCCTGGGTCACACGATCAACTTTGTCTTACGCAACGCACCGTGTGCGGTGGCGATTTTGAAGTTGTAGGCTTGATTTATCCGGGTAAAGTGCACGGAGTGTTTTAGGTCACTACTCGGATCAATTCCAAGAAACGGAGAAACCGCGAGTTGAGGTTTAGCGGTATTCCGTTTTGGTGTACTCTTTTGCTCCGTGCATTGAGCTAACCACGAAGTCGTCATCGCGACTCTTCACTGTCTTCGCCGGGTGCAATTCGAATCCGCGGTCGCAGTCATGCTTACGTACGGGTACGTTCGGCCTAATCTCGATTTCATTTGGGTGTGTTGCTAGATATTTTTGAAACTCCGGCATTGATACCATTTTGCCTTCGGACCAGTCTATGTCAGGATTAAAGGGCGCGATATCTTCAGAACTATCGCGCGAAGCCACATGATTCTCGCTCGCGCCTACTTTTGGCTTGTTAGCAGCTTTGCCAAGTTCTTCCCAGCCTTTGCCGAGTTCTTCCAATCCCTTTCTTCCTGCTTCAACGACTCCACCTACTGCTGCGCCGAGGTCAAAATGCTTATCGGATAGCTGATGGATCGATTCGTGCGCGCTTGTTCCATACAGATCCTGCAACCTACCCATGTCCAAAGTGTTTGGTTCGTGTGAAGACGACGATGGTGACTTTTCCGATTTGAAGAAAGCGTACATTTCTTCAGAAGAAACGCTCAGTTTGGTGGCAGTTTCTGAATGATTGAAAGCTCTGGAGTCTAAATGTTCACTTGTCTCTTTCATGGTAAAAGTCCGATTTAGTAATGTGTGCCTCGCGTTCTTTTAGAATGCCAAAATCATTTGGCATTCGTTTGGCATTTCCGGCACGCACATTAAATCGATTCTAAAAAGGGAGCGCGACTGTCTAAGTCTTTAGGGGATTATTTCGGCAATTTTTGCATCCTTTGTCCAATTTTTGGTGGATTCGAATATATCTGAACATCCGAAAGGTTCGGAAGTACTCCTCGGCGGTTGACATAACTCAAGCAGCACTCGCACTAGCGAGTTAAACACTACTGGAGAATTACTAATGGGTCAGGCTAATCATTTAGAAGCGGCACCGAGCACAAAGCACGAAGGCGGAATTGTCAACGGTGTGGAAGATTTTTTCCATGCAGCGGCATACGGAGCGATACAAACTCCGATTGACGGCATCACCCAGCTCGTTGACCATTTGACTCCGGCGCATCTTCCTCATTTGGAACTGATTAGCGCGCCGACTCATGATTCACTTTGGACCAGCGCAGGCAAGCTCACTGGTGCCGTCGTAGATTTTGCGGTGCTGCAAAAAGTATTAGGCTCGGCTGCTCCTAAGTTCTTCGGCGCAGAGTCCACGGCCCCTATGTGGCTACGGAGCGGTGCTACAGGCGCTGCTTTCCAGATGATGATGCCCGTGAGCGAGAACGGCAACTACTTTCTGAACAAGACTCGTGATGTTGGCATAGGCTTCGGAATATTCGGCGCCATGGGTGCTGTCACAAGCTGGGCTGCCCCTAAGTTAGGCAGTTCGCTTTTGGGACGAGTTGAAGCGGGCGCTGAAGGTGGTCTCGCTGGTGGTACCACTGACGCTGTTATGACAGACTTGTTGTACTGGCAAAAACCGGCATTTGCAGATTTGCAGAAAGTTGGCAAATACACCGCATTTGGTGCCATGCTCGGTGCCACTAGTTACTTAGAAGATGACTTGAAGAGCAGATGGGAAAACGCCAAGAAGTCTTTTGAACAAGCTCACCCAGCTAACCAGCCAGATGCTTCCAAGCCTGCTGACGGAGCCAAACCTGCCGACGCAACCAAGGCTGTAGAAAAGACAACAACAGAAACAGCTCCGGACGAGGCTGTTCAACAATCGATTGCCAGGAGCCAGGCAGTATTCAATGACTCCGATGTATTGCCTGCTCAAAAACAACTTTATGATGTGAAATTCCGCAAAGTGACGAGCCCTGACGGAGAGCGAGTTCCTACCCTGGAGAATCCTGGCGGAGAAGCAGTGCAGCAAGGTCATTGGGTAGCGACTCGACTTGATGGAAATGGTCAGCCTGTGATCGAGCGCGGGCAAGTTAATCAGTGGCCAATGTCATCTGAAGCGAAAATTGCAAAGACTTATAATGTAGATGCAGAGTCGCTTGCCGGTAAGACTGAGTTTGTTGCTCCGACTCGAATTGATGCTCCACCAGTGCATGTTGTGCAATTGAACGAGCCAATAACGATCAACACAAAATGGGGCACCATGGACGGAAAACCTGGTGACTGGCTGGCAAACTATGATTATAATGCCACCACTAGCACACCAGGTCATGATTATGCAATCATCTCCGGCACTTCCTTCAAGCAGACATATAAAGTTTCCAAATAACTATTGATGAAACGAATGAGAAAACTTTGCGCCCGCCTTTCATATCACCTTTGAAGGGCGATTTTTTTGTCTCAAGCGCAGGTATTGTGTTGCTGACAATGCCTGTTTCTCCTGAAATTAAATTGCCTGATAACGTCATTTTGTACTTGTTCGACATCATCCCCGGGCGCCATTCCACGCTCTCAAACAACACTTGCAGCACGAATTTACAGCTAGCTTGGGCTGCCAGTTTGTTGATTTCGCTTGGGCTCGACGGCGCATAGCTGGCTTTGATCACAGGCATACCGGTTTTTGCCGTTAGTTTTTTGCGTATTTCAGCAGTGAGAATTGAAGGTAGGGATGAGAACTCTTCAGGACTGCTAACCACGCCCCATAAGTCACCGCTGCATGGGACAACAGTTTCTTTGCCGGCTCGATTAATTTTGAAACTTGCTTATGCCAATTACCAACGCCCATTTATCTTTAACGGGCGAATTGACGTCTTGATCTAAAGGCGATGGCTGAGCAGGAGCGGGTTTGACGGGAACGCGAGTGACTAACTTGTCGGCACGTGCGGATCTGTTAGTCTCGATGCCGGAGCAAATACCAGCGGATTGACTTGAAATTGCTGCGATTAAAAGCCACAATAAAAATATGCTCTTGTGCGAGGTCGTGATAATTCGCAACATCATAGACCAGCCCTCGGACCACAACATCATAAACCAACCCTCGGACTCACTGGTATCACCGACAACACCGCATCTTCACCGCGCCATCCTGCTTCGTTCAGCACTGGCGTTTGCAGTTCTCCACGGTCGCGCAACACTTCCGATTCAACATCGTCCTTCAAAAAAGCATAGGCCTCGCCCAATTTGGTTTTGTCGCCTTTGCGGTGCAGTGACTCAATTAGCTTGCGGGTAAAAACGCTGTTTTGATAATTTTTTGATTCCCACGAGATCTGATCAGACAAGCTGGAACACAACACGGCTTGCCCCTTTTCGATAGCCATTTTTTGCACATCAAATCCGTCCGCCCTGGTCAATCCTTTTTCTGCCGAGGCTACCGCGCCGCTGTGACATACATCCAAGATAAGCACCACTCGATCGCAGTGCACTTGTTCGGCGATAATCTTGGTAAGCCACTGCATGGGAATTCCGGTGCCTAGCAGACTGTTTTTGTTGGTGTCGTAAGCGACCAAGAAGTTGACACCAACCTCTTTCTTCGCCGTGCTGCCGTGACTGGAAAAGTAGACAACCACGAGGTCACCAGGGTTGGCCGCTCTACCGAGCCAGCGGTCACCAAGTTGGCCAATGATGTTGTCGCGTGTGGCGGCGGAGTCAGTCAACAGTTTGACGTGATCAGTTTTGAAGTGCGCATCGGAAATAAGATAATTGCGAAAATCCGTGGCATCTTTAGCGGAGTATTGGAGATTGATGGATGGATCTTTAAAATTGCTGATGCCAATCACCAATGCCCATTTGTCCTTAACTGGTGGACTGGCCTGCACCGATGGTAGAGCTACTGATATTTTCGGTGCAATATTGCGTCCGGTTGAACCAGGCAAAACAGCCTTAATTTCATCTGCGCGTTTGCGAAGCTGCGGAGCGTCTTGTGGTTTTTGTTGCTGTAGGTAGAGCTTAGCTAACTTGTCTAGATCAGCAGCGACTGCAGGAGATTTGGTGCCACCAATCTTTTCGTGAATCGCCAGCGCGCGCAACATTAATGGTTCCGCTAGAGCTGGACGGTGTTCCAAATCATACACATTTGCCAGTTCCTCGAGAATGGTGGCAACTTTTCGATCATCCTTACCAAAATTCTGTTCTTGAATCTCAAGCGCTCTTTTGAAAAAAGGCTCAGCATCATGGAATTTGCCCATCTTCACGTAGAGGCGGGCCAGTAATTTGAGCGTTCCTACGAGCGCCGGATGTGTGACTCCCTGCGTCTGTTCTCTGATGGTGAGGGCTTTTCGCATGAACGGTTCGGCTTCCGCCATTCGATTGGTGTCTTGTAAAACCGAGCCAAGATTTTCGAGAGAGTTTGCCACTAACGGATTCTGAGATCCAAAAGCCTTTTCGTTCAGATCGAGAGCCCTCTTAAAGCAAGACTCTGCTTCCTCGTATCGACCCTGATGGAAGTAACACAACCCGAGGTTCGTAATCCCTATGGCCAGCCGCGGATTTTGAGGACCCAATAAACGTTGTTCGCCGTCAAGAACCTGTTTAAGAAGAGATTCCGCTTCCGTATATAGACCTACTTTCTCATAGCAATCCGCAAGGTTGTTCTGATAGGTCAGGTATCGCTCACTGTTTGGATGATTATGAAACAAAGCAAGAGCACGTTTGCACAAGGGTTCTGCGGCGGCAGGCTTTCCTTGCGCCTTATAGAGGCTCGCCAAGCTGCTCAAGATAGATGCCATATCCGGATCGTCAGGCTTCATATCCGCTTGCCCAATCTTCATCGCCTGGGTAAACAGCGGTTCTGCGATCGCATACTTCCCCTCGTCCACATAATTGTTTGCAATGTCTTTGAGACCAAGGGCGTAAGCCTTGCTCGTCGTTCCGAAGAGTTCTCCTTTAATTGCCAGGGCACGCTTGAGCAGCGCTTCGGCGTCTGCATACTTGGCTTGCTTTTCGAGGACAATGCCTAGCAGCACTAAAGTGTTGGCGAATTGTTTATCTTCAACTGCGCCTGCCTTTTCGTGTATGGCCAGTGAGCGCCTGAGGATAAGTTCGGACTCACGGTAATTTCCGTCCTCAAATAAAACTCTTCCTAAATCATTGAGACTAACAACGCACCGCGGATCGTCTGGTCCAAAACCCTGCTCGGCTTCGCGAAGAGCTTTCCTGTATAACGACTCGGCTGTCTTAAAGTCGTGGTTTTCGAAGGCAATACTGGCATCCTGCATGTGTGTTTGCCACGGCGAAACCTGCGCGAGACAGTCTTCAGTCCATGTCAATAGACAAAGCTGAAGCAGCGTTACTGCTAATAACGTTCTGAGACTCATCCTTTTTTAGTCGGGAGCATTTGCACGTGCTAGTTGTAGCAAAGTGGCTGGTTCGGCGTCAAATAGGATGTGCCAGGGAGCGCGACTGTCCAAAGTCGCCTTTTGAATCGTATTTATCGCGATAATTTGAGAATGATCGGACCTTGTCTGGTAACCCTTGACCCGAATCTAAAACAGAGGGAAGAGATAATTGATGTGACACCAACTCGTCCTTCTGCTATTTCGATTTCTGTGCTGTGCTTTCTAAATTTGCGAGCTTTGTATTCCTGTCCGGATCGTTTAGAAGTTTGCTGATACCGTACATGTTGATGAAGTGCTTGTATGGATCTTTCTTGTCCGCAGGAATGGTCTCCATCACATAGGTACCGCCGCTGCCGGCAACCAGCGTACGGCTGATGTTTCCACCATCTCCGATGCGAGCGTGTATAGCCATTTGCCTTGATTTCTCTTGGAACTGTTCGGACCAGCTATCGCTTTTCGAAGGCACGCAGTCGTTGTAGGCGGCACCCATCATCGCGAGATCTGCTGTGCTTCCAATGACATGTGTGTTCTTCGACACGCATGTGTACAAGCGGTTACGCTCGTCGAATTTCCCGTCTTTATCCGGTTGCTGCATCACTGCGATCGGCACGTCAGGATGAGTAAAAATCACTTCGTTAAGCCGCGGTGCATGAGCGTCTTTGCGATGCTGCAAATACTTAGTGTCGAACATGGCACCATGACTGAAGGCGATCATATCGGTATGTTCCGCGCCGATATGACTAATGGTATCGTCAAGCGTCTTTTCAAACTTTCCGTAGGATTGAGCGGCGCCCTTGCGATTGATTTCATATGCCTCGCTAACTCCTATTTTTTCTTCGGATGCCTGCGTGGATTTCCAATCGACGTTAATGACGGAATGTCCGTGGGTCAATTGCAAAGCCAGCGCTTGGAAGTCGGCGCTTTCCGCCCCCGTGCGAATTCCGTGAGTGTAGAAAGCCATGTCTTTGGGACGCGCTAGCTTCGCCGTGGAAGGTAAGTCTGCCGATTCATGTTTCGCATCGGTTGCTGCTGACAGATCGCACTGTCGTTTCTGCGCTCGATCAACCAATGTATTGAATTCTTTCTGATCGATGTTCTGTCTATCCTGGTATGCGAATTTGCAATCCTTTAGTGACTCAGCTTGGTCGGGAACAGTGATGGCAACGAGGCGTTTGTAGTGACCTGCTGTGCTCTGCTCTTTTGCCAAATCGCGATCTGTCAAACCGAATTGTTCGATGGTGTAAGTTGTTGTGCCATCTTTTTCATTTCGCGTGGGCGGATATTTGTCAGCGTCTCGCTTGAGGGCATCCGCTGTGTATGGAGAGAACTTTGCTTCCCCGTCTAGACCTGCAACTTGTTCAGTGACAGCCTTCTCGTATCTATTGGTGGGCGGTGCAACTACATCGGGTTTGGCCAGTCGAGCCTGTTTTTCTGCTGGGTAAACTGCAGGAGTGAAATCAATTATATGATTATCGGTTCGTGGCTCTGGTAATCCGGCGAAGTTCGACTTGATACCAGGCTTTGAATTGTCGCTGTTGGAATGTTCTTCAACTCTCAATGCAGAAGGATGGAGGTCGGGAGAGACTTCTTTCACTTTCTGGGTCGAAGTGTCTTCTAGTTTATGAATGTCTAGAAAGTTGAGGAACTGGTGATTAGCGCTGGGCGCTGCTGAATCCGGAAGATCTTTTTGCTCAATGCCCAATGGTTCATCCTCGCGAGAAGCTGTTTCGTGCCGTATGTGGGGCTGAACGATCGCTGGGGTGTGACCGTTGAAGACAATGTACGGTCTATTTGTGAGCAAAGTGTGGCTAATTGGATTATTTTTTTCGTGATGCGGAATGTTTCCTGTCTAAGTGCTCAACGTGGAGGAGCTTTTGTATCCACGGGTGAAGCCGCTTCCGATTTCGTGTCGGGTTTCTTTTTTGCTCGCAATGCGTTTCTCCAGTTCCTAGTCAAAAGGAAGATTGCTGGACCAACAGCACCGAGGAGCAAAACAAACAAGATACCTGCGAATGCTGTATGTGCGCAAAGCAAATATGATAGTTGATCGATCGATTTGTCAAAAACGATAATCCCCTTGCTCTTAACCAGCGTTACAGAAACTGCTGCTTTTTTATCCGCATTGAGGGCGAGAAAACCGTTATGAGCATTCGAAGTTTCGACTGGATTGCGAGCACGATCGAAGGCACCTATAAGAAACTTTCGCGGTGCGGTAACACACACAATCATGCCACCATGCGCAGCAATCCCTTGGGCCTTGCACACTTCGAGCAAGCCTCCAACGGGTTCTTTTCCATTAATGAGCAAAATCTTTTCCGTGCGTTTGGTAATTGGGTTAACGTAGTTGAGGTCGTTGTGGTCGGCGACAGACGGATAGCGTCCGCGCTTTTTAAAGTATTCTTGTGCCCAATTTCTCAAAACGTACACTTTTCCAACAACAATGTTCTCGGGCTCAGTGGTATCGTAATAAGTGGTGTCATTTTGGTCTTGCAAGGCATACCCATTCCATCTCAACAACAGATTGTTCTGTGTCCAAATTGCAACCAGCACTTCGCACACGGAATTTGGACTACCGTCGTAAATGACGACCGGCATTCTTCTGTGGCTGCCAATAGCTCCAGAGGTCTCAGCAGTCCCGTCTTGAGCCCATGTCAGGGCACTAGCGCTATCAAACGTCTTGAACGGCCATTTTGAGGTTTTGGACGGACAATGAGTTTGGTTTACTGTACGAAAGTCACCATGTGGTATCGGATTTGCAACCGTCGGATCGGGATGTGTTTGCCACCAGTATGCCGCATAGATCAGCATGCAGACCAATCCAGTTAGTGAAACGGTGATAGACACGCGTGCGAGGAATTCTTCTACGCGTGCATTGCCAAGGTTTTGCATGATAGTCTGAATTAAAGTGACAAAAGGATTTGAGGCTCGCACTATCTGCTTGTCCAGTGCAACTGCCCAGAGTCCCTGGAGCGTGCGAGCGTGACGGCCGGTTGCGAGTTGTGATGCAGCCTCAGAACTTTGTGCGTGCAGCAAAACCGTTGACGTGAGAACATTTTTGGTATTGCCGCCACCCTCTAACTCCGCCAGGGCTCGCAGGGCACGTTCCAGTCGGAATAAGGAATGCATTGATTCCTCTGAGAGAGCTCCGTAGCTTTCTTCCGCCAGCTTCCGCGCCTTTTCGTATTGAAGAAGCGCTTCATCAAACCGTTTCAATCCGAAATATGCATCTCCAATAGCGATGTAGCATGCGCGTTTGATTTTGGCCGCAGCTGTGGGATCGGCGGACTGTGTCCCGTCCAAAATCTTTTTGCCTAATTCGATGCAGTCAAGATACTGACGCTTTTGGAGCTTCTCCTCAAGTATCTGTAGTCCGCTGTTTTGTTGCATTTCAACCATGAGATCAGGGGCTCGCTAAGTCAGGGAGGAGGCAGTATTCTTCTCGGATCCAGTTTGCCTACCGCCTCGGCAAGGGTGAGATTACCGTTTTCGATTCGTCCTTGTGCGTTCAACGCTCGTTTGAGGTCCACTTCTGAAAGTGAGCCCTGAATCACTAGCATCTCACCAAAAAGTATGCCTCTCCGGCGCCCTTCTTCCACTGCTGAAATCAGTTGAAGCGGCGTGATTATCGTTGAAGAGACTAAAAGTTCGCCCAGACGACCCTCCTTAAACTCTATTTCTCTCGTCACGGGCTTTTTCGCTGCTTCCGGTCTAGCCAGACTTCCGTCGGGCTTCTTGCACCGACTTAGTAAATCAACTGCCTCTTCGAAGGACATTAAGTCTTGCAACACCATCTCTTGGATCGAGAGTACATAATCGGCAGTATCCGCTGTCATGACCTGCCTTTGAACCAGCACAGATAAAAACGGTAACTGGAAACTGAGGCAGGTTGCAAACGCTTGTGTTTTCTGTTTGTCGCTAATCAATTCGGATTGCAGGAGGAGGTCACGCAGCTGTCGAATATTTTCATAGTAGGCGTAGTCCCAGTCGACTTTGACCAGCGCATCTTCAATCGGGCATTGAGTTTGGCTCACAAGCTTCATTGCGCTGAATGCCAGTGGTTTAGGCAGCAGCTTTTCCTGCATGAACAGCTGACACAGAATGGCGCTGCGAATGATCTGGGGGCTTAATTTCGCCTGCCGGTACATATATTCACCTGGCTCAGTTCCGGATTCAATGCAGGCAAGATTAAGTGCCGCCAAGTGCTCTGGCTGTAGAGAAAAACACTCTGACAGCAACTCAATTGTTGAAGGAACCGATTCGAGCGCCATAGACTATCCCCGAGATTCAACGAGATACTAGAAATTGTTATACCCAAGTGAGCACAAGCAGTCAAATGACTGATTGAACGAACGGCGTATCCAAGAGGAGCGAACTAAGCGTGGCTCAGCTCGTATTCCTCATCTTCCTCTTCTACGGTGAGATCAAGTGCAACACCTTCGTAAATTGAAGTGAACGGCACCTCAAGAATGGAAGGTCGCGAAACTAGAATAAGACTATCTCCTATGCCGAGACTGGAAACTTCCCACTGATTATCGGCATCTCTGCGATAGGAGTCGATTCGATATTTGTTTTGGTGAATCATCAAATATTGTTGAAGGCTGTCTATCTGCCTGTAAGCAATTAACTTCTCACGTCGATCTATATGTTTTGTCGATGGAGACAGAACTTCAACAATCAGCACGGGATGCTGTTTGAACACGCTCTTAGTTTCAAAAGGTTCGCATGTGACCATAATGTCGGGGTAGTAGAAGCCGTTCGCTTGCTCAATCATTAGTTTCATGTCGTTCACATATGCACGACAGCCGCTGCCTCTCAAGTGAGGGTGAAGCATTGCGTGAATGTTGCCGCAAATGACGTTATGCGCGTCTGTGGACCCTGTCATCGCAAAAATCTGTCCTTGAACATATTCATGACGAATAAGAGCCTGTTCTTCGAGGGCCAGGTATTCGTCTACACTTAGGTTGGGAATTTTGGCGAATTCTGACATGTTCTAACGCCTCCGCGAACTCATATCATTATATCTGCCTGTTTCATAGCTGCCTGTTTCTGCTGTATCTTCAAGAAATTCGTGAACAACTGCATCAACTTGGAGAGCCTGTTCTTCTGCGGGTAGAGCTGTAATCGTCAACGAGTCGAAAGATAGTTACTTAAAGATGTCGGGGAGCTAGCTTCTCGCATCCAAATTGCCACCATCTGCGTCACCTTCGTATCATAAGCATCCGTTTTGACGCGACCATATTCAAGAACGAGATGTTCACTGCGCAGGGCTATCAGTGTTTTGCGCTCAGAAGCGAGAATGGTGAAAATCTTCCATGTATCGTCAGGTTCGACAAGCTTGTCCTGGGTTCCCTGCAAGAAGAGAACCGGAGTGCTATTGATTTTCCTAACAGCAGCGTCATTTCCATTCATAAACAACTGGAACTTTAGCAACTGATCTGGCGACAGATCCATTCTGTTCATCGGATCGGACAGCCAAAGTTTTCTCAGTGCCTGGTTCTTCGTTGCTTGGTCGACGATTCCTGTGCCAATATCAAATTGCTTACGTGGTCGTAAAACGTGCAGGCCAACTTCCAAGTCTGTTTTGCCTTGCTTGTATCTTTGACCTCCTGGCGCCGACGAAATCAATCCATCTATTAGCTGCGGAAATTCGGAACACGCTTTGATGACGATTGCCCCGCCCATGGATTCACCTAGCAGAAAAACCGGCAGTCCCGGATGGTCACTATGAATGGCTGTCAACGTCTGTTTTATGTCGTCTAGTGAACCCTCAAAATCTAGTTTGTCGCCATCTTTTTTCTTCATCCATGCACCAAATCCGCGCACATCGAAGGCGAAAACTAATATTCCGTCATGAGCCATGCGCGTACCAAAATCGTCGAATGCGCCACTGTTAAGACCCAACCCGTGAATGCATAACAGTGCTGCGCTCGGCTTGATGGTTGGATCGCTCCAGCTTTTAAAACCTGGCAAAGTCGCGCTGCCAGAATTGACGCTGCCAGAAGTGTCCCTGTCAGAAGTGATGCCCTGCTGCTGATTGACTGCCGCACCTCCTAAATTGAACTCTTGACCGGCCGCGTCGCTGGCACTACTGGCGGTGCCGCACAGAATGGACAGTAAGGTGGCTGCTAAAAGCTGAGAGAATGGCATCGTAAAAATTTTCATAAGATCTCCAAGTGTCTTTGGCGACAACAAGAAGCGCCGCAGCGACAATAATCAACGACATGAATCGTGTGATGGATTTTAACAGGAGTATTGACTGTCAATCAGCTCGTGAGAATTCAAGAGCTGAGAATAATCATTGCTGAAGGATGCTATTCGATGAGATGATTGGCTATCGATTTAAGCCGGTGTTGACTGTATTCGATTTCTCGAAGATTCTGACGGCGCTGCCAAGAGCTTCTTTACACAATTTGCCTCTGGTTTCCACTATTAACGAAAATAGCACCACATTGAAAGGAACATTTCGAGCCGCCTCACTCCGGATAGTTTCCTTTGTCAGCATCCAGATCATTCTTTTTTTGCACCCTCAATTGTCTTGGTGCAAAGATGGCAATCAGTTTGAATTCACAACTGAAGCTGCAAGCCACGAACGAATTATCTCGATCGATCGCACCTTGCTTCTCGAGCTGATCAAATTGGCGCGATTCAACATCCAGTTTCATCAAGAAGCAAATCGGCACCAGAAATGGCGGGCGTTGACATATGCTACCGGACGAGAGACTGGCACGGCTGTGTCGTTTGCCAGCAGTCTCGTTGATCTTCAACAGCGAGTACGGGGTCTGGAGGACCCGGCTCTTATCTCGAGGAATGCGCTAAGAAATGTGGTTACGACCTCGCTTGTTGGCAATGCGATCAGTGGCTCTGCCTCTGGTTTAGAACTGGCACAGAACACCTGGGTTATGTTGGAAGCACACAAGCAGGGCTATTCGCCGAAAGCATCAGTGGACTTTGTTAAGAACATAGTTGGCACTACTGATACTTTGTTTGATGAGCGGGAACGTGCCGTCGCCGCCTATCCACTGCAGCTTCAGCGAGAGCGTCGAGTCTATGAACTCGATGGTATTCTGATCCGCCGCATACGCCAACAGCTTCTCTCCGAGTTCCGCACCTGGAGCTGTCATTCGAGAGGTCGAGCCTGGCGAGAGAACACGTTCTACAGCCTTGATGCATTACAGAATTTCACAAGAATGAGCGCCGCAATAATTGGTCTGAAGGGTTTCAGTCAACCCAATGTTGGTGGCACCGCCGCTGTCTCAACAATGGTAGCCAATTCTGTTGCTACTCTCAACCCGATCGTATGTGGATTAGTCGGACTCGCAATGCGTAAGTACCAGCTCAAAAAGCTCTCAAGAGAGCTTCCTATCGAGCGTCCCGTTGTGCTGGATCAGTCGTTGGCTGAGCTCAAGTTGAAAGGAAAAGATATGCTGAACGAGAGCGAAACAAAATTGATGGAAGAGGCACTATCCTTAAGCGACAAGTCGGAACGGTTCGATGTGGTTTTGGACCGCGAAAACAGAGAAATTGAGCGACTGCGACGAGTGGCACAGCAGCAAACCATTGCTGGACCGCTGATCGGACTGACAAGCATGCCCGCAAGTATATTGGGCACCATCGCATTCTATGATTATCGACATGACAGAGAAACCACTAACAAATTATTGTTCGCCGGTAGAATCTCGGCGATAGCCGGACAATCTTATGCTCTCATTCAAACTCCATACACGATGATTTCAGGCATGCGCAAAAATCGACAACTGAAAAGACGCGGAGAATTGCCATCTCAACTGCTCGAGGAACGACTCAAGAATCTTGATCGGTTGGAAGCGCAGATAATATCGAAGAGACTATAATTTCATCCAGTAATAAATTGATCAGTTGTGAAGAGAGAGCCAAGATGAAGCAAGAATCATTGTTGTCAATAGCATTCATGATCGGTTTGAGCACCGCAACCTTGGCTTACGCAGCTCAAGCAACCACCATAAACTTGGGAGACGGACACAACCCCTCCATATCTTCTGACGGTCAAGGTCACCTGTTCGTGGTCTTTGAAGGGGTCGACAACAATTCAGGGGCTGCAGACATTTTCTATTCAAGTAGCAATGATGGAGGGCGAACTTGGACAAAACGATTAGATGTATCGCCAACCGTAGGAGTGTCTACGCAACCAAGAGTCGCGATTGAAAGAGATGGCGCCATTGACGTGGTCTGGGCTGACACCACTTCCGGTGAGAATAGTCCGGACATTTTTTTCACTCGTTCTACTGATGGTGGACACACATGGAATAAACCCATCGACATCTCAAATACGCCAGGCATATCGCGTGAACCAGTGCTGACTGTAGGGCAAGATAACACAATCCATGTGGCCTTTACCGACAACGGACGAGGAGATAAAAAAGACGTCTTCTATACTTCGTCCACTGACGGAGGCAAGACATGGTCTAAAGATCGACCACTGGTAAATGTCAGCAATACACCAGGAGATTCAAGTGAACCAGCCATCGCAGTCGGTGCAGACAGCATCGTTCACATTGCCTGGAAGGATGATTCTGCAGAGGACCTAATACCTCAGATCTATTACTCGCAGCGCAGCCAGAGCGCCTGGTCCAATGTGGTAAATGTCAGCAAGAGTCGACGTTACTCTTATCATCCTGTCATCGGCTGCGGATCAACAGGAAGAATCTACATCACCTGGTCTGATAGGTCCGAGCTGGAAAGCGCAGCAGATGTCTGGTGCATTGATTCGGCTAACAAGGGTCCGCTTACGCATCTCGCCCATGTCACAGGCTCAGGATCAATAGCGAGTGAAGCGGCTATGGCAGCCGACAGAAGCGATAGAGTGGCAGTTGTCTGGCCAGATAGAGCCCTTGGACTGAGCAGTCCGAGAATCTGTTTGAGAGTGCTATCGAATGATCTAAGTGGGTCTTATCGCGGGATGAAGTTTTCAAAATCGGCCGCAGTGCAAATGGCTCCAGCGGTAGCAATCGACGGCGACAAATTAACCGTCGTCTGGGAAGAGCGCAAGGAAGGCAAGACCCCCATCAAAGTCAGATCAATCGACCTTAGAAACATGCCAACCAGAATCGCAAAAAATGAAGATAATAAACAAGGAAAGGGCAGGTCGGCGCCGCCAAAGGCGACATTGTCCGGTCAGCGATAGGACCGCAAACCTTTGCAGACATTTGCCCCGTCGCGCGTCGTTGCGTCGCCTGGTATGATCGGCCAGAGAAATCTTTGTACGATTTGCCTGCCTCAAAAAGATTCAGGAAGATCTGAGTTTCATCTCAATTTAGGTATTTTAAGGCTTGCTTTCTAGCAGGAGACGTCCTTATGACAAAAGCAAAGTTGGCATTGGCGGCAGTGGCCCTGTCGTATATCCTCATCAATTCTGCGGCCGGAGCCGCAGACGATAGCACTACAACACCCCCCACAGGTTCGGTCATTCAAGACACGCTTACTCATGCCGAACCAGGAGTCAATCCCGACACGCCGTCAAATGCACCGCTCGCTAATCTGGCTCAAGTAGCCATAGGCGACATGATGGACCTGGGAGGTATCTTGACCAGTGATATGCCGCCGCCGCCCGGCAGAACAATGCCGCAGTCAATGCCCAACCAGAGACATGAAGAGAAAGTGGCCCTTGGTGGCGCCCCTGATGGCGCTCCTCCCTTTGAATGGCATATGGGCATGGGACCGCATGGCATGGACAAAGGTGGACCAGGAATGAGCGGACCGGGCATGGCCATGGGTGGACCAGGAATGAGCGGACCGGGTATGGCCATGGGTGGACCAGGAATGATCGGACCGGGTATGGCCATGGGTGGCTGTCCCATGATACGTGGTCATCACCGCTGCCCTCTAGACAGTCTCGAAGGCGCCAATGCCCTCAGCGACGACCAATACCAGAAGCTCTACGACATTAAGGGACAGTTCATTGCCAACATGGTTCCCAAAGGTCTGAACATGTACATGCTCACGCGCAAGATGAAAGACCTTCTCACCGCCCCCGATATAGATACCAAGGCTCTCAAAGACCTGGAGAAGCAGATATCATCTGCTGCCTCAGACCTTTCTATGACTGCCATGGATAGCATTATCAGTGCTAACCAGGTACTGACTCCGGATCAGCGCAAAGAGCTCCATAAGCAAAGGATTCGGTCGACATTCGGTGGCGGCGGATATCACCATCACGAAGGACCGCATCCCGAGAAATAGGAATGGTCACCGTATCTGGTGCGGTGCACTATCAGCAGAAGAGTCTTCTACTCACTCGCATGCAAAGCATTCTTATCAGCGCCTGAAATTGTCGACATTTCCCAAAAATAGGGAGCGCGGGAAGGACCGACCACGCAATCCCAAAAATCGTGAAATCTGTCAAGCCGGCGCAATCTGTATTGACCAGCACTGCTTATCGGTAGAGATCTTGGACTGTACAAGAATGCTTGCTCATATTTAGGAAGCATTTCAGGTAACTCATTTGGGAACAGCACCAGTTCAGTATTAGGTTTCAGTTGATTGCTGAGGGCGAGAAGTTGACCAATGTTTTGCTGGGCACGGCAAATGATCAAGGGTTTGTCTGAACCATTGACGATGCCGGCCACTGCTCTGAGATTCTGACCATCAATAACAAATGAATCGCGCACTGGCAATGTCGATGTCCATATGCAAGTGGTCGCTTCAATAACAACGAACGACACAAGCGCAACGACGCCAATCCATTTGGCCCACGGCGAATCAGAGCCAATCATTTTTAAGAAAGCAAAGGTAACAGCAAATTGGATGCCTAAGTTAAATGGTGTCAAATATCTTAAAACCGTGGTTCTAATCCCTCCCCACACCAAATCCGGTACCAAAAACGGCAAGATCGTGCAAAGCATTAGCGAAGCGACGAACGTGCGCTGTCGAGAAGGTGCGTAGAAAAAGAAAAAGAAATTCGCGCATAGTATGGTCAAGAATATGCGAGTCTCAAGCACTCGATCTGTGACGAGAGAGATAGGAATATCGAAAAAGAGGCGCACTACATTGTGCATCCATCGGTATTTCAGAAGGTCGAACGGAATCGCACTTGCCACCCAGTCCATATTCGACATCCCCGCTTCGTGGTGCGATATCATGGCGAGTACCCAGGGCAGAAATAATAATCCTGCCATTACGACTGATTTCAGGTGCATTCGCACAGAGGAATTGATGCGAAATTTTTCCTCAACCAACAAAAAAATCGTCTGGGCAACGACAACAAAGACCGATAACGGCTGAGTATAGAGCGACAATGCGGTCACTAGACAGTATCCATTCCACAATCTGCCACTGCCGGTTCGCATTGCTCTCAAGAGCAGTGCACTGGACAGAGTAATCATCACTGCCCACAAGCTGTATTCACGAGCATCTTGTGAGAACAAAACCTCAAAAGGCGAAACTGCAACTATGGTAAGAGCGATTCCAGCCGCCAGGGTTGATTCGAAGAGTTCCATACAAAGCAGATACACGGCTGGCAAAAGCAATAGTCCGATTAGAGCGGGTAGGCAGCGCATCGCTTTTACCCCACTGCCAAAACACTCAGCCCAGAGCCTGGCCAGCAGATAGTAAAGCGGTGGATGTTGTCCACCTATACCTACGAGCTCACTAATAGTACCGGCAAGCGGAGCGCTTGGAGTCTGAAACTTGGACAGGTCGCGTGCGTGGATCAAGTGTCCATCAAATAATTTGTAGAGTTCGGTTTCTGAATGACCAGATATCGATAAGGACGTATATGATTCATCGCACCAATACTCTCTTTTATCGATGTTGTAAAAACGCAAAAATATTCCCAATGCCACAACCAAACCCAACAACACCGTGGTGAACCGGCGAAGACGGAGCGTCTCTTTTCGCATTTTCACTCCCTTTGCTTAAACATGCACCAAAACTCGCTTAGTTGCATTCTGATTTCATTGGCAAGAGATCGTGCCAATGAGTACAATACTTTAATCGACATCCATAGCGACACTAACATATACTCTTTGATTTTGTTCCGTGAAAATAGTTTGGCTTTGCAGCGCGCCGACGCGAACAGGCATTAGATGAACTCAACTCTTGATTATTCAAAAGAGCGTCAAGATATTTGGTATGAGTTATCAGTTCTGTTTTTAGATACAGAGCCTTCTCAAGGCGATTTATCTCGAATCGTAGAAAGACTAGCAGCTTCTTCCTTTTCTTCGTCTGAGCTGATCATGATTATGGAAGATGAAGTCGCCCCAATATTGCATACCAACTTACTTTGCATGGCCGGTCAGTGGGGAATGTTTGACCGAGATGAAGATGTGATTCAACCCATTCTGGCTAGAATGCGAGCACTAAACGGAAATCCTGCCAGAGGTTGGCCATTTTTTCTTTTTCTAAAACGCAAGTTTCACATGATGAATGTAGAAGCAGATTGGCACAAGATCTTAGATAGAGTGAGCTTGTTGCGTCGCGAAAGTTGACAATGGCATCGGAGTCTCAACTTAATGGAATCTCTCCACGAGGCACCACTTTATACAAAGACGCCGCAGAAAGAGGTCTTGCGGCAGGTCATTGATTTGTTTATGTATGGAGCATTCAAATCCGGTGAAAATTAGGCTAAGTGCTTGACCATATATAATGCATTTTGCAGACTAAGCACCCCGAGGTACAATCCATTGCCAGCCACAACCCGTTCGTCTGCTGAGGTCTGAAGTGCAATCAATTGATTACTTGCCACTATGGGCGTTCTTCACGGTGGTGCTTGTCATGGCGCTGCTGTGCACAGAGATTGGCCATCGCGTCGGCGCTTGGCGCTTAAGGAAATACCCGGAAGAGTCACAAGCATCGCTTGGAACAATAGTTGCTTCGGTTCTGGGACTGCTTGCATTCATGCTGGGGTTCACATTTAACGTCGCCTTAAGCCGTTTTGACGAAAGACGAACA
The DNA here is from genome assembly GCA_003153555.1 of Candidatus Melainabacteria bacterium. Lineage (GTDB taxonomy): Bacteria > Cyanobacteriota > Vampirovibrionia > Obscuribacterales > Obscuribacteraceae > PALSA-1081. The sequence goes on along the minus strand of PLZS01000068.1, from coordinate 27,226 downwards.
GCAATTCTAGACGACGCAAATGCCATAGGAACGACGTATCTGCGCGCAGACTTCTTTGATGAACCGCAAAGAGGACAAATCAGAAAACTCCTTCGTGAATACGTGCAAGTGCGCGTTGAAGGAATTGTCCCAGAGCGAGTCGCCCAGATCACGACAAAATCTCAGGCTTTGCAGGCACAAATCTGGTCTATAGCGGCGAAACTTGGCAAAGAGCAAAGAAATCCAATCACTGGACTGTTCATCAGTTCGCTCAACGATACAATCGACATGGACGCCAAGCGTATTAACGTAGGTATCTATGCGCGCGTGCCAGAGTCTGTGTGGCTGGTTCTTTTAGCCGTATCAATGCTGTCGATGCTCGGGGTTGGATATTATTCCGGCCAATCAGGTAATCGAAGCTGGGCGGAAATTTTGCTTCTGGTTTCCACTTTTGCACTTGTGACTTGGCTGGTTGCTGATCTGGATCGACCCCATGAAGGCTTTGTCAGAGCGAGTCAGGCACCTATGGAAGCACTGCAAAAACAAATCGGACCACCATAACGACAGGGCACGTGCAAGAATCAGGGTAGAAGGCTAGAGCTGGCTCGGGGGTATTCGCTCAAGTGGTAGATTCGATGAGTTGCAACATTGCCAAAACTTTTCTGCTGCCATTATCAGTTGCGCTCATGTTTGCTTTTGGATTGGTTGCGCATGTTGCTTCAGGCGCAGATAGCGGTAAAAGAATTCTTCAATTTCCGACTAACCATTCATTTGGAACTATCAAAATTGTGCGATCCAAAAGTACTCCTCTAGACGCCAAAGGCAAAGTAGAAATTCCAGCAGGCGCGTTGGTGGAGTTGATAGTGGGCTTCGATGCTACTCAAGACCTTTCGCCCTTGAAAAATCTTCCCCCGGATTCCATCTACAAGTTGAGTTTGAAAAAGTTGGAAATTGAGGATGCACAACTCAAATACCTCGAAAATCTGACAGGTTTAGTCGATCTCGATCTTGAAGAGACTGATGTGTCCGATCAAGGCCTTCGTTGGTTGCACAAGTTGAATAAGCTGGAACGGTTGAAGCTTAGGGCCTCGCTTGTTACGGGAAAAGGATTAGTCTATCTGAAGCCGCTATCTAGCCTCTCTGACCTGAGCGTTTCAAACATTGCCATCGGTGACGATGGACTGGAAAATCTCGTCGGATTGAAAAAACTGACGGCACTTTCTCTGAGTCGTTCTAAAATTACGGATCAGGGGCTGAAGCGCATTGCACCCATGTCTCAGCTCGAAAAGCTTGATATCGAATTCAACAAAGTTACAGATGCCGGCATTGCTTCGCTGGTTGGCCTGAAGAATTTGAAAGAACTGTTAATTTCGGACACTTTACTGACTGTCAACTGCATCAAGTATCTTAAGCAATTTCCACTTCTTCATCAGATCATTTACAGTGAAAGGAATTTTAATGCCCAAGATGCGGCAAAGCTTTCCGCAGCTCTTCCTCGCTGCCACATAGAAGAATACATCAAGCATCGAAAGGTGCAGTTCGAGCTTTTCGAGCCTCTTCATTAGTCTGGCCAGATCAGTCGGCGTAACACCGCCTCTGGTGTCATTGCTGACAAGTGCGTTGCCGAGTGATTTTGTCTTCCATGAAATTCCGCGCGGTGCCAATTAACGCAGGTTGCAGGTTATTGGATCCAAAACTATTGAAACTAGCCTACCGTTATAGGCGACGTCATCGACGAAGAGTTCTTGTTTTGAATTTTGTATATTGCAGGAAAAAACAAACGAGTACTTCGTTATGACGTCGTCTGGACCTAGAATCGATTTCCCGCCCTGCAAGCTGAATGGCTGGACGCGGATGCGAGATCAGGAGTTTGATGATGAATAGTCCTGGTCGAGCTTGCAAGTTTGGATACTTCCCAATGGGTTTAGTTAACCAATTTCAAATTTGGAAACGCCTTTACGACCTTAAGCTTTTGCACTTTTTCGCGCTCGAAATTCATAAACCAATTGACAATGTCTTCTCTCTTATACCAATCACGCATCGCAGTCTTCAAATAGTTCTGCGCTTCTTCCAGGCTACCTGACTGATAGATTTCGGGTGTGTCAATCGGCCGCTTTTGTTCTCGCAGCATCTCGATGACATGCATATTTTGGTTGAGACCTTTCAGCAACGCTTCATTTGCATCTTCACTCGCTCCTTGTCTTTTAAACAGATAAAGAGCCCTGGAGTACATCATATGCGCGCTACAGTCATCGTGAAATGCGTCTAGCAAAAGATGTGCAGAATCAAGGCGATTCAGTTCTATCAAGGTGGGCACGAGCAGCCGGACTGCATGAAGCTCATCTGTTTCATCAAAGCACAGTAATTGGTACCACAATTCAATCGCTTCGTCGTAGTTCTCTTCATCACGAAGGATCTTTGCGTCTGCGTAAATTGCACGCAAGTTGTGTTGCAATTCATCGTCGCTCCAGAGGTCTGGGTTTGAATTGCTTAGCACTTCCCGTCGCCTGCGCTTCCCGGGTATGTTCATAAGGTCTTCAAGACACTTGTCTATTTCTTCGAGCGCCGCCGTCGGCTGATTCTGGGCTAAAAGCCGGTCAACTCTCGATGACATCTCTTTGACTAGCCTTCTTTCCATTTTGCGTTTAATTGTTTTTGCTGACATGGCATCCTCTCCGTTTGGTATCTACAAATGAATACGTCGGAGGTATCAAAAAAGTTCAATCATTTTTGCAATCAATTATGGCTGTGGCATTACTGCTAAATTGCGCCGGCTAAGGAGACATGCAGCAGAGAAAGTGAAAATCCGGTTTTGATCTAAGACTTGGTCAATTCATCAATCAATCTGTCCAACAGCCAAGCTCGGGCCAGCGTTGCCGGAGTGAGATGCTTGCGCTTGGCGATTTTTTTCAATTGGACAAACTGGTCTGGCTCTAGACTGATGTTGACCTGTTCTCTGGTCTTTTGCGCGGTGGCACTGTGCGCCAGTTCATCAAGAAAATTATCGTCATTGACGGGCTTCAGATATCCAGCTTTTTCTCTTTCGACGAAGCTGTATTTGTCCAAATAGTTAGACTGCTCTTCCCAACTTGCATCTTGCCCGGGCGGCGGTGGAATATGCTTGCTCTTTTTATTCGATTTATTCTTTGGCACATTTTTTTTCGGTCGAGCAGAATTTATCTTTTTGTTCTTTCGGGCTGATTTAGTACTCACTTTTACTACTTTCATTACTTCCCTCGCCTTCGGTAACGCCGTTTCTCGCTTTCGCCGGCTGGTCGCCCATGAAAAACATTGATGACCATTTTTGATTGGTCTCTCCTGAAGGCAACATGCATAATCGCACCAGATTGTGTGGAAGCCAAAAGCTCATAAGAACAAATTTCCCACATATGCATCCTATCTTAAATGGCGGTGGCTAGCAATGCTAGCTTTGCTAGATTGATTCTTTAGTTCGCTTGGCGGCTACTCGTCTTAGTTTTTGGGATTTGGAACACCCCGCGACGGCTTGGAAGGTTTGCTGAATGCAAACAAGTTCTTTGGCTTCGTTACTAATTTAGACGGCTCCGCCAGCCAAAAAGTTCATGCGAAAGAGTCGAGTCACTCAACGAATGGAATCGTTGAGTGAAGCTCTGGGGTTTTCCCCCAAGACATTCACGCCGATTTGCTTTAAATTAGCTTTGGAGTCTTCTTACAACTTACTAATTACCAACAACGTTCTCCGTGCTCCGCTTGGAACTGCCGTATTCGCGGCTTTTGAAAAGCGGTTGCAGAACCGACGATGCTGCATTTGCTGTGGCGATCGTAGAACTGCCAGTGCGGAAGCCACCGCATGCGGTGCATCTCTTTTACTAATTCCACGGGTACATAATTATGAACATACGAAACGCCGCTTTTTTATTCGCAATAACCTCCGTGATCAGTTCCAACACCAGCGCCTCCCAAGTTTATGCGCAGGCGACGGGGTTCTCGACGGGGTATCACGTCAGTCAACCATATTCATTCGGTAACCTTTCTCTATTCCTGATTAAGGGAGCTGACAAATCAAAGAACAAAGTGTATTTGACGTTGCCAGAGGCTATCGCCAAGAAGCAAGTTGTTGTGCGCGAGACGGGCAACGTGAACGTGCTGAAAATCGACAATCTTTCTAACGCAGCCATATTCATTCAGTCAGGTGAAATCGTAAAGGGTGGACGGCAGGATCGCGCCCTCCAGTCTGATATGTTGATTTCACCGCGCGCCCAGGGTGTCGACTTGCCCTGCTTTTGCGTTGAGCATGGACGTTGGTCGGAACGCGTTGGTGAGAGCTCATCGCAATTTAACAGCGCCAGCGAATTTGTCGTCGGAAATAACATGCAGAAGGCGATCAAGAAAGACGCCGATCAAGGACAGGTATGGGCGCAAGTCGAGGCCAAGCAAGGCCAGCTCTCACGCACACTAACAAAGCCTGTTGCGTCAAATATTTCGCCCAGCAGTTTTCAACTTACGCTCGAACAAAAAAGTGTAAAAGACGCAACACAGATGCAATTCAATGCGCTTTCCGACGTGGTGAATAAAGAGAAGGATGCAATCGGATATGCCGTTGCTATAAATGGAAAAATTAGCAATGCGGATATTTATGGATCCGGAGCGTTATTCAAGAAGCTGTGGCCTGGACTACTTCGGTCTGCTGTGATTGAAGCCGTGGCGCAACGAGGACAGTCTACAAAGAAACCACCAGACGGTTCCGAGGTAAAAAGGGTGCTTGCCGGAGCCGAACATTTTAAGCCTATTCCGTACGGCATGCCGGGAGCTCCATCGCTTCAAGGCGCGACAAACGGCTCACTCGGACCGCAAGGACAAGAGGCGACCTTCGTTACCGGGGTGAACACCGCTGGCGCAGTGCGCGAGAGCTCGCCAGTGGACTTTTTCTCTCAAACGACTGATAGTAAGTCTGGTGCTGTGATTCACCAAAACTTCATTGGTAAATAGGAGCAGGAAACCTGGAGGACTCTGGTGCCGAAGACCTTAGCCACATGCGAATTAATTCCGCGAGTTTATTCACACCGTAGGCGAGGGTCAGGCGTCGGATCTTCACTTTTCCACTTTCAGTCGTGGCAATAGAGATTCGAAAAAGTTTCTTGACCAGAGATCAATTGCTGCTGGATCTCGAAGAAATGGTGCTACTTCTTTCTTTGCTGCTGTGACGTCCAGAAGCGCAAACTTTTTTTCTAACAGATCGAGCAAGTCCGAATGTTGCAGATGTCGTTTCAACGCCCAGCCGTCAGATTGCCGTAGGCGCTTCTCCAAATGACTCAAATGCACTGGAACATCGCGCGCGACATACCAAACGAAATCGTAATAGTCGCGTCCCTTGACCCGATTCTTCCATTGTCGCTGAAGGACCGCATGAAGCTTACCGGCGAAGAGGTCAGGCATCTTGTAAGTATTCACAGAAAACGGAATCGGCTGCAGGACTGTCTTCACTTCTGTGTTGAAGCCCCCAGGCGGATTGGTATCAACTTCAAACTTCACGATCATGAGTTTGTTCTTCAGAATACGATCAGAGACAGCTTCGGGCACGGTAATCTTTAATAGATGCTCCTTCGTTCCGGCTTTGATGAACGTTGATTCGATCGCGGTTATAACGTTCTTGTCGCGCTCTTCGACAGTGACACGAAATCCCATCCCTTGAAGTTCCGCTTCGATCGCTGCAAGGTAGGGACGCAAACTGAAATCCTTTTGCGGCTTCAGAAGTGAGAAGTCGAGGTCTTCCGAAAAGCGATCCAGTCCGTAGAGAATTCTCAGCGCAGTTCCGCCATAGAAGGCAGCGTGTTCGAAGAACTTCGATCGCCACAGACCCAAAAGCGCGATCTCCTGTATGATTTCCTTCAGCGCATTTTCGTAGTCTTGAATTGTTACGCACTGGTATCGGCCCAGCATTGAAAGAATTGCAGGATTCATAGTGACTCCACAATGTGTTCGATGTTCTTGTTGCGATAAAACTTGTTCAACGATCGCAAAACATTGGGATCGAATCGTTTCCAGTTCTCCCGATCTATACGAAGATCGGACTCAAGAAATTCTCTTGCAGAGTTGCTTCCTGTGATACCAGTCACCTTATTTAGTACAATGTAGTCACAAAGGGACTTCTCTGGTGAAGCCATTAACACTGGATGTTTGCTATCAATCCACACTTGCTCAATGCCGTGAGAATATTTTTCTGATCCTAGATATCGATAACTGAACTTTCCTAGCGGAGTTTTAAATTCTTTGTCTCTCTTTGGAGTGACGCTGGTGAGTGTTTCGACTCGCTCAGGGATGAGCCCGTGATAGGACAGAGCATATTCCAGGGAGATGCAAGATGGGCCGTAGATAAGATTTGCGAGAACCTCCTTGCAAATCAAGGTATTGTTGTATCCCGGTCCAAATACATACAATCCTTTCTTCACGCGCACAATGACACTCGACTTGAGCAGCTCGTTGATTTTCTGTCGAACGCCTGCGTATTCGCGCAGCGCGCCTGTTAGCAGCGCGTAGTCAAATTCTTCTTGAGTGATAGCCTTTCGAAGATGGAAGGTGTCTAGTTTTGTCATATTTATCCAGTATGTACGATATATTTTAACATACTGGTTAGTTTGAGCCCATTTTTGTGCTAATAAGTTAGATTTTTGTTGACATACTAGCCTTATCCGACTTCGTTAAAGGACTTCCACCTTAAGGGTTGGACGGAGTGACTGAAGCTGTTGAGGCTCGGTAAAAGTTCAGCGTGCTGAACTAATTTTCGGAGATCTGTCCAATTCTTGGAAATTGTGTATAGAGACGTACGACGCAATAGAGTTGCCAATCCTAGGATCGGCGAATCTTAGTGCCTTGCCTTGCCTTTACACTTTCCCGATTTTTCACTTCCGTTCAGGAAGGAGTTTTACCATGCTTCAATGCGCTATTCCCAATACTGCAAACGTCACCGGTTTTCTGCCCGGCACTATCAAATCTAATCCCATCCAAGGACTGTATCGAGCGCTTTTGACTTGTGAGCTGGTCAAGCTTGAAAAAGTCATTCACGAATATCAGCATGATCTCGATGGCTTGTTATCCCTAATCGAAATGCTGGGACGCATGTTGAACAGTCGTGAATTGGTGGTCACTGCTAAGAAATTTAGTTGGAGGAGAGGCAGCACGATCAAATGGGGAGTTGTGTGTGAGTTCAGATTGATCAGAGCCCATAGAATTCTTATGATTCCTACAGAGTCAGATTTCCCAAGCGTTGTTTTGGAACACCTACCAGGAACATCCGGCACAAAGTCATGTGATGCACCGGAATTGCTGATGCGACAAATTGGCAAAATAGCGGGTCTGCCGATCTGCTTTGCACCGCCGCCACCGTTGGCTTTTGTTGTTCAGTGAACCTGATGGATGTCCTTTAACTTCACGTTGACGGTTAAACTTCAGTTTTAGTTCAATGGATTACTGTTTTTTGCAACAGCTGACGGGACATCTGCATCGGAATGATTCGGTTGACTTGCGCAGCAACCTGCTGGGCAAAGAAATACAACTGGAAGGTGGAGAAAGGTCCAGGTGGTGGCTACCAGTGGACTCCAGAAGAAGCAGCTGCACAAGGTACAGTGCCCGATGCTCACGATCCGTCAAAGAGCCATCCTCCGATGATGTTCACGACAGACATCGCACTGAAGATGGATCCAATCTATGCGCCGATTTCGAAGCGATTCCACGAGCATCCTGATGAGTTGAGAGACGCCTTCGCCAAGGCATGGTACAAACTGACGCACCGCGACATGGGCCCCGTGTCTAGGTTGCTCGGCCCGATGGTGCCCGAGGCTCAATTGTGGCAAGACCCAGTTCCTGCTGTAGATTATCAATTGATTGGAGCTGACGACATCGTTGCTCTCAAGAGCAAGGTCCTTGCATCAGGGTTGTCCATTCCGCAATTGGTTTCGACCGCATGGGCATCGGCGTCAACGTTTCGCGGGAGCGACAAACGTGGTGGCGCCAACGGTGCGCGCATTCGTCTCGCCCCGCAGAAAGACTGGGAAGTAAACAAACCAGCAGAACTGGCGAAGGTCTTGCAGACACTAGAAAAAATCCAACAGGATTTCAACAGCGCGCAGACCGGCGGCAAGAAAGTATCGCTTGCAGACATGATCGTTCTGGGCGGATGCGCAGGCGTTGAAGCGGCTGCGAAGGCTGCCGGAAGCAATGTGCAAGTTCCCTTCACGCCCGGTCGCACGGACGCGACGCAGGACAAAACTGATGTGAAGTCATTCGAAGTTCTCGAACCGACTACAGATGGTTTCCGCAACTTCCGAGGAAAAAAACTCGACAGACCGGCGGAAGAGAAGTTGCTCGATCGAGCACAACTGCTCACGCTTACAGGTCCAGAAATGACCGTTCTTATCGGAGGTCTGCGAGTTCTAAATCCTAGTTCTGACAGCCCGCAACTTGGTGTCTTCACTACTCGACCGCAGACGTTGACCAATGATTTCTTCGTGAATTTGTTGGACATGAACACTGTGTGGAAAAAGTCCTCAACAAACGAGAACGTTTACGAAGGACGAGACCGCAAGACGGGTGCGGTCAAATGGACTGGCAGTTCAGTCGATCTCGTGTTTGGATCGAACTCGCAACTTCGAGCCATCTCAGAGGTGTATGCCAGTAGCGACTCGCAGCAGAAGTTTGTAAATGACTTCGTGGCGGTCTGGAACAAGGTAATGAATCTTGATCGCTTTGATCTCGCTCCAGCTGTGCGATCCGGAGGCAAGCCTGTGGTTGTCGGTCAACGCTAGGGCAACGTAACTCTGCCACCACATATGGTTTCGCCTCTCCCGTACACATGTACCTGGCGCCGGCGCCGCATGGGGTACCCATTACGTCAAAGTTTTCTGTAATCGCAGGTCAAAGTCTTTTCCAACCAGACATACATGCAGATGAATAGATATCTGCTTCCCATCTCTTGAATCTTCAGTTTAGCAACGCCTGTTCGTCGATTTCGCCAAGTAATCGGTATAGCAGTCCACGAATAGCCTCTTGTGATTGCCTTTAATGGAAGTTCTATAGTCAAATTAAAGTGCGGTGAGATAATTGGCGCACAGCCATCAATCGCTACCTTGCGGTAAGCTTTAAAGGCGTTTGTAATGTCGTTGTGCTCTATCCCAAACAAGGTGGATATAAACTTATTGGCGAGTCTGTTCAGAATCAGTTTCGGGAGCGGATAATCGATTGTTCCTCCACCACGCATGAATCGGCTTCCGAAAACGCAGTCATAGCCCTCGTTTAGCTTGTGCCAATAGCGCACCACGTCTCTGCAGTCATCGGATTCGTCGGCCATCATGACAGTGAGAGCATCTCCAGTTGAGGCATTGATTCCGCAACGCACCGCACGCCCAAATCCACCTGGACCGTGATTTTTGACGATCGAAACCTGGCTGTATCTTTGTGCCAACGCTTCCAGTAGGGACCAGGTTGAATCCGTACTTTTATCGTCCACGACAACAATTTCGTGAGGGATCCCTTGTAACTCCAGCTCAAGATGCAGGTGTTCTACGGTAGATGTTATGCAACCCTCTTCGTTTTTGCATGGGATCACAATGGACATCAATCGAAGCTGTGGCATCGCTTCATTGGCGGAACTAATTAGACCTGGTGCGTTAGTAGCTGGCTTGTTGATCGTTAATACCAGCATCGTTCTCACTCAGTTTGCCAGTTCAAGCCAGGCGGGATTTTGCTCGGCGTGGTGGCATATTTCCTCCAAGATCCGTTCGAGTGACATTTCTGGACGCCAATCCCAAGTTTTGTGCGCCAGTGAACTGTCAAGCACCACCCATGGTACATCAAACGCACGATGGTTGTCATCGCCTGAGATAGTTCTAACACCATATCTGGGTGCCAGCCAGTCGGACAGCTGTTTCAGCGAAATTGAGTTCTGAATCCCGCCAGACACGTTGACAATCTTCGGTTTATCAGTTGTGGCGTCCTGAAATTGTTTGTGCATGAGAAAAGCGAGATCCTGCGGATGAAGACAGTCTCTTACTTGACAGCCTGTCCCATTGAAACCGGTATACCGTAAAGTCTTCTTGCGTATATAGGCATTTATCCAATATGCAAAAATGCCCTGGTCGGGTTTGCCAAACTGCCCAGCGCCTGCCAGATTTCCGCATCGGTTGATCCAGACCGGAAAGTCAAACGTACACGCATATTCCAGAGCAAGAATTTCTGACGCTAGTTTAGAAGCGCCATACAGCGATATTGGTGGTTTCGTTGAAAACTGCTCGTCGATTCCAAGTTTTGACGAACCCGCTGGAAACACGCCTCCGGTTTCAGGTTTGAAGGCTCCCTCAACAGGCAGAACAGGAATCCGCGACAGATCAGAGATGCTATACACTCTGCTACTGCTGATTAAAATAAATCCGGCTTTCCGAGCCTTAGCGAATTCGAGCAAATTTATCGAGCCAATTAAATTGTGATCGAAGAGCTGTCTGGCGCTTGTCTTACCATCAACACCAGCCAAAACGCTTGCATTGGCTGCGCTATTAACGATCCAATCAGGTGTCGGCATCGCTTCAATGTCGCTCTGCTGCCTTTGATCGGCATAAAAAACTTTGATCCCGAGCCGCTCTAGAATCGGTTTGTTAGTAGCACTACCGGCACGAATGAAATTGTCGCAGCCAAAAATTTCGAGCGTTGAATCAAGTTCCTTCAACGTTTTCGCGATTGTGCTGCCAACAAATCCGCATATGCCGGAGATAAAAATCTTCATATAACACTGGAAGGACGAGTGAGAAACGCAAGGTCGAATATTACCAAAAGATCGAGAAGAAACCAGGTCGAAAATTGTAATGAGGCGATATCGAATTTATAAGGAGCTCGGCACAAACCTTGAATCACTCGCAAACAACAGCAAAAGAGCTTTCGGACTTCTATTTCGTGCCTGTAGAGACACCCGAAGAAATCAGCGACAAAGTGCTGCAAATCGTCAAGCTGAGATTACGTCACCGCGAACCGCGCGAAGAGCATCAACAAGATGGACGCAGTCATTGTTGTGTGACAGCAAAGAACGTCTGATGACTAGCGCTATTGGCATAGCGGAATCGCCACAACAGTATCTTTAGGGGCAGTGAGTATTTCATATCACTACGTCATAAGTGAGATTTCTAGGAACAAGGCAAACTTATAGTTATTGTTCGTCCCTTGTTGAATGTAGTTACGTTCAAGTCGCCACCATGTTGTCTCGCTGTCTGACGAGCCAAACTAATAGCCATGTTCTCGCGTGCAAATCCTCGATCCTTGTTGCGAAAACCTTTGACCGCAACGCGATGCGGCGCACCAATAGTTATGATTAAGGCGTCTTTCATTTTTTTTGCTTCCAGTAAAACATCAGAATGCGTTGGCACCCGCTCAACTATGCTTCTGATCACGGCAATCAACGATTGACTAATGCGCTGGCTATCTGCATTTAATTCGATTTTGCACATATTGATTGTAAGGTTTATTCCTTTGTCTTGTGCAAGTTTCGCCGTGTCGGCTTCGACGCCTTCGAGCACGTTCTCGATGTTAATTGGCTGTTTTGTCACCAGAATTTTTCCCGATTCCATTTTTTCCAAATCAAGTAAATTAGTGATCAACACGATTAGTTCACTTATTTTCAATCGAGCCTTCGTCAGAATTTGCTTTCCTTCTTCGGTTGTCTCGCCAAAGACGCCGCTTTCCACGAGTTCCGTCAGCGCCATCAACGATGTCAGTGGTGTTCTAAGTTCATGGCTGGTAATACCAATCATCTCAGCTCGTTGGACTTCTAATTCCATAAGTTTTTTGCCGGATTCATATAAGCGCCTTTCTACGAATGCTAGCTCGTCACTGCCTGGCGAGGGCTCCGATAACTCTCTCTGGTTAGAGAAACGTATGGCCGCAGTTTCGATTTCTTGAGCACGCCTCGTCAAACTCCGCACGATGAATAAACCCAAGACTACCTCAATAACAAATGTCATCAACGCCGACAAGAACAGTGAACGCTCGAAGTCGTCTTTGAACTTTTGCAACGCCAAGTCCGTACTTGCCATGAGTTTGTATTCTTGCGCAATGGCAGCTTGCAATGGCTTTTGGGTATCGGTAAATAGAACTTCAGCTTTGTTGGGACCTTTAGGTCCATACCAGCTAGATATGTTCGGGTTCTTTTCGGCGCTCATTAAGTGGTCGGCGAAGGCAATAGACTCCTTAGTTGCTTTAGCAAGCTCGGTGGTTGGTTTGTCAGCTCCCTTCTCCGTTGGCGTGACTGTCTCTAGCTCGGATATCTTAGCCAGCAAGTTCTTGCGGTCCGATTTCACTTCTTCAAGCAGCCGACCGTCTCTAGTCACATTGAATAACATCGCGAGACAGCTGACGCGAGTAATTCCGTGCATTAGTTCTGCCTGTATAGAAGTAATTTTGGGGATTTTTTCGAACTGAGAAATTTCTTGAGAATTTATGTGCAAAAAATTCCAGAGAGCTGCAACTGTTGTTGCCTGCACTGCCAATGGGAGCGCTGTTACCAAGATCGCCTTCTTCCACAAGGTCGGTTTCCATCCTCGTGGATGAAGTCGACTATGGTCAAATTGGTGCTCTGCATCAGCCTCAACACTTTTAGTTCTCGGCAGAGCGAACCAAAAGGTTGATCCCTCACCAACTTTAGAGATAAAGCCCATTTGTCCGCCTTGCGATTCGATAATTTCCTTAGTAATTGCCAGACCCAATCCGGAGCTCGCAGGCTTGATCGACTTACCTGATTCCGCTTGTTCGAAACGCTGAAAGATTCTCTTATGGAATTCCTCCGGTATGCCTTGACCATGGTCGACAACCGAGACTCGCACTTCATTTTCAGTTACTTTGACAGCAACTTCGACGATGGAATTTTCTGAGGAGTATTTGATAGCATTGGACAAAAGGTTTATAAGAACTTGCATGGTTTTGTCACTATCGGCAAACGCAATCGCTACTTCTGGAACATGCTGCACAAACGTGATTGCTTTACTCTTGGCGATGGGTTCTAGGATTTTCAGGCAGTCGTTTGTGATCTCTGCTAAGTCAACTTCGACAATGGCCAGTGAACGACCAACGATATCCAGATTAACAAGTTCCGAAACCAGCGATTCCAATCGTCTGATTTCAATGTGGGCTCCTTCCAGGCGCTGTGCGCCTTTCGCACTTATTGTTTCAAAGCCATGTTTGGCCAAATCGATAAAAGCAGCGTCTACTTCCCTCAGCGGTGTGTTCAATTCCTCTGCAATTATGGCGATCGTTTGGGCCTGAAACTCTTTTGCATCTCTAATTCTGTTTGCGGTCATTACCACCGAGGAGTTTAGATTGCTAATTTCATCGTTGCCTTTGACGATTCCAAGCTCGCTTCGACTGTCCGCCAGAGCCGCGATGTTCGCGAGCACGACTTTGAGGCGCCTTGATATCGATGTGCTAAACCACAAACCTGAGCCAATACTCGCAATCACTGTTGCTGCCAAACCCAAAAACAATGCGCAATAAATCTCCATTTCATTCTTTGCGATTGCTGCTGCTTCTTCGCGTTTTGAGTTTTCATCCGCACTGAACAGGGGCAGCAATTGGTTGACGCGCGGATCTCGCTGAGACAATAAGCCCCGCAGAAGAGTATGCATCATTGTTGAATTTTGAAACGGCCCTAGCAAATCTGACACAGTTTGTCTTGGTCCCAACTGTGCCATGAGTGAGCGATACAAATTGTCTGAGTCCACATTGTTTGACCAGCTAAGGTTCAGAGTTGTCAGCCGGTTTGGACTATCTTTCCAAAGCTCGGCCAGCTCATTGAAAACCCTCGCCTTATCTATGCCAATTTCCGAAATTCGCTGCTGGCATGTGCCATTCCGGGTGATGATAAATAATTCGAATAATAAAGGGGTTTGGAGCTCATCGATAAATAACTGGCCTCGCGCCATCATCACCTTAACGAAATGCTGCTCCGCAGTTTGTGCGGCAATGAGCGTTTTCAGTTTTTGAGACATGAAGGCAAGAAAGGCAAGTTGACAGGCGAGCGGAATCGCTACAACTAGCAGTACCTTTAGGGTCAGCGAGTATTTCATATCACTACATCATAATTGAGATTTCTAGGAACAATGCACGCGGATCAGCACCTGCATTCAAACTGGCTTCAGTTTTTAGTTGTCTGTAGGCGGAACGTGACACGGCGCTTAAGGAGGCGGTGGAATATGCGGGCAGGTGTCATTGATCTTCTGAAAATGACAGGAGTTGATTGGCGGCAAGTACCCAAAAAATCCACATCGCTGTCCGGTAATATTTCGTTCTTCGGACGTATTATTTTCTCCGTTCAGCACATATCAGAGCTTGTTGGAGGATTCACACATGGCACCGCCCTTAGAAAGGTTCAATGTAACTGATGCACCGCCGCAAAACATTCCCCCAACCTTACCTGCGGAAGTAAGTGCTACTAGTCCAGGCTTTAATGTTATAGTCGGCGCCATGAGGCCAACTGGCCATGTGGAGCTTACTGGTCTTACCATAACTACTTCAGAACCACCGGAACCGCAACCGAAACCGGGATGGGGCAACGTGGATTGCCCCGAAGACCCGAGGAGACCGACAAGTAGCCTCCCCGGACCGGGTTACGTACCGGTAACCGGTTTTTAAGGCGACAAAATGATCTTGAGTCAACTGGAATCAGGCAATTCCAATGCGATGAGAGAAGCCGCCATTAAGTACAATGCAGAAATAGTAATTAGCGAAAACCTGTCTAATCTATTTCAACTTAGGTTCTATTTTGAGCTAAACCTGCACGAATCTCGCTCACGTCCTTATCTTCAAGTAGCGGCAAAATGTATCGCTGCACGAACAGTGGCATGCTGTTGCCAGAATGATCGCCGAAATGCATCAGCTTCATCATTGACGGCTCCCAATGAATTTCATGTAGCTTGGCATATTGAAGGGCAAGCGATTCGTCCGTTGGTCTGGAAAAACCGCGCAACCCGGCGCTTACTCCTTTGATACCGTCTGCGGTGCCAAATAACGAAGTGCCCAAATGGAGAAACAAAACATCTCTGGCAGAGCAAAATGAGATTACGTCACCGCGAACCGCGCGAAGAGCATCAACAAGCGGAAATGTTGGCGAAACGGCAGGTGACATGAGAATCACTCTGTTGACCGTCTCTTCAGGCAATTTAGCGAGAGCATTTAAAGCAACGGCTGTGCCGGCGCTTTTGGCGACTATATAAATGCGATGATTCGGATTAGATTGACGATATTCCGCAATTGAAGCGCTCAGTTCATTCGACTTGTTTCGCATATTTTCGCGATTGGTTAAATCGGACAGAATGCGCATGTACCCGGTGCCCCAACGAAAGTGCTGCACCGCATAGGGCAAGCCTGTCAGCACTCTCCTGATTATCACAGGGGTGAATCCGCTGCCGCCCGCTCCATCAATGATATAAACAACGGCCTCGTGCTCGGCCAAAATGTAGCTCCTAAAGAACACCTTCAGTATAGACAACATCTGGCTTGGATGTGACGTTGTAGAGATCTTCTAACGGCTGAGCAACAGATTGCAGTTTTATGCTGCGCAATTGACCCGCAGTGCAATGTGCTATTTAGCAGAGAACGCTAACCTGTCCGCCTTCTGGGAATTGCGCAGCAAGCTGCTGCACAATTATTATGGGGTATCCTAGTGGAGCTTAACCAGCTCCGTTTCGTCAGTCTAATGCCTGCGGAGAATTCTTCGAAATTGTGCAGGCGCCTCCTGCACAATTATTGGCTCTTCATTCTTTTCTTCTGTCATGTACGTTCCAGGTAAGCGCGAGCAGAAGTGTCGCTATCAATCCTGCTGCGATGATCACTATAAAGCCCATGTTCCAGCCAAAGTTCTGCACTGTGAATCCAATGCCCACTTCGGCAGCAGTGGCGCCAAGATAACCAAAGAGTCCTGTGAGACCAGCGGCGGTGCCTACGGCTTTCTTTGGCACCAGATCGCAAGCTGCCACTCCAATTAGCATCACCGGCCCGTAAATCAGAAATCCAATTGCGATTAATGCAATGGAGTCGACCAGGTAATGTCCCTTTGGGTTTTGCCAGTACACAATCACCGCCGCTGCCACCAGTGTCATCGAAATCACCATCACTGGTGACCGCCGACCGTGGAAAATCTTGTCGCTCGCCCAGCCTGAAAAGAGCATTCCAGGAATTCCGGCAAGCTCATACAAGCTTGATTGCCATGCGGAATTTGTAATCGAATAGCCCTTCACTTCGGTAAGGTAAGTTGGTGCCCAATTCACTACTCCATAGCGAACGATATAAACGAAGACATTGGCAGCAGCGTATATCCAGAGGAACTTGTTGTTTAGAACATATTTGAAGAGGATCTCAGATCCGGAAAGCTCACGTTCTCTGTCTTCAACTGCGGTTGTTGGATAATCATTCTTATACTCTTCAATAGATGGCAGCCCCACTGATTGAGGCGTGTCACGCAAGAAAATCAAGACGATGATTCCGGTGATTATCGAAAGAAGTGCAGGAACATAGAACGCGCTTTTCCATGATCCAATGAGAATAATTGAGTAACTGGCAACGACAGGGGCAAGCATTCCGCCAACGTTGTGGGCGAGGTTCCACACTGCCATTTTGGTGCCACGCTCTTTGTCTGAGAACCAATGCACCATGGTTCTTCCGCACGGGGGCCAGCCCATGCCCTGAAACCATCCATTCAAAGACCAGAAAATCACCATGAGAAAAAGTCCCGGCAGAAATCCGAAAACCAAATTCACAAGTCCCGAAAGTATTAGTCCGGTAGCCAGGAAATATCGCGGATTAGAGCGATCGGACAAATTGCCCATCAGAAATTTGCTTATGCCGTAGGCGATTGTCAGCGCTGATGCAAGCAGACCGACGTCGCCTTTGCTGAGCCCAAGGTCGCTGATAAGATATGGTTTTGCAACATTTATGTTGGCTCTGACGAGATAATAGCCAGCGTATCCAACGAAAATCGTGCTCATTATCTGAGCTCGGTAGCGCTTGTATTCCGGATCTATCCTGTCAGCAGGGAGGCGTTCAATATGAGGCGCAGGCTTAAATATTTGTGAGAAGGGAATTTGGCGCATGCTCTTTTGCCTGCATGTGGGATGCCTACAATTCTACGCGTGCGGTCAACACATTTGTTGGAATTAGATTTTGGTGCGGTTCAGTCCACAATAGACCGAACACTGTTATCGTTAACTTGGTTTCCGCTTGAGGTGAATGCTTTGATTAACGTCCATACAGTATGAACTTTCGACTTTTCGAAGCTGCTGACAAGAATGATGGTTGTCGTTGGAATTTCCTCGGCGACATCTGCACCATGTTTCGCAGCTCATGAAATCGGTTCAACACCACATCCGCCTTCGGTCATTCTTGCAAGGTTACAACACTGGCACAGGCAAATGCACCTTTCTTAGCCACAATGGACACTCAACGTTCCTGCTGCAAAACACTAATCACGGCTACAACTGCAATGATCAATTGTGCGGCAACAGCGCAGGCGTGCAATTCATTTTTAAGTCTCTGCCGGTTCTCAAAAATGTCACGTTCAGTTTGAGCAACGGCACAAACGGCACAGTGAATTTATATCTACTGACCGGACAGTCTCCGATTCCCACTTATAGTGTTTCTTTCTCGCAATTATCTAGCGGCACTTTTGTCGTGAATCCTTCTCAATTCAATCCGCCAGTTGTGCAAGGAAATATTGGCTTGCTAATTGTCGATGCAAATCCTTGCCAGCAAGTTACGGTGCAAAGCATTCGAATCAATGGACAGAGTGGAACTGTCATTCCAACCCCTTCCACGGAGTGTAATTCGTTCGTCTGCCAACCGCCGAATTGAAGTAGCTGCCCTATGCTTTGCTAATGTATTTCGCGCGGCACAGCGTATACTTGGATCTTCTTGGACACCAGTTACCACAGACACAAACATGTTCGGCTGCCTCGTTGATACGCTACTTTTGCAGTTGCTCGTCATAATTTTAACGAGCAGAGCTTTTGGAATGCTCTTCCGGAAATATCTCGCACTACCTTACGTGCTTGGCGAAATGTTAGCCGGCATCGCGCTGGGTCCGTCGTTATTGGGAGCAATTTCCCCAGCACTCGAACAGTACATCTTCCCCACATCAAGTCTTGGGACACTATATGTGATGAGCCAAATTGGGCTCATTTTGTATATGTTCATGACCGGACTAACCTTTCGACTCGACACGGTTTCTGGACAGAAGAAAGAAATAGTACTAATGACGGTGCTTGGTTATTTGTGTCCACTTATTGCTGGAATTGCTTTATCGCAATATCTAATGTCTTGCAGCTTACTAAAAAGCGCTCCGAACAACTGGAATGTTGTTTTCTTCTTTTCCACTGTTCTTACAAGCACGGCTCTGCCAGTGCTTTCTCGCGTGCTTGAAGAGTTGAAGATCGCAGGCACTCGACTTGGCACCAGATGTATGCTGGTCGCAGCCATCACCGATATCATAGGATGCGCATTCATCACCATCACAACTGCCGCAACGAATCCTCCGCATGCTGCGTTGATGTATTTGGGCATGGTGGCTCTACTAAGTTCTCTTTTGATGGTGTTCGGTAAACGAATTTTCGCATTTTTTGAATGGTGGCAGAAACGAGATAACGGCCTGAGCGAAACAACTTTTGCGTTTGTACTATGCTTACTGTTTGCATGTGTTCTCGTGGCAGAGCAATTCAAGATTCAACCAGTTTTTACTGCCTTCGCCCTTGGGGCTGTCTTACCGCGCGGTTCTTTTGGCGAAGCGATCTGCAAAAAATTGCATGGTGTCACAGTGGTGTTACTGTTGCCGATCTTTTTGACATTCTCCGGTCTGAACACAAAAATTTGGATGCTGAATTCTCTGCCTCTAGTAATAATCACAGTTTGCATAACGGCAATTGCATGCCTTTCAAAAATAGTCGGATGCGCCATCGCAAGCAAGCTCGCGCGCGAGCCATGGAGAGTGGCTCTCGGCACGGGAGCGCTAATGAACAGCCGCGGCATGATCGGACTTGTGATTCTAAACTTAGGTTACCAACTCGGACTAATTACTCAACCGCTCTTTACTGTGTTGGCGATCATGGATCTTGTCACCACGGTGATCGCGCCTCCGTTGTTTTTAAAGTT
Source organism: Candidatus Melainabacteria bacterium (assembly GCA_003153555.1). Taxonomy (GTDB): domain Bacteria; phylum Cyanobacteriota; class Vampirovibrionia; order Obscuribacterales; family Obscuribacteraceae; genus PALSA-1081. Next base: position 8,101 of record PLZS01000068.1, on the reverse strand, counting down.
CCTTGGCACGTCAGCGTTAGTTGACTTGCGTACAGAGAATGAGATGAATAACGCAAAAAAAGGCAGAACCGAAAAATTCGCGCTGAGCGAGAGCGCGAGAACTTTACTTGCCGACCGCAACGCGACTTTCTGCGAGTGATGCATAGAAATCTTCACTCGCTGAGCGCCGATCTTAACATTGGTTTTAATCCCTAGCGAGCTAGATTTCCTGAGCATATTTGGATTGATAAGGGTGAGAGTAACGGAAGCGTTTGCAACCAGCGCATATAGATCTGCCGGCCTTTATCGAGCACCTGCACGGCATTTAGACATGGTGGTCACTGGGTGGGCGCAAGATCATGCATGCTCGTGCCAGTAAATGTCCCTTCTTTCGGGTATCCCAGATCGAGAACCGTTTGCTCAAGCATGTGGCGAATCTTTGGTTCCTTGATGTCTTCCATGTTCTTTGTGATCAGAGTGAGCTTGACGGGCTGCTTATTGCGCAGAATGGTGACATCAACCGGCACGCCCACTTGGTGGAAGTGAACCTGCCACCGGGGTTGTTGGGGATTCGCCCGTTCCCTCGCCTCATCCGGATCGGTATCTGTGCAGATTTCTCTGTCTCCGACCCGGATTCCTGCTTGCTCAGCAGGGAAATCGGCATACACCCTCGTTATTTCGCCAATCGGTTGAAAGAAGGGCTGCAGCGACTCGTAACCGAGGATTCCAATATCAAGACTGCGAAAATCTTCGGGTGTTAGCTTTTGCCTTTGGGAAAGCTTTTGCACCGCCAGAGCGTATGCATCTGCGGCGGCCTTTTCGGACTGAAGCTTGGCGGCATCATCGGCGGCGGTGAGGTCATGAGGCGGACTTTGCGGAGCGTTTGCAGCGCCGGTTGCGTCTGGCAGATTCTCGTGTTTCCTGGCCGAACCAGACAACATCGTGTGCTCTGATGAAGAGGTTGCCACTTCGGTCGCTTGTGCAGAGGACGGTGATGTGACCTTCCTCGACTGTGCAGAATCCTTGGTAGCAGTTTCGGCTTTCAGTCCGCCAGCATCATCTGCCAGAGCCGCCAATGGCAGTTGCATGCACAAAGCAACTACAATCAAACCGCTTGATACGACAGCGATGAAGCCGTTTTTCCCTTCTTTCATCGAACACCTCTATCTGTACAGCATGTACAGTGATTATTTTTGGTTATTACTAGATCCGCGCCAACTGATCAAGCAGACGTCTGTTCTTTTCGACTGTTCCTGCCTAATAATTTCGCCCTGCGAAAGCATAGCCTATAGTTGCCGACGGTTGTGATACCGCATATGGTGCCCACGCATGCCAAAAAAAGAGGAAGGGAAAAGAAAGAGAGCACGGAAGGTCGGAGACCAGGGCACAACAGCACCTCGGTCTCCGACAACGTCAGTCACTGCGCACCAGCCGAAGTGAGCGCTGCTACCATTAGAGCGCAGCAGCTAGTCCGGAGGAGATCACGGTCTCGTAGCCAGCTATGAGCGCATAGATAACTTTCGACACCTTTGAGCAGTTTTCTACGGCGACAGACCACGTTCCGTCATCAAGGGGCGAAATGGTTGCCAGTACTTTCCTTCTTTCGAATTCCGTGTGATTGCGCCGTCGTGGTATCGCGGCTGTCCCTGGCCAAGACACCTGCAGTATCAGTAACTGGACTTTGGCAAAAGTCTGAAAACGAAATTGTCATGATGGCCTTTTCCAAGCAATGATGCTATTCTCCCTTGATCTTTTTGATGGAGAGGGCTTGTGCTGCCGATTTCAGATATACCGTGTGCCTAAGAGAGTTCGCCGCCCAGTTTAGAAAAGTGTTTAAGCATCCGGCCAAGCATTCGTCTTTCAAATGCCGACTTCTATCGGCTATGATCAATCACACCCTTCGATTGCGCCCATTCGAGCCAATTTCGCTTGCGTTTACCGTTTTGGCGAGGGTTGGTTTTGCCAAAGTCCAGTTGTTAACTTGCATTTAAGGCTTGAGTGTTATCGTTATGCAGGTTTCCGCTTGAGGTGAATGCTGTGATTAAGGTGAAGACAGAAAGAACTTTCGACTTTTCGAAGATGATGACGAGAATGATGGTTTTCGTTGGAATTTCCTTAGCGACATCTTCACCATGTTTCGCAGCTCATGAAATCGGTTCAACGCCACATCCGCCTTCGTCGTTCTTGCAAGGTTACAACACTGGCACAGGCAAATGCACCTTTCTTAGCCACAATGGACACTCAACGTTCCTGCTGCAAAACACTAATCACGGCTATAACTGCAATGATCAATCGTGCGGCAACAGCGCAGGCGTGCAATTCATATTCAAGGCTCTGCCCGTTCTCAAAAATGTCACGTTCAGTTTGAGCAACGGAACAAACGGCACAGTGAATTTGTATCTACTGACCGGGCAGTCTCCGATTCCCACTTATAGTGTTTCTTTCACGCAATTATCTAGCGGCACTTTTGTCGTCAATCCTTCTCAATTCGATCCGCCAGTTGTGCAAGGAAACATTGGCTTGCTGATTGTCGACGCAAATCCTTGCCAGCAAGTTACGGTGCAGAGCATTCGAATCAATGGACAAAGTGGAACTGTCATTCCAACCCCTTCCACGGAATGTAATACGTTCGTTTGCCAACCGCCGAATTGAAGAGCTCGAGATTTGGCTCTGCTGTGCCAATCAAGAATTTCGACCGACGCAGAACGGGCAACCAATTGTTCGATTGCGGTAGGAGCGAACAGCAGAACATATATCATCGGACCGCGAGAACAATGAGAAAACCCATAATAACAACTGCGGTCATAGCCTGTGCTTGCCTGGCAGCTCATGACGCTCAGGCACTGCAGCCCAGTAATTCTGTGACGAAAGCGAGCCCTTCGTCAATAGTTTTTAAGGGAGCCAGAGTAATAGATGGCACGGGAGCCCCTGCGAATGAAAATCAATACGTCGTCATTCAAGGAAAGAAAATCAAATCAATAACAGCTGAACAACCCAAGGAAATTGCGGCTGGCTCTCGTGTCATTGATGCCAGCGGTAAGACAATAATGCCTGGATTGGTGCTCGGTCATGCACATCTTGGCTTGCTTAAGGGAACGAGTACATCTGGATCTAACATAACTGAAGAAAACGACATTCGACAATTGAAACGGTATGCGAAGTATGGCGTATGCATGGTCATGTCTCTCGGAGATGATCATGATTGCATTTATGCTGTTCGCGATAAGCGTAATAACGGCTTAATAGGCGGTCCTTACGTAATGACAGCTGGGCACGGAATTGGTGTTCCCAATGGTGCCCCGCCACTTGAAACCGGTGCCGATGAAGTTTACCGACCGACTACGATTGATGAAGCTTTAAAAATGGTTGATGACCTCGTGAAGCATCATGTCGACATGTGCAAGATTTGGGTCGACGACCTTGATGGAAAGGCTGAAAAGATGAAGCCTGAAATGTACAAGGCTATTATTTCCCGAGCACACCACCATGGACTTAAGGTGGCGTCACACGTCTGGCACTTGGCTGACGCGAAATCATTAGTAGAAGCCGGCGTCGATGTTCTGGCGCATAGCATCCGTGATCTACCGGTAGACGCTGAGTTGATCTCTGCCATGAAATCTCATGGAGTGTATATAACTCCAACACTTGCAGTCGACGATTCATTTTACATTTTCAAAGAAAAGCCAGATTGGATGAACAGCAAATTCTTTCAAGATTCATTAGAGCCCGGAGTTTTGGATTATCTCAAGAGCGAAAAATATATTCCATCGGAAAGAGAACGAAAAGCCGCAGCCATGGCGCAGAAAAATCTGAAAACGCTGTATGACGGTGGAGTGAAAGTTGGTTTCGGAACCGATTCCGGCGGTCTGGAACGGCCGCAGGGATTTGACGAGCACAGAGAGCTTCAGTTGATGGTCGCCTCAGGACTGACACCGCTGCAAGCAATTCAATGTGCCACCATGAATAGTGCAGCGATGCTTGGTGTTTCCAAAAACATGGGGACATTGGCACCAGGTAAATTGGCGAATTTAATCGTGCTGGATGCTGATCCTTCAGTCGACATCAAGAACACGGAACGGATCAACTCGGTTTGGATCGATGGCGAGGAGCAACAATGAAAACCTACTTTGTTTTGGTTTTATTGAGTATGTTCATTTGTGCACCGCCTGCATTCAGTGCAAGCAAGAACGATTGGATCACCGGATTACCTCGCGAACCCATCAGTGTGAAGTCGTGGCCTTTAGGAAAAAAGGTCGCCGTCTGTTTCATCTTCTATGTCGAGCACTTTGGCTTTGGGGAGGGACCCAACTTTCGACCGGACATGCTCGATCGGAAACCTGATGTGGTTGATGAAGGATTTCGTCAGTATGGCATTGAATGTGGCGTCAATCGTGTTGGCAGAGTGTTCAAGGAAGAAGGCGTTCCCATGAGCATATCCTTGAATGCTCTTTTCCCCGACCAGCATTCTGAAACGTGGAAACTATTCCGATCTCTTGTTCCAAAAGCGCCGATTATCGCGCATGGCATCAACAATACGACGCAGTTACTTCCGCTCGGAAGGGGAGTAGAGGACCAACGGCAGTACATCGTTAAAACGCTGGATATGATCGAAAAAGGAACCGGTGTGCGCCCGCAGGGATGGTCTAGCCCAAGTGTGTATGCTGACGCCGATACGTTTCCAGCTTGCGCCGCCGCCGGTATCAGTTACTCACTCGACGCGATGGATGCCGATACTCTTTCCAGGCTTATTACTAAATCTGGTGCCCTGGTTTTAATTCCGTATCCGCCGCAACCCGTGGACATGGGTCAATATCTGCCGCGCCATAAAGAGCCGCGCGATATCGAGCACCAATGGATTGATTATGTAACCGAACTAGCCAAAGAAGCCGAACAGGATCCCAGTCGTGAGCCGACTATTGTGGCAATTGGCGTCCATCCGTTTGTTTTTGGCACACCCCACGGCGCGCTGGCGCTGCGCCGCGTCTTAGAGAATTTGAAGAGTCAAAAACTTGTTTGGCTGACAGATGTTCAGGCAGTAATGGACGCAATAAAGTAGGTCGGACAAATTCAAATATGCAGTCGCAACTATCATGTGACAAGTATAACACTAGGTGGTATACTTGTCACATGCGATCGTTCAAAACTCGAGAATTTGCTAAGTCAGCTATGTTCGAAGGTTTGACAGACAAAGTTCTTGCTCACGCCCTCGCTGAAATACGCAGTGGATTAATCAATGCCAAGCTAGGAGGCAATTTAGTCAAGAAACGCATCGCAATTGGCAATAGAGGTAAGAGCGGTGGTTTGCGCACGATTATTGTTTACAAAACACCGGTCGAAAATGCTTTTTGCTTATACATGTTTGCAAAAAAGGAATCTGAAAATATAAGTCAAAGACAGCTTGCTCAATTAAAAGTTTTAGCCAAGTGTCTGTTGGCAATTAATGAAAAACAGATTCAAAATGCGATCAAAACCAACGCCCTAGAAGAGTTGATTTATGAAGAAACCAATGAAACCAACGAGAAAATATAAGAAAACTGGCAATCGCATTTCGGAAGTCGTTTACGAAACTGCGAAAGATCTGTATGCCGCTGATGCAATAGATAAAACGACTATGCACGAGTTTGATGCGCTGTGCTTGCCAGAAGTGCCCCGCTACACGCCGGAACAAATACAGACTATACGAGCACGCTGTAAATGCAGTCAGGCTGTGTTTGCAAAGTATTTGAACGTATCTGCGTCCTCGCTGAAGCAATGGGAAATTGGAACAAAGAAACCAGCAGGAGTTGCGTGCAAGCTGTTGAACATCATTGACACAAAGGGTTTAGAAGCACTGATCTAAATGAAAGTGACCGCAGCGGGAGCTGTTTGAGCTGGGGGTTACGGCCGCCCGTGTAACTAATTCCTCACTGCAGTAAAGCGGGCAAAATTTCTTCGGACAATCCTTGAATTGTTACGTCAAATGCTGTTGATGCCTGGGAGATGTCTTGATTGACGAGAATTGTCTTCGCTTCCGCATACAACTATGCTTTTTTTGATGCATCGTCTTCTTCTAAATTAGCACTCGCGGTGCCACTTGTGACGACTACTTCTGACCCATCGCAGCCAACGCTTCTTTTCTCAACCAACGCGGATGGTTACTTTCGGAATCCAATTTGATGCCCTCATCGCAAGCTTTCACCGCTTCCTGATACTTCTTCAAATGGATGTACGCATCCGCCGTTTGACAATAGTGTTCTGACCATGGTGTGACTTTGATTCCAGCTTGACACGTTTCTATTGCTTTTTGATACTGACCCATTTTGACAACGCTATAACACATAGAGAAATTTTGATTTCTTGTCGTTGAACCATCGGGTCTCACCTGCTTTTAAAAATTTGTCTGACGAATAATTTGACCTACTTTATCATGGCCGGATTTAACCGAATCGAACTTGGTGTAAAAGATATGGCTTGCGCGATTGCCCTTGGCCAGCGTAATTAGGCTGCAGCAGTCGAACGACTCGCGGAGATGGCGTGCTAATCTAGCGTTTTGCTATCGAGGGCCATTGCGTGAAAGATGACACCGCTGTCAACCGTTTTGAGCTAACCGACGTAGAGAAGAAGCTTGTGCTGGCCGCACTTGAGCGCATGGTTGTTCGCGGGCGGTACAAACGAGTTGAAGGCGCAAAGCTCGTAGACTATCAAAGGTTGGTGGCAAAATTTAGCAATAAGAAATTAGCTCGCGTTGCTGGAAAGTATGTGCTTCTTGACATGGACGACGAAGTTAAGAAGCGTCCTGCGGAGGAGTGGTGATTGCACCGAAAGCTTCGTTTGCATGTTCACCTCCACATGTAGCCGCGAGTTTCGCTCAAACTGCACAAACCATTTGAAAAAGGCGTATATGAGGATAATCGCGCGAATATTAACTATCCTGTGAGTACGGTTTAGGCTTACTTCGGTGGAATTCCTGCAGAAAAAGCCAGGTTCCTCCGGGAACTAATCTGGCTTTTCCGAGCCTTCTCTTTGAGATAGGGCCGATTGCGGGCCAAATTATCGAAGTTGCAAAATAGTGTAGCCGTTAATCCCCCTGTCTTTTAAGCAATGGACGTGGTGAACACTATCGCTGCTCAAATTTTAGCTTTGCTTGAATTGGATGAAAACACTTTGTTCCTGGTGAAGAGTCTTGAACAAATAAAGGAGAGACATGAAAACTTTATTGAAGAATCTAAGCACCGGCTCAAGCAAGCCCGCGCTCCTCACGCTAACCCTAGCGATCTTGGGCCTGCTCGTAGTCAACGGTGCCCACGCTCAGGCTGAAACCCCAACACATGCTGCAACGCCAGTGCCAGCTGCAACACCAGCCCATGGCGCATCGTCAACGGGAAACGATAGCTCAGTACGGAGTCCTACTAAAACGTCAACCGAAGTGAGGAGCCCTACTAAAACATCAACGCAAGCCCACACGGCCGACAACGTCACGGTGACGGGCGGGGCAGGCGCCGGCGCGAACACCACAGTCAATATTCACAACAACGCGAAGCCTGAGAAAAAGGGCCAGAATAAAGAGAAAACCTCTCCCCAAGTAGCACAGAAGGAGAGCGATACTGCAAAGGCGACTCCTGCGGCAAAGGCGACTCCTGCGGAAACGCCAACGGGAACTGATAGCTCTACAAACGTCAACCACTAAGGTGAAATGAAATGACGCTTGGTTCTATGCATGTTCTCTTGGAACAACAACACACGGACCCATCGGCATGTCCGCCCTTGAAAGGGCGCTATCAAAGTTAAAGACTCGCTTTCTGCTTATCGCCACTTTCCCAACTCAGCAACCAGACCATTTGAAGGACATCTCTCAACACTCTCTAACGCAACATATCCAGCGGAACGAGCTCAAGCTCCTGCTGTCCTTGTCCATCAAACTTCTGCACTAAAGCCGCCCCTGCAAGAAAACGAAAGAGAGCCTGAGCGCG
>PLZS01000068.1:0-129 GCA_003153555.1 Candidatus Melainabacteria bacterium | reverse complement strand
CGGGTCGGCTGTCAGTGCTCTGCTGCTGTTCCTTTCTAACTGCTGATGGCAACCCGACTTTTCGCGAGTGCTGCGTAAAAATCTTCGCCTTGATCGTTGATGACAATGAATGCGGGGAAATTTTCTATT
>PLZS01000084.1 GCA_003153555.1 Candidatus Melainabacteria bacterium | reverse complement strand
TCTGTCCAGAGACGCCAATACATCCCGAGCTTGAGCAATGTATTGCAAGGATGCTCGCCAAGGATCCCGCGCAACGCCCCCAATCGGTGCAGGAAGTCCGGGCTGTTCTGAATCAACGCGCCACAGCTGTCAGATAGGCTCGCTGGCAGAGCCCTCTGTGAAATCGTTAGTCTTAGATCGCTCTTGTTTGCTTTTTTGATCTTCGCCATCGCCAGTTCCTATGCCACTACCCACGGTGCATAGCATAGACGATCGTTTTCCAAAAAGCCAGCCTGACAACGCCGTCTGAGTGCCTCGGAACGAACATCCAGTGGCGTCGTACCAACGGATTAATCATAAGCAGTAACTTTGTACTTCGATTCAACAATTTTTTCTTGGTCAGCTTTGCCAAGTTTCTTCAAGGCGGTTGCGTATTCGGAGGCAGCTTTTAAGAGAAGAATTTGATTACCACAAATCTCGCATTGTTCTACTGCCAGTTTCAATGAAGGCTCTGCCTGGCTGTATTTCGCTGATCGCATTGCCAGTAAGCCGATGTTGTAATGCAGAACGGCTATGTTGTTTTTTGCCGCTTTGCTATCAGGGTTCAGGGTTAGTGCTTGTTGGAATATTGCTAGAGCTTTTTCAAATTGCTGCGCATTCATTGCCATTAGTCCAGAATTATTGAGGGCGGCTGCGAGATTGCGTTTTAGCGATGCTGATTCAGGATATTTAGTTGTTCCTGCTTTCAAAATTTCTACCGCTTTGTCGTAGTCTCTGGCATTCATTGCCGTCGTCGCGCTCTGAGTGATCGCCACCAAATCCGCATTGTTAATGATGTCTGAATGAGATAACAATTCTTGCGAAGTGAGACTCGTATGCGGAACCGATGCTAAGTCGGTAGCGTACAATTTGCGCAATGTTTTTGCATCACGTTCACTGACTTTGAGTCGCTCATAGTCTAGGGGCAAACTGCTATACATGATGTCGCCAGGCGACGGACTGTGACCGGCTATGCCGAGAGCGTGTCCAAGTTCATGAGTGCAAATCAGTCTGATCAATTGATCATTTAGGTTGAGTCCCTGCTGAATTTTTACCGTGAGCACGACGACCCGCACCGCACCCAGAGTATTGCCGACTGGTCTCAAATAAGCTTCGCCACCTTCCGCAGGATTTGAAACATCCTTTGGATTGTCTGACCAAATGAAATCGATTGATGCTTTGTCGGCAGAATTAACTCGTTCAAACTTAATTCTCCCTTGGCTGGCTTCTTCCCAAGATTTGAGGGCATCTTCCAGAGACTCAGCATAACTGGATTGGTAACCTTGCACATTGTTGCCGTTGGCAATATAAATCTTGATAGGAATGTCTTTGTCAGACCAGCGTAGGACGTTGGTGCCAATCGCTTCATCAAAGTAGTCTTCAGCACTATGATGAATCGCTTTATTTTGCTTTGCTTGGCTCCCTATCATGCTGATAAAGGCAGTGCCTTGAGACGCTTTCGAATCTTTAGGATATTTAGAGACGAATTGCCTAAAAACTTCAATTGCTTCCTCCGTTCTACCGGCAGACTGCAACGTGGCAGCCAAACTCCAAAGAGAGTCAGGTAAATCTGGATTGATGCTCAAAGCCTGGTGAAAACTTGCTATCGCCTCGTCTGATTGGCCAGCTCTTGCTTGACAGACTCCCAATGCCGCAATCGCATAGTAGGAATTTGGTGCCTTGGCTTTAGCTTCTTCCGCTTCGACCAAAGCTTGGGTGACTTTGCCTGCCTCAAGATCGATCATGCTTTGTTTAACAAGTTGGGCAGATTGCGCTTCTTTCTCCGTGATCAGTTTGCCGCCCATCATGTAGCTCTGAGCGAAAGCGCTTGGGAAATTGGAGACGGTCGCTGTCAAAGCCAGCAAAGCAAGTATGAATTTGATGTTTTTATGATTCATGGGTGATTCATTCCCAAGTGCCAGTGGCTGTAAACTTCCATTCGGCTAGGCCTGGTTGCAATAAGACTATTCGAATCTAGCCCAGACAACTCAAGCCGAACGTGCTATTTTTATAATACCTTTTGCTTCGTGAGCAATAGGTCGCGTTTCGACCCAAATTGTGAGCACCATATATGGTTGCACTGTGAGGAGTAAAAATGGACTGGAAGGTTAAACTTCAAGCCGATGATAGTGCGTTGGCTCAGCTACAAGCAAAGCATACTGATCCGAGCGCGAAGGTAACGCGTGACGGTATTGATTGGTATCTTGAATCCAGCGAGTTTGAACTTCTTTCTGATCACACTGCAGTCAGAGAAAAAGCAACTTCCATTGTGCAAACAGTACTTGCATCGGCGGTTGGTCTCGGTAATGTCTATCGCATGCATTACGACGGCTCTAAGACTGTGTATCCGGCAGACTCCTGACTCCGTTCACAGAGCGTTTCGAAGCACGCGGGACGCGTGGGCTCCAGATCTTTTAGGGATTGTGCACTCCAGATCTTTTATAGATTGCGCGCTCGAGATCTTTTATAGGTTGTCGGTTAGTTGTTCTAGGTAATCCTTCTGCGTCGTGTAGACGATTCCGTCACTAGTAGTGGTGCCAAAATCTCTACGAATTTTTTCTGCGTCTTCTAACTTCAGTCGGATTTCGGGATCTGGTGAGCCGATCAAATTTTCGAATCCTTTTGCGACTTTATTTCGTTGAGCGATCTGCCAATTCAAGATTTTGATTACAGCAAGGCGAATCACGGGAACGAGAACAAACAACGTTCCGTAAATTGCGAAAAACAAGAATACTGTTGGTGGTTGACTTACTCTGTGCGTGTATAAACAAAGCCACCAGAAAAATAGACTGCCAAGAAAATTTCCCACAGCCAACGCCATGACGGGACGCAGCGTCTCTCCGCTCATCTTTGAGAAGTGCCATGGCTTCTCTTCGATAAGCTCCGGCATAAATGTGTAGGATGTGTTCGTGCTGCGCTGTTGCATGTTTGGAAATACATATACCAATTGACCGGATTCAGACAATTTTGGAAAACCACTAAACTTTGAAAGCACTTTGAATAGCGCTGGTTCATCGTTTGCCGGACGCCCTGTATATGGTGGCAAGTGCTCGGCAATTATGATGCCCTCGTTTAGGCGAATCACTTGAGCTAAGAGTTTCCATCGTTCTTCAGCGAGGTGTTCATTTGGGTTCTCTTCGCCGAAGAGAAAGGAATAGCAATCAAGCAGAAAGCCTTGACGCGATTTACCCTGAGATTGCGTGTCCTGGTCCGCAGAACTTTCCTGCTTCTTCCACAGAACGAGATCCTGAACAGCCACTCTTTTGACCAGTCCTAAGAAGTCCACCCACATCGCTCCGACTTCTTGAGAAGCTCCCATACCAGCGGCGATTACTGTTTGGAACAGCAGGATTGTGCCAAAGATAAATAGGAATGACAAAAGAAGAATGACACCAAATGAGATGCGGAATAAAAAGAAGATGGCTTTGAAAATGCTGTTCCATAAATTGAGCAACACTTTTTTGAAGCCGTGAGCGTAGTATGCGTAGGCGAAATTTTGCGGAAAGTAATAGAACACTTCACCGACGTTTGTTACTTCCAACGTCGCCTGACTTTGCGCTGCGACGGAGTTTAACTCTTCACTTACTTCGTTTAGCGAGAGCCCCGTAGTCGCCACAACGTCAGCCACAGTAATGCGATTGTTTAGATCGCGAATGGCCTTAATTACTTGTCGCTTCCGTGCTGATGTGCTCACTGTTTGTCTCTTACGAGCAACGCACTTTTAAAAAGCGCACCATTCATTTGTTCCATCTCTAATAATTGTCTATCTAGTAATATGTGCCCGATTGCTATATTAACAGTCGGGTCTGATTGCCGGTTGAGTTTGTTTTTCGATTGAGTACTTGCCCGGCAAATCTCGGTCATGGCTAGACCGATCGGCATTCCTAGGAGCGAAGTTAAACCTAGATGCGCTCACGGATGGAGCGCGGCTGTCCAAAGCCGCCCATGATCACGTATCAAGGCGGGTCTGGTGACCCGCGCTCCATTTTCGGTGCAGCGAGAGATGCCGGCGCTTCCAGGCTAGAATCCTGTGCCTAACAATTGTGCCGCTCCGGCGCCCGCTAGCCAGCGAGTTGCCAGTGAATGCTGTGCGCCCGCCAGTGGTTCAACCCAGATCGGCGCTGTCCACATGCGATCCAGATTCGATGTCTTCGGATCCGTTCTGCCGACTTCCACATAATAGGCAGAACTTTGACCGACTTTGCTGGTTACAGGATCGAATGCAACGATTTGGTTCGAGCTCAGCAGCTGACTTCCTGTCATCTTTTGTTCTTGCACAACTTCGGCCAACTTGCCGTCGCCGACTTTCTTGTCGCCCCACAATTTGACTGAATAAGATGCTTCGGGGTCAATCTTTCCGTCGATTTTCATTTTTAGCGCCAGACTATCAACTGCGCTCTGATCCAAAATGCTTCCCATAACGAATTTATCGTTTGCAGTGAGCACGCCGCTTAGATTTTCTCGGCTAGTTGTAGCGATGGTTCGGCGTTCTCTTAAAGCATCGAGAATGTTCACCTTATCCAAACCTTTAGCATAAATTCCAGTTGCGCCGGGATTTCCAACTGGATCGCCAAAGTGGAAATCGCGTCCAAATGTTGGGCTTGCATGCACACCTTTGTCAATGTAGCCAGCGAAGCTTGTCGGATCTAGATTGCCAGTTGGAACTGTATCGACTGGATTCGGATTGAGGGCGCCGCCTTTGATCAATTCAATCTGTCGGACATAGGGGTCAACAAAGCGACGCAACCATTCGTCTTGATTTTTAAATGACTTTTGACCGTAGTCTCTGCTGCGGTCCGCTGCAGGTGTGTTCGGATTTTCGTCAGCAAGATAGCGTGGATGATTGAGCTGGATAACTGGTGTGTTGCCGGTCGTGTCCTTCATGCCATCTAGATGAGTGACCATACTCTTATAGTCGCCGTCGTTGTATTTGACCACGTCTGGCACCGAGACAACTGGCTCCGGTTCTTTGCCTGCGAGGCGGGACATAAAGCTGGTTAAAGCGCCTGGTTGCTTTTTGACACTCTCAAAGAATGTCGGAACTTCGAAAAGATTGATGTGGTTAACGCCACCGATGTGCGCGGCGGCATTAGAGTCAGCGCGTGCCTCAGCTAAATCGAAGGGATGGCCGTCCGGCATTGCTTCGCCGATCGATTCAGCCCCTGCCATTCCGTGAGTGTGTCCGCCGCCGCCAACTTTGCCGATGGTGCCCATTTCGACGCCGACGAGCGAAAGGTGATCCGGGTTTGTGGTCGCCTTGGCGTCAGCAAACGTCTGCGCGTACTCGATTGGATTCTCTGCAACGGTTGGTGTGCCGGCCTGATCAGGTGTGCGGGGATCGTCTTTGCCTACACCGCCGCGTGCTGCGGCATGGTTGTGGTCGGTGATGGTGGTGACTTGCTGCCCTTCTGTCTGAGCGCGGTTAAACAAATCTTTTGGCAGTCCCATTCCGTCAGAGTAGCGCGAGTGCCCGTGCAATGAGCCGTAATACATGGTCAAATCGTCAGCGCTACCGGTTAGCGAGCGATCGACCGTTTCATTGGCGATGCCGTATTGTTGTAAACGGCGACCCAGAGCTGTGGTTGGTTTAGCCGTTATTAGTGATTCGGCTGTCGTGACAGGAGCGTCCATCTCCAAGTTGGTGTTCAAGATGCCGCGAGATTTAGCCTTGACGGTGGCAACGTCCATAGCTGGTCCACCCATCGGCGTTTCTGTAACAGGTGCTGTCTCAGATCGCGAAAACATGTTGCGCATCTTGCCGGACCAGGAATCTGTCGCCAACATCGCTTCGTTTTCGCCTTTAAGAATGAAGCGCTGACTTTTCTGGGCGAAAGCGCCGAAGGCTGTATCGCTTGTTGCTACGTTATGTCCGAAGCTCGCTCCGGCGAATCCTCCAGCCAGGTTCAATCCTAGGTCAACTGAACCAGCTACAGCGCTTTTGGCTAAACCTTTTGAAGCTTGATCGAGACTGCCGCCAGGTCGATTAGCCTGATCTTCTGCTTCTCTAACTCTGTTTACCGCCCCAATGACCATCGGAATAGTGAAAGCGGCGCCGATAATCATGCCGGCAGGTCCTCTGGCTGGAATGATGTAGCCGAGTCCTGCACCCATTACCGCTGAAGTGACTAGCGTCTTTGCCGTGACAATAGCTGTGTCGACAGGATGATCATAAGCTTCTTTGACGAACTGGGCACCTGCGCTAGGCAAGTCTTGAGCTGCTTTCAGGGTGATGTCTAGGGTTCCGATTCTGTCTGCCATTTGGGCGTCCTCATCAGGTTGGTGAAGCTATTCTATTGATAACCTGCGGCTGTTCCATTGGGGAAATTACGCAAAAGTCGTAGTTCTAAGGAAATAGGTAAGAAGTCTTCCCGCGCTATCTGTGTGGGACAATGTAGCCTTCGCTCACGGGAGTCAAATTTGTGCTGCATTCTTGTTGGAAAATAGTCATTCTCGGTTTGCTGCTTTTTCTGTTTTGTGCGGCTGCACCAAATACGGTGCTTGCGCAGGATGAGCCGACAGGAAGTGGCGTTGAGCTGTCACCGGAAAGGCCACAGTCTGCGCCTATGCCTGCAGCGCAGCCACCATCGGAGGTGTCGAATCCTGAAGCGAATTATTATTCTAGTCAACCATCGGATCAACAACCGCCCAGTCAACCTTTCAATCAACCATACGAACAATCGTCCACTCAACCAGCCAGTCAACCTTTTCAGTATCCTCGCTACGATTATCAAAATCAGCAGCAAGGATATGGAGAACGTTATACGCGACCTGGCTACTACCCGTCCGGCTCGCCAGACTATGCACCGCCTACAAATTATTCGCCATACGAGCAACCGCAACAGCCCGCTCCATACTATAGAGGCGGTGTGACTTGTCTTCCACAAGGATTAGTCATACCTATCGACTTGCGCACCTCGATCTCAACTCAGGTCGCCAAGGATGGTGATTTTATCGAGGCAACTGTGAGCAACAACGTGCCTCTAAACGGAACTGGTTACCTCCCTGCCGGAACGGTAGTCAGCGGTCAAATCACCGAAGCGAAGGCCGGCAGAAGATTAAGTCGATCCGGCTCGCTTAGCATTGAGTTTAATAGTTTGCGACTTCCTAGCGGTGCCAACTTTCCCATCAGTGCACATCTAATTGGAAGCATCGGCAGATATAAGGACGTCAACGGAATCGAGCGCGGTGAAGGATGGAAAGCGAAGCTAGGGCAGTTCGCCCTTCGCGGTGTGGGTGGAGCAGGATTGGGTGCGGCGCTAGGCACGGGTCTAGGCGCTATTGTCGGCGGCGGGTCAGGAGCAGGCACCGGGGCGTGGGCGGGAGCTGCGTTTGGGGGCGGTCTAGGAGCGATGGACATGCTTTTGCGTAAGGGACGAGATGTGATCATTCCATCTGGCACCGAGATGAAACTTCAGATGGAACAGCCACTCAATTTGCCTATGAGCGCTGGGTAATAGCGCTTTCAATAGTTCATTTTATTTAATCGCGTTCGCTAGGAATCAGCGAGCGTCTGTGTTAGCCGGCAAGTCCATCCTGGCTGCCCATAGCCGCCTTCGGAGCTATACATACACGTAGAGGGCTCAGCGATGCCAGTGCTGACGTGCTGGGCATAATACTTGTGGGTGTTATTTGACAGGACAGCATGTTCAAAATCAAAAAAACTGCCAAGCTCAAAGCGATTACGTATCGCTCGGTGCCTGGAGCACACTTCAGGCTCAAGCTCAGGGAGTTTGACTCCAGCTCACAAAGTGCGCTTTATCTGTTAATGGTAATTCTAGCGGGTTTGGGAGTGGCTGGCACTTATTTCGTGCCATTTTTGACGATACTCTGTCTTCCGTTTCTGACACTAATGGCTGGATTAGCTCTTTTGTGCGTCGCCAGCGACATGATCAGCATCGGCGAAAGGGGTGTTTCTTTTCCAATCACCACTTGCCTGAGCTTAGGTGGTCGTACCATTCGATTATGGTCTGATGTCGAATCTGTTGAAATCATTTCTGCTATGGGCAAATTAGACTCTCCAATTCGTAAAGGCGGAAGCGCACTGCGATTGGTGTTTAAGTCTGGTGGTACGCTGACTTTACCGCTTCAAAAATTTACCAGAGAAAGTGTCGGTTCCTTCGTTGCCGCATTGCAAGAGTGGGCGCGTGAAGGCTCGCAGGTGGACCGCCAGCTTGAACATGTGCCCCGGTTGTGGGACCTTGAGAATGGCGATTTGAGCGATGTGAAAGAGCTGTCTTACACAAAGTTTTGGGAAGAGGAGTTAGCAAACAATTATAGTTTTACAGCTTTTGTGCCACTACAGGTAGGGCAGAAATTACGCAATGATACATTAGTTGTCGTCAAGCAAATTGCTGCGGGTGGATTTTCTGCGATCTATACTGTGAAAGAAGATCAAGGTGGTCTGTTTGTTTTGAAAGAGTCTGTCATACCAAGCACCACTGATGAGAAGACGAAGGAAAAGGCTAAAGAACATTTCAGGCGCGAAGCGGAGATTTTGATCAAACTCAATCATCCGAACATTGCGAAAGTGATCGATCATTTTGTTGATACCGCGCGCGATTATTTGCTTCTGGAGTATATCGAAGGTCCTGATGCCCGTGACCTGGCACGACAAAAGGGAAAACAGCCCGTTGAAAGCGTCTTGAGATGGGCCGAACAGATGTCTGATGTGTTGCAATATTTGCATTCACAACATCCACCTGTGATTCATAGAGACATTTCGCCGGACAACATCGTTATCAACAAGGCTGGCGATGCTGTGCTCATAGATTTCGGCGCTGCCAATGAATTTGTTGGTGAAGCTACTGGCACACTGGTCGGTAAACAAGCGTACATGTCTCCTGAGCAAATTAGAGGGAAAGTGACACCGCAAAGTGATATTTACTCATTGGGTGCCACCATCTATTTTCTTCTGACAGGAAAGGATCCAGAGCCATTAACATCTTCGCGTCCGAGAAAAATTGATCAGTCGATTTCCGCACCTCTCGATGATTTAGTTCATGCATGCACGAAACTCGATTTGGCAGAACGCATCAAAGATGCAAGCGAGCTTAGCGAACGACTCAACTTGATTACAGCCAAGAAGACTCATGCTGCAATCGGCATGAATAGAGGTCGCGAAGATGTCTGAGCAACCAGGTCTTGTCGCTCATGAGAAGCAACTAGGTCTTGTCGCTCAAGAGGAACAAGCAGATCTTGTCGCTCAGGAGCAACCAGATCTGCTTGCACATGAGGAGCAACCAGATCCTGTCGCTCAGGAGCAGCAATCAGATCCTGTCACTCCGGAGTCGCAATCAGATTCGCTTGCACATGAGGAGCAACCAAGTCCTGCGGCTCAGAGGCACCAAGTTCCTGTCGTGCAGAACGAGCAACCAGCCCCGGCGGTTAATGAGAAGAAATCACTCGCCTCGAGTCACGCACGTCGTGAACCTCAGAATGCTCTCAAGCCATATCAACAGACCGAAGTTCTTATCCAATACGGACATCTAGAAGAAGACCTGCAGCAGCTTGCTATGGCAACTCATCGCCAATCCGAGCGCCAGCAAGAGTTCGGTCTGGCAATGCTCTTCGGCATGGCCGCTCCATTCGTAACTATAGAAACGATCTATGCAGCATTCAAAATGTTTGCACCTGAATTGATGGTGACGATTGCGCAAATGTCTTGGCCGAATGGAGGGCATACTGCTGAATTTTTGACCGATCACTTTCACGGTTTGCTTTATGCACTTGGCGGTCCACTGATAATTTTCGGTATGATATTGTTTGGTCTTTATCGGCTTCACGCACTAGGTCCTTGGGGACCTTTTGCGCCTACGCATATTGGACTGTTGCCGTCTGGCGTAAGGCGGCATTGGAAGAGTTTATTCGTTTCCTGGACGCCAGGTCTTAGACCTTGGAACGAAGTTCAGTCTGTGGAATTGCGCGAATATGGGAGAAAAAAGCAACGTAAACGGATCACGTTGAGATACGCAAAGAGGCGTCCACTTTCCATCGAAGTAACCGCGATTCGAAGAAATCCTGAGAAGGAAGCACTGGCGAATGCATTACGCTTCTACCTGCCGACTCATGTGCAAGGTGAATTGCCTCAGCTTTTGGAAAAAACGCTTCCGAAACAAAATCGTTATACGGAAATTTGGACGCAGGCTTTGCTGAACAGACCGCAGCGACTTTTACTTACGGCTCTGGCTCCTCAAACAGTTCTGCATGAAGGACTTTACACAATTAAGGAACAGATTGGAGCCGGCGGGCAAGGCACTGCATATTTGGCAGAGTCGGCGAATTACTTGATATCAGATGTAGTGCTTAAAGAGTATGTCTTGCCGGATCATAACAATGTGCACGATCGCCGCCGCGCCTTGAAAAGACTTGAGGACGAAGTGCAGATATTGAGCCGCCTCAGTCATCCGCAAATAGTTAGGTTGCATGACGTCTTCATAGAAGATCATCGTGCTTATCTGGTTTTGGATTACATTGATGGACCATCCTTGAAATCAATTATCGGCAAAGATGGCAAGTTCGATGTTTCAAAAACGACAGAGCTTGCCTTGCAGATGTGCGCGATGTTGAACTATTTGCATTCCTTGTCACCACCCTTGGTGCATCAAGACTTTACCCCGGATAATCTACTTTTGACTAGCGCGGGAATTTTGAAACTTGTAGATTTCAACGTCGCCAAAGAGAGCGCAACCACCAAGACGAGCCTTATTGTCGGCAAACAGTGCTATATGCCACCGGAACAGTTTCGTGGCAAAACAAGCGTGCAAAGCGATATTTATGCAATGGGCGCCTCGCTTTTCTTCCTCATCACGGGTAAAGATCCAGAGCCCTTAACGGCTTCGCATCCCAGAAGTTTTATTGCTGATGTGCCCGAAGAACTTGATCGTATCATCGCTCGCTCCACTGCTTTAGACCCGGAGAGCCGCTATGCAAGCGCTGCGGATTTCGAGGCAGATTTGCGAACTTTTGCCGAGAGCCTTAACGTTGACCCTCCCTCTATAGCGATGGATTCGGTATGAGCGAAGAAGTCCTAAATCTAAATGTAAGCAAAAAGAAAATCGTTCGGTATCCTTTTTTCTTGAATCAACAAGAAAACCCGCACCGACTTTTTGCCTTGGCTGATGTGGTTTCTTCGGTTATTTCATTCGTATTCATCATGCTTGTTTTCGAGTTTTTCGCCATTATGGTATTGCCAGGCTCGGATAAATTTCTCATTACAGTGTTTTGTATAATTCCCGTCATAGGAATTGTTTCTCGCATGTTATTGCGAAGTGCTCGCCTCGGTATATCTGATACCGGTATTTCTTTTCCAATCTTGTTTGCGCCTTGGTTGAACGGTCGATTGACACGCTCCTGGTCAGATCTTGAAAGCGCTGATTTACACATGGGTCATGATTCCAGTAATTACATTGGCGGAAATGTCTTAACCCTGGCTTTTAAATCCGGAGGAAGAGTCGATTTGCAAACGACTCGCATACCACGGGAGGACTTGCGTTGCCTCGCAGATGGTTTGCTGACTTGGGCAAATGCCGAGAGCCTCACTCCTGCGGTAAGTGAACTTGTGGCTCGCAATGATTTTGAAATTGCAGACTCACAATTTTTTGTTTTCGCCAAAAAGCACCGATCAATACTCTCTAAGGATTTCGGTCTGGTAAATAATCGACTCCACGAAAAGGGCGCGTCACTGCTTGATGGCGCTTATATTGTTGAAAAAGGCCTGGCCGCTGGTGGCAATCGCAGCTCATATCTGGTAGCCGACATCGGACAAGGCAGAAATCTGAAACTAACCGAATACGATTTATCGATATTGGATCCACTGAAACGTGACAGATGTGTTGAGGAGCTAATTTCCATCAGTAAATCTTATAAGGATCTGCAACTACCTCATGTTCTGAATCTCGTTGACTACAGGGTGCATGAAGAAAAGTTCTATGTTCTGATGGAACCATGTCTCGATCAAACGCTTCGATCATTTGTTTTGAAACACGGAAACTTGAATGAAAAGCAAGTTACTTCTCTGGCATTGAAGCTGGCAGAAGCGGTACAGGCAGTACATTCACTTGATCCGTCACTTATCCTGGGGGGCATTCGTCCAGATGCGATCGTTTGGAAGAAAAATGGCACTGTGTTGCTCACTGAGTTCGGATTTGCCAACGATTTGATCATGAAGTATTCTGACGCTCTGCTTATTGATGCACCGTATGCTGCGCCAGAACGAATTGCTGGCGTCGCTGTTCCTGCAAGCGATCTTTATTCTATTGGTGCGACTATGTACTTTGCGATCACAAAGATGGATCCCGAGTGTTACGCCGGTGCTGTAGTTTCGGCTGTTAGATCGAAAGTCTCGTTGTCGTTCAGTCAATTGATTGATAGGTTGCTCAGCTTCGACCCTGAACAAAGAGGAAGCGCCGCAGAACTTGTACATGACCTGGGAGGCTTTTTACCCAAGGGCAGCAACAATGCTCTTCCGCAAGACGCTATGTTGATTGGCTCACACAAAGGTGTCGAGGATGACTAACGAGATTATTCCTTATTCATCGCGGAAGGACTGCGAAGAAGTTTTAGACGAAGTCGCAATGCCGCTTTTGGATTTGCGCGACACTTCTCTGCAAGCTCTCGATGAGAGCAACTCTACCGTTGGCGATTTACAAAGCCAACTGCTTCTTGCTTACGGTGGAAGTGAGTCACCGTCGAGAATTTTCTCCAGATCTTTGCTGCAATCGAACGCTTTGGGATTTAATAAACTTGCTCAAGCATATTTGCCGATTCCGTGTCTAATTGGTGCCATTGCGTCTGTGGAGTTGCCGGCATTTGTAGTCACGCTCCACATGAGTGGTCTGGAGTATCTTATCGTTATGATGGCTTACTTTCTGATCGCCTCAGCTGGTGTTTTGACGATTCTTTCTTTATCCATCTTAGATATGCGTCGAGGCATCGGTGCATTCAGTTGGAGTAAACTTCTGGAACCTGATCACATAGCAATTTCTCCCCAGGGACTAAATCTTCAATGGTCCGGTAAGTTTTTTTCATACATGGGTCTTGTGCTGCCCTGGAAGCGCATCGCTCTCGTTTACTTTGAAGAACACGGCAGTGGTGACGAAAAATACGAGGTTTTGTGCATTCGTGACAACCTTGGTAAGGCTCTAAGACTCGACTGTAGAGAATTTGCCAGTGGTGTTCTAATTAAGGCATTGCAGAAGCGGGCACCGTGGGCAGTGAAAGCTTCTTCAATGGTGCTTGCGCTACAGCCGGTTCAACAATATCGTTGGAGTTATTTAGTGCGTTGGACTGTTGATATTATGCGTAGTCTGTCCGCAAAGAGAAGGCCCATCGCAACCGAAACGATGGTGGGCAAGTCTCTCAAAAAAGGCAAATACAAAATTACAGACACGTCGCCGCTTCGCAAATTTGGAATCGATCATATCGCTGAAGTATCACGAGGCGGCAACGGTAGCTCCCAAGCAACTTCATTCAGAGGTTTGAACACTGTTGGCGAAGTCGAGAACTCTTGTTCCTCACAAGTTCGAATTCGTCAATTTATTCTGCCAACCAAACAAGGTCCAAGTCAATGGTATTGGATGCTGCATCATATCGAACGCGAGGTGCGGCGCCTTAGTTGCATCAACAATAACAACATCATTAGATGGCTAGACGTGTTTGTCGAAGATGGCTCTATTTTTGTTGTCACCGAATATGATGCTTCCAAAACCTTGCGGGAAATTGTTCAGGGATCAGGTCCGCTAAAAGAAGCGCGAGTTCGAGAAATTGCCCTCGAAATGTGCGAAATCCTGCTGCACTTGCACTATTTAGACCCGCCTTACATACATAAGGCGTTCACTCCAGACTCGCTGATTCTAGCCAAAGGTGGGTTCGTCAAGCTCAATCAATTCGCCATTGGTATGCAGTTACTGCCTTCGCAGTTTAACTGCGCTGGCTTTGATCGGCGCTACACACCACTAGAGCTGTTACGTGGGCATGAAAGCGCTCAATCGGACATTTACGCTTTTGGTGGCACATTGTTTTATTTGCTGACTGGTCAGGATCCAAAACCCTTTGTGCGTTCCAACCCTAAATCTCTGTGCCCGGAAATTTCCCAGCGGTTCAATGAAATAATTTCGAAGGCAACAGAGCCAAACGCCCAGCTACGCCACGATTCTGTCCAGGCTATTAAAGATGCCATCCTGGAACTGGCTAACTCTGAAACTAGCCTCGTATTGCTTTAGCACGCGCCTTCAACTTGGCAGCTTCGGACTTATGATTGGTCTTTTCCAAGATTTCTGCATAGCTATCTAAAATTGGCGACAATGATGCGTGTTGTGGACCATTCAGCTTTTCAGAAACTTTGACAGCCTGACTTAAGAGCGGAGCTGCTTCTTCATAGCGACCTTGTTTGGTCAACAGCGCGCTCAGCGATAATTGACAGCTCAAGACGTAACCGTTGTTCTTGCCGTATGCTTTTTCAAAAACATCAAGAACGTGATGGTACAATGCTTCTGCTTCTTGTGTGTTGCCTATTTTAATGCAGCATTGCGCCAGTCCATCAGTGCGAGTTAAAGTTTCCGGCTTCTGTTCACCTAATACTTTGCGCGAAATTTCTAGGGCGCGGCGATATAAAGGTTCAGCCTGAGCAGCTTTCCCTTCCTGCATATATAGCTTAGCCAAATTCTCACAGCTTGAGGCTATGGCAATGTGTGTAGGCGCAAGTGTCTGTTCGCGAATCTGTAGTGAGCGTTTATAGAATTGCTCTCCCATCGCCAGCTTGCCTGTGGCTGCATACGAACCGCCCAAGCCATCAAGTAAAACAGCCAAATCAAGATCGCCTTCGGTGCCTCTCTTTTCCGTCAACTCTTGCGCTTGCTTGACCAGAATCTCGGCTGACTCTAATTCTTTGTGGCTCTGATAGAAAGTCGATAATTTAGAAAAACTCGAACTGACTTGGGCTCGCTCCCTCAAGACTTTATCGGAGTACGCCAAGATCTTGTTGCTGATTGGATCTGCTTTGCCGAAGTTGCCTGACTTTATATAGAAGTGGCACATTTTGCCGACTGTTGCCACCACTTCTGGATTGTCTGCACCCAGCGCTTTCTGCTTGATGGCAATTGCGCGTTCGAACAAAGGTTCGGCTTTGGCAGACTGTCCCCGATAGTTATAGAGCACTCCCAAGTTAGTCAAGCTTGCTGCCAGTCGCAGATCTTTATCTCCAAACCCGTCAGCTTCTTTTAGCGCCAACTTAAATGATCGTTCGGCAGCGCCCCAGTTCGCCTGGTCGTATGCCTTCGCGCCCTCAGTGCTGTACTTTTGCCATTCGGCCTCATCGGCGAATGCGGTTGGAGCAGAAAGCACTGAAACAGCCAACCCTGCTGAGACAATGAGCCGAACCGCTTGCCGCAATTGAGCGGCGTGTACTTGTCGAATAGTAGAACTTCTTCGCATATATAAAAGTAGCTTGTTAGTCACAGCGCACGCTCCTTCCGCCGATCTTAGCGCGTTCTGCATGACATCGCCCTATCAGCAAATTTATCTGAAATTATTCGCCAGGTTGTAGAAGCCCGGCGCGAATTGTCTCTTCCGTCAATTCTATATGCGGTACGAGGTCAGATGGCAGCAGTTCTGAATCCGGCAGCGGCTCACTCATTCCTTCAGCCAACATGCGGATTTGCGCGAATGCGATCAATGGCTCTCTCATCGACTTTTCCATCGAGGCGGCAATCATGTATTGGGCCAGAGCAGGTACAGGTAGAACCAGCACCAGTTTGCGCATAACTTTGGCCACGCGCTGCACGACTTTGCTCAGGGTGATTTCCTCAGGACCGACTACAGCTATGGTTTGACGCGACAATCGATCTTCGATCAAGGCGGCGATCAAAATTCTTACCATATCCTCAATTGCGATCGGACGCATTTTCTTTTCCATCAATCCAACAGCTGGAAAAACAGCCACTCCCGGAATAATGTCCAATGTTCGTTTAATACTAGAGAGCATGCTATCGCCCGAGCCATAGATAATCCCGGGCTTAAGGATCGTGTAGTCAAGCTCGCAAGCTCGAATCAATTCTTCGGCGTCCCACTTTGATTTGTAATATGCCGATAGTGCACGCGGTCTCGCCCGCAAGTAACTGACGAGGACAATCTTCTTTACGCCAGCCCGGCGAGCAGCATGAATTACGGTTTTGGTTGATTCGACGTGAACTCTTTGGAAGTCACCTTTTTCCACTTCACGGTTGATGCCGACCAGGTGAGCGACAGCGTCGCAGCCGGAAAATGCAGCGTATAGTTTTTTCTCGTCATTGAGTTGAATGGGCGTAAAGGCGGCGTTCGGAGTTTTGCGAATGCTCGGATCCCGGTGGTTGATGCCGCGGGCAAGCACCTTTGCATAATGCCCATTGGCAACCAGGGTGCGCGCCAAATGCGAACCCAAAAAGCCCGTCCCACCTGTGATTGCAACGATCATGATCCTACCCTGAGTAAATGGCAATTTATTTTAGTACTTTAGCAGCAATGCTGAACAGAGCCGAGGCTCAACGGTAGGCATGACAACCACTTCTGGCTGTAATGTTTATGTTCCTGAGACGTCAAAGCACTGGGATAACGACTGGCGATCCTGTATCTTTACTGTTTTGGCCCAGATCTCGGAGTCTAAAGCGAGAGGAAAATGATTAACACAATTAACGAATCTGAACAATCGAGCAAAGTTTCGATCGAAAAAGTTTCAGAAGACAAAAACGTCGTTGAGTATCGCTTGCCGAATGGGTTGAAAGTCTTGCTTCTCGAGAATCACACGGCGCCGGTGATTACGCTTCTAGTGTTGTACAAGGTTGGCAGTAGAAATGAAGGCGTGGGATACACTGGATCCACTCACTTCCTGGAACACATGTTGTTTAAGGGCACTAAAAAGCACAATCCAGACAAGGGCAACGGCATCGATGATTTGTTAACCCAAGTTGGTGCTTACTGGAATGCCACTACATGGTTCGATCGCACCAGTTATTTCGAGGTGGTGCCTGCGGAGTACATGGAGCTCTGTGTCGAACTCGAAGCAGACCGCATGCGCAATTTGCTACTGCGTCAAAGCGATCATGACTCTGAAATGTCTGTTGTTCGAAATGAACTTGAGCGCGGCGAAAATTACCCTGAAGAAGCACTCGAGAAAGATCTGTATGCACTGGCCTTCAGAGAGCATCCCTATCACCATCCGACGATTGGCTGGCGCACTGACGTAGAAGGTGTGTCGATGGAGAGGTTGCGTGAGTTTTACAATACGTTCTATTGGCCGAATAATGCCACGGTCGTCTTGGTTGGCGATTTTAAACCCGAGGAAGCTCTCTCAGTTATTGAAAAACATTACGGCAAAATTCCAGCCGCACCACATCCAATTCCTGAAGTCTATACGACTGAGCCACCACAAGAAGGTGAGCGTCGATTTGAAATTAACCGCGCTGGTGATTTAGCGAGAATTTTGATCGGTCATCATGTTCCTGAGGCAACGCATAAAGATAACTACGCGTTAGCGGCATTGCGCCACATTCTCGGCAGCACCTACGAACGATCAAGTTGCTTGTACAAAGTCCTGATTGACACAAGTTTGGCAGCAGAGACTTTTGCGCGACATGATGATCTTCATGATCCCGGTTTATTTATCATTGGAGCAACTGTCACTCAAGACGTGGAGACTCAACATGTCGAGGATGCCATTTATGCCGAACTCGAAAGATTAAGCAGAGAGCCTGTCTCTGAAGAGGAATTGAATCGCGCCAAAAGTTCGAATCGCAAAGGCACCATTCTGGCAAAGGCTGATTCCAGCAGTCTTGCATTTATGCTCGGTGAAGCCGAATCAAAAGCAGATTGGCACTGGTTGATGGAATATGACGACAATTTTGATGCGGTCACTCCGGAAGACATACGACGTGTAGTCGCTACTTACTTCAACAAGAGCAATCGCACCGTGGGAATTTTCATTCCTAATCAAATTGAGATGAGTCCTGAACAGATGGCTGCCGCACTTGAGGCTCAGTTCATCAATGAAGAGGTTGGAGATGAGAATCATGACCTCGCTGATCTCATGGCCGACAAACCTGTTGTCGCGAAAGCGAAAGTGAAAAAGCCTAAAATTCACACGTCTTCTTTTGCCTCCCGCCTCGTCAAGAAAGTTTTGCCGAATGGTTTGACTGTGTTGTTGATGCAAAATCCAGGCACTGAATCGGTGGGAATTTGCGGAATTCTAAAGGCCGGAAAGTATTTCACCGCTGACGGTCACAACAGCAACTTGGCAGAATTGGTCGCGGATCTCTTACCCAAGGGTTCGACGAAATACAGCAAAATGCAAATTGCCCAGACGCTCGAAAACATGGGTATTGCAGCTGGGCTTGAATTCTCAGTCGACAATTATCGCTTGAGTTTCGGAACGCACGTCGTCTCTGGTGACTTACCGATGTATTTAGATTTGCTTGCCGACCTGATTCGTAACCCTTTATTGTCTACAGAAGAGCTGGCTAAAACCAAAATTGAGTGGCGTTCGAGATTTACTGAAGCTCTGAACAACACACGCAGTATGGCGTGGAACAAACTACGCCGCACCATTTTTGATCCTAAACATCCATTTTATGAAAAGACGTTTGAGGAGCAAATGATTGATCTTGAGGGCGTTTCACTCGAGACTGTTCACGCTACTCACAAAAAGCTCTTTAGTCCAAAAGGAATGATCATCACAGTGGTAGGAGATACTGATTTAGACGAAGCTCTTCAGCACATTTCCGATAAATTTGGAGACTGGCAAGGTGAGGAGCCCTCGGCAGTCCACATCCCTCAGGCTGCTTTGCCTAAGAAATCAAGTCGCATCGATGTGGCACTACCTGAAAAGAAGAGCACTGATATCGTCATCGCTCATCCTACCGACTTGCAGCGTACAGGTAAAGACTTTTATGCTGCGAAACTGGCTAACGCCGCTCTCGGTCAAGACACGATCACTTCGCGTTTGGGCAATGTGGTGCGCGATCGGGCCGGTTTAACCTACGGTATTCACTCCGCATTCTCTGATACCGCCTTTGGTAGCGCACCATGGTCGGTCAGTCTGTCAGTGAATCCAAAGAATGTTGAAAAGTCACTGAGTTTGGTATCACAAGTTTTATCAGACTATATTGAGAATGGTATCTCTTCCGAAGAGCTGGCCAAAGAGACAGGCAGAGCTGTTGGGGCTTTCACCGTTGGGCTGGCTTCATCATTGGGTATCGCCAGAGCTGTAACAGAATTTGAGTTTTTAGGACTAGGACCAGCCGAGCTGGATAACATGTCGAAAAACTATGCTGCTGTCACCAAGCCTCAAGTAGACGCCGCCATGAAGAAGTACTTCCACCCTGATAAAGCCGTCACCGTCGTGGCTGGAACGTTCGACAAATAACGCTTTCTTCAGACCGTCCACGAGATCAGTCACCGTGCGTGGTGCCACATGCACCTTGGCGGACAGGTCTCCCATGCGGATACCACCTGAATACACTCAGTAATTAGTGAGGCGCCTCACAATGAGGTGCTGATGTTAAAATACTCTAAAATCGTAAAACATTTAAGACAGTCACCGATTCCGGTGATTGAGGAGGTTATATGTTCCCATTTGCTGGCAGGTTCGGTAAACATTTTGGCATACCACCATTCGGATTTGGTCATCACGGTGGTCGGGGCGGGTGCGGTGGTTTTGGTCACGAAGGCATGTTGCAAGATCTAGATTTAACGGACGACCAAGTAGAACGAATTGCGGAGCTCAAAGCTGAAGGCATGGGCGAGGGGATGCAGTTGATGGCTCAAGGCAGTCAATTTTTCAAACAGTTGATGCATGAATTAGCTAACGAGAACATCGACCGAGATAAGGTTAAAGAGGCTCACAAAAAGCTTCAAGAACACAAGACAAAGATGGGCGATGCAATGTTGGAACGAGCGCTGACTTTTGCTGAGATGCTGACGGCAGAACAGCGCAAAAAGCTCAAACGGTCAGCTATGCGCCGATTCTTGGGGCTAGACGGCGATCAGGGTCGGCACGAACCTGGCGGACCGGGATTTGGCTTCGGTCCGGGTGGACCGGGACCAGGTGGTCCAGGAGGTCCGGGCGGCGGTCCAGGGCGTGGACCTCGCTAAGGGACTTATACCGTGCAAATATCTGGTATATGCAAGTGGTATCTAATCCGGTACTATGAATTCGCATACTAGAAAGCGTTTCATCATGTCAGCCGTCAGGAAAACCTCATTATCAGACCCTCTAAGTCTGGATGGATTAGAGCCTCTGTTGGATCAAATTTTTTCAGTTCAGTACGAATTCGCTCCAGACGTTCGCACGCAAGCCTCAATTTCTGCTGCACACGCTGATTTTTATGCTGCCGAAGTAGGTCGAAACGACTCGCCTGATCCAGTTTTGACTGCGCAACTAAGTGCTTTAAAGGCGGAACTGAAGTCGTATCAGTACCAATATCGTCATTTGGAGCTGAAATTGGCTAGCCAAGACGATCAGCTCCAATATTTGCCTGAGTTATTTAGCAGGGTGCTTACACATTCAGCCGTTCAAGCCGAGAACGCGGAGTTGAAGAGAGAAAATGCCGCCCTGTTAAAAACGATCGAGCACATGAAGCCGAAAGTAAATCAGCCGTCGATGGGTCGGCGTATTCTTAACCGATTTTTTGGCACCTGACCACTTTTCGGCTCTTGCCTGTTGTCAATGAGAGCAATCCAATATAGGCGCGCCGGTGCCATAGTACAATCCAGCCTTGCACCACTCCGGGGCTGCTTATGCGGGCTGCACTGCTTTCTTGTTTAGTTTCCATATCCCTTTTGTTGTGCCAGAGCAGTCAGGCGAAATCGCAGCTTGATTCTGCGACTCTCATTCAACTCACGATGCTGGAGCAAAAGTTCTTTGGGCACACCTTCGCCGCCGAATCTGACGAGGATCGAACCCAACGGATTGAGAAGCTGATTTTCGGCACGGCTGCCGAAGGTGCTGCAGCCGATCGTATTAAGAAATTGGCATCCGTCACTTATTTAGATACCCGACCAGAGCCAGTCTCGAGCCCTGAGCCCGTCCATTCTGTCACGTCGGAGCCACCTCAACAGGCGCGTAGGAAGGTAGCTCCCAGGTCTACGCCGAGCGTGACTGCGCAAGAGCCGCCGATGCCCGCTCCACAAAGATCGATTCCGAGCGTTGCTACTCAACCATCGTTAGAGGACGATTCCCCTCCAATCATCAACAAGTCTGGTTTCGATGATTATCCTCATGTCACTGCACTGGAGAAAGAAATTCTTGGGGCGACATTCTGCGGGCAGGTCTTGTCTGCGCGGATTGTGCGAATGGAAACAAAGGCTTTTGGAGTCGCTTCCAAGAGTGACGATTTGGGCGAACGCACTGACAATCTCGAACAGTACGCAGAGCAGAAACTGCATAAGAAGCCATTCCTGGCTGACGAAGTTGCAGATTCAGGTGACGATGGTGCAATGGGCGGTCAGCCTGGCTCTCCATCACAATCTCAAACGCAATCTCAGCCGCAAAGTGATTACCCGCATGTGACCGCGTTGGAGACTGAAATTTTAGGACAGCCTGCACCTGAACAACCTTTGGAACAACGGCTCAGTGCAATGGAAGTGAAAGCTTTCGGTAGTGTCTCCAAATCTGTAGCCTTGAGCGATCGCACTGATGCTTTGGAAAAATATGCAGAGAAAACACTGCATAAAAGGCCTTTCCTGCAAGAAGAAGATACTGAAACTGCTGAAGCTGGTCCCGGAGGACAGGCTAAAGCAACCGGTGGACGAGGCAAAAAGCTGTTGTCCATGGTCGGTAATTCATTGTTGGGTATGGCAGGCGTAAACGGCATGGCATCTGGTCCTGGCGGTGGATTGGCCGGCGCGCCAGGCACGGGAATTGGTCCACAGGGATTTGGACCGGGTGGTTTCAGTGGCATTCGGGTAAGACGGCGCCCGGCACCCGAACCGCAAGCGTCAGCCTCTGATGAACCGACGGGACCGATTGAAGATCCAATGGTTCGGGCAAACAATCCACCACCATCCAGTGCACGACTTGCAGTTAGGGTGGGATGGTGCGAAATGCATGTGTTCGGCAAAACGTATCCGAACATGCACCTCGCGGAACGACTTACGCAATTGAATCGCGAACTGAATTTCGCTCCTGGCAAAAGTGCTATGGATCTTATGGACGGTATTGATTCGCTCGTCAAATCAGCTCAAGCCTATAATGCGCCATCCGCTACCGCCCCATCGATCGGCTCAGCTCCCCACCCAACTGTTCACTAGCACGTAAGCTCACAGTCTGAAAGTGCTAATTCCGTCGTACTTCGTTATGAAAGCGCTGAACTTGCGTTTGAAAGACTGACCCGGTTTCAAGAACTGCCTTGCACTTGGCTTCGCTGGGTACAATGTGGCGAGAATTATTTTTTATTCTATGCATCACTTCTCATTTACACCTGGAGCTCGAGGTCATCACCGGTGATGCGCACCGGGTATGATGCAATACCGCCGGCACACGGACCAGCAAGCCCTTTACCGGTTGCAAGGTCGAACGACGCACCATGCCATGAACATGTCACGTCAGTCACGCCCAAATAGCCTGTCGACATCGGTGCACCTTTGTGAGGGCAGTAATCGTCGAGCGCATAAAATTTGCCGTCTACATTGAAGATGGCAATGCGCTTTTTTTCGACTTGTACGCAAACGCTTTTGCCCGGTTCGATGTCGTTCAATTTGGCTACGGCAATAAATGTCATGATAGTTCACCTGAGTTTTCCAGGCACTATTTTACCTCTTATTTTTGAGCATGTAACGCTGGCTGTTTGGCGTAATCAGTGACTACGTCAAGCGCTTGCCTGAATGCTTCAAACAGTATTTTGCACTGCGTCCAATTCTTTTCAAGGGAGATCTTTTGTAAGCTCTCTCCTATCGCCGACAGCTCATCTGCGCCAACTGACACGCATGTTCCTGTGAGTTCGTATGATACTGATCTGATTTTGATCATATCGTGGTCTTGAATTGCGATATTTAAGTTTTTCAACAATCGTTCGACGCTGGTCATAAACATATCGACCATGCGCTCCACGTCGTCATATTCTGGACATAATTCTTTCAGCTTCTGTAGATCGAGTGGTGGCGGGGAGTCTGTGTTCCAGCAACGTTTTGGAATTACTTCTTCTTTTGTTTTCTCACGTGGTTTTTCGAGCTCAATTTGCAGCCACTTCTCAAGTATGGCGCTTAGAACAACGGGGTTGACTGGTTTACTTATGTAGTCGTCCATGCCTTCGGCGATACATTTTTCCCGGTCACCTTCCATTGCGTGAGCCGTCATGGCGACAATTGGAACATGGCGTCCAGTGCGGATCTCGGTCTTTCGAATCTCTCGCGTTGCCTCAAACCCGTCCATTATCGGCATCTGACAATCCATCAAAACGAGATCGTAGTTTGTGCTGCCCATCGCAGCAACGGCCTCTTCTCCGTTTGATACCACATCGGCTGCGAAACCGATTTGTCTCAATTGCAATACGGCAACACGCTGATTTACGTGGTTGTCCTCAGCAATTAGGATATGCCTGCCTGCTTCTGTTTGTTCAACTGTTTTACTGCCTAAAGATGACTTGTTCGGTGCCTGAGCTTTTTTGGAGGAAACATTTGCAATGCAGTCCAAAAGCATCGACTGCTTCATTGGCGCTGTTAGATATCCGGCGAATGTGTGGAAGCTGCTGGGAGCATTTGACGGACCGATTGAATTGAACAAAATGATTTTTGTCTCTCCCGCGTAAGTTTCGTCCGCGAGGCGACTAGCAAATTCCTCTGCGCGCATATCAGGCAAAGCACTTTCCAAAACAACCATATGATATGGTGAAGCTTTTTCGAAGGCAGATTGCAAAAGAGCACTAGCTGCGCTACCACTTTCGGCGGTATCGCATTTGATGCCCCAGTTTTTAGCGTAAGAGTGAACTACCTTTGTTGCACTGTTTGGTCCATCAACCAGTAGCATTCGAACTGCCGACAAATCTGGCGGTGCCTCGTGAGGGTCTTGCTGATTAGACGTTTCCATCGGAAAGGTAAACCAGACTGTGGTGCCTTTGTCTTCCTCGCTTTCAAGCCCAATCTCGCCGCCCATTAATTCAACTAGTTTTCGGCAGATTGATAATCCCAATCCAGTGCCACCATATTTGCGGCTGACTGAATTGTCGGCTTGTGTGAATGGACTAAATATCTGTTTCTGCACATCCTTCGGAACGCCTATTCCAGTGTCTTTGATGATGATTTTGATGTGATCATTATCCTCTTTGCGCTCCAACATGGCGTGAATGAATACTTCTCCGCACTCTGTAAACTTAATGGCGTTGCTTACTAAATTCAAAATTATCTGGCGCAAACGAGTTGGGTCGCCTATCAAAGTGCGCGGTATTTGCGGTTGAACGAATGTCATTAGAGAAAGCTTTTTCTGATGTGCTTTTTCGGCGAGCAGTTCTGCTGCACCTTCGATCACCTGCACCAAATCCAAATTACAAAGCTCGAGCTGTACTTTGCCAGCCTCGACCTTTGAAAAATCCAGTATGTCATTGACGATTTTGAGCAAATTTGATGCCGAGTCGCGGATCATATTGGCATACTCGCGTTGGTCTTGACTGAGATTTGTTTTCATCAATAAGTCACTGACTCCGATGACCGCATTCATTGGAGTTCTAATTTCATGGCTCATGTTAGCCAGAAATTGTGATTTAAATTTCGCGGCTTCAACGGCTTGGTCACGCGCTTTGACGAGCCTCTGGCTTGATGATTTCAATTCAGCAGTGAGAACATGCAGCTGCGTGACTTGGTTTGCCAGGCGCTTATGATTTGCGATCACTTGTTCTTGCTCACTAAGCTGTTTCTCCAACTCCGCAATACGCTGTTGCAGCTGCTCGATCTCATTCTTTGTGTCATGATTTTCCTGATACATTTCTATTTGCCAGATATCAGGGTGACTTCAATACTTGTTTGATGATGCTCCTGGCAATACGCTTCTATTCTCGCCTTTTGATGGGCAAGTGCTTCCTCCGCGTTTTCACGCGGAACAACCCGAGCGTATCCAACGAGATCCATTACGTCCTCTATTGCTTCGTTTATTCATCAAAATGGTCTAGTAACTATTTACCCCATGCTTATAGATTGCCCAACTTAGCCCCTTGAAGTAACCATTAGGACATTAAGTCTTGCACCCTGAGAGCTCAATAGGGTTAGCGTTCTAGGTCACGGACGAACGTTTAGTCAGACTTTTCATTGCGTCGTTAGCCGGCGTTGCAAAGGAACGGTGTGGCTGGAAGCGTCTCATATGTCTTAAATTAATCAGCACCTGACACTTGTTTGACATTTCCTGGGACTATGCTCTTCCTGTACTCAATCCTGATTACTAAACTGTTTTCGCTAAGCGCTCCTCAGCGCTAGGCCTTGATGTGGTCTGTTGCACCCGATCTTGAGGTCCTTATGCAATTCGACAATCCTGTCAAACCTAAACTAACGGCTGAATGTGAGTTCAAGACGCAAGCTGGGTCACTAGCAAACGCATTAAACTCGCAATTTAATCTGATTGACCTTAATAGAGACGGTCAAATTACGCGCGAGGAAGTGAGGGTGTTCAGTCAGAGACCTAATTTAAGTGGCGAAAATAAAGCTGTCGTCTCTTTTTTGAACGACCACTTGGAGGATATTAGTTCCCTGAGCGACTATGGAGTCAAGACTCTGGATCGTGGCGCGATCGAGAAATTGAAAAATCTTGCTGAACTCGATCCTTCGCAGTCGCCTAGCGCAACAGAGTTCATTAGCCGCGGTGCTCTAGGCGGTGCTGCCGGCGGTGCGACAGCTGATTTCATTTCGGATGGGAAGGTCGGGAGCGGAGCAGGCAAAGGAGCAGCTGTCGGGGCGGTCGTAGGTGCTATTGCTTATGCTGCGGTGGAAGCAAAACATAACTCTGATTTGAAGGAAGTTGAGAAGGTTAAGGGATGGCACTACTTTGATTCGACATGCACTGAGCTTGAGCAAAACAAACCAGTCATGGCTGAGCGAAAGATGCCTCTGTCTAATCAAAAACCTAAAGCAGACGATTTCCGCCAGCTAGAAAAGTATCTTCCACAAATAGATTTCAATGACGATCACGAAGTCTCGAAAGCTGAGCTAAAGCAAGCTGCGCAGATGGGCTACGTCCCAGATTCATTGCTGCCGGCTCTTCAGTTTACCTCTGCGAATCTGACGACGATGGCGGAAATGAATCGAACGCATATCAACTACAATCGAGATTCAGTGGGAGTTCAAGCCAGCGATCTTGAACAGTTCGGAACAGCGCTAAAGAATGGTCATGTCAATGACTTTCGCATGACGAACAAAGAATATTGGACAACCGTGGGTAAAGTAACTGCGGCCGGTTGTGGCACAGGGGCACTTGCTGGATTGGTTGTAGCCAGCCCCTTGCCAGGTTGTGCAATCGGCGGTGGCATCGCAGGCGTTGGAGCGATGGGGATCACCTATCTATCGAAGCATCAGTCCGACCAGTTCTACCCGATTGCAGTTCATAATTTTGATTTGCTGCAGAAAAAATTGCAGTAAATTCGCAGAATAACGGAACTAAAGCAGCTTGGCTTCCGACATAGCGGAGGTACGGCTCGAACTTACGAGCTGGGTAGCATTCCCGTTAGGTGGAATGCTCTAGACCGGAGATCACGATATGAAAAGATTGGCTATAGCTCTTATTCTGATTGCAGCCGCTCCAGCTGTGGCCGATGCTAGTTCGATGTTCATGCGTGAGGTTAGTGGCAGAGCCGAAGTGGTTGCTGACAGCTATCCATCAAATGAGACCAGCGGGCTAATCAGTTCCAAATCAAGTCGCCCACAGCTCCAACGACGAGCTACGTCTACCAACGAGCAACCACTTGAGGCTAAGTTCAATCCAGGCTGGCTCTAGTTCATTGCTGGTAGGGCTGGTAGGGTGCTGCAGCCGTGTTCCCTCTTTGCGGATAGGTTTCGTACAGTCGCAGTATGGTTGCTTTATCGCGCTTGGACAATACGGGCCAGACCGTTGGCGATACAGAAAAAAACATGATGTCGTGGTTGTTGTTTGAATGACCGCGCAATCCCAGTGCATGCCCAAGCTCATGCAGGCAGGTCTTTTTCATATCGTCGTCACTTATCGGTTTGGATGTTTCTCTATCAATCGTCAATATTCTTACGTTCGCTCGATCGATCGCTGAATCGACTCGCGAGCGTTTGTTTGTTAGTGCTTGCATGAAGCAAACTCCCTGCTCAACATCAGATCCGCTTTGCCTTACCTCATACGGATTGTTGGTCCAATCACAACTAATGTCGGCGTATCGACTATCCGGCACGAGCACAAAGGTGACCTTGTTTTGCGATGCTAGCGCCCATGCGCTCAATGACTCGAGCAAAGCATTGCGATATGCCTCTCTGAAATTTGGAACTGAGGCGGCAGAGTCAACAAAGACTTTGAGAGGAAGCCGCGCTGGTGGCCATCGATAAAGTCTTCCGTTCTCGACGATTGAATCCATGTAGTCAGCACCATGGGGATTAGCGGTTGATTGAGTGCCTTTCTCTTGCAATTTTGCGATCATGTTTTGAACTGTCGAACGGTCGGGTGCATTTGGCTCTTGATTCAAATACTTCTGAAACCAAGCTATGGCGTCGCGTGGTCGTCCTAAAGTTTGGTAGCAGCCGGCAATATTGAATATCGCTGGAGAGTAATCAGGCTTTAGTCGCAAGCAAGATTCATACTCACTGATCGCACGTTGCGTGTCGCCCAATTCATCACATGCTCGGGCTAGCTTGAAATGCATTGTGCTTGATGAAGGATTGATTTCGCATGCCTGTTCCATCAACTTCTTCGCATCAAAGTATCGTTTTTCTTTTGCACACTTTGATGCTTGTGCCGTTAACATCTGCGATTTCACTTCGACTAGATTGGTGGCACCAGGATTCTCCCTCAGATATCTGTCGAACCAAGGCATGGCGAGGTCGTACTGAGTTGCATTCACATACGCATAGGCAATGTTCAGCATAGATGCGGGGAATCTTGGTTGCAATCTGAGAGCTTCGTTGTATTCAGTAATCGCTGCCTGATAGTTCTTTGCATCAGAATAGCCGTTTCCCATTTGGAAATGGAGCAAAGCGGATTGTGGGAATTGAGCACTGGCGCGTTGTAAAAGCGCTACGGCATCCATTGGACGACCACTCTTCAACATCTGCACTGACGTGTCGATGACTTGATCTAGCTGCGCTTGAGCAATCGCGTATGGTTCACTTGCGACAAGAGTCGATAGAGTGAGGGCAAATAGAAATCGAAAGGGCCGGCGCATTAGTTTAATTCCGTATCTTTCCAAAATTTACCCAAGCTCTGTTTGACCATAACAGCATTCTAGTGGCTCAAAGTGGTTAAAATCATTGTGGAGGTTCAATTGGGCGACTTTAAACCTAAGCTTTGGATAGCCACCGTTGCCATCATTTGTGGTGCGCCGCTTGCGTTTGCTGATGCAGATTGGGAACAGTCCAGCAACGAGGCACAAAGCGCTTTCAACAGGGGAAATTTGGAGGAAGCTCAATCCAAATGGACTGAGGCACTCAAGCAAGCGGAATCTAGCAAAGCGATTGAACCCGGTATGGTGACTTGTTTATGCAAGTTGGCTCTTGTTAACGACAAACGTCGGAACT
The DNA here is from genome assembly GCA_003153555.1 of Candidatus Melainabacteria bacterium. Taxonomy (GTDB): domain Bacteria; phylum Cyanobacteriota; class Vampirovibrionia; order Obscuribacterales; family Obscuribacteraceae; genus PALSA-1081. The sequence continues at coordinate 145,397 of PLZS01000084.1, read as the reverse complement.
CCTTTGAGGCCGAGCGCCTCTACGAATTAGCCATGCGCACCATGGAAGGATTGGCGGGACCAAATAGCACGCGCTTTGCCGACTGGATGCCGGACTTGGCATGGATGTATCAAGGGCACGGACGCCCGGATAAGTCCGAAGTGTTATTCAAGCGCGCCTTGCGAATCAAGGAGGGCGCCTACGGTGCAGACGATGAACGTGTTGCTCTGGTGTTGGATGACTACGCCCGCTTCCTGCGCAAGGAAAATCGCGGCACCGAAGCAACCGCTCTAGAACAACGGGCCAAAACTATTCGAGTTAAGGCGAATCCTTAGAACCGAATGGGTGATCCCTGCATTGGCGAATCCATAGGATTGCATTTGGCTAATCCGTAGGACTGAAGTGGGTCAATTACTTAGCTTGGATTTTCGTTGGTAAACGGGGGCAGTGGTGGTGGGTCCTCTGTATCTTTGAAATCCGTTCGATTGCAAAGCGCGACGAACTGCTCTCTTAATGTCTCCAAGTTGTGACACGCTGCTCTTTTGATTTTAAGAGATTCAATAGCATTGTCCAGTTTGATGGCGAATTGCACCGCTCGTCGACTTACCACGAATCGTTTCGCCGCTTGTATCAAAAAATCTTCGTCAGTTTCTCTCAAGGCAAGTGCGTTCGCTAGAAGCAACTCTGCATTTTCTGCGTCGTTTGACATCAGGCAATTTGTGAAAACTGCGTCAAATGTCTTTTTCATTCTATGGTCAAATTTGATAGGCAAGGACTTGCTGAGCAATGCCACCAATAATTCTGAGGAATGGGGAAACATGTTTTGATGCACGAATTCGTCGATCATCGAAAATATGTCTAATACTTGAATGTCGTCTGGCCGTAAGCTTGATACTTTAGTCATCTCTCTCAAATATTCGAATGCCAACGTGTAAGCTTTTGTGCGCATAAGATACTGTGCACAATTGATCTGATGTTGGAAGACTTGGTCACCCTGGTAGACCGTCTCAATTTCAATAATACGCCTATATGTGTCATCGCACGCGATGGAATTCGACGTCTCTTCAAGTAGTCGCGCTTTTCTGTAGAGCAACGGTATCAGCGAAGTGTGACGAATTCCTTTGCTGAGTTCGCGCAGCCGAATTACCTCATTCAATAGATAAAGTAGTAACGCAGTCCTCGCTGCCCAGCTGTTTTCTAGCTTCTGCAGCAAATTACCGAGTTCGGTATCATTCATGCTTTCCAGTAATTCAAAAAGCACTTTTGGTGGGCTCAAACTTTGTTGTGAGATAGTCAGCAGAAAAGTACCTAGTGAGAAATAAAGCTCATCGCGAATTTCTTTGAATTCTTTATTTGCAACAAATATTTCGCGAATCTCTAAGGCTAGTTCATTTGCCTCGTAATCTTGCTTGAGCTCTACGTAGAATCTGGTCAAATCGAAAAAGGCAGAGCCGTATTGAGGCACCGTGACTAGGCCCGCATTGATCCCTTTCAAGTCGCTCTTATCCATCAGGCGAACGCGTTCGCATAGGTCAAAGCAATCTCTCGAATCGCCTATGTCAAAGTATTGCTGAGCGAGGCTCGCAAGCAAGGGCACCAGACTCGGTGAGTTTCTTCCATCTGCTTCTTCTCGAACGGCGATCAAAACTCTCCAAAATAGGATCTTTTGTTCCTTCTCTAAGTTAGCCTTTTGTAGATGCGCAAAGATCTTCGTATAATGTTCAAACGCTTTTGGTGTCTCACTCCCGAGCAGTTGCTCCGTCATTATCGAGAGCGGTTGGATATATGAACTGAAGATTCTGGCAGGTGGAAAGTCATACGCTACTCTCCATAGTTCATCGAGGATCTCCGCGCTAAATCTTTTGTCTACGCGAGAGTGTAAAAGCTCTAAAATGTAAGGTAATAATTCTATAGCGAAGGTTATTTGTGAAAATTTAGCATTTTGATCGACAAGACTTTTCATGGCTGAAAAACTGGCTTGATCGAGCTTGGAATCGGGATCGACGAGCTGTGCAAATAAATGGCTTTGGGAGTGGGAGCAAATCCGCACGTTGCCGTACAAAGCCAAATCATTACCCAAGTACTCCAGCAGTTTGTTAACGCTATGAAATTGTTCCAGCGCCGGAGAATATACCTTAGAAATTAGTGCATTGCTCGAAATGGTGACAAGATTTCTCCGAGTTGGATTGTCCAAATTCTTTGCTCTGATGCGCGCTGTTATCGACTTCGAATAACATTCGCATGCTATCTCTCTTAATTCGTTGAGCGCAAATTTGTCACCTAAATCAGCCAGTAAGTCGGCGAGTCTCAAATCCAAATCTTTTGTTGAGGTGTCACCGGCACTCGATTTTGTCGAAACTTCTGTTTCTACTTTGTAAGTAACAACGTTCAAGCTCTCTTCAAAATCGATAAGTTCTTGACGCAGCCTTTTTGTGACTTCGGTCTGTGCAAAGAGTTCGATTTCGTGTGCTCTCAATTCCTCAGCATAGTGCTCAGCACGTTCTAGAGCGAGCACGACCAAGTCATCGTTAGGGCGATACTTTGCCATTTCGGCTCGCATTTGCCACGCTTTGACTTCGTAATCGGCCGAATCGATGCGACTTCGAAGAATATGTTCTTTCTCCACAGATGCATCTATTTGTTTTTGACGAATGTGTTTTTCTCTAGCCTTAAATTCTTCGAGTTCAGACTCTTGCAGTGCGGGATCTTTTTCAACCACGGGCGTGTGCTCTGTCGCACCTGGAGAACTTTTGATGGTTTCTTCAATTCCGTCGGCATATTCTAAAATTTTGTCGCAAGCAAATTTGGATTGCTCTTTTTGATTGAGGTCTAAGAGACGGCTCGCTACCTCAATAAGCATTTCGAGGATTGTTAATTGTCCGGGTATTTGGGCGGCTTTCTTAAAAAGGATTTTGAGAATATAGCGAGTTTGGTTGAATTTCTTTTTTGCGTCAGGCGTTAATTCAACATCAGTAAGCTTGCCAATTCGAGTCAGTTTGACCTTGCTATTTTCGACTGCGTCTTTAAATTCTGAAAAACGCTGGCGCTCCAATCGCGCTGATATAAGGTCCAGCTCGGCAGATTGCTTAATTACACAAATTGCGTCAAGCAGCGCACTTGTATTGCCTTTGATTTGGGCTGTCATAGCGACTGCTGACTGAACAAGGATTTTCTCTATCGCTGGTCTGTTTGACAGTGAGTCCAACTCGTCGTCTCGAAATTCCGCAAGAATGTTGCACAGAACGCGAACAACGCTTTGTTTGTCGATAGCCGTGAGGTCATCTCCGTACTTGCACACGCAATCCAGGGTTTCCTCGAACTCCCTTGTGTGACCGGTGAGAGCATGAGTACGGGCCAGTGCGAGATAAATTCCTGTGGCCGGGACCATCCGCCCAGAGCGCAAATCCAAAGTGCCGCGACGCCAAGAGTGGATCGCAGTCCAACTGCGGGCTTGAGCGAATGCTCGCTCTAATTCCGTTTTGGGAAGGAGCTGTTCTTGGGTCACAGACGTGTCCGATCGGAGTCTCTATTTCATCTTAATAGATCGAGCAGTGTCTGTGTATCTCGTTTACCCTGAAATTAGGCTGTCGATCCATCCGATATGACTTCACACCGGATCAATCCAATTGACCGCGTCAGGAACGCACCAGTAGCCTCTGGACAATTGGTTGATTTTACGTTGATTTGACATTCCGGTGCGAACATTGTGGAATTACAACTTTGCAGTAACTGCTAAGTCTCTAACCCTTTCAAACGGCTCAAAATGGTAAAGTTTTGGTAACTCCAATAGCCAATAATGCAATGGTGAAAACTGCGCGAAGGGAATGGAAAGCCTACTAATTATTACTCGCAATGTTGTATTCTTCTTCTGATGTTAGCACCATACCAGCTCTGCCGCTGAAGCATGGTTAGACGTAAGGAAAAACATGCATCTGGACAATAGCTTTAACTCCACGAAGGAGAAAAACATTGATGCACCTGAGCCGCTAACTGCCGCCGCTGTGTTTGAGAATATGGGCAACTCTACATTGCGTAACCCGACAGCATCCTCTACCAACATAAATCTCCCCGAATTGACTCTAGTTGATTTAAACGAGGCAAAAATCAGGTCTGAGCAAAATGACTTGAGATTCTCAAATGTGGTGCCACATGCACAAGAAAGTAGTCCACAGCTTCCCGAAAGTAAAATTGTCGGACGAGATCCCCGCTACAAGGAAGTGAAAGAAGGATTCAAAAACGCCAAAGAATCAACTAAGGGGTGGGACAGTTCGGAGCCGCCTTCGGTGGATAACATTAAGGAAAGAATCGGTGACAGTAGAGTCTTGTTTTGGGGCGACGACCATGCTGACAAAGATAGCCCCACAAGATTTAGCAAAGCTCTTGAATCCTTAAAGACTGCGGGCGTTGATGCCGTGGCTATGGAGGGATTCCGTGAAGATCAGCAGCCGCTCGTCAATCAGTGGCTGGCTGCTGAGAAAGGTTCAGATGCGGAAAAGAGGCTGGAGGGGCAGGTAAGAGAAAATGTGCATCGCGCCATTAACGACACTAAAGACTTTGAAGACAAGATGATGGAAGTGATGAGAGCCTCTAAGGACGCAGGCATGAAGGTGCTTTGCATAGAACCGAATGGGGTCAAGATGACTACCGATGGTGATGGTGATGATGGACATCCTCCGGGAGACCGCAATGAAAATTGGACCAGAGTTACACAAAAATACCTAACTGATCATCCAGACTCTAAAATAGTTGCTTTTGGGGGTGCTGGGCACTTCATTCACTTGCCAGAGGATGACACATTTGCCGATCTAATAGCAAAGAGCCCATTCACGCCGACGGATATTACTCCGCCGGCTGAATACGTTGAACCTAAATAGTAGTCTAATACTTTAGCTAGTCTTATCAAGTCATCATAAGCTGCATACAGCGAAAGAAATTCTTCGTTGATTAGGCGCTTTGTTTAGCTTCGATTGCCTTAATGTCCTCGTTTATTTCATTTTGCTTTTGTTTGATTTCCACAGCGTTAACTTTCAATTGCTTCTTCAAGGCGAGAGCTTGTTTGTGAAGTGGGAGCGCCTCTTTCTGTCTGTTTTGCGCATCGTAAGAAGTGGCAAGCAAGGATAAGCAATATTCATAGTCAGCAGACTTTTGCTGTTGTTTTTGGCTTAGCAAAGCGATTGCGTCCTTAACGAGTTGATCTCCTATGCCATATCTAGTCTGTCTGTTGTGCGAATCGCCTAGAAGGGCCATCGTCACTGCGATTTGATTCGACGTGTCTTTAACGCGTTTATACATATTTATCGAAGCGGTAAACCATTTGTCAGACTGGGCGTAATCCCCCAACATGTAGTAGCACAAGCCTTGTCCGTAGCGCATATCAGCAACGTCGCTGTTTTCATGTTTGTACTGTCCAAGCATTATCTCGGCTGTCTTGTTGTAATAAAACGCCGCTTCTTTGTATTTCCCTTGCTCGTAGAGCTTTGACGCGTGTTCACACGTGCAATTGTTAGCCGTTGTGGGATAACTTTCTTGCTCTTTGACTAGTCGCCCAGGCTCGACGCTTTTAGTCTTGTTCTGTTTGACAGTTTTGACGGACTGGGTTGGGGCGACCTTGATTGTCGGCACCCTTAATGTAGGCATAACCAGCGGTTTAATAAACACTGTTTCTGCCGTCGCTGGAAGCCAAATTGTCGCAAGTACCGATAGTAACATTGGAACTTTTTTCATGCGCTATACCCCAGAACCCTCATATCCATCCTACTACCTGTTGAATTGCTTGACAACTGTCGATCATCTGAGCTAAATCACCCACATTTGGAACCGCCGGTGGTGCAAATAATCGGACTCGAAATATCGATCCACAAAATCACTCCGCACCACATATGGTATCCATGACAAGTGATGTCAATAATTGGTGGCATGGTGCAACTCATGCCTGAAATTGCTATGCTTAGTAAAATTCGTACTAGTCCTAAAGGACGCATTCGCCGATGAACAAACGCACTGCCAAGATTCTCATAGGTGACTTGCTCGTTAAGGCGGGGATGATTGAGCTTGGCGACTTAGCCGATGCAATTCCGATCTCAACCAAGACCGGGCTGCCTGTCGGTAGAGTACTTGTCGGCTCAGGTCTTTTGAGCGACGAAAAATTGCAGAGCGCATTGCGTGCTCAGTCACTTATTCGCGATAATTTTCTCACTGTAGACATGGCGATCAAATCCTTGCAAGCAGTTGCAACTGAAGATATCTCTCTTGACGATGCGCTCGCCAACAATGGTTGGCGTTCAGAATATTTCGACTTAACTAACAAATTGGGTCACTTGCTTCGTGATTCTGAATTGGTGAACTCGGATACGATTGATGAGGCGCTGCAAACCTGCTTTACGACTGGATTGCCTCTAGGCAGAATTTTGGTTTTGAAGGGTGTTATTTCCGATTCAATCGCTAACGCAGCTGTTTCTTCCCAGATTCTTATCCGCGACAAGAAAATCGATCGAGAGCAGGCGGTTGCGGCTCTCAAATCTGCAGCAGAACGTCGCACGAGCATTGAGGAGTCGCTTGATTTTCACGGATTTTTGCAGCAGAAATCAGCAAAAACGGTTCGTCTAGGTGAACTTCTGGTGCTAGCGGGAATTGTTTCTGACATCGATTTGTTGTCCTCTGTTGAAAAAGGGCTCGTTGACGACATTCCGATCGGACAAGTATTGGTTGAAGCTCGTTTGATTACCCAAGCAACCTTGGATCAGGCGCTGCAAATGCAGGCTTTGGTGAACTCTTTCGAGATAACGCCAACGCAGGGCGCGGAAGTCGTGAAGATTTTGCGACTGCAAGACATTCCTGTTTCTAAAGCTCTTGCAGAGGTGAAGAAGAAGGATGAAACGGAGGTCAAGCCGCCGACTCTTGAATTCCCTGAGTTGATTCGTTTGGTGGGTATTGTGCCTGGTAAGGAGATGGTGATTGCTCGCGCTCTAAGTCATAGCACGAACACTCCTTTGCCCCAGGTTCTGCTTTCAAAGAATTTGATAGACCAGCCTACATTGACGGCAGTGCTGCGCACGCAAGAGCTTTTAGCTCAAAATAAAATGAGTGCTGAACAGGCGATCTTCGCACTGCACAATTGGCTTTGGACACGAGGCGACTTTGACGAGCTCTTGAAAAATCTCGGCTGGATGTAAGCTCTTTCGTTCGCTTCAACCATCCGCTATGGCTGAATCTGCTAAGGCTGCTCAGCTTCAGAGAATGAGTACGTGTTACCGCCACGTCGTTGGGCGTCGTTCAGCGCGTTAAGAGCGGATCTAAACAGTTCGTCCTCTTTCTGTCCGCTTACCGGATAAGCCGCCAATCCCTGGCTAACCGTCACTGTCCAATTTTGACCAACGTCTGAAATTCTTTCTGTATAAATCTTGGCTCTGATTCTTTCTGCCAGAACCGATGCTCCGGCAAGGTCAGTTTGTGGGCATACGACGACAAAAGTTTCGCCGTCATATCGCCCTGGAATGTCGACGTCTCGGATAATGCTCATCAAAAAGTTGGCTGTGCCTTTGAGTACTGAGTTGGACGCCAAATGACCGAACTTGCCTTGTATTTCATGGAAACCGTCAACCCGCAACAGGAGAACCGTGGTCGCGTACTTATAGCGCCTAGACCGTTTCAACTCATCTTTGAGGACTCGTACAATTGACTTGTTATTGTAGAGTTCCGTTAAGCCATCGAGCAATGTCAGGCGGTCCATTTCGACAGGGGCGGAGTTTGCTGCCAGTGTGTTGTGCAAGTTGTCCAGGTAGTTGCTTTTCTCGATTTCGCGCGTTCTGCGGGCGCTGTCACTGGTTGGCAACTGATTCAAATGCCCGTCGGTACGCAGCTGATTGAGTTTCTTGCGAAAGAGAGACTCTCTTCCCATGATCGGTTGGTCTTGATCTCGTGGGCCGGGTGCCATTGGAACTGCCTCGCTAATGCTGCCATGGTGCTGAAAACGGAATTATACTCCAGGTAGGTCTGTTTTTCGTAGCCCCCGGCTATTTCTCCACTTTGGGCAACGGTCAATAAAAATTTTCGGCAAGAATTTCCGCTCACTTAATTACCAGGAATTCAGGAACTTGTATCATTGGGTGAACATTACAAGGCGATCGCGGGAGCAATGTCCTGCGAACTATCAACTTCAGCAATTGCGAAGTTACCTATTTGGAGAATACAAATGACTCGATTGACACCAGTTGACCCGGCGAGCGCTACAGGTCCTACAAAAGAAGTGCTGGATCAGATCCAGAAAAAAATGGGTCGAGTACCTAACGTGTTTGCCTTAATGGCTAACTCGCCTGCGGCAGTAAAAGGTTATTTGGCAATGAATGAAGCGCTGGCTGGAGGCTCTTTGGATGCGCTTATGCGCGAACGCATTGCCATTACCGCAGCAGAAGTTCATGCGTGCGAATATTGCTTGTCCGCGCATTCGCAAATGGCTAAAGCCGCAGGTATGAGCGATGATGAACTGTTTAAGGCGCGCCAGTCACAATCAAGCGACGCCAAAGCAGATGTAGGTTTGACGTTTGTGCGTAACATCCTTTTGAGACGGGCTGAAATACAAGACGCTGATATTAAAGATCTTCACGAAGCTGGTTACACCGACGGCGAAATTGCTGAACTCATTGCGAACACAGCCCTGAACTTGTTCACAAACTATTTCAACATAATCGCTCAGACAGAAAATGATTTTCCAAAAGTGGCGCTGGCATTTCCTGCATAAGCTATTTTTGAATGAAAATTGGTTTTTGAATAAATGCGGAACAGATTTTCTGTTCCGCACAATTCTTGGGTAAAGCATCTTGAAGAACGAATAATTGAGCTAGTAGCCGACATCGGAGTTGAGCTTTCTTTGCAATAGATTCTGGGAACGAATCAAACTTCGTTCTTGTCCTTTGCTTAAGTTGCCACCATTGAGATACGCCTTCTGTTGCGCCTTTTGCCATATAACTGCGTTTTTCTTGGACAAGCTACGAAAGTCTCTCGGTTTGAGATTGAATCTAGCAGCGTTTATTTCCTGATTAAGATATTGATCGCGCTGTAACACAGCGTTGCGACGGCCATGAAACAGACTCCATGCATAGGAAGGCACGCAGCTACCCAGCGATGCGAGAACAAGTGCTATTGCTATTGCACGAAGGAATTTTTGGTTGCACATTTTACGATACCTAATTCTAGCGATTGCGTAATTGAGGTTGGGCAGACAAAAATATCCGCCCATCTATTCAATACGACGGCCTCGGGAATGATTTGTTCGCCCTGTTAGATTAAGTATTCGTGCACAATTCGTGGATCCGGGTCACACGATGTCAGCATCGCAGAGCAATGGTGTCACAGTTTCGGTCGCTTGCTTAATGCTTTCGTCGCTTGTGTGAAGAGCGTCGTGGAGACCTTCTGGCTGCTGCCGGTGCACTCGCCATTGTTACTTCAACTGGACCTTTAGCTTCGGTCGTTGGAAGAATGGATATCTCTGGTTTGCCTGGTTCTTTGATCTGAATTGATTTTATTCGTCCAACTAAACTGACTAATTCGCCCAGCGCAGCACGCAAATCTTTAACCGATGGAGTATGGTTATTCACCATAATTGTCACGGCCATGCTCTGTCCACCGGCTGTGCTGACGATGCCACTAATAGACCTGGCGGTGTCCATCGACCCGGTTTTATAGCGGAAATTGTCGCCACTCTTGAGCAATGACAAATATGGACCATTTAGAGTCGGAGTGGCCATATGTTTTAGCACCGTATTCAGTGCGTGGGGTGACAAGCCATTTTTTCGAGTCAGACCACAACCGTCAAGAATGACAGCTTCTTGTGGTGGCACCCCGATTGAACTGAGCCAAGTAGTTAGCCTGTACAGTCCCCGTTGTTCAATGGTGGTGTCGTCGTCTTTATTCTTCACTTTGTCGACTTGATCCGGACTGAGCAGGCCGATTGTTCGAAGCAGCTGTTGGGCGTATAAGTTATCGCTTTCATGCAAAGTTGTAGTGATTATTTTTGATAGAGGATTTGATAGATGCTCGGCAATGAGAGTTGTTGCCGCATCACTGACATTGCTTTTGTCTCGCGACATCAGTGCGCTCTTATCCACATGAATGCCTTTATCCGCAAGAGATGATTCCACTAAAGCAATGTTGTATTCATCAGGGTCTGCGACAATGAGGGGACTCTTTTGCGTGGTGCCTTCACCGCAATATGTGCGCAGAGTTTTGTTACCCGGATCATACGTTAGCCAAGCCGACGCGACATCTGATTTCATTAAGCTACGCGTTAGTGCGTTGATTTCATACGTTGCGCTCATATCGAATACCCGCACGCCTTTCATAGCAGTAGTGCCTTGAGCAATATTGTGGTCCACGACAAAGTTCGAACAAACTGGCATATAAACTTGCCCGAAATCCTCCACCAGCCACCCAGGTAGGTATTGTTCGAAGCCGCCGGGTGTCTTTGCTAAACGCACACGTCCATCAACAGAGTGTATTTTTTTCGTGTCAATGTGTGCCACCAGTTGCCTGATATCGTCGCGCGACAAAGTGGGATCTTGAGATGGACTGACGATAATGTCTCCGTGCAACTTGCCTTCGCTCGTGGTGCCCGTTGAGAGAAGCTGGGTCTTGTACGTGTATCCGGCGCCGAGCGTTTCGTAAGCGCACGCTGTCGTGAAGACTTTCGCAGTTGAGGCCGGTACGAATCTTTTATGGCCGTTGTAGGAGTACAAGACTCGCCCTGAAGGCAGTTCCATCACCTCGACACCAACATTCGAGTGTTGCAGTGTCGGGAGCCGTAGCCAGTTGCCTAGTAGACCTTCCAGAGTTGTTGGGGTTGTCGGGGCAGCGTCTACACGACACGGTGCGATGCCCGAGACAAGGAAAATTAGTGAAATTATTAGTGAGAAGCGCCCAGCGCTGGTGGTTACCAATGTTTGCTACAAGTCCAAGCCTTGCCTAAGTATGGCACGGTCATGTCGATCTGTCTTTTCCAGGCGCTGGATTTTTATGAATGTTGAGATTGCTGCGATTGTGGACTATTCACCATTTCTCAGCCGAGAATGTTCCAGATGAGCTATGCTCTGACACTTTGTTCTTGAGCTTGCTTGAACTTTTGAATTAGCGCTTCTGGTGTTCTGCGGGGTCGCATGCTCTCGATGTTAACAAAAACACCGGTGTGATTTGCGGTCGTGGTTAGCAAATCGCCGACATATATTTCGCCGTAGAATTTAACGCTTGCTGGACGGATTTCAGTTAGATACATGTGCCCTACCGGCTCGTCGAAAAGCTTAATCGGCCGCTTGTATTCTATGCTGGAAGCTGCGATGACCGGAGTATAGCCTTGTTCGATGAATGATTGAAAAGAAAAGTGTTCTTCAAATAATTGCAGGCGCATATCCTCCAACCAGCGGAAATAAACGATATTGGAAACGTGCCCGGCCGAATCGATGTCATATGTTCGTACCTTTATCTTCATTTGAATGCCAAGGTAACCAGCATTTTTCATATACAATTCATCCTCGAATTAGACTAATCCAGCAAGCGTTGCGCGTGCATAAGTCTACATGAGCCCCATTGAGTGCGATATGATTGTCGCGTCTGTGTTACGCGCGCGTCTGAAAGAAGCTGGAGGATCTATGGCTGTTAAAGTGGCACTTGGGGCTGATCACGGTGGCTACGAGTTGAAAGACGTGGTCCGAGATTATCTGGAACAAGAGCACTATGAACTCATTGATTTAGGCACTTACAGTTCAGAGGCAGTTGATTATCCTGACTACGCGGTCAAAGTTGGAGAAGCCATTCTTAGCGGTAAGGCAGACTTGGGCATCATGATTTGCGGAAGCGGAGTAGGTGCATGCGTAGCGATCAATAAAATGCCAGGCATTCGCGCTGGAATTTGTCATGACACATTCTCAGCACATCAAGGACGAGAAGACGATGACGCAAATGTGCTCTGTCTTGGAGCTCGTGTAATCGGTCATCAGCTCGCCCTTGAAGTTGTGAAGACATTTCTGAACGCGAAATTCTCTGGAGCGGAACGGCATGTTCGCAGACTAGCTAAAGTTCACGAGATCGAACAACGTTATTTGATTAAAGCCTAAAGTGATGGCACCGTATTCGGTGATATGCATTGGTTGCTACTCTGTTCGCAATTGTTTCGCGCTGCGCAGCGATACTCAGGCTGGATTTGCGCGCTTCGCTTGTCTGGCGGGTTCTGTTAACGTAATCGCCGTATCCACTAATTCTTCAATCCGTGTTTTCACTAGCGCATCGCTGACTGATTCATTGTCGAACGAAGATCCATCTGCGTAAACAAATCTTGGGATAATCAGGGATCTGAAGTCTAACATCAAGCTGTTTGCTACGCCCATAACCGACATGTAGCTGGATTTCCCACCCGCAGCACAAAGAAATCCGACTACCTTTTCAGTCCACGCGCGACCGGTCAATTCGATCAGGTTTTTAGCCGCTGCATTGACGTCAAAATTGTAAATTGGTACAGCCATCAAAACGCATTTCGCATCACGAATTTTCTGTGCCACAATTTCTACGTTAGAATGAGAATAGGCAGCGCCACCGTCACAGATCGGAAGCTCATAATCGCGCAGGTCAAGCCACTCTGCGCCCCCTTTCTCATTCAACAGATCGAAAGCAGCTCTGGCCATTTTTCTGCTGTTGCTATCCGGATTTAGACTACAACTGACAATTAGATAGTCGGACTTCATTACTCACTCCCTCCGCTCGCATTTACGAGGCTTGTGCTGTCACTTCAGATGCGCCTTGAACCTTAGACAGAGCTTTTTGATATTTGGTGGCATGGAATTTCTCTACCATGGTCAATGCTTTGAAGCGTTTGGCTGCTTGCTCAAATATCTTTGCGTGCTCGGCCGATTCAGCCCCTTGTTCAACGAACTCCCCGGCTGCATCTAATCTTCCTTCTTCTAACGCGGTTTGCTCGAATTCAGGATACATATGGTTAGTTTCGTAGAGTTCTCCTTCAATTGCCAGTTCAAGAATTTTTTCCACAGTTAGCTCGCCTGGTGGATACAGCAATTCCAAATGGGAAAACGCATGTCCTGTTTCTTGATGCGCGGTCTCTTCAAACAGTTTGGCGATCTCTTCGTTGCCCAATTTACGCGCAACTTTTGCGAAGTAGAGATATTTCCTGTTTGCCATCGATTCTCCAGCAAATGCGGAATGCAGGTTCTCAGCTGTCTTGGTGTTATCTAGTTTTTTCATGATTTTTCTCCATTAATATCCGTCTAAAGCTAGACTGAATCTAACTTCAAAGCAAAAATTTTTGATTTGTTTGACTGACTACTTCTTGACTTCGCCGAAGATCGTCACATGATAGTGGTCAACTGTGAATTCAGGTGCCAATTCAAGTTTCAACGCGGAAACCTTATTTGCATCGATGTCGTAAACCTGTCCAGTCTTCACGTCTACAAAGTGATGATGATCGCTAACGTTTGCGTCGTACCGCACCCTCCCGGGCTCAGTAAACACTTCTTTGATCACTCCGGCTTCAACAAGGGCATTCAAAGTGTTGTAGACGGTCGCTCGTGAGAGCGAAACCGGCAGCTTTGTGGACACTGCTTGAAAGACCTCATCAGCCGTTGGGTGGCAGTCGGTGCCCACCAGATACTCGGCAATCACTGCACGCTGAGCCGTCGGCTTGACGCCGTGGTTTGATAAAAGCTCTTCGATGTGACTGGTCATTTCTGTTTGGACTCCTTCTTTACTTAGAATAAGTCTAAGTTACGACTTTGTCAACGGTGAATTTGGAATTTAAGACTTTCATCTCATTTTAGCTGCTTCAAGGCTGCTTCAATAAGGAACCTGATTCAATATATTGATTCATGGCTAAAGTTGCTGGAGGTTGCATGTCGCTACAGACCATTAAACAATCGATTGCGGGTAAGAAGTTACTTTGTCCGACCTGCAAGAAGCCTGTGAAGGAATTTGAGAAGTTTGTCGAAATGACCGCATCCGTCTGGGACGGTGCTGGTGATTCCGCACTCGAGACAAAAGGTTCGAAAGTAACGCTGATCTGCGGCAACAAGCCATGCGAGTGGCGTGAACGAACTGAATTCTGGTCTCAATACATTGAATAGCTTACGGAATAGGTACAGCGAACCGGTCGAAAGCGCGGGTCTTAGACCCGCCCCGATGTGCTTATAGGTCCGGCTTTTAAGCTGGTGAGCTCTAATCTGTTTTTGGTTTTTGTTCTTCAACCGGTTCAGCATAGCGAATCTTTTTCTCTTCGGCAGAGCCTTTCGCTTCGGCTGAATTGTTCGAGGTACTCAGCTTTTCCAGGTTTTCCGTCTTGCTTCTTTCGGATTCGCTTGTCGAGGCAGGCTCATGCGAGAAGACTGGGTGCGCCGCCGGCTCGTGTGTAGACCCTGAATGTGGTGCAGTTGTCGGGGCTGCTTCACCTTCTGATTTGGTGAGTGGTGCAAACTTTGACTCAATTGCGTGGGCGCGCTTCAAGCAGTTGGCTGCTTCAGTGGTATTACCATTCATCTGGTAAAGCTCAGCGAGACTTCGCAATGCGTCGGCTACTTGCGGATTATCGTTGCCATACAATTTTTCTCTAGCTATCAAAGACTTTTTCAGTAAAGGTTCTGCAAGAGCAGCTTGACCGCGCAGTTTGTAGACCTCACCAAGCTGACTTAAATTACGCATGTAGTCTTGATCGCCTGCTGGTTCAGTTGCTTTGACCTGAAGAGCTTGTTGATATTCAGCTTGAATTGCAGTCAATCTGTTCTCACGTGCTGCGAGACTTTCTAGTGCGTCAGAAAGCGCCTTAGTGGCGATATTTTTCTCGTGTGCAGTTCCGTTCTCAACCATTGATTGAAGAGCTGAGACCGTGCCTGTGCTGGCAAATATACTGGCAAACTTTCCTGCTAACTCTGGATTTGTAAGCTGAGACATTGCCAAAATTGCTGCTTTTTTGCTTTGTTCATTTCCCATTAAGTGTGGAATGAACTTTTCGATCGTTTGAATCTCTTGCAGTCTTAATTGTTGTTGATTGAATGCATACGTAAAGCAGCCTCCCATCAGGAAGATCAACATACCAGAAATAATTGGGGCAACAGCGGTGATCTTGTCCCAATTATCTTTTACAGGGCGTGTGCTGACTGGTGCGCTGACTGGAGTAACTGGTAATTGTTTTTGTTTGACCGAAGGGGCTCTGTCGTCGATAACGATCGTAGCCGGTTTGTGCTTATCAAATTCGCTTCGTATGCCGTTGTCCGAAACCTTTGTTATCGTATCTACGCCCATGCTAATGTTTCCTCTGCCAAATGGCTTGCGCTCTATATTGGGCTCGCTCATCACCAAAAAATTATAGACCTCTGATGTCAGCAGTGCAATCAATAATTTGTTCGCTCACGACGCTCATCGTTGTTAAGCAAAGCTGTGTTTATCGATGCAGAAGTATTTAAATGTGTGAAGCATTTTGATGCGATCAGACCATGTAAACTTTGCGATCTGTCTGGTTTAAATTGAGATGTGGAGGTTGATCTGTGCGCGCAATAGTAATTTTAAAACCGGGCGGTCCGGAAGTTCTTCAATACAAAGAAGTGTCCGATGTCGCTCCTCAGCGCGGCGAAGTGAGAGTGCGTGTGCGAGCAACGGCAGTGAATCGGGCTGATTTGATTCAGAGAGAAGGAAAGTATCCAGCCCCAGTTGGCGTTCCGGCCGATATACCAGGGCTTGAATACGCTGGTGACGTGGATGCATTGGGTGAAGGCGTCACCGATTTGAAAGTTGGCGACAGAGTGTTTGGGCTCGTGGGCGGGGGCGCATATGCGGAGTACATCATTGTGCACTCTCGATGTGCTAGCAAGATGCCAGCACATCTCTCTTATGAGCAAGCTGCTGCGTTCCCGGAAGCCTTTATCACTGCATATGATGCCATGGTCTCACAGTGTCGATTGAGTGCCGGCGAATCGATTTTAATCACTGCCGCTGCCAGTGGTGTTGGTACCGCGGCTATTCAGATTGCCCATGCGATCGGAGCACGTCCGATTGGCACTACTCGAACCGAATCCAAAGCCGCGAAACTGAAGGAGTTGGGATTAGAAGATGCAATTGTTAATACTGATACCACTTTTGCTGAAGCGGTTTTGAAGTTAACTAACGGTATAGGTGTTAATGTCGTTCTCGAGTTAGTCGGTGGCGAGTATGTAACTCAGGACTTGCAGTGCACTGCACCTAGAGGGCGTATTATCCTAGTTGGGTTGTTAGCTGGAGCCTCTTGTAAGTTCAATCTCGGACTATTGCTCAGTAAGCGTTTTGAACTTCGAGGCACATCGCTGAGAGCGCGTGCTCTGGAAGAAAAAATTCTTGTCGCGCAAACGTTCAGCAAAAATATCGTTCCACTAATTGAAGTTGGCAAATTAAAAGCAGTCATAGACAAAACTTTCTCTTTGGAGGAAGCCGCAGCGGCGCACGAGTTCCTCGCTAAGAACGAAAGTTTCGGCAAAGTGGTGCTAACGCTTTAAATCGCGCAGACTCAACTGCTTGCGCGCTGGTGTCAGCGTTTATGACAACAGTTCGCAGCCAATCTTGACGAATAATAGGATGAATAATCATACATGGTAATCAAAGAGGTGTTTTATGGCTAAGACAGGATTGTTGCTGATGGATCTACAAAACGGCATTCTGAATCGTCAAACCAGCGATCCTGATTTCATTAGCCGCCTTCAACAAGTCACAACCACAGCACGTGTAGCCGCGATACCAATCATTTACGTGGTTGTAAAATTCAGAGAGCATTACCCTGAAGTCAGCTCACGCAACAAAGCTTTCGGCGCTCTTAAATCCGGGGCATTCCCGCTCCAAGAAGGCAATCCGGCGGCGGACATAAGTAGTTTGTTGGCTCCGGAGCCCCATGACATAGTTGTGACCAAGCGACGTGTAGGCGCCTTCATCGGCAGTGACTTAGAAGTAGTCCTCAGATCGCAAGAAATTGATCACATTATTCTGACTGGAATTGCCACGAGCGGTGTTGTGCTCTCGACACTCAGAGCAGCAGCGGACATGGATTTTGTAATTACCGTCTTATCAGATTGTTGTTACGACAAAGATGAGGAAGTACAGCGAGTCCTTATGGAGAAAGTGTTTCCGATGCAGGCAGAGGTCATGACAGCGAAGCAGTGGGCGCAACTATTCTCTTAACCGAATTCAGAGCCTCGGTCTTCAATTTAGAGATGACACGCAGTATCGGCGTAAGCTGACGGGTGTTACCAGAGCCTAGCGGCTCGCTGATAGCGCCTGCTCCTGCGCTGATTTCTTGTAAGCTGGCTCGCCCATAATCCATGTTTCGTCGACGCTTCGATCGTCTCCCATAGACATGATTGAGAACAACAACTTAGCGGCTTGCTTTATGTCTTTAGGACCATCTTTATCGACTAACCGAGATGTCTGCCAGACCATAGCTTTTTGTCCTGCAGTCCAATCGAGAGAAACGAAATCAGCCTCTTTGCCTGGATCGAAATTCCCAATTCTGTCGTTCAAGTAATGCGCTTGGGCACCGCCCAAGGTGAGGGAATAGAAGGCGCGGTACGGTGAGAGTTTATTGCGCTCAGCTTCGGCCATATGTGAATTTGGGTCCGACCAAATTGTATTTTTCGAACACGCATGCTTGCGGACTTTTCGCCGGATCTTTCTGGGTTGCCTTAGTTCAAGCTGTCCACATTATTATATGTGTTCGATATGTCGATATGTTCGATATAGGGTAAGAGCAGACAATTCTCAGAACGGCGGAATTTAGAAGTGAAACTTGCGCACAGAGCGAACACTTTCTGTTGATGAAGAGTCGTGTGTGACTACTTGAAAGGCGTCATGTGGATAAGAGCTATCGAAGTCTTCGCCTGTCAGGCTGAGAGCAGCCAGGCGTCCGATTTCGTCTGAGGATTTTGCGGCGGCACCACAGCCACCAGTTCCCACAAAAATGTTGCGATCGAGGTTGCCGATGTATGGACGTTCCGTCGCAGTGTCAGTAATTACACAAGGCTTACTTTGCCAACTCAAAAACTTCTGATCAGGCAGAAGCTCTTGCAATACGCGCTTAAACTCGCGCTGAGTGGCTTCGCCGCCCTCTGAATGAAACCACTGTGTGATTGACTGCAGATCCGAAAAGGTATGATTGCGCTCGCTGTCGCCGCCTATTTTAATCAAGGATTGCCCGTTTGGATACACTACAGGTGGTACCATATAAATGTAACTTGAGATCTGATTGTCGGGCATGAAGTAAATTAGACTAGGCATACCTGCGAGACTATGTGTGCTGGAAACCTCACCCAAGACCGTGGTTTCAGCGCGCACAGTGATTTGCAGCTGTTTGCTAACGAGGTCGTAAAAGTTTGAAAATGCCCCGGCAGCAACAAGGACCTTTTCGGCTTTAATTTCTCTGCCTGAGTCCGTGGTGGCGAGCACACCGTTATCGATAAGCTGAGTTTTGATCACGGTCTCTCGGCAAATTTTAACACCGGACTTTTCGGCTACGGCATTTTGGGCTCTGATCATTTTTCTTGGGTCAAGCCATCCAGCCGTTGAGCGTTCTAAAACTCCGATTGTGGATGAAGGAAAGCGCAGGTAAGGAAATAGTGTTTGTAGTCGACTGTAAGTCACCTCTTCATATTCAACATTGAGTTGATTCCCTACTTTGATGTTCGCTTGAAGATAGCTACGTCCCCAGTCATTATCAGGCACCGCTTTTAGGCAACCCACCATGTGGGCGAACTCAATGCCGCTCTCCTTTTCCAGGTCGCGATAGCGTTTTATTGATCGCTCTGCCAGTAGCCCCCAGACGTAATCAGTGTCGAGGATGCGAGTTATTCGACCAGAATCGTAATGGCTGGCGAAAACTCCGTGGTGACCGGTCCAGTCTGCTGGTTCATCGGGACCAACAAGCAAAGTCTGTGCGCTGTGTTGTCCCATATGACGTGCACTGGCGCAGCCAATTAAACCGTTGCCAACAATCAAATACTTAAACGAATCCACCACGCCAACAAATCCTCATCGCCCGGGGCGAGACGGATTGTATTCTATTTCACGATTCGTTTGGAGTTTTCCTGCGTGTCTATGGTCGCCATCTTTTGCACGATGCGATCGTAGTGAGACTGCAACCACTTTCCCATGACCTGTTTTTCTTGGGATGAAAGAGATTCAGAACCCTGGTGGTTCAGAATATCTTCAAGTTCTAAAGGTTTCGTGGTTGTTTGTTTTTGATTTTTCTTGGATCGGAGAGCCAACAGACTAGCCAATTGTGGTCGACGCTGCTCTAATTGTTCCAGGGTTGGCGCGGTTGGAGACTCTGGTAAGTTCTCTGCAGTCATGCCAATGCCCTTATATATATCTACAGTTGACGTGATGTCATAGTTCGGAATAGCAAAGCAATTACTATGCACCACTAGCAGTGGCACGCGCTTTCTGTAACTGCGTAGCAGTTGGAGTCGATTAGGACTAATGAGACTTTGACCCAACCTTCAGTTTACCCGATCATTCGTGAACATTTGGTGACAATTAATCTGAAGAATTGGTCAATGCGCAATCGATCTGTATCCGCATTGGTTCTTGTTCTCACGCTTCTAAGTAGTGATGTGCCGAGCTCATATCGAGCGAGTAAATGCGCAATCGATATCCGCAATATATCGACATTTGGTGTTGCGGATATGTGCAAGTGGTACGGTTCGGAAACTAAATTATTCCGGCCTTCAATAAATCCTTCAAATGGATCAAACCGATAGGGCGTTCTTTGTCATCCAAAATGAGTAGGTCGGAAATCGCATGTTTTTCCATAGCTCTCAAGGCCTCAACGGCCAGGGATTTGGAGGAGATTGTCTTTGGTCCTTTGGTCATAATTTGCGATGCTACTTTTTCAAAAACAGCTGCTCCGAAGTTCACTAGAGTTCTGCGCAAGTCACCATCTGTGATAATTCCTTGGAGCTTGCCATGATCATCGCAAACAGAAGTGAAACCTAGGCGGCGCTTGTCTATCTCCTTGAGAACGTCTCCATACACCGCATTTAAGTGAACGGTTGGTACTTCTTGCTCTGAGCGCATGATGTCTGCGACTGTAATTAGTTGTTGTCCTAAACTTCCACCAGGATGGCTGCGTGCGAAATCTTCCGGTTTGAATCCTTTCTGCACCATCAGCACCATTGCCAGTGCATCACCCATCGCCAGTGCCGCCGTTGTTGACGATGTTGGCGCTAGATTGAGTGGGCATGCTTCTCTTGCCACACCCACGTCAAGCACTGCATTGCTGTGTTGGGCGAGAGTTGAATTGATGTTTCCGGTTAAGGCGATGATCGGGATTCCCAATCTTTTGATTGGATCAAGAGCCAATTTAATCTCGGTCGTTTCGCCAGATCCTGACAAAGCAACGACGATGTCTTTCTCGTCAAGCATGCCGAAGTCGCCATGCCTAAGTTCGGCGGGGTGAACGAAGAATGCTGGAGTACCTGTCGATGCGAATGTGGCAGCCAGCTTCGTGGCAATGTGTCCGGATTTGCCCATGCCGGTGACGACAACCTTGCCGGCACATGCGCTAAGAAGTTTGACTGCTAAATCGAAGTGCTCGTTTAAGCGCTGAGCAATCGCTAAAATTGCCAGTGCTTCCATCTCGAGAACCGCTTTACCTTGCAAGCGAAGCTCTGATTCGACCGGCGCATGGCTCGGTTCAAAATCTACAGTCGGTGTTGGCGTATCAGTTGAGGACTCTTTAGATTTAGGCATCCCTGGTCTCTTTTGGTGCTTGACAAGCGATCTTCCAAACGAACACGGGCATTTTAGCCTTTATGGCGTCGGGTTTTCTTGACAAATGTTCAGGTTAAGCAAGAGTTGCGGTATTACTGCTACAGATTGGGGCATCAATTACTGAGCGGTTTGCCCCAATTGGGCTAACTTCTGATAATTCGGGCAGCTTTGCTGCACCAGCCGAGCAGCTTGCTGCAGGAGCCGAGCAGCTTGCTGCATAGGGCCTCCTCGGATAGGCGCTCCTCGGATAGACCCCACCAGTGTGCCTAGACTACCCTCGGATAACTAGTTGGACTGACCATTGGACCTTATACTAGGGTACAACTATCTTATGGAAGCCTGTAGATGTGACGTTTCAAGCTATCGAACTTAATAAAGGATTTTGAATAACCCGCCATGCCTGTGATCTTTTCCCGGGGCGACAAGTTAGAAAACGGTCACTACACCGTTGTTAAGGAGCTTGGCGTGGGCGGCATGGGCGTCGTCTACCACTGTCGAGACGAGCAACTGATGAGGGATGTAGCGATCAAGATGCTGCTTCCTGAGCTAATGACTGATAAATCCAGTGTTGAGATTTTCAGACAGGAAGCCAGGTTGGCCGCCCAGTTGGAGCATCCGAACATCGTTACGGTCTATGAAATTGGTGTTGAAGAGCGGCAAAAGAAGCAACACCATTATGTTTCGATGGAGTATCTGCCAGGCGGAAACCTCGCCAATCGGGTGATCAGCGGTCCACTCGCGGTCGAGCACTGCTTGAATTGGATGAAACAGTTAGCTTCGGGCCTGACATTCGCCCACAAAAAGGGTGTAATTCACCAGGACATCAAAGCTGACAACATTTTCATCACGACAGAAGGTGATTTGAAGATTGGAGACTTCGGGTTGGCTAGGTTGTTAGTCGGTCGAGTCCACTACAATTCTGCAACCAAGGGCATGGGTACTCCGGCGTATATGTCGCCTGAATTATGTCGCGGTGAACCTCAAGATCATCGGTCAGACATATATTCATTAGGCGTACTGTTTTTTGAAATGGCTACAGGGCAACTGCCATTCCGAGCTGGCGGCATGATCGAAATGGCGACCAAGCATTCATCGGCGCCAATTCCTTCAGCGAAGCGAATTAACCCGCTGATACCAGAAATTTTAGACAAAGTGATCCGGCGTATGATGGCTAAAACGCCTGAAGAGCGTTATTCAAATATGTCTGAAGTGCTTACAATTCTCGATGATTTGATTTTTGAATTGCGTGTCGCCAGGCTTGGTTTGGGCAACCGCCCGCTGCTTCGTTCTGGTCCCGTGCAAATAGATCCAGCATTGCAGCAACAGTTGACGCAAGCAAAGGCGAAGGAACTGGATAACAACGCGTTCGACGGTTCGTGGAACAGGTCACCTAGCGATACCGAAAAAGTGGATCGCCAGAATGTAAGATTGCCAGAGGCGGCCGAGTTTCGCGCTGAGCGCCCTGCTGCTGCCGCAGGGTCAGTCAAATCGGAATCAGAAGAGTTGATGGCGCAGCTTGAAAGCAGCGTCGCCGAACAGGCACGGCAAGAGAAGCTGACCGGGAAACCTCGGGTCGAGCAGGTGCACCACCCTCGCAAGCAAACTGACTTTGTTTTGTCACAACGCATTTCAAAACAACCTAACAGTTCAAGCGTGCAATCTGGACCTGTCGTAGAGCCGCATTCTCAGCGGATCGAGGCGAAAGCACAATCCAAGGAGCCAGCTGCGGAAGTCTCCTTTGAAGCTAATAAAACGCTTCCTCTGACGTCCCTTCCATTGCCACCAAATAGCTCGAGCCCGGCGCTACCACCTGGCGCGGCACCACCAGCAACACCAAACGTAATTTCGCGCAATTTCCAACCACGAGTTTCGAGCGGTGGTATGAAAGCGGCTGTTGTTGGCAACTTAAAGGCTCCCTTAGAAATCGCTTGGACATTTAAAACTCAGGGACCGATTGGATGGTCATCTTCGCCGGTACTAGAGAAAGACAAGCGAATACTGTATTGCGCTTCTGCCGATAATTTCGTATATGCGCTTGACGCCGCTACTGGTGCGTTGATTTGGAAACACGATACGGGCGGTCCACTTCTTTCCAGCCCTGTAATTTATGAAGACAGACTCGCAGTTGTGAATGCGACTGGCGGTGTCATGGCGCTTTCAGCCAAAACAGGCGCCCCGATTTGGAATTTTTCTTGCGAAGACGAACTGATGGCAACTCCGGTGAATCACAAAGATAACCTTTTCGTCCCAACTTCAAAGGGACGTTTGCTTTGCATAGATTTATCCAGTGGTGTTTTGCGCTGGCAGCATCAATCTAATGAACCAATCGTATGCGCACCGCAACGACATGCGGAACTATTATTGTTTGGCACCAAAGGCGGTTTCTTTCACGCTGTTTCTTTAGATCACGGCAAAAGTGTTTGGAAATTTCCCGCTGGCTCCCCCATTGTTGCAAGCCCCGCAGCCTCTGTAGATAGCGTCTATTTCGGTACTCAGCGTGGTGTTTTCTATGCGTTAGAAGCGGACAATGGTGGACTGATTTGGGAATACCCAACTGACAAACCAATTGTTTCACGAGCGGTTATCGCATTCACTTCAGTCATATTTGCCAGCCATGATAAATGGCTGTATTGCTGTGAGAAATATGATGGCAGCCTCAAGTGGAAAGGCGCGGTGCGTGGCAAAGTTGTAGCAAATTTAGTTGTGCACAAAGAGTTGGTTTTAAGCGTAAGTCACGAAGGTTGGTTGCAGGCTTTTTCAACAAAAAGCGGCGAAATCAAATGGCAGAAAGATACCGAGCGCTGCATTGAATCCGCACCGCTGGTGGTGAATGACAGAATATATTTAGGTAGCGTCGAGGGCGACTTGACCGCCTATGCTTTTCAAGACGGTGGCTGATAGCGCCTTTGTTCGTTCCATTTAACAACCATTTCTGCTGCTTCTAGTATATTTAAGCGCTCGATTTGGTTTCGCGTTACAAGGAAGAATCATGACAAGACTGAATTCTGGAATAGGCTCCTTTGTCGTTGCCGCTTCATTGTGCTGTGTTGCAGCAGTGGCGGCGGATTACCCTAAAAAGATTTTTGATGCGACATACGACGTAGTCAACCCTTCTTCTGGCAAGGCTACGCTGCGCATGGTCTCGGATGGCAAGGGTCACATGAGAACCGAGACAACAATGCCGAATTCAAAATTTATTACCATTGCTGACTATCCAAAGCTCGAATCAATGACAATTTTGGAAGCGCAAAAAATGGTCATGAAGAGCAAGCTCTCTGCCGACAGCTATCAAGGTTCAGAACCGGAAGAGATGAAGAAAAAGAACGCGAAGGACTTGGGATCCAAAGTGGTTGTGGGTCATCCTTGTCATGGTTACGAATACACAACCAAGCAAGGTGCTTTCAACTCCTCTACAGAAACTTGGATTGGAAATGATATTGGCTGCTTTGTTCAATCAACAACTAGTACGCCTCAAGGTAAGAGTGTCACAACTCTCAAGACTTTCTCCGCTAAATCCCCTGACGTGTCGTTATTTTCTATGACGCCGCCAGAAGGCTACAAAGTAACTGTTACTAAATAGAATCACACTGGGTCTGGGCACTTATCCCATTGCGCTCAGCGCGCGAGGTAGCATCTATGGGTAATTTTTACTCAAACATCACGTTGTCGACAAGCGAACAACAGCCTGTCATCGATTACTTGAACGAACTCAAGAAGCATACTTACGTTTATAAGCAAGACAAGTTTGTTTGTGTTTTTCCTGCCAAGGATGCAGTTCTATTTAAACTTGCTAAGCGCTTATCGGAACATTTTCAGTGTGCCGCATTTGCGGTCATGAATCATGATGACAGCCTCCTTCTATACAAGCTCTTTGACTGCGGAAACCTCTTGGATGATTACAACTCCTGCCCCGGTTATTTTTCAGGAGAGGAACAATCAATGTCCGGGGGTGACGCGCATAAACTTTGTGAAACCTATGCAGCCGCCAACGAGGTTGAAGCGGTCGAAGCATTATTGAGAAAAACTTACACTTTCGAAATGAATCGCCACGATGCGCTTGTGGATAAGCTTGGATTGCCTACTTGCACTGCAGGTGGTGGCTTTAGCTATTTGCAAGAAGATGACGGACCGGATGAATTAGATGTAAATGATTTGATTGAGACCCATGCGCAAGGCGAGGTTGATGAAGATGATGACGAGCCTGATGACGAGCTGGACGACGACAAATTAAATGCAACAAAATCTGCTTCCGCAAGTAGTGCTTCAAAGATCAACGAAATTTTGAGCAACCCCGATTTTATGAAGCAAGCTTTGAAACAGGCGCAAGAGGGAGCCAATCAGTATGTGACAGAGATGCTTGAAGTGCAAGTCGAGGGAACGGCTGGCGGCGGTGCGGTAGTCGTTACTAGTAATGGTAATTTGCAATTTTCCAGCATAAAGATCAGTGCTGAAGCGATAGATCCAAAAGAGGTTGAAACGCTCGAAGATCTTGTGCTAACCGCTTTGAACGATGCAGCGCGAAAAACAAGCGAGAAAATGGAAGAAGTGAAAAAGCGCATGCTTTCAGCGAAATTGGGTCAATTAGGACTGTAAGGAAGCTGTTTTGTCTGAAGATTCTACTCAAAACCCTCTGGTGCAAATGCAGCAGCGAATGCTGAAAATCAGAGAGGAACTCTGCACCATAACGGTTGAGGGAACAGCGGGTGATGGGGCTGTGCGAGTGGTTTATAGCGGAAGATCTCGTTTTGAATCTGTCAAAATTGATCCAAAGTTGGTCTCTTTGGAAAACAAAGCCGAACTGGAGCAATTACTCTTGGACGCAACACGTGATGCTGTGACTCAAGTTTTAAGAGAAGTGAAATTTAAGACTGATTCTTTGCGTGAAGAATTCGGATTGCCACCAGTTTAGTTGTTATCACGACTGTTAAGTGATGCTGGCGCTCACCAGTTTATGATTGCCTTGACACAAAGATACTTGAACTCAAGGCGTGTGCTAAGATTATCGTTATTTCCTTGAGAGGCACAGATGGACACTAGCGGCATTCATACCTGGCTAGTTTTGTGGAAGGCTTACGACGCCTGTCACGTAAAGGCGGAACGAAGCATTGAAAGTCTGGGCATTTGCTATTCGGACTTCGCCGTTCTTGAATGTTTATTTCATCGCGGACCCCAAACAATCAATGCCATCGGGGCACGAGTCTCGCTGACTAGTGGTTCCATCACGACTGCAGTGGACAGATTAGAACGCCGAGGTTTTGTCGAACGGCACAATTCAGATGAAGACAGGCGCGCTAAAGTAGTTAGCCTGACCAAAGAAGGCAAGAAAGTTATTCAGGTAGCTTTCGAGAAGCACCAAGTCGATATGGAAAGAATGGCAGAGTCCTTAAGCATTTCCGAAAGGCAAACACTACTCAAACTTCTGAAGAAATTGGGCAAGGCTGCCGCGGCGTCAGATTAGTGCCATATGCGGTGATCGGAGGAGCAAACCTGCATATCATCGATGTGGTCGGTTGACTCAACGGACCACAATTTTGCTTTTCATTAGTCGCCCGGATCGTCTGATGAAGATTTGACAGCTTCGGGTGAAGGCACCCCAATTCTCATCACTTTAAATAGGTTTGGTGCTTCGCTCTTGCTCACAAACTCTTTCACTTGTCCGAGACCGCCAAAATTGTGAAAGTTCGCTACTATCCAGTAAGGCAGCTCATGACCGGTGTTGTTCGCCGTGATGTCAATCAACTCTTGTTTGCCATCCTTGCACAAATCTCCGATTAAAGCGCCTGGCTCTCCGAGTCGATTAAAGCCACCATGGGCGATGGCAGAAGCATTGAGTCTGCTGTCTGCTGTCGAAAAATAGATCCGTGTTTTAGAAGCATTTGCGTCAAACAAGCTGGCATGGTTGAGAAATGTTTTGGCGTCCACATCGGCATTCGACATGATCAGCTCATTAAATAATGGAGGATTCACCGAACTTGTCTGGCTCTGTGCGGCTCTTCTGACCATAGCCTCGTCCAAAATGAGTGCGCCCATGCTATGTCCCAACAAACTTATGTTGCCGGCACTAACTACCTTTTCCGTATTGTTGAGGAATCGGCAGAAGTTATCATACGATTGTCCTGCCATAGTTTCATTCGCCAGATATTTTGTAAAACCTTTAGGCGAAACCCAATCGTACACAACCACAGGCACTTTCATGTGCGCGCTTAGCCGGGCGGCCCGCTTCATGGTTGTATTAAAGGTTGCGCAGCAACCATGTACGAAAATTACAATCTCCTTGCTGTGTGAAGTCTTCATGTACGAGTGGAATCGGTGCACCACTTCGTCGCGCTCAAGAGGACTGTCTTTGATCAAACACTTCTCACCATCAAAGACTGGAACAGCTGCTTTGCTCGTCGGATCTTCGTGAATTTGTTGCCATTGCATCCTGGCTACGGTGTCTGGTTCAAGAGGAGAATAAATTGGCACCGGCACGGCGATATTTTTGACACCAAACAAAAGCCCCTTTCCGTTCGGAACTTCGGAATAATCGAGGGAGCCAGGCTCACCTTTCATCGTACGATTGGTGGCATAAAACACGGGAACGACGAGCCAATCTCGAACACCCTTTGTATCATCGGGCGGCGGTGTTAGTAAGGCGCAGGAGCTAAGACAAACGACGCTGAACAAAACACAAAACAGGGGACTAAACAATTGCAGTACCCGCCTCCATCGAAGCGAAGCCCCATTTCTATTAGATTCTAATTGCTGCATTCCTAAAGTTCTCCGGTTGCCGATCGCCATGAGTTCAGTCGGCGAGCTCGATCGCGCCGGGCTAATCACTAGGTGAGCCCCATAGCGGTAACAAGAGTATCAGAGCCATGGGAAGAAAGTACCCGAATTAGTTTGCGGAATTCTTGCAAACAGCTTCCTGGACGTAGGAAATGGTAATGTGCAAGTAGATTTTGTTGAGACTTGTCTGCACTGCACGGAGCACCAGTAACTGCGCAAGCCAAGCCACATTCTGAAGCGTACTTCCGTTGCCGCTGTTTTGATGGTCGCTGCGCTCGTTTGTCAGCACCCGTGTGCCGCTTACGAGGTCACACGCGATCAGGATTTATTTGTCCTCAGTGAGAGTCGAAAAGACGCCGCACTGATTGATAAGTTTATGAAAGACCTAAAGCTTTTCACGACTGATTCCCTGCTACTTCGTATTTGGCTCGATCCCTTCAACGTTCCGGGTCGGACTCAAATTTCTCAGACGCCGTCCATTCGAATCCAAAATAACCTTGATAGTCGACACGAACAAGTGTCATCTCTGACACCGTCCATTCGAATGCAAAATGACCTTGATAAACAGCACGTGCAAGTGTCTCCCTCAGAAGTTATAGGATTGAATAACGAAGGCGTCAAAGACCTCAATAAGGCTGATTATATTGCGGCGATAAAGATGTTTGAATTGGCTCTGGCGGCTGACCCAGACTATAAGCTCGCACACGATAATTTGGCGATCACCTACAATAATTTTGGTCTATCAATCAGGAGCAAACCGTCACAAGCCCTGAAACAATTTCATTCAGCGATGTTCCTGAACCCTGCCAACAAGACGACTGCTCAAAACGTCGAAGGCATCATTAGAATGATGGGCAAGGATCCGAAGTCGGTTAAAGATCGAATTCAGCTTGCTGACCAATGCAACTCAGAAGGCGATTTTTTGGGTGCAGTTGTGGAATACAGTGCTGGGCTTGATTTAAAACAGGATCCACTTCTGCGCGCCAAGTTGCTAGATGTCTTCGCTCGGATGAAACCTAACCAAAAAATGCTAAACCCATCTTTCGTTAAGATTGATACCGCATCCAGTGTCATTGATAAACAGAAAGATGTGCCACTAAAATCAAATTTAAGTGTTGTGACACAGAGTATTGTGAAGAAAGACAATCCTGTTTTTGATGGTTATATGGCAGACTTACAGAGAAGAATCAAGATGTATTGGTCGCCACCTAAAGTAAACAATTCCAGGCGCGTGATCGTCATTTTTAAGATCAACGCAAAAGGTGACCTCATAAATCTAAAGATAGATAAAAGCTCGGGATTAACCATCGCAGATATCTACGCACTTCGCGCCGTTGAAAAGGCGGCACCGTTCCCAGCACTTCCGGAGGGAGCTTCGCCTACGGTAGATATTCAATTCACGTTCGACTACAACTACTGGAACGGTGGGAGAACAGGAAAACTTAGGAATATCGAGGACCAGCCATCTCTAAAACAACCGAAAGTCCTTAATGTGGACTCTGCACTTGTTTCTTACATGAATGACTTGGAGTCACGTATTAAGAAGTCCTGGCGACCGCCTGTGGGGCACGAATCCGCGATTGTTTCGGTGCTTTTTCGAGTGAACAAGAGTGGAGAAATATCCGATGTGAAGTTGTATCGATCATCTGGTCACAGCAGTGCGGATGAGGCAGCGTTGCAAGCGGTCCGCTCAGCTGCTCCTTTTACATCGCCGCCAGCTGGGGCTGGAATTCCACTCGACGTTCAATACACTTTTGACCGTAGATTACTTTGGTCGGGCAAGCCCTACTAAGAACTCATCTATTCATCCATATTTCGTTGCTGAGTGTGAGAATTCCGGCGCTCCTGTGCACAATATGAATGACGTCTTGAGGCTAGACATATGACCCAGTCGAGTAATGGCAAACCGCAGACCCCTTCGAACAAGCGCATACCACGCGTGCGACGGACTGCGACCGCAACCTCTTCCAGAAAGAAGGCCGTGCGTGACAAGATGCTGGTCGAGGCAGCCGTTCGCCAATTGAGCGCCCAACTGATGGCTGATAATGCTAGGAGCAGAAACGCAGAGATTAACGGACCGAATGATAAGGCTCGCGTTAAGAATGCAGACCCGAATTCTTCGAATGTCGCAAATGTGGGCAATGGCGACGGAGGAGTTAAGCATAAGGTCTCAATTGAGACTGAAACAGGCCAGCTTGATTCAGATGAGATCACGAGAATAAATACCAGTCGCGGTTTGATGAAGCTGCTGAAGACGAAAAATATCAAGCTTAAATCAGTTCTGGCTGAGCTGAAATACGAAGAGGAATTGGTCCAACTGCAAATTGAATTGGTCAAGCTACAACGATGGGTGCAGAAGACTGGCAAACGAATTTCCATCATTTTTGAAGGTCGTGATGCCGCCGGAAAGGGTGGTGCCATTCGTCGGTTCACTGAGCATCTGAATCCACGATCTATACGCGTGGTGGCTCTGCCCAAGCCAACTGAAGACGAAAGAGGACAATGGTATTTGCAGCGATATAGCAAACAATTGCCTAGCGCCGGTGAGATTGTCTTTTGGGATCGCAGTTGGTACAACCGCGCCGTGGTCGAACCGGTGAATGGGTTTTGTACTGATCATGAATACGATCGATTTATGCAGCAAGTCACCGAATACGAGCATATGCTCTATGAAGATGGAATCACGATCATAAAATTCTGGTTTTCAATTTCTAGAGAAGAGCAACTTGAAAGATTTAATTCGAGACGCTTAAATCCACTGAAGCAGTGGAAGTTGAGTCCCATAGATGACAAAGCGCAAGAGCTTTGGGAAAAATATAGTCGCTACAAAGAGCTGATGTTTAGCAGAACTCATACGTCTTTCAGTCCATGGATCATCGTCCAGGCGAACAATAAGAAACTTGCCCGACTTGAGAGCATTAGGTATGTGCTCAGTCAATTCGAATATTCGAATAAGAATTCAGCTGATGTTGAGATTTTTCCAGATCCTAACGTGGTTACGAGGTTCCATCGGAATAGTGCCAATTTGGATTGATGTGACTAGATTTTTTTGCACGATTCGACGATGATGTGTGATTGTCAGCTAAGCATGGGTCAATACATTGGATGGTGAAGAAGTTTTTGAGCGGACTTCGCAGAAGTATGCAGATTGCAGGACTTATTCAGATTCTGGCAGAATAGAAGGCAGCCTTGGTATTGTCACGTTTAAGACCTTTTTTGTTCGCCCAAACCTCTTCAAATTTGAGTTTAATCGCCGGCTGTTGGATCAGGATACATCCGGCGTCATTTGGTCGGACGGAAATGGATTGTACAACAGTTATAATCACGATCTCGATGCTGCGCCAAGCGACAGTTTTTCGAGTCTCTTAGCCGAGATTGGTTCAGCTGCTCAAGAAGCATCATCTTTGGTGCCGATGATGTTGATGCCTGATTTTGCTGGAGAGAATGCTCTGGCAAACGCAGGACCTTATGAGTCTGTTGAACACACATCAATTGCCGATCGAAGTTGCCACCGAATTCGTTCCACCTGCTCGGAATTTCCCTTCAAGGCTGATCTTTTGATAGATAGCTTAGGCTACAAGCTGAGACGAATGATTATTGAGTTCAATCCTGAATTGAATTCGCAAGTCATTTTTACTGACGTCAGCTTTGATCGAGAAATCTCTGAAGACGTTTTTAAACTCAAGCATAGCTAAAAGAGCTTGTCCAGCAGAATTGCTAAAAACATCAAGATGCTGACGACTCCGTTTACGTTGAAAAATGCTGCATTGATCCTTGACAGGTCGTTTGGTTTGACGATGCTGTGTTCATATACGAGCATGCATACCACTATTCCAAAGCCGGTCCAATAAAAAGCACCTAATTGGCACAAGAGTCCCACGCCGATCAAGCTGAGTACCGTCACCACATGTAGTGCGGACGAAATAAGGAGAGCCTGGGCGATACCGAACCGGGCGGGAATACTGTGCAGCTTTTCACTGCGGTCGATTTCCACGTCCTGGCAGGCATAAATTATGTCGAAGCTGCCGACCCAAGTTGCCACAGCTAGCATCAAAATCCACGGTGCGGGATTCTCCAGCGTGCCCCCTGCAGCTATCCAACCACCAAGCGCGGCGCCACCAATGGCGATGCCGAGCACAATGTGACAAAGCCAGGTAAATCGCTTGGTGAACGAATAAAAACTGAGCCAGATTACTGCAATCGGCAATAGTCGTATGCATAAGCTCGGTAGTTTGGTGGCTGCAAGCAGCATGATTGCAAAGGAAGCAATTGAGAACAATGCCGCCTGATTAGCAGATATTCGGCCGGCGGGAATCGACCTTTCGCTAGTTCTAGGATTGCGCGCATCGATTTTGGCATCGATAAGTCTATTCAGGGTCATCGCCGCGGCTCGTGCTCCGGCAAATGCAAGCACGGTCCAGAAAACGGTCGCTGCTGAAGGCATGTTCGGTGAGGCTAAAATCAGACCGGAAAGTGCGAACGGCAGCGCGAAGACAGTGTGTTCGAGCTTGATCATCTCTGACCATTCTCTAAAAAGTCCCTTTGTAGATGGACTGGCTGCTTTTGTGGCGTTACTCATTTCGGGTTTTGAATAAACAAGAATTCATCAAAGAGCAAGGTCTCAATTGTTGTCTGTCGTCAAGAGATTTTCCGGTTTGTGCATGGTGAGACCCGGACGGGTTTTCTATTTCGGTGTTTTTAGACGATAACCGATGCGCGCCACATTCTCGATCATCGAATCAGCAGGATCGTCGCCTGTGTCGATCACTTTTCTGATTCTTCGAATCGAACTTCGCAAGCCTTCAGACGACGCGTCTGAATCATAGCTCCAGACGCGAGACATGATGGTCGGTACGCTGAAGACCTGATCGGGATTGCGCATAAAGAATTCGAGCAAAGCGAAATCCTTCGGCGCCAAATGTAAGTCATTGCCTGCTTTAGTTATTTTGTACTTAGCGGGATCAAGAACCAAATCACCGACGCAGATTTGGTTTCCTACCGCTCCGCTAGCGCGGCGCAGCAGCGCGCGAAGCCGCGCTTTCAGTTCACGTAGATCAAACGGCTTAGTCAGGTAGTCATCGGCACCTGTCTCCAAGCCTTCAGCTTTGTTGCTAATCGTACTTTTGCCGGTGAGCATGATAATCGGAGTGGTCTTGCCAGTGGCGCGGAATTCTTTCAGAATTTCCACTCCCGATTTACCAGGTAAATCCCAGTCCAAAATGATTAGATCAAACTCTTCCAGCTTTAGAAGATTCGCTCCATCTAAACCATTCGCTGCGGATTCAACGATATATCGTTCATCACGCAAAGCATCGACAACAGTTGTTGCCAGATCTAGATCATCTTCGACTAGTAGTACTTTGGCCAATGGTTAATGCGTGAGGAATTGAAGCACCTATAATTATACTTCTATTCAATGTAGACGGTTCGATGCCCCGAATTCCCGTAGCGGCGCAAGTCCTGATATTGGCCATAGTTCCTCTTGTGATGCAGTTGATGCTGCTTTTGTGGATGGCTGACCTGCAGTCTCAAGCCGAATATCAACTGAATGAAGCAATTAAGCAAAAAAAGATAGCTGATTGCATAGCCAGGTTGATGGCTAATATCTACGACGTGGCTAGACATGCAGCTGATACCGAACCAGCGCAAAGGATTGCAGCCGATGAGATGGCCTTGCGAACCAATGCTGCATACGCTGAGCTGAAGCGGCTTGTCGAACCAGGCACAGCTTTGTCGGATGAGATTAATCGTTCTGAAGAGGCTAGTCACAGGGTGGAGTCGACCTTTCGGCAAATCCTGACTTCGCCGTCGAACGCGGAGAGGAAGCCACTCTGGATTGCACTCAGAGGCTGCATCAAAGAGATGGTGTATGGCGGTTTGCTGACTGCGCAGAAAGAAGTAAAGATGTTGGCTCAACAAGGTATGGAGACTCAGTCTGAGATTCGGGAGCGCTTCCAGCGCGTTGCTTTGATGGGCAGCACCATTACGCTTTTATTTTCAGGTAGTCTGGCATTGCTTTTGGCCGGCAATATTTCGCGTCGTCTGAAGCGTTTGGATGACAACAACATTCGGCTTGCTAGCAATCTTCCTTTGCAGCCTGCAATGAAAGGTGCCGACGAAATCGCTCGTATAGATCAAACGTTTCATCAGATGGCAAAAGTGTTGCAAGAGACTGTTCGAAAGGAGCACCTGGTCATTGAAGGTGCAAAGGATGTGATTTGTTCAATTGACAGAGCTGGCCGTGTTATAGCCATTAATCCAGCTTGCACAAAAATGTTGGGCTATCAGCCAGAAGATCTGATCGGCGCGCGTCTGATCAATTTGATCGCTGAGGAGCCATCTCAAGCGAATGAGTTCATGGAGTGTCTTTATCAAGATGTGCACACGGATCCCATCGAAATAAGATTGCGCCATAAGGATCAACACGAGGTCGATAGCTCGTGGTCGGTGCAATGGTCAAAAGACGAAAACATATCATTTTGCGTGGTGCATGATGTAAGTGAACGACGTGCAGCTGAGCGTTTACGTCAGGAAGTTTTGCACATGGTCAGTCACGACTTGCGCACTCCACTAACAACGCTGGGCAATGTTTTCGAGTTCCTTTCCAATTCTGATAGCGAACTGGTCGAAAAACGCAGTCACTACATTCAGCTCGGTGAGCGCAATGTAGAGAGACTGATTGGCTTAATTAGCGATTTGCTCGACGTAGAGAAAATTCGGTCAGGCAAGATGATGATCGATAAAGAAGCGGTGCACTTAGATGAGTGTTTCCAGGCTTGCATTGAGGCTTTGCTGCCCACTGCGGAGTCTCGCGGCGTGAAATTGCTAGTCGATGAAACGTCGCTGGTTGTCAGTGGCGATGCGAACAAAATAGATCGAGTTGTCATTAATCTGGTAGGCAATGCGATCAAATATTCCAAGTCAGGCGATCAGGTCACGGTAAATGCACAGGCTGATGGGGACCTGGTTACGGTAACCATTTCTGACGAAGGTGCCGGTATTCCTGAGGATCAATTGGATAAAGTATTCGAACGATTTCATCAGGTGAGAAGTGAAGATGGCTCTACTGGATCCGGGTTGGGATTGACTATCTGCAGAGCTTTTGTTGAGCTTCATGGTGGGAAGATCTGGGCAGAAAGACGCGAATCTAGAGGCACCAAATTTTGTTTCACGCTTCCCAAACTCGGCGACAAAACAGTAGCTTAGCATCGGAAAATCCAGATGTTAGCGTTACGGCTCCTGCGTTGGTTTTGGTGTCGTTGCGGGCGGTGGAGTTTGAGCTTCTTTTCGCTGCGCATCGGCTGCCGCTGACTGGAAGTTCTTGATGTTTCTTTCCATGTCCTGTTGTTGTTTGGCCATGGCTCGCTTTGGACGGGCATCAATTTCGTCTGCTTGTTTGGTTACTCGATCAGCGTCCGCAATTTTGTTCTGCATCACTAAAGCTTTGGCGAGAGCCCTCATCTTTTGTGTGAGCGCAAAGGAAAAGTGATACGGACCTGCCGGTTGTAGCGCGTCTTTCCGGCGCTCGTCAGAAACCTCCCACGTCAGCATATACTCGGCCCATCCCCATTGCCCCTTACTTTCGAAGCGATAGCGGATTGTATGAATTCGGTCCATGCACTGCTCCAGAGCCACGTCGCGCTCAGTCGCGTTCGGCACTTTAAGTGCGGCTTGATATGCAATAGCTGCTGCTGTCGCGGCTTCAGTGAAATTATCAGCGTCATACAACTGTTTTGCTTTGTCTACTTGCGAACGCCAGGAAACCTGTTGCCCAGGTGCCGCCACACTCGACGAGCACTGCGTCGTAACTAAAATTGCTACGTAAAGCAGCAAACTTTTTCTTCGCATGACTTTTTCCTTTGTGTCCCGAATCTTTGTATTGCTATTTAGCCCACAGGCAGCGTGCGCTAATCGTCGGGTCCGGACATTGTCTTCGATAAGGCAGCGTTCCTGCGGCGGTCGCTCGGCTTTGCCACAGCCAGTCCACCCTATTGAGCAGCAGCGTGAGTCCGACTAGTGTCGGACGTCCTTCTTTGACGAGCGGCTGTATGCGTAAATGGACTGGAGCAGACCGATTGATACTAAGTCCACCAAAAGCGCCGTGCCACCATAGCTCAGGAAGGGCAATGGAACACCGGCCACCGGCATGATGCCTATGGTCATTCCGATATTGATAAAAACGTGGAAGAGAAACATGCACATCAGACCGATCGCCATGACACTTCCTGCGGGGTCATCGCGACTTTGATAAGCGATTATCAATCCGCGAATGCAAATCGTGGCATACGCTAGCACGACAAAAAAGGCGATCTTGAAACCAAGTTCCTCTCCGAGCACTGCGAAGATGAAGTCTGTGTGCCGTTCAGGAATGAAAGCCCCCTGCGATTGGTTTCCTTTGCCAAGCCCGGTTCCATTTATGCCACCACTGCCGATAGCGATCAAACTTTGGAGGATGTGATAACCCGAGCCACGAGGATCCTCATACGGATTGACGAAACTTGTCAGTCTTTTTTGTTGGTATTCCTTGAGCAAGTTCCACATGTGAGGACGAGCTAAACCGGCTCCGTAATTGGCTCCAACCACAACGATAATCAGCAATATTCTGATTGCCCAATGCCAGTTTTTATGACGCCAAAATAAAAGCAAAATTACGCCAAGTGTGGGCAAAAAGTACAGCCACCACTGCGGATTAAAGGCGTCCAATACCAGACTGACGAGAGGGCTGATCAGAATGAGAATGTCGGTTATAGTGCCGCCCGACCAAAACACTGTTCCCAAGAAGACAGCGCCGAATGTTAATGAGGTACCAAGGTCTGGCTGTTTAAATACCAAAATGGCCGGTGGCACGATGATTCCGATCACTTTGAAGATGTCGAAGAAGCTCTTGATTGGGTACTTCTTGAGCCAAGCCGCAATGGTAAAAATAACCACAATCTTGGCGATTTCAGACGGCTGCAACGTAATCGGTCCCAAAGCGAGCCAACGTTGGGCGCCTTGGGCGGAGTGTCCTTTGAGCATGACCGCCAGAAGCAAACCCAGATTTGCTACATAGATGACGGGCACGACATATTTGTGCGTCCAAAAGTAATACGGAATTCGGGCGAAAATGACTGCTAGGGCGACTCCAGCCCACATGAATTCTAGCTGCTTAGTGTAATACTCAAGGGTATGTTGAGAGTAGTGCAGGATGTTCAAGCCTGTACATACCAGAAAAGAAGTTGCGGCGACCAGCCACCAATCAACTGAAGAAAGGAAGTTGTAAATTGTCCGCAGGTAATAGCCAGCCGGAGAGGCTTGCAGAATTGAGTTCAAATCAGTTCAAATAAGTACGAGGTTGCCCGCCCTAGACCGGCTCTATCGTAGCATTTGTTGGGTTGATCGAGCGCCAATACGACCCTTTCGCCCTAGAAAAATAAGCTGTGCGTATTCCTTCAAGGTTACGCACAGCTTAGGTTCCAGGTTCGATAGCGACCTAGATATAGGTCAGCATTTAGATCGCAGTAAGCGGAAGTTGGCGACTAGTGACGCTCTTCTTTCGTACTGCTCAAGATCGAATTTCGTAGTGTCTTTGTCGAGGTCGAAATATCTTGATACGACCGCGATTAACTCTTCTTCAAGAGATTCTAATCTGCCGGCTGGAAGCTCAAGACGGTCATGCGTGAGCATGTTGCGCATCCGATCTTTGGCTGTGTCGCGGGCTGAATCCGTGTTTGGCCGGAAAAACCAGTTAATTACTTGATGCAACTTTAGTTCCTCCCTTAAACCCGGACTGAGGGATTAAAGAATTTGACCAGGCGTGTCATCCAGGTGCCGTTAAGAGCATCAAGATCCATCAGCTCAACATCTTCGCCGCGGATTCTTCTGGCGATATTTCTAAACGCCAGACCCGAACGAGTATTGTCGGTTCCTGATACAGGCTCGCCTCGATTTGTCGAAGTAATGATCTCTTCGTCTTCTGGTACCACTCCGAGAAGTTTCACAGAAAGAATTTCAAGCACATCCTCAACACTCATCATGTCGCTGTTTTTCACCATGTTGGGGCGAATGCGATTGACGACCAAACGATATTGCGAGATTTCGTCTTTGCGCGCTTCGAGCAGTCCGATAATGCGATCAGCATCTCTGACAGCAGACATTTCTGGTGTCGTGATCACGATTGCTTCTTCTGCACCGGCAACTGCATTTTGAAAACCGCTTTCGATTCCAGCTGGGCTGTCGACGATAACAAAGTCAAAAATTGCTTTTAATTCGCCACACAAGACTTTCATTTGGTCGGAATTGACCGCAGTCTTGTCTCGTGTTTGCGCAGCTGGAAGGAGACTCAGATTCGGCAGTCTCTTGTCTTTCACCAAAGCTTGTCGCAACTTGCAACGTTCTTCAACAACGTCGACGAGGTTGTAGACGACTCGGTTTTCCAAGCCCATAAGAATGTCTAAATTGCGCAACCCTATGTCCATATCGACAAGAGCTACGCTGGCTCCGGTGTTGGCGAGAGCCACACCGATGTTGGCTGATGCGGTGGTTTTGCCAACGCCGCCTTTCCCGGAAGTGATTACTATTACTCGACCACTCATTCAATTTACCCGTTTGGCTTGATTTGTGTGATTACTGTCTTTCTAGGGATCTGCCGAACAGCTAGCTGCAGGCAACGTGTGGATCTTCTGACATTGCTGTCGGCAGATCAGGGGATACTAATCAACACTGCTTTTTGCAATTTTGATTTTGCCGTCGATTATTTTGGCTGTTTCAGGGCCAGAATTAGCGAAGCGAGAGAACTTGTAGCGCGGCTTGTCCGGTGATCGGGCAATCGCGTGAGCAATTCGTATTTGAATCGGCTGCAATTTCAATGCTCGAATTTCTGCATGGACGTTGCCGCCAATTCCCGCGTGAGCAATGCCTCGCAAGGCACCCCACACAGTGACATCACCTTCAGCCATTACTTCGGCTCCAGGATTAACGTCGCCGATAATCACAAGATGTCCTTTGTGGCTGACAGTCTGACCTGAGCGCAGGTGTTGTCTTAGGTAGAGTATTGCCGGCACCGGCGGTGTTGCGAGCTTAGGTGGGTCCAAGCGCTCTACGCCGTCTTCGTCAACAATTTGATCGAATGCCGCTTTTCTGTCGGCTTCAGATACGATTTCAACTTCTTCGTCTGTTGCCGACTCAGAGCCAACTTCAGCAGAAATTTCCTCTGTGAGAGAATCTTCAAATACAAGATTCTCTTCAGTTTCGTACATCGTCACCGCATCTTCTTTTGCCGATCTTGATTCTGACGCGGTCACATCATCTTCTTCCTCTTCAATTTCATGCTGCGTTAGCGCATCAATTGAAATTTCAGGAAGTCTCATCGGCGCTCCTCGTCCGATTGGCATCTGCAGCGAGCGCAAAGATGCTCTCGTGGGCTCGTTTTCAGAGAAAACGTGCTTTGGTGCTGCGCCAACGCCTTTGGCAATGGCAATGATCTGTGCCACCTGGGGTGGTGTTAGCTCCAGTGTCCCGAGGTTCAGCGCTACGCTTACACCTTTCCAAAATTGATTGGAAACTTGAAGAGTATTAGATAGATGAGAGACGGCTTCTTGCATAGAAGTGCAGCCACCAACATCGATCAGAACGCCTTGGTCAGGTTGACTGATAATAGCGATTTTAGACATGCGAATATCAACTCCGCCCAGAATCTTGTATAGTCGGCGAACTGCCGGGCAATTTCACCAATGCCATCGTATGAGTTGGAAACCCGCACGTCAAGCCAATCCAGATAGTGAACACATATATAACGGCATACTAATTTGATGACATAACAGTAAGGAACAGGTTTGAATGGCACCATGCGGTGTTTAGCAAAGATAAGAGTATTCAGAGAAAGTTAGTTATTGATTTTGCCTCAAGAGGTGCTGCGTATGACGACCGGACATTTCAAGCGAGCTATGGGACTGTTGGACGCCACGGCGGTGGTTGTAGGCTCGATGATCGGCTCGGGCATATTCATTGTGTCTGCTGAAACATCTCGACTGCTAGGTGCTCCCGGGTGGTTATTGATGGCATGGATAGCAGCGTCTTTGCTAACGTTTTCGGCAGCCGTTTGCTACGGCGAACTGGCCGCTATGTATCCGCAAGCAGGCGGACAGTATATATTCTTGCGCCAGGCTTATGGTCCACTCTCTGGATTCTTATATGGATGGACATTATTCGCCGTCATTCAATGCGGGACGATAGCTGCTGTGGCAGTGGCATTTGCGAAATTTCTCGGTGTCTTTTTGCCCTTTGTTTCAGCCAAAACCATCTTCTTGGATATTGGTGGTTGGCATTTTACGTCACTGCAATTGGTGGCATTGTTGGTGATCAGTCTTTTGACCTTCATAAATTGTCAGGGCATTAGCACTGCAAAGATGATTCAAACAACCTTCACTGTGACCAAGGTATCGGCAGTGATTCTGCTTATTGCACTTGGTCTGCTCCTCGCTTCCAACTGGAACGGATTACCTGTCAACTTTGGTGCAGACCTCTGGAAGGCGCAGGACGTCAAAGGGAATGCACTGTCGGGCTTGCCGCTGATTGCCATATTTTCCTTAGCCATGGTCGGTCCGCTTTTTTCCAGCGACGCTTGGAACAACGTCACTTTTGCCGGTGAGGAAGTCAAAGACGCTGAAAAGACCTTGCCGCGAAGTCTGATGTACGGAACACTTTTAGTCGGGTTGTTGTACTTCGTAAGCAATATTGTATATCTGCTTATACTGCCAATGCATGGTGATCCAAACGCCACAACAGTAGTTGGAAGGGGTATCCAATATGCAGCGGAAGATAGAGTAGGCACCGCCGTGGCGCAAATTCTCTTCGGGCAATACGGAGCACAGATCATGGCTGCGGCAATCATGATCTCTACTTTTGGTGCATTGAACGGCTGCATTTTGTCCGGTCCTAGAGCCTATTATGCGATGGCGAAAGATGGGCTTTTCTTCAAATCAGCTGCGATTCTTCACGCGGAAAAAGGAGTGCCAACATTTGGCTTGCTCATTCAGGGAGTTTGGGCGGCTATCCTCACGACAACTGGAACCTACAGTAATCTTCTTGAATACGTTGTCTTTGCGGCGGTGCTCTTTTACATTCTGACCGTGGCCGCATTAATCATGTTGCGCAAAAAGGAGCCGGATCGAGTTAGACCTTTCAAAGTGCCTGCTTATCCTTTTCTACCGCTGTTTTACGTGCTCTTCGCAAGCGTAATCATGGTTGGTCAGATGTACTCTTCACCTCAATACAGTGGATTCGGTCTATTAATAATCCTCTCTGGACTTCCAGCATATTTCCTTTGGCGCCGTAAAATTGTTCCTGGCAAGAACGAAGCGCAATAAAGGAAGTTCTCAATGGACGGTTTGGTGGCCCTGGTAACAGGTGGTGGATCAGGTATCGGTTTGGCGACCGCCAAGATGTTGCTTGAACGCGGCGCTCAAGTCATGATTGTCGGACGGGATTTGAGCAAATTGAAAAGTGCCTCAGAGTCTCTCTCTCAATCGCCGGAAAAGTTGCGATACACATCGGGAGACGTTTCCAGCGAAGGTTACGCGAACAAGATTGTTCGTGACACGCTAGGTGCTTTTGGGCGGCTGGATATCCTTATAAACAACGCTGGTGTGTTTCAATCTGGCAGTTTGCTTGAAATGAGCGAGGAAGATTTCGACTATGTTGTCGACATCAATTTAAAAGGCACATGGTTCATGTGCAAGTTCGCAGCGCGAGCATTAATTGAAACTGCCGGATCGATTGTTAATGTGTCGTCATTGCTTGCCTTGCAAAGCTTTCCGGGGCTGCCATCGAGCGCCTACTCTGCCTCTAAAGGCGGAGTGCTCTCTTTGACGCGGGAGCTCGCGGTCGAGCTGGCACCATATAAGGTGCGGGTCAACGCTGTTCTTCCAGCACTAGTCAACACTCCGATGTTGGATAACCTAATGGGTCACGAGAATGCTGACAAGATTTTAGAGAAGAGCAAAAAGATCTATCCCCTTGGTCGTGCTGGAGAGCCAGAAGATGTGGCGCGAACGATAGTGTTTTTGGCCGACCCGCAAAACGCGTGGATAACCGGCGCGGAACTCAAAGTCGATGGCGGCGTTCACCTCGTCTAACTTGGACGCTAACCTGGGAGCGCCGGCTTCCAGCCGGCATCGAAAAGTCTGCAAAAATCAATTTATAGACGATGGTTCCACTGCGTTCTCTCGATGATCATTTCGATGTTGAAGAAATCTTCTTCTACCACGATTTTTGATCACCAGTTGTCATTCAGGGTTTTTACCATATTCAGTGCCCGCGTATTTAGGCACAATGTACGTACTTACTATCACCAGAATTCACTTTCCGAATTCACTTAGCGCAGGACTATTACTATGAAAACAACGACTGGAGCAGCGTCTGCTGCTGCTTTTGCCTTGGTCTTAATTCTTTCTTTTAACTGTCGTGATGCCGGTGCCCAGCAAGCGGCGGCGGCAACCTACCAACAACCAACTGTCGCTTCAGCGATGATGACCGAGGCGCCGCAGGCACCGACGCTGCAAGGAGCCAGCTGTGGCACGATTGGACCGCAGTCAGACGAAGTGGAAGTCGTCAGCGTTAGCACCCTGCGGCCTGCCGAAGTCGTTTCTGGCAAATTTGATGGATCGGCGCTCTTGCACAGCTTTTCAGCAGGTATCGATCAATTTAAAGGCAAGATTGCAGAGAAAGCCTTTACCTTCTTAGAGTCGCTCCAAATCAGGGGGCAAGCTCCTGCTATTCCGAATGGATACACGATGACAAGAGCGTCCTCTCCGGTACCATCGGTGGTGTTCTAACTTCGGCGCGTCCAATTCGATAGGGCACTCCGATGACGAGCGCAGCTTGTCTCCTTATTGTGCGTGACCTAACTGCTTGTCCCGAACAGATCGAGCACCAGTCCTTGTGCCGCGGTATGAGGATCGAGTTCGTGAGATGCAACCTGGTTGAGGATCTTCTGCACTTCTTGGGAATTTTCCATTGAGGCTTTCAAGTTGTCTCGTGCGATCGCTGCGACGAGTTCTGACAGCTCAGCTTGTATCTTGAACTTACGCCGTTCAGCCAGCAGTCCGGATTCTTCTAGGAAGGCTTTGTGTTCGCGGGCCGATTGCCAGATCTCGTCCACACCCTGGCCTGA
Source organism: Candidatus Melainabacteria bacterium (assembly GCA_003153555.1). Classification (GTDB taxonomy): domain Bacteria; phylum Cyanobacteriota; class Vampirovibrionia; order Obscuribacterales; family Obscuribacteraceae; genus PALSA-1081. The sequence continues at coordinate 102,730 of PLZS01000084.1, read as the reverse complement.
CTCGGAGATTGCGGTAATGACTGGCGGTCTCCATGCCGTAGAAAAGTTCGTCAACTCAAGGCTGCTGCTGATTTCACTGGCTGATTTATTGGCGCCAGGCAAATCGCCTTTGTTTACGACAAAAATATCGCCTACTTCCATAATTCCGGACTTAATCGCCTGAATGTCATCTCCTGACCCCGGCATCAGAACGAGGATAGTCGTATCAGCGGTTTGAGTGATGGCCAGCTCTGACTGACCAACTCCCACTGTTTCGATAAGAACAACGTCGTATCCAGAAGCCTCAAGCATTCTGACGGCGTCATAGGTAGCCAGCGCAACGCCGCCGGCATGATTATGATTGGCCATTGAGCGGATGAAGACGTTTTTGTCCAGGGTGTGCCCCTGCATCCTGATTCTATCGCCGAGTATGGCGCCGCCTGTGAATGGGCTCGAAGGATCGATGGCAAGAACGCCGACTTTTAGTCCATCCTTGCGAATTTCGGTGATTAAAGCATCAACGAGAGTTGATTTGCCCACACCTGGTGAGCCCGTTATGCCTATGAGGTGCGACTTTCCCGAATGCTGGAAGAGCATTTTGACCAGCTTTGTGGCGTTCGGTCCGCCATCTTCAACGACGCTGATGGCCCGCGCCAGGGCCCGTCGATTTCCAGCCAGCAGGTCGTTTGATAGGTTATCCAAGTCGATGTTCATTTGTGCCCACAATAAGGCACATGATTCTAGCAAGGTGGGTAAGTAGGGAACAATTGGTATTGCAAGTTGTCCTCAGATCTAGAGCCAAATTTAGAGGTAAGTTCTGTGAGTAAAGGTCTAAACATTGCTTTGAGTCTAGCTGCCTTAGTCGCAATGCAGTCGGCCGCTCTTGCGCATGGCGGCAATAATTACAACATCACAGATGGTTACGGTGACGGCTTTGCCATTCAACATGGACTTTTTGGACTGACCGAAAAGAAAGGTATCCAAGACCGTCTTGGCGATCATTATGTGAAAGAGAATGGATTGTTTAGTAGACAAACTGACGTGAATTTTCTTGGTAACAAATTTCAGAAGAAGCATGGACTGATCAGCGGCACCCAGATTGGCATGGGCGACATGATGGGTGACAGTATTTCTTCGAGAAAGACTTTGTTTGGGCTGGGCAGACGGCAAACGAATGTCAATTTGAGCGGTGTTGGTGGCATAGTGCAGTCATTTATCGGTGCCAAGATGGGACATGGTCCTACAACACTGGGCACTGTCGATCCAAATGTACAGACCTCCAGTACATCAAATCCAGCTGATTTTCCTGTCGATCCTGCCTTCAATTTGGGCGGATCAAGCAGCTCTGCAGCCAGTGGCTCAACGGCGGCGCCGAGCTCCAATGGTCCTTTCAGCAAGCCTTAGGTAATTAAGCTTTAAGAGTAGTACCAAATATGGTGCCCGAGCGCGGGTTTTTAAACGGCTTACTAACTCTGGGCGGCTAGAATAGCCGCGCTCATTTCGCGTCGTTATTCGTTCATGCTGGGCGGGTTAAAAACCCGCTCTCCATCTTGCTATTTCTTTGGTTTAAACGGACGCAACCAGCCAGTATTGTTTTGTTGCTGATCTTTCGCGACGTTTATATACGTCTCTTCAGCTCGGCGCTGCGCATTCTCAGCTTCGTTGAGCATAACTGCAAGCAAATCACGCTCTGACTCACGCATCTTCAGTTGATTTTGTAATTCCGAAACTGCAGCTCGCAACTCTTCAACTTCATTCAGTTTGACATCCAACACGCCAGTGACCCGAGAAAGCTCCTGGTGAAGGTGTTTGTTTTCCCGACTTTTATCAGTCAGCAACAATCCTTGGGCAGTCAATTCAGCCTTCATGTCTTCAGAATCGCGAGCGATTCGTTCTAATTCTCGAGTCTGCGCTGATAAAAGAAGATTCTTTTCTTGCGACTGAAGTAACTCATCCTGAAGCTCGACTACGCGCTCCATGAGGTTTCCGTTTCCGCTGGCTTTTTTTTCTTCTTCGGGCATTGGCTCCAAGGCCTTGTTGTCACGCCATTTCAAACAGTAATATTCCCAGAGTTCACTCTAACCAATCGAATCGGCACAAGTAACCAAACATCCGGGCACCAACCATCGAGAAATATTATAGAAATTTCATCGATTATGCAAGCAGAAGTCAAATCTTAGTATGAATCAACTGGCTCTCATCGGCGGCACCATTATCACTCCTTTAGAAGAGCGGTTTACTGATCTGATTGTAGACGACGGTGTGATCCAGGGAGTGGGACCAGTAGACTCTAGTACAACAAAAGTAGAAAAATTGGACGTCAGCGGATGTTATGTGACGCCTGGTCTAATTGATTTGCAGCTAAACGGGGGACCAGATTGCAATTTCTGGGGCGATCCGACTATCGAAGACCTTGCTGCCCTTTGTCGTCAACTGGTTAACTCTGGTGTTACGACTTTCTTGCCCACTCTAATCACTGCAGATGTCAAACACATCAGGAGGAATGTCGAGTTTCTGCAATCTATAGGTGTTGGCTCAATGGGCACGGGCAATATGTTTGGGGTAGTGAAAGGTTGTTCTGCGCGTCTGCCTGGAGTGCATCTGGAAGGTCCGTGTCTGTCTCCTCAGCGACCCGGTGTGCATCCTCCCGAGTGGATCAAACCTCTTTCGAAAGCTCTTTTAGAGCAATTGGCCACGCCCTCGGTGCGCATGATCACTGTCGCACCTGAGTCTGATCCAAGTGATGAAAGCCTCAAATTTCTGTATTCAAAGGGTATCGTTGTCTCGCTCGGCCACTCGAATGCTAATTTCGAAGAAGCGCAGCTGGCTTTTGATCGGGGGGTGAGGCTGATGACGCATACGTATAATGCTTTGCCTCCAATTCATCACCGCGCACCAGGAGCGGTGACTGCAGCATTGTTGGATGACCGTGTCACCTGTTGTGTGATCTGTGATGGACTCCACGTAGATGTTCCAGCAATCAAACTTTTGCTCAAAGCAAAGGGAGTGGATAAGGTCATACTCGTCACTGATGCGGCACAAATTGGAACGACTGGTGGGGGGCTGGTCGGCTCTTCAATTGATTTAAATCAGGCCGTCAAAAATGTTGTCGAATGGAAAGTTGCATCTTTTACTGACGCCATTCGCATGGCTACTTTTAATCCGGCAAAAGCAATGGGTTGGTCCGACAAGCTCGGTGAAATCGCACCTGGTAAGTGCGCAGACCTAGTAGTGTGGGATAAATCTACTTTGGCAATAAAGCATGTTTTCATGTCAGGTGTAAAAGTCAGTCGCTCTTAACCGACGTGCACACGTGGGCGCTTCGCCGGGTCACGCTCGACCCCTCTTAGAATCTCGCGCGTCAGCGGAGCTGTTTCACCTTCGCCGAGAAACAGGTATTTTAGAATGTACATAATCGGATTCCCTTCAGTCCAACCGAGATAGACGTGCGGTTGATTCTTCGTTTTATCCCTGATGAAGAGCAGAAGAGCTGCCATCGCATTTGGTACCGCTGGACTTTCGCCACGCAGTATTTTATATGGACCTTCCATCGAACCAGTTACAGACAAGATTTCATCACCGAAGTCTGAGGCGTCACTGACTCTGATTTCCATAAATATGATTTGATCCTCTGGAATGTTATGCAGCTTGACGCATTCAGCCGCCTTGGTGGCATAGTCGGATGGTCCACCTGGCCGGTGTGCCAGTAGGCGAACCACTTCCTTGCTGGCTTCCATAATGAATTGATCTGCCATATCGTCGAGAACTACTTTCTTGACGCGCAGTTCTGTTGAGCGCCTCACCCGTGATACCAACGAACTGATCAGCATGACTAATATGAAGAAGGATGCAATCTTGATACCATCTGGTCTTTCGATGGAATTAACGATAGTTGTGTAGACGAAGACGATAGTGATTAAGGAGAAAAATACTCTTTGACCTTTCTTCTTTTTCCAGACGCTTAAAGTACAAGCGATTGCGGCAGACGTCATGACCACTAGAACGCCAGTCGCATAGGCACCGGCTTGCGCGTCCACTTCTGCGTTAAAGAGCCAAGTTACGGCGAAGGCGACGAGGGTGAAAAAGACGACCAGTGGTCGAGTGGCTCGGGCCCACTCGGGAGCCATTCCGTATCGGGGCAAATAGCGAGGCACGAGACTAAGCAATCCCGCCATCGCGGAAGCTCCGGCGAACCAGAGAATGAAAATGGTGCTGATGTCATAGACCGTGCCAAACTGGTGACCGCAATAAATGTGCGCTAAATAGGCAAGAGCTCGACCGTTAGCCTCTTCACCTGGTTGAAACAGCACCTGCGGGATCAAGACTGTCGTCACAAAACTGGTTGAAATCAAAAACAGACTCATGATCGCCGCTGCTGTGCGCAACAACCAACGGGCGTAGCGAATTCGTCCGCGCGGATGATCCGGGTCGTCATTAAGATCGCCCTTGATGTGCGGCATCACTGCTACACCGGTTTCAAATCCGGACATCCCAAGCGCCAATTTCGGAAAGAAAACACAAGAGTAAGCTAGTAATCGAAAAACAGAACCGTGGACTCGGTCGTCGTGCCAAACAAGGTTTTGCCAGTTATGAAGCAGCCACGGTTGTTTCGCTACTTCCATTAAAGCAATACCGACCACCACGGCATTGAGTGTGAGATAGAGACTGACTAGCACCACCGAAACACCGATTGCTTCGCGAAAGCCCTTCAAATAAATGCCACCCAGAACACAGAGCATGAATAGAGTCAAAATCATGCGATGCTGCATATAAAGTGGCACCCATGGATTCTGCACCAAGTGGGTTGTAGCGTCGGCAGCTGAAAGTGTAATTGTAATGATGAAATCTGTGGCAGCAAAGCCCAGCAAACACAGCACGAATACCTTGCCAGTCCAGCCTGGCATCAAATGTTCGAGCATGGATATGCTGCCTTGCCCGTGCGGACTTTTGGCAGCCACCTTGCTGTAAACAGGTAAAGCGCCTAGCAGCGTCAATAGGACCAGAAATAACGTTGCCACCGGCGATAAAACGCCGGCTGCTATGAAGGCAATTCCTGGCGCATACCCCAGGGAAGAAAAGTAGTCAACGCCCGTCAGGCACATAACCTTGTACCAGCTGTCTTGCTCTTTTCTTATTTCATCGGCGCGGCGGGGTAAGTCCCTCATGCCTTCGAGAAACCACACTGCAAAGCGTTGTTTGAACTTCTTGGTGGACGAAACCACGTGCTGGACGCCTATTGAAACAAACGCATGTGGATCATATCAAGCAGCATTGTGCCAAGATCAAGGTTATTGAATATCGTAATGTCTGAAAAACCACGACATTAGTATCGCATTTGGTGAGGTTGGACGGAGCAAAGTTTAGCGAGCCAGTGCGGCAGGTATATTGAAATCTACTTATGTACAAAGACCCCCGAAAAGATCAGTTCCAGAACAAGGCCAAAGAGGCTTTGTTTCACCAACGCCTGGCTGAATTGCGCAGCAAGAACGCTCAGTTTCCATGGTCCGGTGGTGACCTGCCCGAGTTCGACATTCCCCGTGAAGAATCTAAATTATTAGCTAACCGGGAAGTGGAGGGGCCGGGCGTCACGGACGCTGAATTGGAGCGCCGGGCATTGCTTGACTTGACTTCACTATCTTCGAGTTTCAATTCGTTCTATAAGCGTTTGAATTATGAAATTCAGAGAGCCAGGCGCTACAAACGTCCGCTTTCAATCTGCCTGGTTGGTATAGACGATCTCGAGCGGATTGCCGTCAAAAGCAGTGCTGAAACCAAGACCGCTGTTGTCGAGGCAGTGGCAAAAATGATTTTGAGTTCAATCAGAGATGTTGATATCCCTGGGCGGTGCCGAGAGGACTGCTTCGGCATTATTTTGCCTGAAACTCCAGTTGCAGGTGCGGAAGTGGCTGCCGAGCGCATCCGCACCAAGATGGAGCAGTTTGCCGTGCAGCAGCAGTGGCAAGCCACTCTGGTGATTACTGTAAGTGTGGGCGCCGCATCGTTTCCAGACAACGGAGAGGTTGTCGAGGAACTGTTTGCCCAGGCTGTCGAGGCTTTAATGATCACGATGAAGAGAGGCGGAAACGCCGTAAACTTTGCGGGGCGGCTTCAATAAATGATAATATTCCTCTGCCTCCGCGAATACTTTCAGCGTAGTTGGACGCGCGTCAACTCATAGGGAACACATTTCTTGGCAGTGGAAACTCAGAATAATAAAAGAGAGCTGGTTGAATTATTTCTTCTGAGCGCTGTTGCTCTTTACTTCGAGCTTCTTGTTATCCGCTGGATATCCGCAGATTTTCTGGCATTTACGGTATTTAAAACTTTTCCACTCGTTACTTGTTTTGTTGGTTTAGGAGTCGGATTCGCTTGCCAAAAAAATCTGAATTACTTTCGACTAGCACCATTAGCGATTATGCAGTTTGTTGCCCTCTTGAAACTTGGTGTGCTGATTGGTTTCGATAAGTTCTTTTTTCCATCCATAGGCGTGTGGCAGTGGTCAGACCCAACCGTATTCAATGGACAATGGCTCTGGATCTATGTTGCCCTTTTTACATTGATCCTAATAGTAGTTTTGTCAGGATCTTTTGCCACAATGGTTTGCCTCGGCTCGAGGCTCGGTCAACTGTTCATCGACATCCCTCCACTAACAGCCTATTCCGTCAACATAGCTGGTTCAATTGCTGGAAGCGTGCTGTTCTCAGCTTTTACTTTTGCCGGCTTGCCTCCCTGGTTTCTTTTGATTCCAGCTGCCTTGCTAATCGCTTATTATGCCAAGGCTAAATGGTGGCTGACACTGCTACCTCTCGCGGTCACTCTAGTTTTAGCCTTCATGCCGATGACCGCGCCAGGCGAGGTCATTTTTTGGTCGCCATACCAAAAGCTGAGTGTGACGCAATTTTCGGCAGGTACAAAAGCAGAAGACCCTATTTGGAAGACTAATCAAGGAATTGTAATTGGCACTAATGGATCTTTCTATCAATATGCTCTTGATCTTAGACCATCCAATCTCAACAACCCGAAAATGCCTAAGGAGCTGAGAGACAAGCTTGAAGAACACTCCAGGCACTATAATTTGCCTTACAAGCTCAAAAAGCCATCGACAGTTCTGATTCTGGGCGCAGGCTCAGGCAATGATGTTGCAGCCGCATTGCGCAATGGTGCTGAGCAAGTCGACGCCGTTGATATTGATCCTGTGATCCTCTCGCTTGGTCAAACAAGACACCCGGAGAACCCGTATGGGTCCTCTAAAGTCAACCGCATTTGCGACGATGCACGCGATTTCTTGAACAAGTGCAACAAGCACTACGATATGATCATTTTCGCTGGACTAGACTCCCACACAATTACGGGACAAGGTGGTTCGGTTCGCTTAGACAATTATGTGTATACCAAAGACAGCATGCAACGTGCATTGCAATTACTCAATCCAGACGGATTGATGATCGTGTCATTTTGCCAATCCAGACCGTGGCTAACTCAACGCCTGTTCTCCACAATTAATGCGGCCGCTAATTATCCGCCGTTAATCGTGGTTGATCAAACAAATCCGGAACTGGCATGGCAGATTTTTATTTCAGGACCGATGGTAGAAAAAAGGGCACTTAAAATCAATCCGGCAGTAATTGCGCCATTCGCTCTTCAGGAGCTTTCGCTGAAGGATTCAGCTCGCATTCTCACCGACGATTGGCCTTTCGTGTATGTTTCACCAGTGATTGTGGATGTGCCTTACTTGATGGTTGTGTTTGTGATTATTAGTTTGAGCATGATTGCGGCAAGGAAAGTTTTGTTCGCACCGACACCGCTTAGCTCCTGGCAGATGTTCTTTCTTGGCGCCGCATTCTTACTTCTTGAATTGCAATCGATCACAAGGTTATCGCTCTTGTTCGGCTCAACTTGGTACACCTCGGCTATCGTTATAAACGGCGTGCTTCTTATGATTCTTGCCGCCAATTTTATTGTCATTAAGCTTGACGACAGGGTTACATCAAAGTTAGGACTATTGTATGGCCTGCTCATTCTTTCGCTTGTGATTAGTTACTCACTGCCTACGCATCAAATTCTTTCTTCGATGGTTGGCTTCGCTGGACAGATGGTAGTTTCAACGGCAACTATATTTCCGATGTTTCTCGCCGGCATAATCTTCGCGTCTTCGTTCAAAAACGTGCCAGCTCCAGACCAAGCCTTTGCATTTAACCTTCTGGGCGCCGTTGCTGGCGCGATGCTCGAATATCTGTCAAATTTTTTTGGCATTAATAGCTTAGTACTGATTGCCGCTGCTCTTTATGTAGCTTCCTACCTGTGTACGCGTACAAGCGTGCCCAAGATCAAGGATTCGTTCTCCTAAAGGCATTGCAGTAATAGTATTACTGGTTAAAGCAACGCTGTTTGATGCGAGCGGTACTTCCTGTGGCACAAAGGGTAAACTAAGAGAGGGCGAAGCCCGCCGAAATTAGTATGGTGCAGGAGTGTTATCGCAATGAGTGTATCGAAATTGCCGCGTGTTGCAGCTTTGAGCATGATGATCGCATTGATCTCGGCGGTGCCAAGTTTGGCCCAAGGTATTTCTGAAATGGGTGCGGCTCATGCCATGGGCGCCACTTTGGGCGCTGGATTACACCGCAATGCAGGCGGTGCTTCCAACGGTCTGAACAATGTTTATGGTTCGATCAACAAGCAGTTAGGCGGCGTCAGCGCTGCATCCGGTGGTTCGGGCAGCGCTGCCGCGGGCTCCAACAATGCCTTTGCATTTGCCAGTACAGATAAAAATGGAGATCCGATCGATCCGCGCATTATGGTTCGAGACGCTGGTAAAGAGTCCAACAGGCTGTTTGATCTGGCAGTGCAAAAACAGAAAGCTGGAAAGAATGCTGAGGCTGAACAACTTTATCGCCGTTCGCTCCTGATTCGCGAAAGAATTTGGGGAAGCAAAGATCCGGCTGTCACTAAAATAATGGGCGTTATCGCTGAGTTGATGCGAAAACGTGGGGATTTGGCGGGGGCGGAAGTTTGCTACCACGCAGTTCTTACCACCGAGTTGAAGCATTATGGCGCCGGCACGTATGAACTGGTGCCGACCTTAGAAAAGTTAGGTCAGATCTGCTTTGCTCAAAAGAAATATTCGGACTCTTACAACTATTTTCAACAGGTATACACCCAACGTTCAAGAAAACTTGGTGTCGATAGTCCAGAAACTATAACTGCGGCTCTGGAATTATCCAAGGCCTACTATGAGTCAGGTAATTTCTCTGATGCCGCCGAGTTGTTGAGTAAAACTATAGACGCTAAATTGAATGATTCTGGTTCTCCACAGATGGTGAAATTGCTTGAGGCATATATGAATGTGCTTAAGAAACAGAATAAGCAAGAAGAGTTGACGCGCATCGAAACCAAGCTTCAGTCAATGAAACCTTCGCCAGTAGCCGCTGAAACGAAAACAGAAACGAACAAAGTTGAAACTGTTAAATCCGAAACAAGTAAAACAGACACGATAAAAACTGAAGTGAAGTCAGAAGGCAAAACTACAGAGCCTTCTACTGTGAGCATTAAGTCGGTGGACAAGGTTGAAGAAGTGAAAACCGTTTCGGCAGAGAAGAAGATCAACGACGCTGGTCATTAATGCTTTCAGATCATGGCAGGTTTCCTTATTCTTCTATCGTTGAGCGACCATCTTTTAGTTGGCCGCAAGAAAAGAAGCTAGCTGTATATCTAGCGCTCAATCTTGAGCACTTCAGCTATGGGCAGGGGTTGGGTGCCAAACTGGCCCCTAGTTCTGAACCCGACGTGATGAATTACTGCTGGCGTGAATACGGCAATCGCGTCGGAGCCTGGCGAATGTTATCCATGTTCGACAAACTGGAGTTGCCTGTCTCAGTGCTCGTTAACACTTCTTTGTATGAGCACTGTCCATCGCTTGTCCGGGCATTCAGTGAGCGTGGCGACGAAATTGTCGCCCACGGTTATTCAAATGCGTTCGCTCAAAGCCGTATGGCGGCTGATGAAGAGAAATCGATGATCTCGGCAGTAACTGAAGCGATCAAAATTCATCACCAGGCACCACCGCAAGGTTGGCTTTCTCCATGGATCGCAATTAGTGATGTCACCCCTGATTTGTTAGCCGAACATGGTTACAAATATACTTTGAATTGGTGCCATGACGATCAGCCGACTTGGTTCAAGACTCGCTCTGGAAAGCCGTTTCTGTCAATTCCTTATCCTCAGGAGATCAATGATATTCCGGCGATTATTGCGCGACATATTGAAGGAGATGCTTTCGCAAATATGATTATCGATCAGTTCGACGAAATGTTGGAACAATCTCGGGATCAATCGCTTGTGATGGGAATCGCTTTGCATGCTTATATAACCGGACAGCCTTTCCGGTTACGACATTTGCGTCGCGCCTTAGAACATATTTGCCAAGAACGAGATGCGGTTTGGATTTGCACCGCAGGTGATATCGCCAGATATTTTGCCACTCTGGGGTGAACAAAATCGCTTTGTGAATTTCATATTGCGATTTAAATCTTATGATAGTGGACGGCACCTCATACCGAGCCGCTCCTATCGTTGGAATTAAGTGCGACCAAATAGCCAATTGATAAAGGGCATAAACCAGCCACCTTTAGCTTGCTTTAGATGTTGAATATTTCTGCTTGAGTCTTGACCGCGCCGCCGGGCACCAAGAATTAGATCGTATGTAATCGGCACGTTTTTCACCGTGTCAAACTCGGCTCGAAGCACTACATAACCGATTAAATTTGCTCGCTTCCAGTATGAAAGCCTTAGAGCTTTGCATTTGCCGCCACTCTTGCTTTTGCCGTTGCTCCAAGGTGGAACTACGTTGCGCAGTTTCCTTTTCTTGCGTTCACCTTCGGCTTGTTCGGAACCATTGCCACCATTGGTAGTAGCCTGCTGATCGCGGTCTTCCTCTTCTTCTTCCACTTCATCGCCGGTGCTAGGCACTGTGCTGTTGAATTGGGGCAAACCCCATGTGCTGCTAATCTCTCGCACGAGCAAGTCAAAGCTATCGCTGAATCTTGACTCGACGTTGGACACGTGACGCGAGGCGGTTTCAATAACGTGCTCATTTGATTGGACTGATTCCGCGCCGAGCAAACGCTCAATAATGGCTATTGCGTTTGTCATGATCTTGAACTCCACTAGAGATTGGCGGGTGTCGGTCGCAAGTAGTTTAACAAAAGTTGAGGAGTAAACCAAATGCTGACTATTATGCGATCTGAAACCCTTTTGTGGTACATAGCATTGTTGGCTGAATTAAGGAGTGTGGAATCTGATGAAAATGCAGCACCTGTTTGCCTCTGTCGCCATTGCTTTACTTGGCGTCGGGCCAGTATTGGCTGAGGGACATACCTTTCCTGGCAAAGGCGAATCTGCAAAGTGGGATCAGGCGAATGTTTCTTTTAACCAGGGCATAGCCCTGTATAGATCCTCTAAATTTGAGCAAGCGATTGCCAAATATAAACAAGCGATTGCTATTTATCCTTACGACTACGAATTCTTCAATAATCTGGGCCTGACCTATAAGAAGAACAATGATTTGGATTCAGCGGCTGAAGCGTTGAAAAAATCTATCGAATTGAAGCCGAATATCTGGGAAAGTTGGAGCAACCTTGGCAGCGTTTACAAACATCAGAAGAAAGCGCCGGAGGCAATCACAGCTTACACAAAAGCACTGGAATACAACCCCCCAGCCAAGAGTAAGCAACTGCTCCTGCAGAATATAAGCGCGCTAAAAGCAACTGTTGCATCAGCTGCAGCGGCTACTCAAGCTTCAGCGACGACTTCAACAGCACCTGCGACAGCAACTCCACCAGCACCTACGGCTCCAGCAGCTGCGACTTCGGCAGTTCCCGCGACTCCAGCGGCACCCGCGACTCCAGCCGCGCACTAGCACCACATATAGTGCTCAGCCGACGGCGTCTTTCAAAGCAGTTCGAGCCGCTAGTTGATTGCGACTGGCCAATAGAATTTCAACTTCTCTTCTGAGTCGCTGACTCGTGTCCCGCAATTCCAGCAATGATTGTTGTTCGGAGGCGAGGTCGTACAAATTGCTGGCCACCCAGAAAGATAGATTTACAGGTGCGTCTGGCATGTTTTCAGGCAGTTCGACTGTTTTATCAGTTAACTTTGCCAATAGATAAGCAATATCCTTCAAAAGTTGCGAGACTTCTTCTGAAAGCGCAGTTAGGTCAGTCTCAGGTTGAAAATCTTCGATCCACTCGACTAAGCCAACTCGGTATGGCTTTTCTTGAATGTATTCGAGCACTCTAAAGCGCTTTCGACCGACTGTCATTATGTTCAGCCGTCCATCTGCTAATCGTCTAAAGTCAGTGATTTCTGCGCTACATCCGATAGTGGCAGGCTCTCCGTTTACCGGGTCCCAAAGTAACATGCCAAAGCTCTTGTCGCCATCGAGGATGGTGTTGACCATCAACTTATACCTGGGCTCGAAGATGTGCAGTGGCATTGGCCTTTCTGGAAAAAGGACCACCTCCGGCAAAGGGAAAAGTGGCAGCTCGCGTACAGATATTGAAGAAGGTTTAGCCATACTCACTACTTTACCGCAACGTAAATAGTAATAAATAGTTCATTGCGTAGTGAGAAGAAGTCGTTAGCGATATCGCGGGTGGTGTTTTTGCTCCCAGTGCTGACTCGAATTAGCGAGCTGCAGTGGAAAAGTTTATTCGGCAAAGCCAACACTCCGATCACGTTTGAGAGAGCAGCAGGGCGGGGATAAATTGTCATGGGACCGTTATGGTGGCGGCTTACGAGTGGAAAGCGACTGGGATCATTATAAGGAATTGGCTGAAAAGGCAACGCAGACTGGAGATTATCCTGAAGCGGAGTCGCTATGGTTTGCTGCTCTTCAAATCGTAGAATTTGACGGCGAGGGCGACCCGAGGCTGGCTACAACGCTCGACGGGCTGGCTGCTGCTTGTTCTGGACAGCGAAAGTACAGTCAGGCTCAAAATCTTTACTGGGATGCGATTAAAATTAAGGAAAAATACTGCGGCTACGACAGTCTGAATACGGCGCAAAGTCTTAAGGGACTGGCCGGCGTGTACTATGAACAAGGCAAGTATACTGAGGCAGAGGCTCTCGGTAAGCGTGTACTCAATATATTTGAAGGCTCTCTCGGTCACGATCATAATGACGTCGGCGAGATTGTTATGAATTTAGCCGCGCTGTATCACAAGCAGAAAAACGTGGAGCAGGCGAAGATTTTTTATCAACGTGCCCTGGATATAAAAGAGAAGAATAGCGGTCTACAATCGAAAATCTTTACTCCTTTCAGTCAGAGAACAGCAAAACCGACGTCTGTATGCGCTGTCTGCGAGCGTACCTACGTCGGCGATACTTGTCTGAAATGCACTCAAACGACTTTGAAAGCCATTGAAGCCCCGAGCAGTACTTAGCTGCTTATCCCTGGTTGTTGTTCCGTTTCGCTGGTCAAACGTGCATTTCGGCTGCGTCCACGGCTTTGACCGCCTTTTTTGCCAGCCTCGGCTGCTTCGGCAGATGTGAACTCATGAGCAGTACCTCGAGCATGCGCGGCCTTTCCGCCCATGCTTGCGATTTGTCTTTGTTCATCTTTATTCATTGAAGCGAATCCGCGGTTGCTCTTCTTCGGGCTTTCTGTTTCGTAGGACATGGTTTGAACCTCATCGAATGTTGCTGTCATGTGGAATTGTTTCGCCATATTTTTCGAGGCACCAAATACGGTGCTGAGACTAGGATTTTCATTCTGTTAAAAACTACTACTCTTGAACGTTTCGACAACTATTATGCCGGGCAGCTTGGCTGCAGGAGCCGAGCAGCTTGCTGCATAGGCCCTCCTCGGACAGGCTATCCCCGGAGTAACAAAAATGGGTCCTTGATCTATCTCGAATTTTATTGGTCTTACAGTCTTCTTCTGATGTGCTTCAGCCTCAATTTGTTCCCAGATTTAAGACTACTATTAAATAGGATGTCATCGAAGTACCTTATAGTCTACAACGCCGGCACGGAATTGGCAAATTTCTTTTAAATTGGCTGTAAGCCCTAAATATTCCATGTTTTCATGGTTTACAAGTTGATTGTTTGTCGTCTTTAGTGCTACCAAGCCAGACGCGAAAGATGATTTGAATATGAACATCCAGAAGTGATTGTTAGCCAAGTTTATCGGTATATAGCTCAGACGATTCCCAGACGTTAAAGAAAAAGTATATTTTCTCAAGATCTACTTTCAGGTTTGAGTACATTGAATTCAAGAGAGTTCGAAAAGCTTTCTGGCAGTAGTTTGGGGCAGGTTAAAGCCCCGCAGGAGGATGTTCATGACAAAAGCAGTAGGTATTGATCTCGGCACAACTAACTCGGTAGTAGCTGTCATGGAAGGCGGCAAGCCGATAGTTATAGCGAACACTGAGGGTGCTCGAACAACACCTTCGATTGTCGCATTCACGAAAACGGGTGAGCGGCTGACGGGGCAATTGGCCCGCCGCCAGTCCGTATTAAATCCAGAGAGAACTGTCTATTCCATCAAGCGCTTCATCGGACGCAGGTTTGATGAAGTTGGCGAGGAGATGAAAACAGTTTCTTATAAGGTACGAGAAGGGGCTGATGGCAGCTGCAAAGTTTCGATTCAAGGCAAGGAATACACGCCAGAGGAAATTTCCGCAATGGTGCTGCGCAAATTGAAAGATGACGCGGAAAAGTATCTGGGCGAAAAAGTTACTGCCGCAGTAATCACAGTTCCTGCCTATTTCAATGATTCACAAAGGCAAGCCACCAAAAATGCTGGTGCGATCGCTGGTCTGGATGTGCTTCGCATCATCAACGAGCCGACCGCGGCTGCACTTGCCTACGGAATCGAGAAGAAATCAAACGAAACGGTTTTGGTCTTCGACTTGGGCGGTGGAACCTTTGACGTCTCGATTCTTGAAGTTGGAGACGGTGTTTTTGAGGTTAGATCGACCAATGGCGATTCACACTTAGGTGGTGATGACTTTGACCATTGTATTGTTGCCTGGCTCGCTGATGAATTTAAGAAGTCCGAAGGCATTGATTTGCGGACCGACCCGCAAGCATTGCAGCGCCTCACTGAAGCCGCGGAGAAAGCGAAGATTGAGTTGTCCTCAGTAACCGAGACATCGGTATCGCTTCCATTCATTACAGCGAACGCCAACGGTCCGAAGCATTTGGATACTCGATTGACTCGTGCAAAATTCAACGAGTTAACCAAACATTTGGTTGAACGATGCCGCAAGCCCGTGCTGCAAGCACTGGAAGATGCGAAATTGAGTCTGAATGATTTGCAAGAAGTAGTGTTGGTCGGTGGTTCAACTAGAATTCCTGCCGTGCAAGATCTTGTAAAGAGCTTGACCGGTGGTAAAGAGCCAAATCAAAGCGTCAATCCCGACGAAGTTGTGGCAATCGGTGCGGCCATTCAAGCGGGCGTTCTCGGTGGTGATGTGAAAGACGTTGTGTTGTTGGACGTGACCCCACTTTCGCTCGGTATTGAGACTATGGGCGGTGTGTTCACCAAGTTGGTTGAACGCAACACAACTATCCCAACCCATAAATCCGAAATCTTCTCTACCGCCGATGATAACCAGGCTGGAGTGGATGTGCAAATCTTCCAGGGCGAAAGAGCTATGGCTCGCGCAAACAAAGTGCTGGGCAACTTCAAATTAGAAGGAATCAGACCTGCACCGCGGGGAGTGCCTCAAATTGAAGTGTCATTTGACATTGATGCTAATGGCATTCTGCACGTTGCGGCGAAGGACAAGGGCAGCGGAAGTGAACAAAAGATCACGATCACGGCTAGCACCAATTTGTCGAAAGAAGATATCGATCGTCTTGTAAAAGAAGCACAAGCTAATGCCGCAGAAGACTCGAAGATGAAAGAAGATGCTGACGTTCGGAATAAAGCGGATCAACTCTGCTACATGATTGAAAAGCAACTTCAAGAATTGGGCAACGTGAACTCAACCAACAAATCAAAGGCTGAAATTCTGATCTCCGAGATCAGAAACAAGTCACAGCAACGTGCAGATTCGGCGATCTTGAAACCGTTGCTTGAGGAACTTGAAAAGGTGGCGACGTTGTTACAGCAAGAGGCGGCAAGTGCTAGTGCAAGTGCAAGTCAGTCCACGTTCAATCCAAATGCTCAGGCAAATCATGATTTCCGCCCACAAGAGGAAGGGCACTTCCATAACGGAAATGGAAATAATAGTTATGCTGGCGCACATTCAGGAGCTGGTGGGGACGATGTTATCGATGTAGAAGTTCAGTAAATGAACTGATTGTACGTATAAGAAACAACCTGCAGGTGCAGGTTGTTTCTGTCTGGAGAATGTACTTTCGAGTTCTTGAACTTGCTGGTGTCCGATTCGAAATAATTCAAGACCACTGTTTTATGATGTAACTTGTTGCTCAGCAGTCCAAGAATTTCAGATTTAATAGACTCTGCTATTTAGACCGGCTGTACTGCCATTCGCTTTCATAGCGTCTTGAATTGCCAAATTCAAGCTAGTCAAACTACGTTCAAGCGCGTCAGTGTCAGAAAGTCCCGAGTTGCGATTAGCGATTATTAGACCAAGTCTTGATGCTTCTACTCGCAGGTTCTCGGCCTGAATTGAATTGATCCAGCCGTTCGCTAAGGAACGATCGATTTGCTCTTTCATCGCGGCAAGACGGTTTCCATATACTGGAAACGGGGTTGAGTCGAGTGTGGTTATCGTTGAACTCGAAGAACTCGCAGGAGACGAACCCATCATTATTATGGTTCTTGACGTGGCATCAGGCATGCCCAAGGTCGTGGGCTCAAGTATTGTTGCACTTGGGCTTGTTGTAGTTACCGTTGTTTTTGTAGTCTTTACGGTCGAAGCAGGCATAAAAGTAGTTGGCATGGTGACCGACTGTGGCACGACCTGGATTGTCTGTGCCGGTGTCACGTATGTGCTTCGGGTAATGTATTCGTCAGCATTGGCTGGCAAAACGGAAGCCACACTGGCAGCCGCTGCTAGCATTATGGAAATATTGCGTCTCTTGCTCATTTTTTTAAACCTCATGCTTTGTGGTGACGCTGACGTGGTCCGATCGAACACGGTTCCTAATTGCTCGAACAATGTTTCTAAATAAAGTGAAGGGAGCAGCTGAGTGCCGCTCGCTAACAAATGCTTCTTTGGTATTAAGTTAATAACTAGCTATGCGCTAGTGTTTTCGTGTCCTTTAGTGTGATTTGCTGCTCAAGTGGCAGAGTGACCCAAAAGGTTGAGCCTGCACCTAATTCGCTGCTCACTCCCATATCACCTTTCATTAGCGCAACCAAGCTTTTGCTGATTGAAAGTCCAAGACCTGTTCCACCATAGACTCTTGTTGTCGAACCATCAGCTTGTACAAACGGTTGAAACAATTTTTCTTGAACGGTCGGAGCAATACCAATTCCAGTATCAGTAACCGTAAAGCGCGTGCGATCTCCATCTATTCCAACTTCAATAGTGATGCCACCATTTGCTGTGAACTTGATCGCATTGTAGACAAGATTCAGAATAACCTGTTTGATTCTTCCTTTATCACCTAATAGTTTTGTCGAAACCATTGCATCCACTTTTGTGCGCATGAAGAGGTTTTTTCTGGTTGCCTCTCGAGAGGTAATGTTGACCACTTCTTGAATCAATTCGGCAGGGGAGAATTCAGCTTTTTCGAGAACCATTTTTCCGGCTTCGAGTTTGGAAAAATCGAGCAAATCGTTGACGACGACGAGCAAATGTCTTGCTGACTCATGCACGTGTTTTGCAATCTCTTGCCCTTCATCATCTAGAGTTTTCAGTGTTAGTAACTCGGACATGCCCAGAATTCCGCTGAGCGGAGTACGAATCTCGTGGCTCATGTTGGTCACAAATTCCGATTTAAGCCGAGAACCCTCTAGCGCTTCGTCACGCGCAATTTTTAATGCTTTTTCCGATGCAAGCAGTAATTTCTGTGACCTCAGATGTGAGATTAACTGACGGAAGACAACTATGAATAAGGCCAAGACCGCAAGTCCCAATGTCGGAAATAAACCACGGGCAAACAGATTCTTGCTTTTCGACCGATTTAGATACTGGTCTAGTTTATCCAGACTGGCTCTGTCAACTGGGTCGTAAAAATCGCGAATCTTGTCCATGTCATCTTTCTGTTTGTCTAACGCAGCCTCCACTTCAGCCGGTACGTTATTCGCTCTTACTTGGACAAGACCTTTTAAAGCGATTAGCTCTAGATCAATCGCTGTTCGGAGATTGGCAGATGTACTTTGTCGTTCTGGTTCACTTTTGACAGCCATGTCCATTTGTTCAATAGCCGCTGGAAGCCTGTTTAGCGCATCATTATACGGTTTTAGATAAGTTGTTTTACCTGTCAGAACAAATCCACGTGCGCCGGTTTCTGCATCTTTCAGAAGCGAGACAACTTCCTGGACTTTGGCGCGATATTGGTAGGTGCTATTTAGAGACTTTTCGAGCTTGACAATATCAAAGATCGTACTGTACGCGCTCATGTAGATAGTGCCAGTTACCAAAAAAAGAATGGCAAAGCCGGCGAATAGCTGATGTTCGGTGCTAAATCTTGTGTTGGACATAAATCAAGCGAGGGCTATGATCAGCATCGATAAATAGTGTTCCAAGGCGTGTTGTCTCAGTATCGCATGAACCGTTGCCGGAGCGTCACCCAGCTTCAAAGGTGTCCTTGTAATGGCCAGTTTTGCCAGCAATTGAACTTTTTCTAGGCAACTGACGTTATATAAGTACAAGGGTTCGTTGATGTGAGGTGAGCAAGGATGAAATTAGCACCAAGGTTGATAAGTGTTGTCGTCGCTTTCATGGCGGTTGTTCTGCCTGAACTCAGTTTCGCGATGCCTGCGCATGCAGATTCGGAAGCGAGTTCCTCAGCCGGAAGCGAAGCAGCTACAGAGTCGAATCCCACGGGAGGAGGGCGCAGAAGAGGTGGAAGGCGCGCTTATTGGCGTAAACAGCAGAATGAGGCAAATAAGCAGCAACAAAAACAAGAGCGAGAAGAACGTTCCCACCAATGGACAGGCGACCACCGCTAGTGTTCGACTCGATAAACTGATGCCTTGGGGAAGACTCCAGGCGCTGGAGCTGGTTTAAAGCGCGCATCGGGGAAGCCTGTGTGCTCGCTGTCCTTAAGGAACTTTAGTTGGGAGCCATAGGCGTCAGAGACATTGGTGATCGCGTATGAACGCACAGTGACGCCCTGCGGGTTGGTGACGTCTCCTTCTATGCGGCCAGGCACGCGGAATAGCCATTCAGGATTGAGGCGCTCGACTCCTGTATCTTGGCCTGCAACTTGGAAGTGATCGGCTATTTTGCCGTCACCATCAATGTCGCAATGAAGGTCGTCCACGGAGTACAGCACTAGGCCACGAAGAAATTCCAAGAGCGCTAGCCTGTCCGGCTCCGGCAATTTAGCATAAGCTTCTGCTTGGGCTTGAGCCTCGCCACCGTGACGACGAATCACATCGTCTAGATCGAGACTGGCTCCATCATGACCATATGGAGCCGTGCTGCCGACGCCCCAAAGTGGTGCTGTGCGGAAAGATTTGATGATGCTGCCGTCGAACTGGACCTGATGGAAGGAAGGTCCCAAATCATGGTGGGCTAAATCTGAGTACAGACCTTTGATTGTGTACTCACCTCTTATAGGCTCTGCTACAGTCTTTCCATTTTTAACAGTATTGTTGGTGAGCAAATTCAACTTGCCGTTTAGTTGTCCAGTTTTATCGTCTGTAACGATTGATAGATCAAAGAATCGTCTGTCGCCTAAATAACGTTTTGTATAATCTGCGCTATTGCGATTGTCGGCTTCGAGTTTCCAATTTGAAACGTGGCAAGCAACACAACCGGCACTCGTCATCACTACTTTCCCGCGTGCGCGCACTGCAGTGTTGACTTTTTCGGCAGGCACAGGATGGTTGAGTTGATAGAACTCCAGAAGATCCATGTCGCCCTCTGTAAACTCCTCAAGCACGCCATCGCGATCAGGATCGTCCAAACTGATACCACGAGGATTTTTTGCTTCGCCGCGATCGCGGGTGCGTCCGCTGAAGAATTGCGGTGCGCCGAGCTGCGAAATGAGCGCCATGCCATCACTGTGAGGTTCATCGTTCAGTGTTGGATCGAATGCCTGCATTCCCATATGATTATCAGCGGCTTGAGCCGTAAAAGCGCGCACTGTGGATGTAATTGGTATGCGGCCTGCGAGCGTTGCTCGTCCATGACCCCAGCCAAACACTTGCACTTCGAAATCGTAACCGGCAACACCGTCGTCTTTCAATGATCGAGCCCAGGAAATGCGCTTGCCGTCTTTGTCGACATACCAGACAAAACAGACGCTGTTGAGGTCCGGCTTGCCGTCACCATCATGGTCACCGAAGCAACCAAAATCGACGCCCACCCGCTCTGGCTGATCGCCAGTTGGCAGGTTGTCGACAATCGCATGAATGTTTTCGGATTCACCTTTGTCGATGAAGCCATTGCGATTGGTATCACCTTTTTCTAGCATTTTGAGACGGATTTGCCAGCCAAGCATCTCTAGCAAACCTGCTCCAAAAACATGAGGCGTGTTACGACCAGTGCCACTGTTTTTGAAGATGGTGGCACCGGCGCCACCATCACGAAATGGAACATTGTGGCAAAGCATGCATGAGGCAACGTGATCGCGTGTCATGATTTTGGTGGCTTGGTCCTCAAGCACGCGGCCAGCCATCCGTCCGGATTCACCGAAGACACCGTCACTTTGAGAGAATTCTCGGACAAACAGTTCACGCCCCCGTTGGTAACCGAGCCACGGATCTGCTTTTAGCAGGTACTCTGTCGCACCTTCGTCCTGGACATTTGTTGAATGAATGGCTCGAACACGCGCACATTTAACAGACTTGCCGGAGAGATCCTTAGGAAACTGAATTGGATCATCTGTGGATGTACCTGGACGCTCCGGTGACCATGAGGGGTCATAGGCTAGTGCTGGTGCGGATAATAGGAGGGCCAGAATTAGCCAGCGATGTCTGGTAACTAAATCTTTTGGGTTGAATTTCTGGTTTCGAATCTTCTCGATCCACTGCATAAAATTCTCCATTTACGTCTGCACGAATGCAGCCGATCTATATTAGTCCACCTGGTTATTGATTGCTGCTATATTGCTTCCTTAAATTTAAAGCTCACTTGTCACGTGATCCGATGGCTCACTACGGATAGTGGCATGTCAGGTTCGATGATTACATTCTGTCCGGCCGAACGCATTCTTAGAATCTCAGCAAGAAGAACACTCATTCTATCGTAAGTCATTACGTCTAGTTCGGCCCAAGGCAGGCTCGAGTGTAAGTGTGACAGCTCAGGCGCTTGCTCTTCGCGAATAATATTTCCGCCTCTTACTTCCAGTCTGCGGATGGTTGAGTTCTCTTCGAAAATCACTCGGCAATCTAAAAGACGCGTCAATAGTTTGCCTCTAAGATATGACTTCGCACTTCGCTGAAATAGCCGGCCAAACTTTCCTGCTACATCTTCTACAGTCAATTCAGTGAGTTCGTCGTCTACGCCATCTGGTTCTTCGTCGTAGTCAGGTTCATCATCAAACATGGACTCTTCAATTTGCAAGATTTGTTTTCTTGACGAACTTTGCAAGAGTTTTATACAACAAGCCATCAGTTGTCGCGTCGTGCTGATCATTGTCGGATCTATTTTTTTGATTTCGCAAAACAGCTCAAATCCATTTGTGATCAGTTCTTGAGGCACTTGATCAAAAAATATCAGAGGATCATCTTCATTTGTGGTCAGCCATGCCTGTACTCGTGTTAATTGCTCAAGGGCGAAATGTCCGGAAAAAGGTCCGACTGGATGCGCATCTGTCTGAGCGTAGTTCATCGACGCCAGATCTTTGGAGAAAAATGCTAGCTGTCTTTGCTTACGTTTTAAACTAAAGTTGTACGGAGGATCATGCCTTTTGATTTCATCAGTTTCTAAAATTGCTGCCTCGAGAGCTGAGCCACACTCGATATGCTCGATGTCGTGTGTTTGGGTCAACATCTCCAGCTTTCGAGCATCTTTGTTTCGTTGACCTCTGAAGTAACTATTGACTCTGCTTTTTAGAGAAGTAGCTTTACCCACATACAAAACCTCCTTCTTCCTGTTCAGCATTTTATAGACTCCAGGTCTGTCAGGAAGCGATAATCGTATCGAGGTTTCTAACGGATATTGATACTTGGTTCGTTTGACCTTAACCGGCTCTTTTAGCCATTCTTGGAGGTCTTCCATTCTCTCAATGCCGTGTTTGGCTAGTTCATTTACCAATCCTTGCCAAATCGAAAATGTCATTTCGACGTGATGAGATGATCTCTTCAACTCGCAATTTGAGGCACCAAAGAAGCCACCAAGACCACGGATACCTTTAGTGGGAAGATTTGGGTAAAGCCTTTTAGCAATTTGATAAGTGCAAATTAAATCGAGTGGAAATTCCTCCTTGCCATGCTTTTCGAAAAGTTGGTGTAGAAAGGGTCTTTCAAAAGACGCGTAGTGCACAATCGCTTTATCTACAGCGTGTTCATTGAAGTGATTTTTTAGAATCTGATATACATCACGTCCATGTACAGCGTTCACCATTTCGTCGTCCGAAATTCCTGTAATCACTTGTATGCGAAATGGAATTTCACGTTTGTCGGGCTGTCGTACCAAATTACATTGAATCGCGCCGGGATGCAGATCGCTTGCGCTTGAATGACACCAGGCGATTTCCAACAAGGTGCCGTTAATCGGGTTGGCACCGGTTGTTTGACAGTCTAAGAATAAAAAGCGATCACGCAATAGATTCATTCGGGCGCTCACTTTCTTTCCAAAATGTTTGAATGTCTGCCAGGATACTGCCTGAAACCAATTCGTTAATTGAACTTTCGAACCAATCTTCAGGCATCGTATTCACATAGCTCGATTCGATAAAGCGTCGGTCCATAAGAACAATCAAGCCGCGATCATTTTCGGATCGGATCACTCGTCCAGCAGACTGGATAACTTTGGCCATGGCTGGATATGTATACGCGTATTCGAACCCCGAACCGTAGTTCTTTTCATAGTACGCGCGCAATAGCTCGCGTTCAAGATTGTAATTTGGTAAAGCTGGTCCGACAATAATGGCTCCTATAACCGATTCTCCGGGATAGTCCACGCCTTCCGAGAATACGCCACCTTGCACGGCGAAGATTAAAGTTGGCTCCTGTTGCCCTTTTAGGACGTCAATGTAACGACTTACTTCAGCGGGGCGCATTTCTGGAGTCTGTTTAATCATCTGAAAGCGGTCAAATGAGCACAGTTGGGCCACCGCCTCCAAAAAACCAAAGCTAGGAAAGAATACGAAATAATTACCGCGCCGGATGTCGGTAATCTTCATAATCGCCTGAGCGATCTTCAGATAGTTTCTGTCTCGGTCAGAATATTTTGTGGATACTTGCGGAATCACTACAAGCTTACGGTTGAACTTAGGAAATGGAGACTGAAATTCCATTGTTTTCAATTTTGCAGATTTGAATCCGCAAAGTTTCGCATAATATTCGAATGGCTTCAGTGTCGCTGAAAATGCAACCACGTTGGAAAAAGCATCGTGAGCTGCTTTGAGCTTATCTGAGGCGTCGCAACAGGTTATTTTTATCAGTGCGCCATGAGAACTTTCGCCGTAAGTTGTGAAAAAGTTTTCGCCCTTAAATTCAAGAGCCGCAGCAAAATCGAACCAGTCAGCGCACAATTTTAGAATCGGATCCCTTTGATCAATTTCTATTCCTGCGTTCAGATAGCGCACCAGAAATTCGCGAAGTCTTTCGTTGTGTTCCTTGAAAGTTTCAGGGATATTTTCAAGCTTGGCTTGCGTGCTGGAGGAGCCTTTCGGCTTACAGGAATAGATTATTTCGATGCCACGGTTGATTAACTTTAGTGCCTCAGGAACGTAATGATGTGAGCGTTTGACTAATTCATCTTTCAAGATTTGGAGACTATAAGTCGACAGACTTCCTGAGTAATAATCAGCTGCTCGGCCGGGAAGATTGTGCGCTTCGTCAACAATCAAATTCGGCTTGTCTTTCTTTGGCGCGGTTTGTGTGGAAAGTCTTCCCAGTAATGAGCGAGGCGAAAAAACGTAATTGTAGTCGCCGACAATGACATCAGCGCGTCCCAGGCTGTCCACACTTAACTCGAATGGACACACCTTGTATGTCTCACCATACTCACGAAATTTTTGAGCGGAAAGATGTTTGTGCTTTGTCATTTTATTGACTAGATCATTTTCATAGATTTTTTTGTAATAGTCTTGTGCGTACTCGCAGTATTGTGGATTGCAAATTTGTTCGGCCTTGAAACATAACTTCGATTTCGCTGTAATCGTCAGAGCTCTCAACTTCGGTTGTTTTTTTTGAAAGCGTTTGATCGCATCTTCAGCCACAGAATGTTGACTGTTTTTGGGCGTAACATAAACGATTGTTTGTCCGCGAGAAAAAGCTTCCTTCACGACCGGAAACATCACACCAATCGTCTTTCCTAATCCAGTTGGAGCCTGAATCAACATAGGTTCGTTATTCTTCAGACCCGCTTCGACGCTGTCAATCAATTCCAATTGACTTTGACGAGGTGTCGAGAACGGAAACGTTAGAGTACGTGCGATTGCTTTCCTTCGAGTTGCGTCAGCCTCTTGTAGTTCAGCCTCGATCACCAATTCGTCCAATCGCTTATCTAACCAAAGTTCATAATGGTCTCGATCAAAAGCAATGGGTAATTCAATTGATTCGCCTGTGCGTGATGACATGAGAAGGAATCGACCAGTGGGCAGAATGCGCTCGCCAAGCATTAGCAGATACAAGTATGTCTTCAGTTGCATTGCGTATGGATGGTCGTGATCAGACTTAAGCTTGTGCAGCAAGTCGTTTATATCAAACGATGTCTTAATTTCTTCGACGAGTGGAGCGATTCCATCAAAGATGCCGTCAATTTGACCGCTTACAGCAAATTTGAAGCCGCCTCGTTCGAAGGTGTGATTGACTTTCACTTCACTTCGATAATTGTAGAATTCTTCCTGCCGCTTTTTTTGCAGCGCTACGTGCAGTTCTTGACCGCTAGCGGGGACCGCACTGTATCCTGAATTGACCTCAATGCTTCCTGACCTTGGCACCGGCAGAGCGAAATCTCTAACACCAATCGTTATTTTTTTCATTCTTTGACGTCGAGCACCATCTGCGGTGGGGAATTGAGCTGATGCTTTGTACCATTGCTATGTATGGTATCCGCACCAGCCAATTTCGTCAAGATGTAAATTGTCAAGAAAGGCGCCCATCAGCATTGTCGGCTAGATCGAGGTTTGGCTGCGAAAAACTTCACCAAATCGCGCTATTGTTAGCGAACGAGCAGGGCTTACTTATTCACGGCCTCACCGCTTAGAAAGGAACTATGAAGGCTTGCATGCGTCCCCGAATTCGGCGTCTTATAAAGAGCGAACTCTGTTGCTGTACATCTGGTTCGGAGACTTACTAATGACCAAGAAACTTTCACTGGCGTTAGTTTTTACCGTGGTTTTGCAGATCGCTGGCCCAGCTTTCGCTGCAGAAAATTCCCTAGCTGAAGAACAGAACAACAGCTCAGCCGCGCCTCTGGTCAATCTGTCTCCAGATACACCGCTCGACGCGGCGGCGCTCCTGCCAATTGGTGGACCGATCACACCGGTCACGGCTGTGCCAGGATCCTCGACCACGACAGTACCCGGATCCTCGACCACAACAGTGACCGGGACCTCAACTACTTCGCTTGGATCCTTGACCACGACAACGCCTGAATCGTCGACCACTGCGTCTGAATCTTCGACCGCGACACCATCCCTATCCTCGCCTCTAATCACTGGAATCTCGACAACACGTACAACGACTACTTCGTCTCCATCTCCATCCGGAATTCAGTATGTGATCATTACTGATGGACCAATCATTATCGACAACGATCTCGAGAAAGACTTAGCGGTCACCGAGTACATCTGGAAAGAGATACCTGACACAGACGGCAAAATCCACATTGATGCCGGCGGCAGATTCCCGGTAACTGTTGTCACATCACATACAAGTAAAACAGCGAAAGTTGGAGATCCTGTTGAGGCGCGCCTCAAAGTTGATATTAAAATTGGTGGCAGAATGATTGCACCAAAGGGTGCAACTGTAATTGGGCACATCGCGAGTTGCGTGCGCGCCCGCAAAATGCTTCAAGCAGAATTTAGTACTAAGCGATGGATGCGACCAAGTGGCGCTCTGGGCGTGCAGTTCGATGAAATCCGAACGGCTAGCGGTGACCATATTCCACTGGTGGCATTGCCGGCTCAACAGCCGAGAATAGTTAAGAACATGGCTCAGGGTCGTGTTCTCGGAGTGAATCACAAAGGCGAAATTGTCTCACCGCTGTCCGGTCAAGTAAAGGCTCAAGTAGCTCACATTGGCATTCGTGCTGCTGCTGCTGCTGCTGGTCCATTTAGTTTCGGAGCCGTCCCGATAGCGTTTGGACTAGCTGGTGCCATTAGTCCGAGCTTCGCATTTATGCATCCTGTCGGTAAAAATATGCGTCACCGCAGATTGAAAGGGTTCGGACTCGGTGTTGTATCGGGCTTACCAGGCGGATTTCTATTAACTGACTACATGATCCGTGGTGATGAAGCAATCATTCAACCGGGCGATGAATTCCTTGCTGAATTCAAACAGAAATTTACGGGCGAAAAGTCTTCCGAAGCGCAACTCGCGCCGAATGCGAGAATCAAGGTGCGCGGTCAAGTTTTGCCTGAGCCGAAAAAGTAAGCATCCTCACGGATAATTGCCAGTTGGACGTTATGGTAGTTAGTCAGAAGACAAAATATTTCATTATATGCGCCTTCATAGTGCTTGGAACTATGGCTGCGTTTTATTGGCGAATAACCTGGTATTTGATGCCTGGTCAGTCGTTCAAAGGAGTATTGCCGGCACTGACTGCTGACCAACTTGTAGTCCGCAACCGACTCTCCGAACACCTGGCTGTGTTAGCCAAACAGTGTGGCGAACGGAATTCAAGAAAGCTGGAGGCGCTATACAAGGCTGCTGATTACATTGCGGCTCAGTTTACTGAATACGGTTACGCACCAAAATTTCAAGAATACGAAGTCGACGGTAAGAAATACAAAAATATTGAGGTTGAATTGATCGGTTCAAATCCTCAATTAGCCATGATCATAGCTGGTGCGCATTACGATTCTGCGATCGACTCACCGGGCGGCAACGACAATGCATCAGGCGTTGCTTGCTTGCTTGAGATGGCGCGCGCAATGCACGGTAAGCAGTCGGCGCGCACTGTCAGATTCGTCGCGTTCGTCAACGGTGAACCACCTTTCCAGATGACAGAGAACAGTGGCAGCACTAAATATGCTCAACGCTCGAAAGGTCTCAAGGAAAAAATAAAAGGAATGATTTCTCTTGATGAGATTGGCTATTTTTCCAATCTTCCAAATAGCGAAAAGCTGCCGACGAGCATTTTTTCTTTCTATCCGGCGGAAGGAAACTTCATCATGATTATCGCCAATGCTCTGTCTGCCAATCTCTGTAGAAGCGTTGTCGGTGGCTTTCGCACCAATGCGAAATTCCCTTCCGAAGGCTTAATATCCCAAGAATCAACCAATCCTCCAGGAATGGACGGCTCAGACCACTACGCGTTTTGGAAAGTGGGCTATCCAGCTGTTATGGCCACTGACACCTTCTTGGACCGTTACCCCTACGTGCACAACCAACTCGATACTGCCTCGCAAGTTGATGTAGACCAAGTTTGTAGACTTGTCGGAGGGTTTAAGGGTGTGGTCGAGGAACTGGCCAATAATTGACCCAACGTTTCGCGCTGAGAGTTGTTCATACTTGCGCTGCTCTGGTGGCTATATGCGCCGAGAATCAACAGTGCCAAAGACCAGATAATCCGTTGGCTGGACTAGAATGAATTATTAAGTCGTTACTCAGACACTGGTTCGAGAAACATCTTTGATTCGCTCTGATATTAGGTCTCGCTCCATTTGTGCAAGGCTCGCCATTATATGAAAGAAAAACCTGCCAGCACTGGTGGTGGTATCAATGTTATCGGTCAGGCTTCTGAAGTTGATCTTTTTTGAATTCAATTCAGTGACCAAGTTTTGTCTGCTTCGCTGCCTGACGATATCTCTCCCTGATGCTGTTTAACAACTCTCGCCTTGCCCTCAGACTCATACTTGCCTCCATCAGTCCTCCACTGCCAGTCGGAGGACTGATGGTACGATTTTATTTCAGGCAGCAGTCAATGCGGTTTACAACTGAGGATGGCTCCAGGAAAAGGCATGTCTAACGCTATCGGCGCTATAAAAGCGAATTTTATGTGGATTTGACACTACTTCCGATATTCTCGCATTAAAGCTTTGGGGCACTTCTGTGAAATAATCCAAATTACAACAAATAATTCGAGGTACACTCGAACTATTCGTATATCGTTGACACCACAAACGGTGCCTGATGCATCGCTGGTGATTGGTAAGACTCCCAGCCAGGCATGGATCACTGCAATAGATGTTGGGCGCCATGCCGTGCAGTTCGCTCCACATCCTCAGCGCCGACAAAGTACCAGCGGCGCTAGACACCCGACCACTTTTTCTTCGCCGACCACACTTTATATCGTATCGGGTAGGGTATATTAATTGCGTAACAAACACGATGACTCACACTAGCAGTGGCGCGTATGGTTGGTAAACGGACTGACAACACTGCCGATTGCACCCACGATATTTGTTCCGAATGTGGACTGAAGAGCAGCACCAGCGGCTCAATGACGACATGGATTATGCGGGGCGGCCGCTGCGAGTGCAACGTCGACGCTGTTGCTGAGCAGAAGTCAAATAACCAGATGCCGGCTCAACCGGTCGCTGCGCAGGGAAGCGATCCAATAGGGCGCATCTTGAATGAGCGCTATCAACTTGGAGACCCAGCCGGGCGCGGCGGCGTCTGCCTTGTGTACAAGGCAGAGGATCTGGCAACCAGGCAGTTGGTCGCCATCAAACTCATGCGCCCGGAGTTCGCTCAGAATCAGCAGGCGGTGCAGCGTCTCATGCAGGAAGTTGAAACAGCGTCCCAGTTGATCCACAACAATCTGGTTCGAGTGCACGGTTATGGACAGGATCGCAAAGGCGAGCCTTATCTCGTCATGGATTTCGTGGCCGGCAAAAACCTGGAAGAGCTGCTTACTAAGAGCGATGGCAAACTGGAACCCCGACGCGCTCTCGATATATTCACTCAGATTTGCGAAGGTCTCAACTGCGCACACGCACATGGAGTGATTCACCGCGATCTCAAACCGAGCAACATCATCATCAGCTCAGAGGCAGGCGGGCGCGAATCCGTGAAAATAGTTGACTTCGGTTTTGCCAAGTTGACTGAAGAAGGCGATGCCTCGATGAGGTTAACGCAGACAGGTGAGGTGTTTGGCAGCCCATTCTACATGAGTCCGGAACATTGCCTGGGCAAAGAGCTTGACCAGCGTTCGGACATCTACTCTCTGGGCTGTCTCATGTATGAAACACTTACGGGTAGTCCACCTTTGCAAGGAGATAACGTGTTAGCAACTGTCGCCAAACAGGTGACAGAAGAGCCCACGAGCATGCGCACCTTCCATCGCTCCATCTCTGAAAGCCTGGACAATGTGGTGCTCAAGTGCCTGGCGAAGGAGCCGGTGCTTAGATATCAGTCTGTTGACGATTTGCTGTCTGACCTGAACAGTGTAAAGAGCGGCAAACACGTGAAAGCGCTGTTTAAAAAAGCAAAACAACCTTCTCATGCTGAACACCTGAAGTCTCTGAGAATCAGACAAATGCCTCGATTAGAAGGGGCACGGCTCGTCGGCTCGTTGGTCATTACCATTTTGATTGTTGCGGCGATCGGAATTGCATGGCTGCCAACTCACAACGCCGGAACAACAGCAGTGACCGGTCCGGTCCCGGAGCCAATCAAGCCAATTGACTCCGCCCCCCATCTGCCTTCGCTTGAGAAAGAAAATGCTTCAAGCGGCAGTTTGACAAACCACACACCAGGGGCTAAAGCTGCTGTCCTACCTACCAAAGCCAGCCCAACATCGCACCCCGGCTTGAGACCCTCAAAACATG
Source organism: Candidatus Melainabacteria bacterium (assembly GCA_003153555.1). GTDB lineage: Bacteria > Cyanobacteriota > Vampirovibrionia > Obscuribacterales > Obscuribacteraceae > PALSA-1081. Next base: position 72,550 of record PLZS01000084.1, on the reverse strand, counting down.
GCGCTCCACCTGTGCGTCACAGCGAAGCAGCAGTCCACCGCATACAGGCAACTGGACCGGCAAAAACAACGGCACCAAACTCCCAGGGCTGGAGCGAACTGAAGGGACTCAGGATTTACAAATGAGACAGTGGACCATCTTGGCTGGCACAATCATTCTTTTGGCGATTCCACAGATGGCACACACACAGACGGGGGCAGACATTGAAGGTATCGTCAGCAAATCTAAGCTTGTGGACGCCAGCCATCCAGTCAGGGCGATGATTAGCAGCAACCAAGAGCAGGTAAGCATTTCGACATTTTGCCACCAAAAAACGACAGACCGAGATTGCAAGATTACCGCTCTTTTGATGATGAAAGAGCTCATGCAACACTACAAAACGATTCGCGGGATACGAGTAACTTTCTTCGATGAAGTAAATAATGGTCGCAGCAGGACAGCCCACATAACAAAAGAGGACGCACTTCTAGTCGACAGCGGCAGACCGGTGCAAGAGGTCTTGTCTTTGATCGACATTTCGTATGGCAGCGTGTCCTCCCGCATGAACGCAGACAGTGTAAAGCCTTTGCCAAATGCGTTTGGCTTACATGGACTGAGCATTGTTTCCAGAAAAACCATAGCTCGACGTCCAATAAAAGCATCATCATCAACCAGCAAGGAATCGAATCCCGATTTGACTCCAGTCATGGGCGCCCTTAGTGGACTCTGGACATCGGATCTCGGACAGGTAACCATCACGCAATATGCTGGTACGCGGGTAACTGGATACTGGGATCAAGGAGAGTCAGAAAATGGCACTTTCACTGGGTCGTATGATGCAGGCACGCACATCTTGGAAATCTCGTTCTATCAACCATGGAGCGATACAACTGGCGCGGCAAGGTTTGAGTTGAGCAGCGATGGTAAGGATCTTATTGGCAATTGGAGAGTGGGTCGCGAAACCGAACGCTGGAATATGCACAGATGAGAACGGCAGTCTTCATCGCCATAATGCTTTTGTGGGTTGTACAAATAGTACACGCTCAGACGCCGGCAGAAATTGAGAGTGTGATCACCAAATCCAACTCTCTATCTTTTGCCACCCAAAATCGACGGACATGGATTGCAAGATCACAGCTCTGTTAATGATGAAAGAGCTGATGCAACATGCCGACGTCGTTCTGAGCTTGCCGCGAATTGCTTTGTCGGTATAAATTCCTCGCCAGAATACGTGCATCACGCATTTACTTTGAATCGCTTGTCCGCAATCATTACTAGGTCGGTACATATAGGGTTTGCAATTATGAGATTGTCAATTTTTCCTAAGATCCATGCAGCGAGCCATTCGACTTACATTGCTGGAGTTCAACTCGGCTGTCTGTCGCTACTTTCTTGCCTTATTCTCGGAAACCCAGCAGGTGCTCAAACGGTATTGCAGGGTAACGCCATTCATACAGACCGCCAAGAATCTGGCAGGCCTGGAACCACTCTCAATCGAAACGACGTTCGTTCAACGGACTCGTTTGCGCCTCCAACTCAAAGTGCCGAGCCAGTTTTCGCGCCGCCAAGTTTTTCGGTGCCCACAATGACTGCACCACCACCTCCTCCTCGTAATCCGTTTCCTCTTAACGCACAATCGGATGAAACGCCTAATTTCCAGGGACAGGAAGGAGTTCCGACCGCTGGTCAGCAGCCGCAACAATCAATGCCGCATAGTTTAGGCGCACAGCAAGACCAGCAGCCAGCTGCCAATCCAGCTGACCCAGACAGTAGTCCTGAGATGCGATTGCTTTGGGATGCCTGGCACAGAAGAGTGGCTGAAGCAGTATTCGTGCGCTATTCCTCGTTGGCTAACGCCGCTTTCGCTAACAGTCCACCGATTGGTGCAATCGCAGCCTATTCGGTTTCTCGCGATGGTCGAATCTCGAACGTTCGATTGAACCAGAAAAGTGGAAATCCAATGTACAACGCGATCGTCTTGATGGCTATTCAGTCATTGAATGGTAATTTAGCGATTCTCCAGTTTCCGCCAAATTCACGCCGCATGAACATGGAAAAGCTTGGAAATTTCACGCAAAATTATGGTCAAAACATAGGCTTTAAGACTATTATCGGGGATCAAGAAACTATTCCCGGTCGTCGCTAAGTCGTTCGCTAATTTTCAATTAAAATCCAATCTGGCGCTACAACTCAGTCGTGCGCTATCGAGTTCGATGCCGGCAAGGATGCCGGCGCTCCCAGGATGTCGGCGCTCCCAGGAAAGCTAGTCTTCTGTTGCTTTGGCGATGGCAATTGTCGTGCGCACCAGTCCTGGTGTGCCTGACTCGTAGACGAGGTAACGTGATACCCATTCGGGTCCAAACTTTGCCTTGTAGTTTCGCAGACCTTTGTAGGAAAAGAACCTGTTCATATGTTCATAGATTCGGTGAACCGCCCGTTCTTGAAGAGTGGCGTCGCTTTCGGTGCCCACGCCGGAAAGGGCTGCTAGTCCCAAACTAAAGTGCGTGTAGCCCTCGTCCTTTAGCATGGTAAGAAGCTTGACGAATAAAAAGTCCATGGCGCCGTTTGGCACTTCGACTCGGTGTCGCATCAGGTCGATTGTCGTTTCACCGGCTTTATACGATCTGACTTGATTGACAAAGGCAAGCATCTTTCCATTTGGATCCACAAGCTTGTAGATCGTATCGTTGCGCAATTCTGATTTGTCGAACTTGCCCAAGCTAAATCCACGTTCCCGGCGTCCCGGCAGAGATAGCCATTCGTCAGAGACTGCTTGCAGTTCGTTTAACTCTTCATCTGAATGTGGTGCGCTCGATTTGACCACAACATAGCCGTCACGATCCAATTTCTTGACGGTGCCTTTGAAAGTTTTTTTGCCGGCAATTTCTTTGCAGAACTTTTCCAACTCGACGACGCCATCTTCTCCAATTTTTAGCACGTCCAAGTTGAGGCTCTCATAGAGCGGCAAGAAATCTGCCGGCACTTGCATAAAGGCGCAGTTCCAGCCATTCTCATGGCAGTGATCCAAAAATTGTTTAGTTGCCTCTGACAATTTTTCAGTTGGACCGACTGGGTCACCGAGGCTGAGGGCAATAGAAACTTCGGTTTTATATGCGATGAAACACTCCCCATCTTTGGAAAAGAAATACGACTTGTCTGGCAAGAGCTTGTATCTATCCAACGAAGTGCGTCCGTATTTATTCAATATTTCCTCTGCCAAGTGCCTTTCTCTTGGATGCGTGTTCAGCTTGTAGTTAATGGGTCGAAACAAGCTGGCAGCAATGAATATTGGCGTCACGAAGCCGACCATCTGCAGGGACTCGATAAACCATTTTGCATATCTTGTGCGTGCCGTCAGATCCTGGTTGCCTAATTGAGTGATACCATTTATTGCGCGTTCAAAGCAGCTCTTCAAATCGAAGTTGACACCGAAGTCAATTTTATCCAGGAGCCAAAAACCTAAGGTGCCATAACCGATTGCCACAGTGACTAAGACTGTGCTTGTTACCAGCGCCAGTCTAATAGACCGCGATTCGCTTTTTACGCGGAAACGATTTCTCAAAATAATTAGGAAGACGCAGGCCAGCATCGGCGGTATGGCGGAGTAATTGGGCAGGTCTATTGCCCCAATTCTTTTGGCAATCCAAGCGGAGTGTTCGCTGCCAATACGTAACAGCTGCAGCGTTGCAGATAAGCCGTTGATTAGCATAGCCATCCACCAGGCGGCTCGCTTTTTTCTCAGTAAGTTGAATGAAAGGTAGATCAACAAAAGTGCGAAACCGATTTCAATCGATTTGCTTAGATGATACAGCTCGTATGGAACGAGTGCCGAATATAATTTTGGATGCTTTTCAACGCGCACCAAGAGTGGTTGCACTATGCCAATCAAGCCAGCTAGAAGTGTGGTCCCCGAAACTAGCCAAATTGGCCAATCTGCAAGCGGTCCATCCCGTTCCACGTCTGCAGGAGTAAGAGGATGCGCTCTCGTGCCAGTTCCAGCGCTGGTGAATTCAGGCTGTTCCACCGATGGTGTGCTTGAGTCCAAATCAGGATTTTCCGACACCGCTTACCAGATACTCCGTAAAGCCCTGTCGTTTAGGGCGGAGAGGACGTCAAACTTCGTTTATTGAAGAAGGTTCGTGCACGAGTTTCAATTTTGCGGCGCGATTCAAGTGCTTTATCTTCCACTCGAGTTGCATGGCTTCAGTTTTGGACTCAAAGCACCATGATGCGAGTAGACGCACCGGACGATTAGCCCGAGTGTATTTCGCACCTTTGCCGGTGTTGTGAGTTTCGATTCTGTGTTCTAAATCGTTGGTCCAGCCCGTGTATAGCGAACCATTTGAACACTCTAAAACGTATGTGTAAAAAGTCACTGCAGGCAACCCCACCAATTGGAATTACCATAGCAGATGAATTCGATTTTGTAGATACCTACTTATGGATACCTACGTGACGTCGGCGTCGACGATGTCCTCATTGTCGGCAGATGAGGAAGATTTGGTTTGTTCATCGTGTGAACCTTCGCCGTTCGTCTCGGTTGTAGCCGATGAGCTGGCGTTAGCGGCAGCTGTGGCATCCTGCTGAATTGATACGAGTACGCCGCGTAACTCGTTCATCAGTGTCTTCAACTGCTCGACGTCAGAACGATTCTCGATGCGCGTGCGTATGTCGCCGATTAGCTGTTCTGCCTTGTGCCTTGAAGTTTCTGTGATGCTGTTACCACCTTCGCGAATCTGTCTTTCCACCGAATAGCAGAGATTGTCAGCTTCATTGCGGGTATCGGCAGCGTCGCGCACTCGCTGGTCTTCACCGGCGTGTGCATCGGCTTCCTTGACCATTCTGTTCACATCGTCTTTAGACAAGTTGGTGCTGGCAGTAATTGTGATCTTCTGCTCTTTACCACTCTGCTCATCGCGGGCGGTGACACTCAAAATACCGTTGGCATCGATGTCAAACGAGACTTCGATTCTTGGCAGCGCTCGTGGTGCCGGTTTGATTCCATCGAGACGGAAGTTGCCGAGCATTTTGTTGTCTTTGGCCATCTGACGCTCGCCCTGGAAGACTTGGATGTCGACTGCAGGTTGATTGTCTTCTGCTGTGGAAAATGTTTGTGATTTGTGAGTTGGAATCGTCGTGTTGCGCTCTACCAATTTAGTGAAGACACCACCCATGGTTTCAATACCGAGTGAGAGTGGCGTCACGTCCAACAGAACAACGTCTTTGACTTCGCCACCAAGCACGCCAGCTTGAATCGCTGCGCCAATCGCTACCACTTCATCGGGATTAACGCTTTGGTTCGGTTCCTTACCGCCGGTCAAACTCTTAACCAGCTCTTGAACCGCTGGAATACGAGTAGAACCGCCAACGAGAACAACTTCGTTTATTTCTGCGTATGTCAGACCTGCGTCTTTCAGTGCTGACTCAACCGGTTGGCGGCAGCGCTCGACAAGATGCCTGGTCAACTCGTTGAACTTAGCACGCGTGATTCGCATGTCCAAATGCTTTGGTCCAGATTCATTTGCTGTAATGAATGGAAGCGATATGCTTGTTTCATTGACTTGCGAAAGTTCAATTTTTGCTTTCTCTGCGGCTTCTGTGAGGCGCTGCAAGGCTTGCGCGTCTTTGCGCAAGTCGATTCCTTCCAGTCTTTTGAATTCTTCTGCCAACCAATCGACAATCACATGGTCGAAATCGTCGCCGCCAAGGTGCGTGTCGCCAGAGGTCGAATGAACTTCAAAGACTCCATCTCCGACTTCCAAAATTGAAACGTCAAACGTGCCACCACCTAGGTCGAATACCAAAATTGTTTCGTTGGTTTTCTTGTCGATGCCGTAAGCCAAGGCCGCTGCCGTTGGTTCGTTGATGATTCGCAGCACGTCGAGTCCAGCAATAACACCAGCATTTTTGGTTGATTGACGCTGGGAGTCGTTGAAATAAGCAGGCACTGTGATTACTGCACCTGTGACTTTTTCGCCCAGGTACTTCTCCGCGTCATCTTTTAGTTTGCGCAAGATCACAGCTGATATTTCTTCAGGGGTGTAATCTTTGTCTTGAATGACAACTTTGCAGCCGCCATCGGCGGTCTCTTTGACCTTGTAGGAGACGATGTCACGTTCGCTTTGAACTTCGTCAAAACGGCGACCGACAAATCTTTTGATGGAATAAATCGTGTTTTGTGGATTGACTACTGCTTGACGTCTAGCAAGTTGCCCTACCAGGCGCTCGCCAGTTTTCGAGTAAGCCACTACGGAAGGCGTTGTTCTCAGTCCTTCAGCATTCGCTATCACAGCCGGCTTGCCGCCTTCCATGACCGCTACAACTGAATTGGTGGTTCCTAGATCTATGCCAACTGCCTTTGCCATTTTAAACTCCTAATTTCCATTACTAACTTCTACATACAACACCATGTGTTGTTTTCCTCTCAACTCAACAAATAATTAAACGAATTGCGGAAAGAAGCGAACTGCTCGTCAATTTTAGCAATCAGCCTGAGTGAGGTATATGGTTGAGATTCCAAATGGTACATATGGAGTTATAACCGCTCGATTGGCTTACAGACGCCTGCCTGCTTAGGTTAGATCCGCAAAAGCGCTCTCACGCCCCAGGAATATGCCGCTCTAGCCCTCACAGGCTTTATAGATCGCCGTTTTCCGGGTACATCCTAAATACCCTCACGGTTAGGGAGCTTGGAGCGTACGCATCCTGGGTGCCTCGAGCAGCTCCTGACAGAGCGAATTCCAACACAAATGCGTTTCAATCAACCGGCTACTCCGGCAATCAAAACAAAGATTCTTCACATCGGCTTGGTTCTGGTGATACTGCCGTGCTTTATCGACATCATATGTCTGTGGGCGCTTTACGATTTGACGGCCCGCACCGAAAGAATTGCCGACGAAGAGCACCACATTATGGAAATCGTCAGGCATGCCAATACTGTCATGATCTTGTACACAGCCACCACGGCGAAATTTCTCAACGTTCTCTCTACAGCGAAGGGACCTTACCGTGAAAAGACGTTGGTCGAGGGACAACAATTTGTTGAGCGTCTGCGCCACGAGTTCGTTCTTTACGAGCAGTCCGCTTCGGACGATCCTGTGTTACACAAACAGGTTCAGGAGTCTCGCGATATTACTGAAAGAGAATTGAAAAATTTGCTTGCATACGTTGGTACCGACGAAACTTCTGTGATGCAAGCATACTCAACATTAGGTCCTGGAGTCAGAAAGCTGGTCAAAGATGCGGGACGCGACTCGACCGCTATCATGAAAATGGTCGATGCGCAGCAAACTAGGCTTGACGAAAAGAGTCAAGAACAGCAAGAATCTCGGGTATTGATCAAGCAAATCGTCTTGATTGGAATTGCTGCTAATACTATTTTTGCCGTTGTCTTTGCCTTGATATTTTTCCGCTCGGTGACAAACAGATTGCGTGTGCTTGTCGACAACGCGCAACGCCTGCCCAAGATGTTACCACTAAACCAGCATGTGACCGGCTCAGATGAGTTGAGTTATTTGGACACTGTCTTGCACGACGCATCGACAGAGTTGCGCAATGCTTTGGAGCAACGTCAATACTTAATGGACATGGTCGCTCATGATATTCGTTCGCCATTGATGTCTTCTCAAGTCGCAATCGACATACTGTCTGATCCGCGTGTCGGTGATCTGCCACCAACTGTGAAGCGCCAGGTCGATTCGCTTGGTCGTAATATCAAGCGTCTAACTGCTCTGACGACAGACTTACTGACTGTCGACAAGCTAGAGGCCGGGAAGCTGGAGGTTCACCCAAGCAGTTTAGATGCTCAAGAGGCGGTTCAGGAGTCAATAGATAGCCTCTATGAGTTGGCGAAGAAAAGGAATATAGAACTAGTCAATGAATGTGAGGACTTGAAGATCTTGGCGGACAAAATTAGGCTAGGACAGGTTCTAACAAATCTTCTCTCAAATGCGATTAAGTTCTCTCCTGAAAACGAGAAGGTCATTGTTCGTTCGTTGAAGGACAGAGACAGTGTGACGATTTCTGTGGTTGATAAAGGACCTGGTATTGAATTGCTAGAACAAGAGAGGGTGTTTGAGAAGTATGCTCAATTGGAAAACGGTGCCGGCAAAGGTTTCGGTCTGGGATTGGCGATTTGCAAATTGATTGTGGAAGCTCATGGTGGCGCTATTAATGTCAAAAGCAAACCCGGTCAAGGTTGTGTCTTTTGGTTTCGCCTGCCCACTCCCGATCAAGAAACAATTCCCTCAGTTGAGCCGAAAAATGCCACTAAGGTAGCGGACATGGTTGAACAGTCCTAAGTTGCGTCATGTCGATGAACGCACGTTGTGACATACGAACTCCCACTGTTACTGCAGACTGCAATATAGATAGAACTAATACTGCAGCTGTGCGCCGAGGACTATGGACGGATGGAACTCCAGGCGGATGACTGAGAACTCCGGCCGATTAGGACTACTGCGGACTGACCCCGCACTCAGGCGGATCCTGGTGATACCGAATGCGGTGCCAGGTGTTTTCCGGTTACGCATTCATATCTATATAAATGAATTGCACTCGAAAAATGTCGGAAATCCAGCGCTCCAATTCCTCCATATTGAAATATATTGCGAGCTCCGAAATTTTCCTCTGTTAGTAACAACATGGTAACCTCTCGGCGGTAATTTATAAACACGGTCCGACATCGCAGCTGTGCTGAAGGGAACGGCAGCTGAGGCGAACGACCGAAAATTATGGAAAAGGGGCAGAGGGCTGGATCTACGATCCGGTCTTCTTCTTTTTTACACGATCTCAATCCAGTTCGCAGAGATTCGCAGAAATGGAAGCGCGGAGTTCCATCGGAAATGGAGGGCGGGATTCCAGTTCCGCCTTGACTCGTGCCCAGGGCGACTGTGGACAGTCGCGCTCCAGTTTTCTCTCTCACTAAAATTTCAACCGTCATCGGTTTAAATGACCAAGGACCTCTCTAATAGTTTTGGCAATGGTGGAATTCCCACTAAAGTCGAAAAATTCGTTTTCGTAATGTCTTAGTAATATCTGAAAAGTATTCTTCAACCATGCCAAGAGGGTTAAACCGAACGGCATGCCACTTACCAAAATCTAGCCCTTACTGATAAGAGAGGAATACAGCAGTGTATAACCCATCAAATGTGCATGCGTTTTTTGAGAAACTTTCTTCAGCTACAGTGGCAGAGAAGAAACCAGTCCTCAACATGTTGCATAGCAGCAAACCTGCTCGAACTGGGTACATAGATGGGTCACTCCAAGACGCGATGATGTCGTCTGCGGCTCAGAATCCACCTTGCTTGGTGGCAACTGCCCTAAACGATTTTGGCGTTGGTCTTCCCCCGCTTTCAAATTATTAGCCACAACAGATGAACCTTGCAAACTTTTACCGAAAACAGCAGCTGTAGACACTTCTAAAGTTATTAGCAGATTCCAGTTTCCGAGCTGGGGCAATTTTGATCATGATCACCTGCAACCTACACCCAGGAAGCCCAAGCGCAATCTGACGCGCAATCGTTGAGTAACCGCATGAAAAGACTGAAAATCGAGCATCTCTTCTTATCACTTCTTTTCTGCGCTTTCTATGCCACATCTAAGTCGATGGCGTCGCTACCGACTGACGGCATGTCTGGCCTGGGAAATCAGGCTAAGCTGTCGTCGGTGGTCACGCAAGGGCAGCTGCATGACAAAGTGAACGACGCCGCCAGCGCAGAGTCGAAAGCTGAACAATACCAGAAGTCGAATTTCAAAACCTCCCCAGGCGAATATGGCGCGGCTGACCAAGCAGGTATGCAGCCAAATGCTGGACATAAGGTCGAAACCACGGCTCCAGAGAACCAGGCTCAAGAGGTTAAAGATCAACAAGTCAAAAAGCAGCAGAAAGCTTGCTCCTATTTCAACCAGGGTGGCAAGAACAAAGCCATTTGGGGCATTATGCCAGACAAGCCGTGGTATGTGCTGCCCGCCAGAACTGAGTCATCCAGCCCGCCTTCGGCAGCTAGCAAGTCAATTCTTGAAACTAACTCTCCCCAGCTACCCGCAACAATGAACAGTGGATTAGCCACTAATCAGGGGTTTATGGTGGGCATGCAGACCGCCGCTATTGCCGCGGGTCAGTTGATTAACTCGCCAAAGCGCCAGTATCAAAATGCCAAATCAAACATGGCAGCGCAGCAACAAGAAGTCTCTGATGCAACTGCTGGTGCAGCTGAAACCGGTTTCTCGACTGGTGTGGAAGAGTGTCGCACTCCGCTTATTAACGTTGCCAACGAGGGTGCTGGAACTCCAACTGGGGCAGAAGCGGCGACCAAGACGCACTCTCAGGCCATCTGGATGGTGCAGCAAATGTATAAAACCATCTACATACCGATGGCGCTTCTGCTTCTTTTACCGGGAGCAGTGATGACCAACTTGAAGGGCTACTTAGCTTTTGGCATGCTCGGGCTACAGAATGATGAAGACGCTGTCAGCCCGTTTAGCGGAATCTTACGAAGTATAATTGCTATCTTTTTAATTCCTGCGACCCAGCTGTTTGCCAGCTGGTCTATTGATGTTGGCAATGCCATGACCTACGAAGTCAATAACTACATTGAGCCTACTGCGCTCATACAGTGGATGCAAGAGCAGACGTACAATGCGCCCCTTGCAAATGCGAAGAATCAATTGAGCATGCCAAAAGATATGCAACTGGAAGCAACACGCGCGATGGAAGCAGCAACTGGTGGCGGAGCCGCCGACAACATAGCTGGCAAGGTTGATGGTGGCGGTGAAGGAAAGTCGCAGGTTGAGCAGCAGAGTTCTGGCACAAGAATGCTGCAAATGGCGTTCAACTTGTTGAACGTAGCTATGAACTTTGGCATGTTGATGTTGTCGGCATTTCAAATGGTGATGATTTGCTATCTGTTTTTGTTGGGTCCGCTCGCTGCAGCATTTTTCGCCTGGCCAGCCGGTGTTGGTTCATTGTTTAAGACTGTTTTCGCCAATTGGATAGACGCTCTAATCAGTGTTTCATTGTGGAAGTTCTGGTGGTGCGTTGTCATATTGATAATGCAAACTCGCATAGAGTGGCTACAAGAGCTGGGTATTTATATTCCTAACAGTCAGTGGGAAATGGCTGTGTATACAGCATTTATGGTGATTCTGCTTTATGTTCCATTTGTGCCGTTCGACTACAAGCCGGGTGAAATGGTGACAAAGATTCTTCAAAAAGCAGAAGATCTCAAGTCGGAGGCAGTCAAAGGAGCCGGCAGTGGAAAGGGGAAAGGAAACTCCGGTGGAAACAAGGGAGGCGGAAGACCTTCGACTCATGCCAATGTCTAATACTCTTACTGTGAAACCAACTGCGGCGTTTCTTGGCTACCTTAGTCCTGATGTTGCTTTGCGAAGGATTACATCAATGAAGACTTCCAAGCTCTTGATTCTATTGATTGCAATACTCGCTCTCAACGGGTTTGCCAATCAGGCTTACGCTCAGTCCAGCGTCGGACTTAAATGTGGGGGCCCTCCCGACCGCGAGAACATGTATTACAACGGCGCCGGCCGGTGCATGAAGGATTCCGCGCCTCAAAGTTGTGGAGGCAAGGAAGATGCAACTAAAGATCAGGCTATTACGCCACAGGATTCTGATGCAGGTAAGTGCGGTGTCAAAGGCATGATCGATGCTCAATGGGGTGAGCCGGCCAGTGCTGCAAAAATTAAGGCGACAGCCGGAGCGATTGCAGGCATGAGCGCCAACGCGATCGATGCTGGTCCTGCGAACGGAGCACTATTGACCGGGCAGTTCGCCAACATGGCAATGGCTACAGGTGTCAATATGCTTGCCGCCAGCGTCAACGCCCCTGGCAAGCAGATGCAAGCTTCGAAGGCTAATTTAGATTCTCAAGCGACGGAAATGGCTAATGCATTGGCCGAAGTTGAAAAACAGCAGGCAGCGACCGCCATCGATTTTTGCTCTAGTTTTCTTACTAATTTCAGCGCAGACGGCGGCAACAAGTGGAACAAACTGCGTGATTCAATTTTTGTGCCCATGGCGCTTCTTCTGCTGCTACCAGGCGCGGTGCTCACGCAAGTCAAATCTATCATTTCGGCAGGAACCCCAGTGCTTGGTGAATCCAATCCTTTTGAAGGCATTCAACGATCGGTCATCGCAATATTTTTGATTCCTGGCACTTACCTTGTTATTAACTACAGCATCGACTTAAATAACTCGATCACTTACACGATCGCAGATCAATACAAGCAAACATTCGGCACAGATATGTATAAGGATGCCATCTCCTACCACATTCGTGCATTCCCGGCTCGTCAACCTGGAGAAAACCGCAATGCTCTCGACCAGAAAACAACCCCAATGGGGCCGTTGCTAAATGGTAAGACCGCATTTGCCCGCTTTGAAGGATTGATGATCGAAAACAAAATTGAAGACCCGGTTGCTGGTATATACCTGGCACCGCCAGACCGTGCAGACGAATGTCTTCCGATTTCTGCGATCGCCGCCAAAGAGATGTTCAACAGCACGAATGCCACTTTTATGATCGCCTGGAACATTCTTTGTGCTTTCCAAATGATTTACTTTTACTATCTTTGGTTTGTTGGTCCAATCACAGCTGCCTTGTGGGTTTGGCCTATGAAGTCATTACGCAACGCATTTCCGAGCTGGTGCGAAGGCGTGATTACACTTGGATTTTGGTCATTGTTTTGGAACACATCTATATTGTTGATGGCGTGTTTTAGAGGAGTTGACGAAACAGGCACACTGGTAATAACAGCCTTAAATTTCCTTGCAACATCGTCGGTTAAGTACGCATTCGATTTCGCCGGGTTGGCTAAGGCAGCTGGTCAAGAAGCCGCCAGCATGGCTGAAAAAGCAGCGAAAGCCGCCCAGGGGAAAGGTGGAGGTGGCGGCGGTGGTGGCGGCGGCGGTGGCAAAAGCCATGCTGGCGCTGGTCATGGACACGCGGGGCATCCGCATCATCCGCAGCATGCTGGTAATGAGACTCCAGGCGGTCCAAAAGTTGCTGGAGCTGAAACTGGTGGTAAGGAAAAACTCGCTGGCCTTCCACTAAATGACCGATTAGTAGCCCTGAATAAGGAAAATGACCTGCGTCCAATCCAAGTGGCATCAAATGATCCTGACGCCGGCTTCAGGGCACTTGCCCTCCGGCAAGCACCTCCACCAGTGGAAGGGGATGATAGTGCCGTGCGACAACTCCCCGGGAACAGTTTCACTGTCGGCGACGGAGGTTCAGGCGGCCACATGTTCACCAGAGCAATGGTAGACGGCAAGCCGGTTTTGTCCGTCACTGACATGGAAGGGCATTCCGTCAAAGGTATGGATGGTCAAGACCTGGCTCCAATCAGTTTGAGCGGCATTCCCGAAAATGGTTCGCGCGATGTATCGTTCGATCCAGACCCAGCGACCGGTCAAGCTCGCGGTTCAATCAATATTCAGGAAGGAAGCAATGGCGCGCAACTCTATCATGCGTCCAGTCATGGACATAGCGAACTTGTGGCCTACAGTGGCGGTCATCTAAGTGGGCACTCTGGTGCTGCTGTAGACAGCGGAATGCATGCTGCGATGATGGGCAATAAGCCGGTAGCAGAACTACAACCTGGCTTGTTCTATGGATCCGATGGCAGAGGTGGTGGTGCACTCTACGATATCGATAACAACCAAATTACCATGGACGGCAATGGAAACGCCACGATGGAGGACGGTCGAAGTCTGCACATGGATCAACAACAAGACGGCTCTCAACTGTTGACGGTGAACGGCGGAGATCAATACGCTCTTTCAGCTCGTGGAGATAATCTCAACGTCAACCACGGCGACGCTGCTCACGATCCATACAGCCACCCAATCAGCAGTCTCTCGATGGGCCGAGATGCTACTACCGGTGCTTCGATTGCGACTCAGTTCAATGATCACGGAATGCGCACCGAATCTTCTAGTACGCTCGGACCAGATACGTCGAGAGCTTATTACAATCCCGATAGTCAAGCTTTATTGGGTTCAAGCAACACCCACAATTTTGCCAACGGCGATTCATTTACTAGTTTCAGGCGAGATGACGGCTCGCTTGTTGGCACCAATGTCTATCAAATGACCGACGACGGATTTAGAGAAACTGTCTTTGATGGTGACGGAGATGCCGTCAGCATGCAACAGACCTCTTACGACGACAACGGCTATTCTGTGACCAGTGCAAACTTCATCGATGGCAACGTCTCGAACGCCAATGTCAGCCAGTTCGATAACTCAGGTGTCTTTCAATCGAGTCAGGCTCTAGACAATCATCACATGCAGGCCATCGCTGGTGATGTCAGCGCTCTCAATCAGTACGCCAACTTCTCTTCGGGAGTGGTGCCAGACGGAAACGTATTTGGATCGACTCCTTCTCGTACTGCAGATGGTGTCCCTGCACCTCAGCACATTGAAGTGGCAAACAACTTCGCCACTCCGTTCACATCAAACAGAGTCGATGTGGTGCCGCCGGGTCAAATGTTTGATCCAAAGACGATGGCCGAACAAAAAACGGATTACACAACACCACTTTCGCCAGCTGTTTGGCCGAAGATGGAAGCTTCCGGCGACATGCGTGCGCTGCCTTCCACCGAAGCTCCTAAGGTGCTGCCGGTTGATATTGCTGGAACCGCGTTGAATAACAAGGATTTCAGTCAAACCGATGGTGCCTATGCGGCAAATAATTCTAGCCAGGCTCAGCATGCAGAAGTTGCTTACAGCAACCCCGTTGTAACTGCTTCGGTGGATATCATGCCACCACAAGTTCTTGATTCGACGCCAATGGCCTATCAGCACGCTGAACTCGAGGCGACTAACAGGTCACTCGAAAGTGTCATGGCCGCTAATGTTGGTGGTTTGAGTGTTACGAGCGATACTAGCAGCTTCAATTTCAATAACACTCAAGGTCCGCCAACGGATGCATTTGCGGTGTCGAAGGAATCTGCGCCCGATATCCAGCACTTCACGGCAGCACCGGCTGCACAACAAGTGCTTCCGGTTGACATCGCTGGCACTTCAATGCAAAGCCCAACGACCGAATTCAGTCAGGTTGCCGGCGATTACGCTGCCACAAACTTGGGACAAGGAAACTCAGTGGAAGTCGCCTACAGCAACCCTGTAGTGACTAGCTCGATTGATGTTGTGCCTCCATCCGTGCTTGACTCAACTCCAATGGCGTACCAGCACGCTGAATTGCAGGCTGCCAATATACCTTTAGAGTCAGTCATGGCCGCTAATGTCGGTGGTTTGACGGCAAGCGATACAAGCAATAGTTTCACTTATTTCGCCCCTGATGCTTCGCAGGGCTTCCAGCAGGTAAGCAGAGACGCAGCTCCAGATCAGACTTATCAGCAATTTACGCAAGCGTCTCAACCTCAACAGGTGTTGCCTGTCGACATCGCTGGCACTCAGATGCAACAGCCAACGACTGAATTCAGCCAAGTTGCCGGCGAGTACGCTGCGACAAACTTGGGACAAGGAAACTCAGTGGAAGTCGCCTACAGCAACCCGGTTGTCACCAGTTCCGTGGAAGTAGTACCGCCAGCGGTGACCTACGATAATTCTGAGTCGAATGTTTTGCATCGCCCTGAGACAACCGTGAATCAAGGCGGCATGGTGGCCACGCCGCAAGTCAACCATGGACCTGAAGTGAGCACGCAACCGACCCCAGTCAACCTTGGTGGCACACGTGCTGAATCGGTAGCGCAACTAGCATCCGCAGCGGCGATCGCAGCTGGAGCGCAGCAACACTTGCTTGGTGATCCCAAAATCGAGCATCACAAAACTAATCATGTAGGTCCTGCAGCGCCTAAGGGTCGCGGATTGGGGACTATCTTCTCAGACATTACAATGGGCAAGAAAGCCGTAAAACCGACGAACGTGGTGCCAAAGATTGATCCAGGCGCTCAAGCTGGACTGGTGGCGCAGCCAGTCGATCCGAGACTGAAAGGTGAGCAGACTCTTCTGATGGGCAAAATGAGAGACAGTGTTGATGCAGAATCAGCGGCACCTCTGTCAACTAATCAATCACTTGAAAAACAGATGATGGAAGCTGGCGGACACGTACAAGCGATGCCTGCAAGTACACTGAGTTCAATCTTGAACAAAACCAATGCTTCTACAGCACCGCAAAAACCGAGTGAATACTTAACCAGTGCTATTGTCGACTACCACACAGTCGCTGCCTTAATTCATGAAGGTAAGACCAACGAGGCTGCTTTGGTATCGGGTAACGCACTGGCTAATATCTCAAGATGCAGCGGTACAGAGCCACAGTTGCTGCCACTGGTACGCGCCTTTGTTGTTCTCTTCGAGCAAAAGAGCATGATTCATCAAGCCAAAGCGTTTGCCGATAAAGAAGCCGCGCTAAATAACTTGGTCAACAGTGCAACGGCATCTGGTTCCAAAGACAACATATGGGGATCCTAAGCTCGAAACCATGAGAGTTTCTAGGCTTTAGGCTCTGGAGGATTTCCGAACAAGTCAATTTGGTAGCCGATCCGATGAACCGTTCGAATAATCGAGGGCTGATCCGCAACGTCGATTTTGTTTCGCAAACGAGTAATGCAAACTCGCACCGTATCTGGTGAAGCGTCAGAATCGGAACTCCAAATTCTGGAAAGCAGGGATTCGACACTGAAGGCGTCGTTGGGATTGCGAAGGAGAAATTCGAGTAAGGAAAATTCTTTCGGTTGTAATTTTATTTCCTTACCTTCCCTCGAAACGCGGTGTTTGGGAATGTCCACCTCTAGACCGCGAATTTTGAAAACTTGTTCGTAGACCTTATTTTGTCTGCGCATCAAAGCCTTGACGCGGGCGGAGAGCTCACGCACGTTGCATGGCTTGGTCAGGTAATCGTCGGCTCCGGCATTTAGCCCGATCTCGATCTCAGCCACACCGTCTCGTCCGGTCAACAAAAGGATAGGCGTCATGCCACCGCGGTCTCTGAATTCCTTGAGGATTTCAATACCAGTGACTTCAGGCAGGTTCCAGTCCAGAATTACTACGTCAAATTCGAAAAACTTCAAGCGCTCCAGGGCGTCGTTCCCGCGCTCGCAATATTCGACGTTGTGATGTTCTAGTTCAAGCCAATCGACTAAGCTTCTTGCAAGCTCAGTGTCATCTTCGACTAATAAAATCTTCGCCATTCGACCGTTAGTTGGGCAACCTGGATTCGCTTAATCAGTTTACCCTCTTAGCTTGCGAAAAGATGAACTAGGCGAAAATCTTTGCTCGGCTGAGCCAGGATTTTGTAGACAAGTGCGCCAAAAGGCAAAGGCAGTTCTCATGAATATTTCAAGAGGACCCGACTACTATGCAGTTTCGACCTGTTTAGTAATGTTTCGGTAATCTCCTTTCCATAATCTCTAAATACAGTCACTGTGTCCGTTCGTGCCTCGGTGCACGCCCCCCCGCTGTAGCCACCTCCTACGGTCTGTACCTTTCTAGAATCCCAAAGTGTCTAATGAGTACTCGCGACTCCACCCCCCAAAGATTTGACCGTGTTACACCGCAGGATGGACACGAGCGTGCTGAGTTGCCCGCAGTTGACCGCATCGCTTTGTTGCGTGACGGCGCCGGTATAAATCGGTTTATAGGTGCTCAGGCTGAGAGATTTTTACCGCAAATCAGTTTAGACCAGAGAGCAAACGCCGGATGTGTCAGATACGAAGCGGACCTACGTTACAACGCAGATCCAAGGATTGATCCACGCAATGGGGGCGATCCGCGGTATGCTCCCGGTCAGATTGACCCTAGATATGGTGCAGACCTAAGCTTCCGACCAGCCCCGCGAAACAATGTTGACCCTCGTCTAGATCCCTCCTTCGATCCTCGCAACGGCGGCGATCCAAGATACGCTGACCCTCGGAACGGCGGGGATCAAAGAAACGCGGATCCTCGGAATGACTTTAGAATCGATGATCCCTCCCACGGCGATCGGACAGGTTCGCAGATGCAGGATCACACGGTTCGATCCGGTGACAGCTTGTGGAAAATCGCTCGTCAAGCTCTGAAGGAATCAGGTGAGCCTGCCAGCGCACGCGACATCATGAAAGCGATCCAGGGCATCGTTGATGCCAATAAAGCCGAACATCCATCATTGGCATCAAATCCCAATCTGATCAAGGATGGATGGCACCTCAAAATTCCTATCGGCGGTGGTCAAGACGGAAATCGAGATGGTCGCTCGCAAGACCTTTACCAATTCGACGGAAACCAGAGAAGAGGTAGCACCAGATATGATGGCGGCGATGCTTACTTCGATCAGCGTCAGCAAAATGGTGCAGATCCATATCAGCCTTACGATCGACAACAGGGGAATCCGTACGATCGACAACAGTGGAGTCCGTCCGATCGGCAACAGTGGAGTGTTCCATACGATCGACAGCAAGACGATCGACAGCAGAGGGATCCGTACGATCGACGTCAGCAATATGAAAACAATCCCGACGTACAGCCGAGTAATGGACCTATTTCGGGCTTATCAATGGCGCTGAAGGATGCAGCACTAGCGGCGGCTCGCGGCATGGGAACGATAGGCAGGTGTGCGGCAGGCGTTCAAGTGGCTCTGGCCAAGATTGGTCATGGACAGTTTATGGGCTCAGGCAATGCTTGGGACATGGGCGCGAAGATGGCACGCAGTGGTCACTTTGATCAGCTACCGATGTCACAGGCGAGAGAGGGCGACATAATTGTTCGGAGTTGGAACAGAAGCGTAATTGCTCAACACGGCGGCAAAAATTGGGGCGACATCGTAGTTGTGACCGCGAAAGATGCAAGGGGCGGATTAACGGGTGCCAACGATCACTACGGGCGAATCGCTCCGGACGGTGGCCGCTACGAAAACAGTTACGTCCTTCGTTGTCGAGCCTGATAAAGTCGAGCAGCTTTGCTGCATAGACTATCCTAGGATAAGTCGAGCAGCTTGGCTGCAGGAGCCGAGCAGCTTGCTGCATAGGCCCTCCTCGGACAGACCCCCACTAGTGTGCATAGGCCCTCCTCGGAAGACTATCCTAGGATTACTAGAGCTGCCTCATTATTTCATACATAAGCAAAGCGAAAGTCGCGCCAAGCATGAAAGTTGCGCTGATGATGGACAGTACTAAATGCGTTTGACGAAGTGTCAATGCGCGCAGAATCCCGATTCGGGCGCCAATGAAGTAGAGCAATGCCAAACAAAAGGTCGTCACCAAGAACGGGCGAATGGCAAGTCCACCGGGAATGGCAGAGCAAATGGCTAGAGTGACGGATGCGATAGGCAGAAGCAAGACAGATATATAGTCATTGCCTCTGAGCTTCTTGCCCTCTGTCTCCATCGCTTCACGCATATGCTTGAAGGACGCGTTGACGTTCTCAAAGTATGACGCTCTCAGAGCCTTTGGATCCGCCGCAGCGCTCACTGGCTGCTCACTGTCCCCTGCGCTCATATCGTGACCTCGCGATGATCCTACCTAAGAAATTTTCCCGAGGTGCGCGCAGATTAAACGTTGAGTTCCTAACTATCCGTCATTGTTGCGTTTGCTGTATGCCGTGCGTGTCAGCAATTCCTTGTCGGTTGTAAATGTCTGCCAGTTGAAGTTTACCGGGTCAGACCGATCGCTTGGCTGCACTTGTCCGTGTCCCAAGATATGATTATCCGCCACTTTAAATCGCTCTTGCAAATATCGAACCAAGCAAACCACTGATTGCATTTGCTCCGCTGAATATTCCTGCTTACCAGTACGCACAATCTCTATACCAATGGAATTATCGTTGTTGATTCCTCGCTTAGTCCTTCTATTGTCCACGTGAGTGGTACCGTATGTGGGGTCAGCAGTGCAGTATATGACTCCATCGCGATCGACTACGAACTGCGCACCGGCATGGCGCAATCCCTTGTTGTTCCAGCTCAATATAACTCTCTGCGCATCAGCTTCTCTAGCCGTTTCCGTTGAATGTAAGATGATGTTTTTAACTGTTTCACGTCGCTTGAATACACCACCATGTAGCGGGCAATTTGCAAAAACATTTGCTTGCATCAAACTAGCAGGCGAGTATTGTTCGGAACTACCATTCCGAAATTCCTGCCCGATCATTGACTTGGTCTGCTCACTCAGCAAAGAATCTATGGTGGTAGGAGCGGACCAGAAGTAGGAAGGGCTTGAAGGTCCTTTAGCTATTCGCTTCGCTGCCTTTAGTGTTTTCCCGCGCTTATGCCTGCCCGCAATCAGGCGCATACCCTTACTGTTCAAGCGAGAGACAGTATGTGCACCCTTCGCACCGTGTCTAGACAGACGACCACCATTGCGCACGACTACTTGTTGCCAGCGCTTTATAGTACCGATTGAATGACTGCCCAGGCGACCGACAAAGGCATCAGTCGGCGTCACGCTGCTGATTGCAACCGTCAACACACTAAGCGATGCAAGGATTGTCTTGTTCAACTTCATTTATGACCCCTCTGAACATCAAATATA
Organism: Candidatus Melainabacteria bacterium; assembly: GCA_003153555.1. Lineage (GTDB taxonomy): Bacteria > Cyanobacteriota > Vampirovibrionia > Obscuribacterales > Obscuribacteraceae > PALSA-1081. The sequence goes on along the minus strand of PLZS01000084.1, from coordinate 52,087 downwards.
TTGGGTAGCGTCGCCACCCGATGGAGGCTAAAGGACGCGAAATCAGATCTGTGCGGTTTGTTAGCAGTCTGTTAAGTGTACGTTAAAAGCATTGAATCACAACCGCGAAATCCTCGCCAGGGCTGGTTGCTTTACGTTAAAAACAGGTAAACCCCTAACCTGTAAGTGTTTACCTGTCTTGACAGTCATTTCGGACACGGAGAATGCACTGTGAATTAACAACAAAATTCGCCAAATTAATCTTCTACCGAGCGACGCTAATCAGGCGCCGATGCCAAAAAATACACGCAGCGTTCGACGGCCTGGCGCGTCATCAGTTTGTCATTAGTTCGTTGCACAATAGCCATAACCCCATAGAAAAGCGGTCGTATCGTTCACGTCCGTTTACTCTTGTTTACCAGTTTCTCAGGCGTGAGGTGCTCTTACATATGACATTCAACAGTCGAGATGCGACCGATTCCGCAAAAATCAACAGTAATGATAAAACCGACGATACCGCTAACAAAGCTTGTCAATTTTTCCGCGCCGAAATCAGTCAAGCTGCATCGACGCACAACAATGCAGACGCAGCTAAATTTCTGCAAGCCGTGACAAAACACCTGGTTGCTAACAATATCTTGCCTGATTGTGTGATAGCAGATTCGAGTTCTGGCATGGCTTCGGGGGCAAATGGACTTCAGCATAAGGGGTGTGAATCAAGTAGAGATGAGCATAAAGATCAATCGAGCGAACCGAAGTATGAAAGGCACCGCGAATATAATGACGAGCATCCAAAGCATAAGAGTGACCGCGACTCCCGCAAAGAACATGAGCATGAGCATGGTCATGAGGGGGCGACGTCACACACTGGGCATCACGCAGCTTCACCCGGAGCACCAAATATAGTACCGGATACGTCGGGGGCGGATACGGCGATACCAGGTAACAAGCCAGGAAACGGAGCGGATACAGCGCCGAGCGCGCCGGCTAACCGGTCGGATACGGCGATACCAGGTAACAAGCCAGGAAGCGGAGCGGATCCAACTATTAGCGGAAGTGACAGTGGTGGCACCAGCACCACGCCGACTCCCGGCACGCCAGGCAGTATAGACAATTCGGGTTTGCCGTCGTCTCTTGATGGTCAAGGCTATTCGCAAGTGTTCAACAGCAAATTTGCCAGCGGTGGTTTGAGCCAGTTTGTAAACGGAGCATTCAAGTGGGGGAGCACAACTAATGCAGCTAACAACGAAGCCGAAACCTACACGGTAAACAACGCCATCGTCGAGAACGGAAACCTGGTTTTGTATCCCACATCCACGGGCAATGGTAAATACAATTCAGGAATTGTCTCGACTAAAGAAGCCTTTACTGGTGGCGTTTTTTCAATGGCAGCGAAACTGCCACCAGGTGGTGATACATGGCCATCATTTTGGCTGGTGCCACAAAATTTATCATGGCCGCCAGAGATCGATGTTATGGAGGCCCTCGGAAACGGTACCGGGAGCAGCGGAACGGATTCAAGCAGCAACAGCTACCATGTGAATAACCACTATACTAACGGCTCTGGCTCAAATGGACAAACCGGCGGCTGGGTCAACACAGACGGAATTCTTCCTGCCGGTCAAACCTTATCAAACAGCTACAACACTTATACGGTGGACTGGCAGCCAGGGAAAAGCCTCACTTACTATCTGAATGGGCATGAGGTATCTCAAACCACACAAAATGTTCCTGATCAACCTATGTATATGATTGCCAATCTTGCGATGGGCGGTTGGGCTGCCGGTGGAGACGGTGGTGCCACCACTACGGGTGCCGGAGGCGGGATGGACGTCTCGTCGATCATTGCATATCAAAAAGCGGGAGAGACCAATACCGCAAGCTAATTGATTCTCTGGAATCGAATCGCGCTGCTGTTGGACTTATCAGCGTAGGCACGTTCCATCGCTTCAGGTCGTTCATTTTGCAGAAGTGAGAATTGATTGCCGCTAGGGTCGCGGAAAGAATAAGCCGGTCCGTTGGGAGTTTGGAGCGGACCATCAAGTTCTTTGACGCCTCTTTCTTTCAATTCCTTTATCTCTAGTTCCAAGTTCTCCACTGAGAAGATCGGTTCAATTGATGGTGCCTTTTTGTGGTCCGCAAGTAGAATTAACGGTCCATACGCCAACCGGACGGCCGCAACTTTAGCCCCGAATTTCTCGAACGCCCAAACTAGTTCGCCTTTAAGTGTGTCCCGGTAATACAGCACGTCTGATTCAAAGTCTTTCGTGCCTACATACAGGTATTCTAAACTCTTGAACGGAAGTGGTGCTTTTGCCGGCGCGCTCACCGGAGCAGGTTTGCCCTTATGCCGTTCAGCCATGCTTATTTTGAGCATGCTTTCGCATGTTCGTTGCTTGAAGGCTAATGAATCATCTGTGGTGCGAGAAGATTCGATGCTCTTTGAAAGCCTTTGCAATTCAGAAGCGACATCCCTTTGATTGTTGTTAAACGCTTTTTGCACATTCAAAACAATGGTGTTGTAGATCTCTTCCGATTTGATCGGATCGTTCGATGTTAGTGCCTCGGTTGCTAAGGCGAGGATTTCGTCGGCGTCGTATTTGTCTGAATCCTTTCCCACTAGACGCTGCCCTTACCTTGACCTTGCGGTTGATTTCGAATCAAGTTTTTGAGTTCCACTCGCTGTAATGGCTACCTTTGGGTACATGCCAGGAATTGCTTTTAAATCGCCGTCCGAAATTAGTTCATCAATAGAAGCGAGTAATTGATCCTGTTTGAAGACACTAAACCGTCCAAAGAAAGGAGTTTGATCTAGACCTTTTTCCTTTAACTTCTTGGAGCCGCTGCCTGTAAGGATCTGGGCAATAGTTGTGCGTCCGACTTTGCCGTTCAAATCTAAAACTATTTGTAAAATCGCTTCAGATAGGTTGCTAGTCTGCCCATCTCCAGCAGCTTTGATCGTTCGAGCGGTCGGTTTAGGAAGTGACACACTGACTCGTTCGCGTGGGTCACAAACGTCGCATCCGGAGCATTGATCATTGATTTGGCCAAAGTATCCCAAAATCTGCCTTCGTCTGCAAATGTTGTCTTGAGCGTATCTGATCATTTGCTCTAAGCGCTGGGAGTGGCGCAATTTTCGTTGATTGAGCGAAGACATGTCGATGGTGCCACTTGATACGCGAGCCAGGAAGGCGCCATCAGGGGTGGTGTCAATCAGCTGTAAATGTTTGAGCAGATCGAGCGCGCTGTTCAAGGCTGAATCCGCAATATCCATATCATCTAGCAGCGTGCTCATGCGAGTTGGGGTCAGTCCAGCCGAGGCAATTAGTTTAAAGGCAATTTCGACCTGGTGCGCAGATGGAAAGTTTCGGTCCATCAACCATCTTTGTGTGTAGACATCTTTCGATTGATACAGCAAAGTGCATGTGGCAGTCTGTCCATCACGCCCGGCTCTTCCGGCTTCTTGATAGTAGCTCTCAAGCGACCCGGGCAGATTGTAGTGAATTACTCTTCGAATGTCTGCCTTGTCGACGCCCATGCCAAAGGCGACAGTAGAGACAATGGCAGAAACTTTGTCGGTTTCAAAAAGCTTTTGAGCCCGTTGTCTTTGATCGCCCGACAGACCCGCGTGGTAACAGGCAGCGGTGATGCCGGATTGGCGCATACGTTCGCTTAACGCTTCTGCTTCTTTGCGGCTGCTTGTGTAAACAATCGCAGGGGCTGGTGCACTTTTAAGCGAAGAAAAAACATGTTTGTCCTTTTCAACAGCGTTTGCAACTGCTTCTACTTCAAAACGAATGTTGGGTCGATCAAAAGATCCAGTCACCACGTTCATGTGTGGTTGGTTCAGTGATTGGATAATATCGCGTTGCACTTGCGGCGTCGCTGTAGCAGTCAACGCTAGAACTGATGCGGCTTTTAGATGACTGAGGATGTAGCCGCTTAAGTTGCGATACTGCGGTCGGAAGTCGTGGCCCCACTGGCTAATACAATGCGCTTCGTCGATGACGAGAAGCGAGACATCAATTTGTTGAAGCAAATTTCTAAATCGTGGCGATTCGAATCTTTCTGGTGCCACATATACAAGTTTGAATACGCCGGCTTTTATGCCACCGAAACGAATGTCCAACTCATCTTGAGAAACACTGCTGTTCAGCAGTGTTGCGTTGTGGATCCCTCTTCTTAAAAGTCCACTTAATTGATCTTGCATCAGTGCAATCAGAGGTGAAACAACAATTGTCGTACCTGGCAAGATCTGGCTCGGCACCTGGTAACAAAGAGATTTGCCGTAACCTGTGGGTAGCAGCGCGAGCGCGTGCTTACCTTCCATCACCAGGTCGATGACTTCGCGTTGTTTCGGTCTGAACTCATTCAGACCAAACTTCTCGTGAAGGACAGAGTCGAGCAAAAATTGTGAAACAGCCATGAATCAAATGATACAGAGCCTCAGCCCAGATTTTCTCTCATTGAAAGATGTTTATTATCTGTCTCAATACGGCTAAAGACGCCAGAACCCTGGTCTTCTGGCATAATTACGTCAAACAGCGCTTAGGCGAGATATACGTTAGATGGTGTCCCACGTGAAATATTTTTTGGCGGTGATGACACTGTTGATGTTGGCCGCTCCTGCCTTCAGTGTCGACCAACCGACCAACGGTGCGCCAGTGCCTGGTCCATCGCCCAGCGCCGTAGCAAGCCCTTCTAAAAGTCCCGCTAAGAGTCCCACTAAGAGACCTACTAAAACTCAGGCACTGGAAGACTACACCGATAAGCTGCAGCTTCTGCCTGGGGTCGTGATCACTTTCCCTATTATTGACGGGGTCGACACCCGTCGCAAAAAAATCGGGGATTATGATTTCACGGCCAACATTCAAGATGCGAACGCAGACGGCTTTGCTTACAAGTGGACGATGACCCCACCGGCTGGAGCAAGTGGGTTGAGAGCTGTTGCTCCTGAAGATCAGAAGGACTCAGCGCTGGTCAGTTTGTTCTACTCCAATGGGCAGAGTTTGACTATGGGTGGATATACAAACACTGTGCGAGTGTCCGATTCTATATATAAAGGACTTAAATCAGGACGAACTCTGCCTTTCCAAGTAGACCTCGAAGATAAGAAAGACGTGCCAAGCAAGATAACAATGATTGGGCGTGAGTATGTGAATATTTTTGTGGACGGTAAAAAGGCTCGGGTACGCGCTCTCAAAGCTGAGACAGACAACGGTTGGCACTATTGGATTATGGATAACCCAGAGTTTCCAATCATGATTCAAGGTGATGGACCGTTCAAATGGCACGATCCCCGCTTTAACTTGGCTGAGGCCGAGGCTCGGAGGGTAATTAAAGATCTTGAGAAAAACGGCGTTGCCACCACCTACGCGATTCTGTTTGCTTTCAATTCTGCGAAATTGGAAAACAGCTCAAAGCAGATGCTCAACGGAATAGCTAATTACATGAAAAAGACAGCCGATTTGAACTTGGCTGTTGAAGGTCACTGTGACATTGTCGGCAAGCAGGAATACAATATGGTGCTTTCCCAGAAGCGCGCTGATTCGGTCAAAGCTTATTTGGTCTCAAAAGGCGTTGCTGCGGCGCGTCTGGAGCCAAAGGGATATGGATACAGTCAACCAATTGCCGATAACCTTACTGCAGCTGGCCGAGCCAAAAACCGCCGTGTCGTATTTCGAAAAATTCCATAGCAAGCGATGAAATTTATACACAGAATCTCTTGGCTTGTTTTAGTCCCTGTCATGATTTTAGGGACGTACAATTCAGCAAATGCGGAACAAAAAGTGGCACCATCTGGTTGGGTAGAAGATACCAAACCGGCACCAAATACGATTCCAAACAATGCTGCTAAATATCCGTTGCAGGGTGGCGTTCAGCATGCTGAAGAGTTGGCTCCCCTGCCGCATAACTTGCAAACTGGTTCTATTTATGACGAGAAATCTATTCCCTCTACCGCTGACGAAACAGGTTGGTACGAGATCCCAGATTGGTTATCCGGGAAATGGTTGAGAGAAGAAGAGACTATTTTGTCCACTTACTTTTTCGATTCTAAAGTTCAACAAAATGAACCGCGCACCATAGCTGAACGAGAAATAGCAGACTTTGGCGTTCAGCGTGACAAAGCCGGGCATATCTGGCACTATAGGCTGGCTTCGAAGGGAGTTGCTGACTGCGGCAGCTATCTCGCAATCGCTTTCGTGCAAACACAGGAGCCCTTGCATGTGGCTGATGATGTTGTGGTCATTCGCGATATTTTTATTGAAGTCCAGGTGAATAAAGAGACGAACGTAATTATGCATTCGTCGCAAGCAGAGTCGATTACGCGATATAGACCGGTTCGAGACGGATTGATAAAAACAAGTATGTCTGTAAAAGTGTTCAAGGAAGATGGCACCCCTTACACAGTGCAGAAAAATACCGCTTTCGATAAACGTGTCGAATCATTTAAAGCAACTGATGCGTTCAACGCTAGGAATCTGCGCCAGAACTTTGCGGACTTTCTCCGCGCTAGTGGCAAAGATAATTTGGTGCCATAGCAGGCAAATGCGATCGAAATGAACACGGTTCACCAGACCAGCCTTGATTCGTGATCATGGCGGTTTTTTTGGAGCGCGGCTATTCTAGCCGTTGACCTTTGGCATGCTGCTAAACAATCCGGTTTGGCGTTGTTTGTTTTGCCCTTTGGTGATTATGCCTCTGACGATTGCCACCGAGCATGGTGCATGCAGTGCGACCGCTTGGGATACACTGCCGAGCAGCAGTTTGTCTAATCCAGTTCGACCATGAGAACCCATAACGATTAGATCAGCTGACCACGCTGCAGCAATGTTCAATATGGCGTCCTTAGGCTCTCCCTCTCCAACTTCATTAGTGACGTTTTGCTGGCCTACACTTGTCGCTAGTTCTGTTGCTAGTTTATCTAACTCAGTCTTTGCCAATTCGATCAAATCGTCGTGCTGGCGAGTCAGGAGAGTGGCATCAGTGATGTTGCCGACTGAGTCGAACGAGTCGACCAGGGGTTGAACGATGGTTACCAATTTGAATTGAGTGTTCGGTCCCCACTGGATGCCGGACAACCAGCTCAGCGCCGCTTGAGAGAAATCCGAATTATCCACGGTTATCAATATGTTCTTGAATCCGTTCTTTATATTCTTCACGTCGCTGGTTTTGGCGATAATTACTGGACATGGAGCCTGAGTCAAAACTCCTTGCGAGACGCTGCCCATCAGCATCAATTCCAGACCTTTTTTACCGCGCGATCCCATAATGATCAGAGTCGCCGACCATTGTTTTGCGATCTCAGTAATCTGAGATTTAGCGTCGCCTTGCGCTACTTCGTAAGTTACAGTGCAACCAACTAGTCTCTTCTGCAACTCTTCCGACATACCTTTAAGGGCTTCTGTCGCTAGGACCAGCGCGTCCTTGTAGGGTTCTATTACGATCAGAAGCTTTACTTCCGTACCTGATGCCAGTTGTATATTCTCCAGCGCATCCACGGTTGCTTCCGAACCTTGCGATCCATCAATCGCCACAATTATCTTCATCGTTTTTCCTGAGTGTCTAACTTACGGTGCGCTTAGATTATAGCCCGGCCAGCGCGGCGGCTCAAACGCGGGTGCACTGTTTAAGCCAATCGGAGCTTATGGGACTTCACAATATTTCATAGATGTGGCGAATTCGTGAATTCAGCCAAGTGTTGGCTAGTTGGATAAACTATACAAAAAGTTCCCGAGTTGCCTCTGGAGCACAAGCCAGGGGCGGGACCGAGTCGAGATCAGGTGTGCAGTACGGCGACCGCAAAACTGTCTTGCATAGCATCTTCAGAGGCCGTGAAAAGAGCCTCGAACACTTCGCCATGACTGTAGACACTATCTATAGTGTCGCGAGTATCCGGGGGAAGCGACTCGAACAAGGCGAACATCTCTTGCACCTGTGCCGGGCTGAAATATCCCATAAACGGACAGTCCCCGTTGCTTCCGAGCACACTATATGGCGAGTTATTAAAGGCACAATTGGGCAAAAATCGATTGCCGCCAATATGACCATCGATGCTTTCCAATGCGTCAATGAAATCATCAGCGGTCAGTTCAATCGAACCTGTGAGTATGCCATCAGCCTCAATAGCTACGATTAACGCGTCGTATATTTCCTGATCAGTTTGCCCGGTGAATTCACTAGGCAACTTCTCTTCATCGATAACGTAAAGCGAAAATGTTTCGGTCATGGCATCCATTATTCGGAAATTGGATTGGACTATATTATGGTACGTTGCTGAAGCTCTAACTTCAACACGCCTGCTCAGCTTATCTAATCCCCAATTTTAATCTCCTAAACCTCTGCCTCGGCCACCTTGTAATTTGGTCCGTCGTCACTCTGCCAGATGCCTTATACAGGCTTGGCTAAGGAGCGGAAAATGAAAACAGCTTAATTAGTACCGATTTTGAGTTTCTTCGCGCAATTTCGCCTTGCCTTGCTCAACGATCGATTGCAATTTACTACGTCCGATTTCGTCAACAGATGGTGCGCGTTCGATTGGTTCCATTATTGACGCATACCATTTCGGATCTTCGACAACGTCGGTCCAATCTTCAAGTTTGTCCCACTCACCATCGTTGAGACCGAGCAAGAAGCGTGCCCGGAAAGGGTCTACGCCTTCTAGTTCATACACCGGCACTCGTAAGTCGCGACCAAGTCCAGTGTCAAACCTGGCAGTTCCTGAAGAGTCGACGTCGACGTCGCAGAAAATATCGTAGCGTTTGATCAGATCTTGGGCTTCGGCCATAATCGAGTCGTGCTTGCTTTTCCCTTTCTCTGTGGAGCGATAAGAAGCTTGCTTGACGTCAACTTCAACGAGCCCTTCTTTCTCGGCTTGCTTCAAAGTCTCGTCCAATTCGATATGATCTTTGGTGACATCAAGTTGTCTACCTACGCAAATTTGATGCAGGAAAAAAGTAGCACTGAAATCTTTTGGATTTACGGGCTGAATCGAAGATCCGCCTGCTGCCTGCACTACTGAGATATCCGATCGGAAATACTTTACACCGTCGCGCACTGCCGGTACAAATGCTTGCAGCAATGGTGCGTCAGGATTGAGATCATGACCGTTGGCTGTGAAGGAAACAGAATCTCGAATAAAAATGCCCTGGTCATCTCGGTCAAATATGATTTGTTGAAGCGCTTTTAGATCGTCAACATATCCTAGCGCGACCATGTTCTTCTGAACCAAGCCGTCAATGTCATCAGAGCCAATAACGTCAATTACGACATCGATTGCGTTGTGGCGAACAATGTTTTCTGGCAATGTGAAGACGACCATCTGTTGCTGGGCGCCGTCAGACAGACTGAGTAGATAATCCATTCTTTAGCGCCTCCGTCCGCCCCAACCGCGTGAACGGAATCCGCCACCGGATGAACTTCCGAATATGCCACCGGATGATCTGCGTCCCCCCCAAGAGGAAGTCGATTCCGAACTAGTGGTGCCAAAGGTTCTGCGCTTAGATGCATCAGATGAAAGAGAGCTGCTTCCAAAGCCAGTTTTGCTAGCAAAACCTCCACCAAGTGATTTCTCTTTAAATCGTGACATAAAGCCAGTGTTGCTGGCTTGTTGTTGAGTGTACGATGGTGATGCTCTGAAAGTGTCTCTGTGACCACCAAGAAATACTGTGCGTGGATACGGAGTGTAGTACCGACCGCCCCAGCCGCCCATCATGTGCGAAATCAGCATGTACTGCACGATTGGGCTATCCAGCAGACCATGGTGCCCTTGATAATAAGGAGTACCATTGCCGGTGTTAACGGTGTAAGGCATCTCATTGTTCACCGCTTCTCCGGTTTGTTCAATTGAGAAGAGTTTTTCATCGCCCGGTTTGAAACCTTCCTGTTTCAACTTATCTATGTAGCCCGTGACGACCAACTTGCCGTTTTCGCGCGTTGCGTCAATCGACACAACATCTTTGCCGTCGTAAATTTCGTTAACTCGTTTTTCGAAACTTTGCATCCAGCCATCGAAATCTTTACTGTCCTTTCCTTTGGCTTCCCAGAATGCTTTTTGAACTTCGTCCAGATTTATCTTTGCCGATTCGCCTTCAACTTGCGCTGATTTGTAGTGCTCGACTCGGCTACTGTGGCTGGAGCAGCCGCCCAGGTAGACGCTTATGGTCAATAGAGCAACCATTAGGCCCGCTTGCAACTGTTTCATTGATCCTCCATTCCGTACTCGAAATACAAATAAATCCTTAGCCATCTCATCATAGCCAGGTTGGCAGCTGAAAAGTTGGTATTTACCTAATTTCTTTATGGTCAAGTAGTGAATTTGGGGGGATAAATGTACATCTGTGAACAAATATAGAGCCTTCCTTTCACCAGCAATTGCTGGTGCTCTGGTCTCACCGAAATGCGCAATTGTTAACGAGGTCCACACTCGAATCACCCGGCAGATCTGGAAACCACCTGGTGCCTAATAAGTAAGCCAAAAAATCGTCCCTTAGGATGAGTGTTTTCATCCTCGCCTCACTTTATTGCTGTGTTATTCTTTTGAGCAAATTGAGAACAGCTCCAACAGTGGATATGTGATCGCTGGCGGCTGAAATTCAGCAATACACTGGCGGTTTAGTTATTTTAAAAGCCTTTCGGCGTCAATCATTTGATTGTCGTCCGTCTCGCTGACGTGTTTTGCCGGCGCAAGGTGACAATCAATGGATACCTCTTTACTAATTCCCCACTACCAGGCATTGCCTTTCCCAGCCCCTTTATGGCTTCTCCAGACACTTCTAATACTGGGATTTTTTCTGCATGTTTTGCCAATGAACTTCATGTTGGGCGGAGGATTTCTTGCGGCCATCTTTCTGTTTAAGGGGCTGAAGGACAAGAATTCATATGAATACAAAATTGGTCGTGGTCTGGTAAAAGGACTGCCCATCTATACATCACTGGCCATCACTCAGGGCATAGTGCCGCTTCTTTTTGTACAGCTTATTTATGGTCCGATGTTTTACACATCTTCGGTACTGATGGCGGTGCCTTGGTTCTCGATCATCTTTATTCTGTTGGTGGCCTATTTCCTTGTTTATTATGTTGGCTATAAGTGTGTGCCGGCTCCCAGCGAGGACTCTGTCGCTTTCCCCTCTGCGAAACGGGGGCCAGCGCTGCTTCTTTTAATCGTTGCGCTTCTGTTAGTAATTGCATTCATTTTTGTCAATAATATGACGTTGATGCTCAGACCGGATGTGTGGATGCAGCTCTATCAAAGCAGTTCGAATGGACTGAATTTGAACCTCTCCGACAAACAAGTTCCATCTCGCTATTTACACATGGTTATCGGCGCTGTAGCTGTTTCTGGCTTGTTGGTCGGTATACACGGGCTCTATTGGCAAAAGCGGGATGCTGACTTTGGCTCCTGGCTAATCAAAAGAGGCGCCGTAATTTATGCCTTCTACACCTTATTACAGATTCCTGTCGGTCTCTGGTTTCTGTTCAGCTTAGGACCGCTCACTGCCAAGTTCTTAGGCGGAGACGTTATGGCAACGGCCGTTTTTGCACTTTCGATGATATTAATGGTGCTTTCGTTGATTACTTCGACCATTGCGGCATTCAATGGCTCTGGAGGCGCTTTTAACGTGGCTGCGACAACAGGTTTTTTGTGCGTTCTAACCATGATCATCAACCGCCACCAACTGAGACACTTTCTTGTCAGTCCCTACTTGCAGCCCGAAAGTGTGCCCATCAATACGCAGTGGGATCTCTTGATTATTTTTGTCCTTTCAGCTGTGGCACTGATTGTTTATCTGGTCTGGCTATGTAAGTTGATTTTTCGCGCCTACAATGCGCCAGCAAAACTTGCCGGCAACGCGCAAAGTTAAGGAGTTGTACCAATGCAAGATGAAAACAGCAATGAGAATAAGGCAAGTGACGAACCTGGAAGTTGTCAAATGACAACCGCTGGATGCGCCGGTAAAGGTGAATGCACTCGGGCAAGCTTCTTAAAGTCCGTCGTACCTTGTGTGGGCGGCGCCTGGGCTTTGATGGCTGCTTATCCAATATACTGTTATTTAAAACCCAATGGTGGCGATGAGCCACAGAGCAAAGTGGCAAGTGTCACCGTGGGCGATATCAAAGATATTCCGCCTGGATCAGGCAAGAATTTTCAATTCGGCAGTGCGCCTGCGCTCCTCACTAGAACGAAAGACGGTCAATTGCATGCATTCTCGGCGGTTTGTACGCACCTTGGTTGCACTGTGCAGTTTAGACCAGAGAAAGACAACATCTGGTGTGCCTGTCATGGTGGCTGCTATGACCCCAGCACCGGTAAAAATATTGCCGGTCCACCACCTAAGCCACTTACGGCGCTGAAAGTGGAAGTGATCGACAGCAAGGTCATCGTTTCAAAAGCTTAGAAGTTCAAGGAGTCCATCGTGACAAGTAGTACAGATAGATCTGCTGGCTTGATGCACTGGCTAGACGAACGCCTTGGGCTTCAGGAAGCTTGGAAATTTGCCCAGAAGAAGCAAGTGCCGATTCACAAACACTCGGTTTGGTACTACATGGGTGGTATCGCGCTGATGTTAATGGTTATCCAATTCGCCAGCGGCGTTTTGCTTATGGTCTACTACGTGCCAGGTTTGCAAGCGGCCCATGCAAGTATTCTGCGAATTAACTCGCAAGTCGATTTCGGCTGGTTTTTCCGGTCCTTGCATAGCTGGGGGGCCAATCTTCTGATAGCAGTGCTGATGGTGCACTTATTCAGCGCGTATTTCATGAAAGCTTATCGAAAGCCCAGGGAGTTCACCTGGTATACAGGTTTGGTTTTGATGATTTTAGCCTTAGCCTTCGGTTTCACAGGTTACCTTTTGCCTTGGGACGATGTCTCCTTTTTTGCCACTAAAATTGGGTTGGATATTGCTTCCAAGATGCCTTTAGTTGGCGAACAAGTGGCAGTGTTGCTGAGAGGTGGACACAACATTGGGCAGGCGACAATATCGCGCTTCTTTGTGATCCACGTTGCGGTGCTACCTCTCCTTACACTTGGCCTGATGGGACTGCACTTGCTGTTTGTTCAGATGCATGGCATGTCTGAGCCGGTGTATTTCAAGAAATTGGAGGCAGCCAAACGAACCTATGAAAAATTCTTCCCGAATTTTTTGCTGAAGGATGTGTTGGTCTGGTTGCTTGCATTTAACGGATTGGCCGCGCTTGTCACTTTCATGCCGTGGGGACTGGGACCAGAAGCTGATCCATTTGCTCCGGCTCCAGTCGGTATCAAGCCTGAATGGTACTTTTTGGCACCATTTCAGTTTCTAAAGATTATTCCTGCCCAAATCGGCCCCGTTGAAGGGGAACTCTTCGGCGCACTACTTATGGTGCTGTTCTGTTGCGGTTTGGTTATCGTGCCGTTTTTCGATAAGGGAGATTCACCCGCTAGGGCTAAAACAGCTACGTATTACGGAGTTGTGCTGGTGCTGGCAATTATCGTGTTTACAATCTGGGGAGCCCTGTCATGAATTATCCAGTTTGGGTGGTGCCTCATTTGGGCGGCGGTTGGATTATAGGCATTATCGCCATTATTCACGTCTATCTTTCGCACTTTGCTGTTGGCGGTGGTGCTTTCTTGGCCTTTACCGAACAATTGGCGTACGATCGCAAAGATGATCGCATCTACGAGTATTTAAGAAAGCACTCACAGTTTTTTATGATCCTGACTTCTGTATCAGGTGCTGTCACCGGCGTGGCGATATGGTGGGCAATTGGTCTGGTAAATCCAGATGGTACCGCGATTCTCATTCAAAACTTTACGCTTGCTTGGGCTCTGGAATATTTGTTCTTTGCCGCCGAACTTGCCACCATTTTCGTGTACTACTACTCTTGGGACAAAATCAGCAAAGAGAAGCATTTGCAACTAGCCCGGCTGTACTGTTTCCTGTCCATTATGACGCTGGTAATTATCAATGGCATTTTGACATTTATGCTCACGCCCGGCGAGTGGCTGACAAGTCATTATTGGTTGCATGGGTTTTTTAACCCGACTTATTTCCCCTCCCTGGTAATGCGTCTTTTGATCATGGGCGCTATCGCCGGAATGTATGCCATGGTGACTTCCTCAAGGCTTAAGGACGAAGAGCTCAGGGTCTATATGGCTAAATATTGCGCGAAGTGGCTTTTGCCAATTTTCCTTGTTGGACCACTCGTGGCATTTTGGTACATCTCGAATGTACCGCAAGCAACTATGGCGAACATTTTTACAGGCATTCAGTCGTCCGGCGTGGGTAATTTTTCCGTGCTTGCCAGGACTCTGTATTTGAGTCTCATTCTCTCAGGTACGATTGTGTTGTTTGCATTTTTTGGACCATATCTCAATCCCAAAGGTTTCACATTCAAGATTTCAATTTTGTTTTTGATCTGTGGATTGGCTGCCACCGGCTCTACCGAATACATGCGAGAGCTGCTCCGCAAACCTTACGTCGTTTATAATTATGTCTATTCCAACGGTATACGCAAAGAAGACGTGTCCAGGCTCTCTGACGCCGGATTTTTAAATGCTGGTGTCTGGTCCAAGGCTTGCAGTTCGCTCAGTGCAGATGATGCTAGCAAAGGCGAAGTCATGTTTAGATATCAGTGTATGAGCTGCCATACGACTGATGGCTATCGCAGTATGAAGAAGTTGCTTGGCGAGCGGGATGAAGAGGCCATTTCTGGTTTTCTAACGATGCTCAAGGAAACCACTCCTGATAAAAACCAATACCTGGGCATCATGCCTCCGCTGGTTGCGAAGGACAGTGAACTGAAACAGCTTGCAGCTTATTTGTATACCATCAATCACAAGCCGAACACTGTCGTGGGCCGACTGCCGACTAATCGTTAGAGAACTGCTGGAAAGATGTTCGCGGCAGGCATGCTTGAGCCGTGATGGTTTGAATTTTGCGCGTTTGACTTATGACGTTTGTTGAGTGCATGTTTGGCATTGTTTTTCTGTTTGCTTTTCGCGGCTGTCTTATGGGTAGGGAGGCTAATAGGCGTTTTATCTGCAATGGGTGGCGCGGAGTGCGACGGACTTGAGAAAGCGGCATACCCGGCGTAGCCAACCGCACCTAAAATGATGGCGATACCAAATGCGGTGGTGAGTGGAAAGCGTGTTCGTGGTTGGTGTGGAGGGATGATCAGTCTGGAAGCACTTTTTCCGTGCACCATATCGTCCAGACTTTCGACCTGTTGATCGGGACCCGATTTAAGCAAGAAGAGAAACGCCATTCCCGCCATGAAACCGCCAATGTGCGCGTACCAGGCGATTGATTCTTCTCCTGAAGCCGGTAGGCTAGCGCTCATGCATTGCAGCAGAAACCAACCGCCGATAATTACCCATGCCGGTATGGACATCACCCAAAACCACATGATCCAAGTTTTCACTTTTACATCAGGATGGAGAACCATATACGCACCAAGCACGCCGGCTATAGCACCGCTTGCGCCGATGCATGGAATCATGCTACTCGGGTTGCTTGCGATTTGCAGTGCGTCAGCCGCGATGCCACAAGCAATGTAGAAGACTAGATACTTGAAATGACCCATGCGATCTTCCACATTGTCCCCGAATAGATACAAGATCCAGAGATTGCCGATGATGTGAGCAAATCCTGCGTGCAAGAACATCGCCGTTAAGATCGTTCCAAACTGTTGCAGATCAAAGTGGTGCACAATTCGCGACGCAATCGTGCCGTGCGCGTGAAAAAAGGAGCTCAATGACTCAGGCTGGACGCACTGATAAATGAATGCGGCGATGTTCACCACGATCAGCATCGTGTTTACGACTGGAAAATCGTGACATTCAATTTCGTCTTTTAAGGGCAGCATTTTCAACTCCGCGGTGGGGACTGGCGCGCGGATCTGAAGGGCTAAGCATTAGTAGCGCTTTCTGTTCCGCATTTACATCCGAGCAGAGATTATGGTGGCGAAATTGTCAAAAACTTGATTGTGGCGAATGAAAATTCGATTTTTATTTCTTGCGAGGCAAACATTGGTTTGTACCGAAGGTTAAGACGATAATACGTCTCACTTGATAACGAACCGTGCAAATTAACACTTAATTAGTTTCAAAGACCAAAAGGCATGCCGTAACCACCACCGCCCATCATGCCTCCACCACCCATCATCATTCCACCAGCCAATGAACCGGCAGCCATAGTACCCACTGTGCCAAGCACATGGGCTAGACCATGTAAGAACGAATGGCTATGAGTATTTTGCGCTGGTGCTGGTTGGGTAGCGACTTGGTTCTGAGCAAGATTACTGTTGGCGTCGTTGTACTGATTGTCTTGTGTTTGACTAAATGGGGCCGGCTGGTATTGGCTGTATGCTGATGGCGCTTGATTGTTTTCGGGTGCTTGGTTGTATTGGGGCGCTTGATTGTATTGGTGTGCCTCATTGTATTGAGGAGCTTGATATGGAGGAGCTTGGGCGATCGAAGCAGAACCCTGCTTTGGCATCAGTTCTACAGCACCAACCATGCTACTGACCTGGTCGGCAAGCGATAAAGCGCGCTGTGGCGAATCGGCTGGGAAAATATTAGCGGCAAGTTTATTGACACGGTCCAGCAGCGGCTGCGAAGGATAAGTCGCACCAAAGACCTGTTGTTCCAGCCAGGTAACCTTTTGATCCAAACTGGCACCAGGAGGAAGCATGTTGGAGCCAGCTTGGGAATCGCCTCCATAACCCGATGGTTGTGCATATGGCGGTGCGGGCGCTGGGTAAGCACCGTCTGCGGTTTCGGCATAATTGTTCTGTTGCTGCGGGAAATGCTTGTCAGCGTAATTCTCGAGTGCTTCTGTGCGATCGCTTAAATCGATAGCAGGTGATGCTTTACCGAATGCTTTAAGCTCTAACTGTTCCAGTCGATTCTGAATCGGTTCCTTCACAAAAGTCTTACCAAGAATCTCTTGTTCTAATTGAGTCACTCTTGGATAGTCACTGGAATCAGTAATGTCTGTGTTATCTGTGTTGGTTGACCCGGCAGGTTGATTGGCTGCAGGCGCTGTCGGTTCGGTTCCGGTCGTCGCGATTGGTTGTCCGCCGCCATCAGCGGCTGGTGGCGCACCGGGAGTATTTGAGGAATTAGCTGGTCCTTCTGGCACCGCGACAAGCAGCGCGGTTAGCCGGTCACGGTCGGAACCCGTCTTTGCTTCACCGAAGACCATTCTTTCTAGGCGTTCTAGCCGCGTGTCCATCGACTCTTGTGGGTAGGTGTGGTCGAAAAATCTAGTTTCCAATGACGAAATATCAGGAGTTAAGGAAGCGTTGCTGGTCTGAGCCGCGGCGGTCAATCCCGATAAACTGCAAATCAGTGCGATGGCGCATGCGATGAGAACGCTTTTCTGTTGCGTGTTCATGATCTGTCCCTTGATAAAACGGATGCAGATTATATCAGGCTGCCAATAGCTGCGAAGCCCTTTCAAAGGCGTGTATAAATAACGTTGCGTTATCCATTTCTAAACTGCTAGAGTTTCCGTGCTCAGTAGAGATCCTCGGGAATAGCAGTAAGTGCCGATTTGCCACCGAATATAGTACCAAGCGAAAGTGTCGAGAAGAGGAACTATGTCTGAAGAACTGACGCATACATTTACATACACCACTGAAGAATATATGAATGCTATGTCGGTCTGGTACCGACGTGATCGGCGTGTATACATGATTTTAGCTAGTGTCTGCGCCATTTCAGTAATTGTTTTCTTTACCTTTCCGCTAGTGCACGCTTTATTTTTAGTGACGTTTTACTTGGCGGTGGTGCTTCTGGCAGCTTTTGTAATCAGACCACAACTTCTAAAGCGAAGCTTCCGACAAAGCCGTATCTGGCAGGCGGAACAGGTATTCAGTTTCGATCAAGATGGAATGAAAATCGAAACCGAATACTCCAGCACTGCTTTGAAATGGAAGTTTTTTCACGAAGTATGGGATACAAATTATGCTTATCTACTGTTTGTAGAGAAACGGAAATTTTTGATTGTTCCAAAGCGAATTTTTAAAGGCGTTGACGAACAATTGAGTTTTGAAGAGCTTATCCACACTGCGATTCCTAACACAAAGCTTCTGTCTCGAGGTGAGCAGTAAACATAGTTGGGTAGACGAATTCAGGTACAAATTTTTTTCGGAGAAAGTTAGATGGAAGTTCTCGAATCTCGGCGGAAGTTTTTGAAGTTTCTCAGCTTTGGCATATTTCTTCCACTAATGCCGAACGCATTTCATCTGACTTCGAAGTCCATGCTTGTACCAGATGTGGGTGGAACAATCCAGGCGTGGAGCACGTTCCAAGAACAGCGTTTTGCCAAGTCGCCATCGGCCAGCTGGCAAGCTGCGAACGTGCATGAAGAAGCCAATATTGTCATCAATCCGAAAATTCAGTTTCAGGAAATCCTTGGTTTTGGTGCTGCCTTCACTGACGCGGCATGTTACACATTGAATCAAATGCAAGTTGATGGGCGCGCTAAATTGTTGAACGAGCTATTCGCCGCACAGGAAATGAATTTGAGCATGTGCCGAACATGTATTGGATCCAGTGACTACTCAACGCATGCATACACATATGATGAGGGGGATGCGGATCCCGATTTGAAGCGCTTTTCAATAAAGCACGACCAGGAATATATTCTGCCAATGTTGAAGCTGGCACGAAAAGAAAACCCTGATCTTTTCTTATTTTCGAGTCCGTGGACTCCACCCAGCTGGATGAAGTCAAACAAATCCATGTTGGGCGGAAATATGCAGCGCAAAAGTATGGCTGCGTACGCAAAATATTTCGGAAAATTTCTTCGAGCCTACGCAGAAGACGGTGTTCCGATTCAGGCAGTGACTATTCAGAACGAAGTCGACACTGACCAAGACAGCAATATGCCCGCATGTATCTGGCCACAAGAGTACGAGGCTGACTTCGTGCAGCAGCATCTGGGACCATTGCTCGAAAAGGAAGGATTGAAGACGAAAATTTGGATCATCGATCACAACTACAATTTGTGGGGGCGTGCACTGTCAGAATTGGAGCTGCCCGGTGTGCGCAAGTATGTGGACGGAATCGCCTGGCACGGCTATCTCGGACAACCTCAAACGATGACCAAAGTCCACGACCTGTGTCCGTCCATAAATATGTATTGGACAGAGGGCGGTCCAGAATTTACCGCAAAAAATTATCTGTCCGATTTTCTAGAATGGAGCAAAACTTTCACCGGTATTTTGCGCAACTGGAGCCGCTCAATAACCGCATGGAATCTTGCTTTGGATGAAAGTGGTAAACCGAATATCGGACCATTCTTCTGCGGTGGTCTGGTCACTGTCAATTCCAAAACACAAGAAGTCACACGCAGCGGGCAGTACTGGGCGATGGCCCATTTCTCGAAGTGCATCAAGCGCGGTGCCAAACGAATTTCGTCAGAATCGCCGTCCACGATTACCGACTTGACTCACGTCGCTTTCGAAAATCCCGATGGTCAGCAGGTTCTAATTGTATCCAACGCGGGACCTTCCCGAGACGTCACAGTACAAATCGGACAGGTATCTGCAAAACTTCCAGTGTCCAAAGAGTCAGTCACCACTTTTGTCTGGTCCCAACCCGTCAGCAATATCTAAAATGCTCATCAGACTTATGTGACGCGCCACATAAGTCTGATTACGATGTGTCCGTATTGATAATGTGGCGCAACCAGGCAAATCAACGGAGCATGTTCTGGGCGCTTGGCAAGCAGAGTTCCTAGAACCGTTGCTGGAGGGACTTCCAGCGATTTATCGCGTCTTTGGAGGTCAAACGGCTAGAATGATTGTTTTGGTAGACGATTTGATGAATCAACAATTCCGCAGTCTTCGCTGGCTTGATGCTTTGGTTTTTATTTTGGCTGATGTTCAAAGCGGCGTTGGTCCCTTCCTGGCAATCTATCTGCAGGCATCGCGCCATTGGGATTCCGCGAGTGTCGGCATTGCTCTGTCGATTGCCAGCATCGCCGCGCCTCTCGCTCAGATGCCCGCGGTGCATTCGTTGATAACACTCATTACAAACGAGCCATGATCGCCGTTGCTTCCTTGGTTATTGGCCTCAGTTCCGCCTGCGTTGTACTGATTCCCTCGAAGATAGGCATATACATAACGCAGTCCGTGATTGGTGTATCAAGTGCCATTTTCATTCCAGCTATCGCCGCTATCTCTCTTGGTATTGTAGGTACTGAAAAACTTGACCGGCGCATTGCGCGCAATGAAAGCTTTAATCATGCAGGGAATGTTATCAACGCCGGTTTGATGGGTCTAATCGGTTATGCATTAGGTCGAGATTGGATGTTTTTCTTTGTTGTCTTTCTTTGCGCAATGAGCATATTGTGTGTCCTTCAAATTTCTGGCCGTGACATCGATGATAAAAAGGCCACGCATGACGATCCTTCAGATCCCACGGATCGCCCGAGCAAGAGCGTTCGAGCTGTACTGACCGATTACCGACTCTTGGTCTTTCTTCTTTCGGTGACTTTGTTTCACTTCGCAAACGCCGCCATGTTGCCGTTAGTTGGACAACGCCTAGCGAACGGGCACCCTCAGGAATCGTCCTTATGGATGGCTGCTTGCATAATCACCGCGCAGATTGTAATGGTCCCCGTTGCTACACTCAGCGGAGTTCTGGCTGGAAAGTGGGGCAGAAAAAGAACGTTTCTTCTGGCAATGTGTGTACTGCCGATCCGGGGCATTCTCTACACACTTACCGATAATCCTCTTTGTCTTGTCGCCGTTCAGATTTTGGATGGCATAGGTGCGGCAGCCTTTGGTGTGGTTAGCATTTTGGTGGTGTCAGATTTGACACTGAATACCGGGCGATTCAATTTCTCACTTGGCACAGTTCTAGGCGCAGCCGGGCTAGGGGCAGCTATCAGCAACATTTTGGCCGGAGCCATAGCAAGTAAAGCCGGCTTTAATTTTGCCTTCTTATTTTTGTCCGCAATTGCCGCTGTCGCCATTGTTATCTTCTGGCTATTCATGCCGGAAACTCTACCGGACAAGGTGAAAGCTGCACCATGAATCATGGAATTACTGCTGCAGTCATTTTCGTTCTAGTTTACGCTGTCATTTTAGCGGGTGAAAGCTCACCTCGTAAACTTGATCGCCCTGCAGCCGGATTAATCGGAGCCGTACTGATGGTGCTGACTGGCGTACTGACCAGGCATGATGCAATTGAAGCTATCGATTTTTCAACGATTGCACTTCTTTTGGGCATAATGTTCGTCGTTCATCACGCCAGTGCTTCCGGCTTGCTCGAAGCGCTGGCGCGCAAGCTCGTTGACTTGAGTCACGGCCCGTTTCAACTCCTTTGGACAGTCGGTTTCTCTTCAGGCATACTTTCGGCGTTATTTGTTAATGACACGATATGCTTGCTGATGACACCACTTTTGCTGGCCCTGGTTCGCAGAGCGAAGCTTCCAGCGGAGCCTTATTTGCTCTGTTTAGCCACGAGCAGTAATGTTGGTTCGGCAATGACGATCACCGGTAATCCGCAGAACATGCTGATTGGCCAAGCGTCAGGCTTTACCTGGTCCGGTTTCGCGCTGCTCATGGCACCAATAGCGCTTGTCTGTCTGGCACTTAATGTCCTTATTGTTGCATCGATGTATCGCAAGGATTTGAGCGGCAAAGTTATTGCTGTTGGTCACACAGTAGCTATCCATGAGCTTAACAAGAAACTTGCAGTAAAAACGCTTGTCGTTCTATTGGGATTGCTGATTGCTTTTCTCTTAGGAGCGCCAATGGATCTCAGTGCTATGACTGCTGCGGCAGTAATTCTTGTATTAGCAAATGTGCCACCTGCCGAATCATTTGCTGGTATCGATTGGGCATTGCTAATGTTCTTTGCCGGTCTTTTCGTCGTTGTCGCAGGCGTCAGCAAGTCAGAAATTGGACTGCTATCACATTTCCTCCCTGCGGTGCTTAACGACACTAATTCTCTTCAAGGCCTGTTGCAATTCTCAGCTGTATCTGTGATCGGCAGCAACCTATTCGGCAATGTTCCATTCGTAATGCTCATGCGTGATTGGGTAAGCCACGCTCAGCACGCACATCTGCTCTGGCTCTTGCTGGCTGTTTCTTCTACGTTTGCCGGCAACCTTACGCTCGTGGGTAGTGTAGCCAACTTAATCGTCGCCCAGGGAGCCAAAGACGAATGCCCACTTTCCTTTTGGTCTTTTTTGCGCACTGGAGTTATTACTACTCTTGTCACAAGCTTGGTGGCAGTTACGGTGCTGTACGGCTACCACCTGCTGAAGTGGATCTGAAATGCTTGCCGCTTGCAGTGCGAATCTCTAGCAGTGCAGCAAATGAGCTGCGTTCTTTAGTAGATCCGGACAGACAGGCATTATTACATCGAGCGTTTGCCGCGGCTGATCAATTGTCCTGACACACTTTCGTTGCTGGAAAATGCGTCTTGTTGATGTCTTGTTTTGGCAAGAAGAGTTCCACGTGTGTCATAGTCCGCATACGTCGCCACTTTTGTTGGCTGTGCCAGCATGGCTTGAACTCTCTTGTCCGGAAGAATCTGTCCAGCCAATGTGGAATCTCGCCGCGGTGCTGTTGGTGGATCTACGCGATTAGCGAGTGGTTGGAATTCTCTTGCTTTCGGCACATATGCATCAGGTGACAAGTGGATTGGTTTGGCGTAGATGGAGCCTTGAGGGCGCTGAGGGCTTCTGATATGCATGTAACCCTGATCGTATCCGCCTTGCGGTGTCCAATGGTAATGACCGAGGTTGGGGTTGCCATCGACGAGAGGTTTTTCCCATCCAGCAGTTTGATGATAACTCGTGGTAACTCGGACCACACGGTCAGGTTGGGCTGCGTTTTGGGCCACTGAGGCTAGTGGTGCGCACAAAATTATGGTGAGGCAAAAAAGAAATGCAAGTGCTTTCATCTTCGTTTCTTATCCAAGGGTGCTGAGTACTAAGGTGGTTCAGACAGCAATGGCTGTTTGAACTCGGAAGTGCTCGGACTTAACTTATGGGGCTAAGATACATTATGCATAAATTTTTGCATTTGTGTGAAATCACTATATAAAATCTTTTGGGTCAGAATTGGATCAGAGCAAAAGAATCTTGCGCGGCCGCCTAAAAGCCTTGTAAAGAAATCGTTTTCGGTCTTTAATAATTGCCGCTTGCTGCAAATAAAATCTCGAATTTGCGCAATGAGATTCGCCTTTCCTTATTGAGAAACTCGCTTCAACAGACCGAATGATACGGTCTGCAATTGGGAAGGATGACCGTCTGTCCCCAAAGTGAACGTCACTTCTTCTGGCAGGGTGATAGGTCCGGGCGGCCAGGCGAGTTGAAATGTGTCGTACTGAACGTGCGTAATTGGACCAGACACTTTCTTAGGACCGGCTTGCCATCTCAATTTCCCCGAATCCACAGATATTTTGACCTGACCAAACAAATCATTTTGATACTCGCCCGCGTAACCTTCAAGAGGCAGAGTTGGGGATGTTGTTGGTTTTGGCGGCGGCGCGGGATTGTTGAACATTTTTTGAATCACAGTGTTTTTTTTGTTGATTTCTGCTTGCCAATCAGTGCTTGCAGGCGCCACCATTTTGTCGATTAGGTAAGCTCTGATTGCCTCAGGAACAACAGTAAGATTTTGATTAGCCAACACAGTGATGCCGATTTTCTTATCTGGAATGAGCACCACACTAGATCGCATGCCCGTGCGTGCTCCAGTTTTTTCAAAGATCTCGTGACCCTTATAATGATAAATGCCCCATCCTAAACCGTAGCAGAGCCCCGTAGTTTTCTCGTCTATTGGCGCCATATCTCCGAATCCCGGTTTGTCGACCATCGCCGTTGTGTGCATTTCTCGCATGCTTTCAGGTGAGATGATTTGGTGTCCATCAATACTGCCTTCGTTGAGTTGCAACTGCATCCATCGTGTCATGTCTTTCGCTGTCGAATTTATTGAACCTGCAGGTCCAAAAACGTCACTAGTATCCCAAGGCACAACTTTAGATCCGCCCTGAGGCAGCGATTCGTGGGCATCGGCAACATTGCTATCGCGGTCATGATCTTTGACCGTCACACCTGATCGAGTCATAGATAGTGGTTCGAACAGCTTCTTCTTAATCAGGTTGTCCCAGCTGTCTCCAGCGAGTACACCAGCTAGCATTCCTGCGGCGAAAAACCCGGGATTGGAATAGTTGGCCGTTTCTCGAAAGCTGCATGCCGGTTCGATGTACTTCAGCCTGCGCATCACCTCATTGCGATCGTAGCCCACGCCTTCGAGACCGTCTCCGAAAAATTCAGGCAAGCCAGTTCGATGAGCCAGCAAGTCTTTGGCAGTACACATGCGTGTTGCGTAACGGTCATGAAGAACGAATTGGGGCATGTAATCGATGACGTGATCGTTCCAACCTATTTTATGTTGATCGACCATGATGGCAAGCAAAGCTGCTGTGAATGGTTTGGTATTGGAAGCAAGCATGAACAGTGTGTCGGGGTCGACTGCGCCTGGCTTGTCCACACTGCGCACTCCATAGCCCCGCACGTAGACCTTGTCTCCTTCAACGACTGCAACTGCTGCACCAGGAGTGTTGTACTCTTTCAACACTTTGTTGACGAAGTCGTCAAAACCTTGAGGCAGTTCAGCACTTGCTTGCTGAAAGCATCCAGTCGAAAGAGCGATCATGAGGGATAAGCAGCCAAGCTTGTACTTGTTCAGCCTTGCTGATTTGCCGGTGCAGAGTGCGGACGAAGCCATAGAGAAGTCTCCAGTTGAGCCTATTCGAATTTGAACCATTCGATTCTATGCTCTTACCAACCCATCTTTCAGCTCTTGAATTTTCGTTCAATAACGTACAATTATCGACGTCGCCAATCTGCCGACGATGAGTGTCATGTGATTTTCTTTGAGTCCTTCTTCCTTTCTCTGGCCTGGATGTTCATGTTTAGCTGGCCCTTCTGGGTTCCGGGTACGCTCGTCGTTATATTAGTAGCCAGAAAGAGACGCAACTCGCGAGCCGGTGTGAAATGGTTTGCCTACGAATTTCATGGTTGAATCTAGTCAGAGCTAGATTGTTCGTACCCAATGAACGCTAATTGAACCAGCTAGTTTTTAGTGTCTACCAGATGTCTCGCCACTAAAAACTCATGCGCTACTTCCGCAGGAGAGCGATGTTCTCCATCAACTTTGTAATTAAGCTGTCGCATGGTGGCGTTGTCGATTGTGCCGGAAAGGGAATTAAATACAGCTATTAGTTCAGGATGGTCCTTAAGCGCCTCTTCTCTTGCCACCGGAGCAGCCTGATAGGCAGGGAAAAAGTGCTTGTCGTCATCCAGAATTTTCAGTTTATACGCATCGATCCTGCCGTCGGTGGAATTGCCGGCGGTGGCATCCAGTTGATTTTCTGCAAGAGCGCGATAGGCGATATTTGTGTCTAAGTCTGTTATTCGTCCGAAGCTAAGTCCATAAATTTTCTTCAGTCCGGGATAGCCATCAGATCGTTCAGCAAATTCTGATGTTAAACCCATGCGCAATTTTTCTGCCGATCCCTTTAGGTCCGAGATCTTTGTCCAACCGTGGCTTTTGGCTGCCGCTTCTTTTACAATTACCGCCCAGGCGTTGTTAAATCCGAATGAAGGAAGCCAAATTAGCGCGAATTTTTCTTTATATGCGCGTGATACCGTATCCAGTGCCAGCTGTGGATCTTGAATGCCTTCCATGTTTAAAATTGTCGCCAAGCTCGTACCTGTGTATTCGGGATACACATCTACATCACCGCGCATCAATGCTCCGTGACAAACGAGGCTTCCGCCCAGGTCGAAACGCCTCTCCACCTTGAGTTTTGTCTTTCCTTCAATTGCCTGTGCCATCAATTCACCAAGAATCAAAGATTCTGTAAAGTGCTTGGTGCCAATCTTCACAACGTTAGGCTGGGCGACAATCGGATGTTCACAAAAATAGAAAATCAAACTAGCCAGACAGACGACACCAGGCAGACAAGCGGCAAGACGTCGGCGCAACTTTCTTTGTGATGCGCTGAGCGGACGATCTGTAGCTTTGATTGGTTGTATGCCCCACTCGGCGATTGCCAGAATGCCATCGGCAACGATAGCTAGAATGGCAGCTGGAATGGCTCCCAATAATATGAGGCGAGTGTTGGAAAGCGCCAGTCCTCGGTTAATAAATTCACCGAGCCCACCGGCACCAATAAATGCACTGAGCGTGGCAATGCCAACGCCAACTACAGCAGCGGTGCGGATGCCTGCCACAATTGCGGGCATTGCCATTGGAATACGCACCAGGAAAATTTGCTGCGCTCTGGTCATGCCAATTCCTTGTGCGGCTTCAATTGTCGGAGCGGGGATGCTTTCCAGTCCAATGATCGTATTGCGCACGATCGGCAAGAGCGCGTAGAGCGTCAAGGCCGATAGGGCAGGTAAGACGCCTATTTTTCCAATCACGGTCATGAGAAAAACAAGCATTGCTAAACTGGGAACAGTTTGCAGAATACCGACTGCTGCGGTGATCGGATTTCGTAGTTGGCGATACTCGAAACAGATGATGGCGATTGTGATACCAGCAATGGTTGCTATTAGTGTTGATACACTTGCCAGCATTAAGTGTTCAGCAGTGCGTTGCGCCAGTTCAGGAGCTCGCTCGATAATAAAACTGGTCAGGTCTTGCTGCGCCATTAAACTAAGTCCTTAAATTCCTGCAACTGTTTTGCAGGTTTAGCAAACAAGTCCTTCACGAAAGCTGTCGCAGGTGCGCTTAGCACCTCGCTGCGAGTGCCGACCTGCTCTATAACGCCATCGTGGAAGATGGCGATCCGATCTCCAAGTGTGAGTGCTTCAAAAAGATCATGGGTGACGAAAATCACGGTTTTGTTTAATGTCGTTCGCCACTGAAGCATCTCTTGTTGCAGTTTGTCTCTTGTCACCGCATCCAGTGCACCAAACGGTTCGTCCATTAGCAAGTATTCGGGATCGACTGCCAGTGCTCTGGCCACACCAACTCTCTGTTGCTGCCCACCAGAAAGCTGCTCAGGAAGTCGTTCGGAGAAGTTCTGGGGCAGACCGATTAAGTTCAACAATTCCGCTACTCTGGCAAGCTGCTTTACTTTGGGCCAACCCATTAGTCGCGGAACAATGGCAATATTTTCGGCAATGGTCATATGTGGAAAGAGGCCTATTCCTTGGAACACATAACCAATCGATCTCCGCAGTTGAACGAGATCGATGTTTTTGATCAGCTTTCCATCCAGCTCCACAGACCCTGAAGATGGTTCGATCAAGCGATTGATCATCTTCAAAGTGGTGCTTTTGCCGCTGCCAGAAGAACCGAGTAGAACTAGAAATTCACCATTTGCCACAGTCAAGTTTACGTCACGTAAGGCGTAAGAGCCTCCGCCATCGTAAGTCTTTGACACTTCGGTGAATTTGATCATTGATAACAGTTCGAACTATTGTTCGACTTTTACGCCCTTCCAGAAAGCTACGTAACCTTTGATGTTTTGCGCCTCTGCCTTAGGTTCAGGATAATACCAAGCGGAGTCGGGGTTTTGCTTCCCGTTAATTTCAAGGGTGTAATAGCGCGCTTCGCCTTTCCACGAACAAATGGAAGTAGTTCTACTAGATCTAAAAAATTCTTTGTGCAAAGAGTTCGGCGGAAAATAGCAGTTGCCTTCAACGGTCTCGCAGTGATCGCTTTCTGCCACTACGACATCGTTCCAGATAGCTTTTGGCATTTTCGAACTCCACAAAAATTAAAATCGGACGGGGCGACCTATCTATTTCTTTTTTCGTCCGTTTAATATGTTAAGCAAAAAACGCGGACTTTCAATAGTCTGTAAAGTCTGTATTTATAAGCTTTTCCGGCAGGAAGAAAGTCTCGAAACCTTGATGTAATATTGCTTCATCTGATCTGCGATACCTGAAAAAGTGAAGGGTGCCGGGAATTATTTTGCGGACAGAGTCAATTTGTAGCGAAACCATTTAACAAATTCAGCAATGCCCTCATCAAAGGAAGTCATCGGTTCATATCCCAATAAGCGTCGTGCTTTGTCGATATCTGCATAGGTGTACGGTACATCACCGATTTGCATTGGTCTCTTGGTAATCTGGGCTGATTTCCCAAGAGCCTTCTCAATGCTGTGAATCATCTCAAGCAGAGTGACTGGATTCGAGCGACCTAGATTTATCACCTCAAAACCTTGCAGGCGCAAATTAACAGCGCTAACTATTCCAGCAACTATGTCGCCAACAAACGTGTAATCGCGTTTGCTAGTGCCATCGCCATAAAGCTCTATCGGATCGCCGTTTTCAATTAAGTGGCAGAACTTGTGGATGGCCAAATCTGGCCGCTGTCTCGGTCCAAATACAGTGAATGGGCGTATGCAAACGACTTGCAGTCCAGTCGTTCTGTAAGCCGCAAAGCAAGCTACCTCAGCCGCGATCTTTGATGCCGCATATGGTGACAAAGGTCGATCTGTTTGATCCGTTTCGCTGAATTTTTCAGTCGAGCGTTCGCCATACACCGAGCTAGATGAGCAAAAGACCAAATAGGGAACCTTGGGCTGTTTGTTGATCTCATCAAGTAAACGCTGAGTGCCAACTACGTTTACATCCATGTAGAGTGAGGGATTCTGAAGCGAAGGAAGAACACCTGCCATCGCTGCAAGATGCACAACAACGTCGTACGGACCTAGACTAAATATTTTTCGGACGTCGTCGACGTTTCTCAGATCTCCTTCCATCAAACTGTAGGCTGGATTATTAAGGTGCGCGGAAACGTTTTCGCGCTTTGTCTCAGGAGCGTAGAAGCCATTAAAATTGTCCATTACGGTGACTCGATTACCTTCTTTAAGTAACCGGTCGACGAGGTGGCTGCCTATAAATCCGGCTCCGCCTGTCACCAAAATCGATTGTGCACTCTTAGTCATTACTTTCCATTTCCCTGTCGATCAATGTTGCAGGAGCGTTAGCGGCAGGAGAGGCGTTAACGCTTGATTTCGCTGCTGCGGGACGCCTATAGGCGGTCAAGACATATTCTCCCATTTGGCAAAGGTGCTTGCTGCCGGGTATTGCCTTCAACTCTTTCTCACTGCGAGAACGCGAAATTATATAAGCTCTGTCCGTTTTGCTCAATATGTATGTCAGTTCTTTAGGATTTTTTGGAAGTAGAAATTTTCTCTTGGCGTAGAAGGTAACCGATGGTTTTCGCATTTGATAAACAAGAATGGGATCTTTAGACCCAGCAGCGAACTGCGCGAAACTTCGAATTGGTCTCTCCCACTGATCGGAAACCGCTTCTAGACCCTGGTTGCCGATGAATAGCAGTGCGACAAACGTAGCAACGCAGAATGAGGTGAGGGCGGCTGCATACTTCTGTTTAATGCTCAGGATTGTGGATGTCAGAGCTGCGATTACGTGTACGACAAGCAGGGCATTGATCGCACTTAGCAGTGCCGGCGGACAGTCGTGCAGCTTTGCTCCGAGAACGGGAACCGCTAGAAGGGCTCCTGCATAAACAGCTGTTAGCAGTGCAAACACTATTGCTAATGGTTTCCATGCCCTCTCTGTCCACAATTCGTCGATATAACCGGCTGTGAGCAAGGCTAACATCGGAAATGCGGGCAAAGTGTAGGGTATCAGCTTTGAAACACCGGCGCTAAAAAATACTAAAATGATCAAACTCGCACACGCGGCAAAAAGCATCAAGGATTGCCGGGGTGTCAGATTTTGAAAACGTGTGAGGATTTTGTTTGATCCAGCAGTCCTGGCAAACAAAGCAGCTACCAGTGCTCCTGGAAGAAATACAGACCAGGGGAAGAATCCTCCTAGCATCGCGGCGATGTGATACCACCACGCCGCTTTATGGTCGACCACGGCTGTGAAGCGTTGGAAATTCTCTCTCAGAATAAACTCGTTATAGTAAGCGCCTTTAGTTACACTTATTTCTACTGCGAACCATGGCACCGCTATTAGTGCTACTAAGAGGATGCCAAACCAGGGCTTGTAGAACAGCAAAGCTGATTTGACGTTCAGACGAAGCAGGTGAAAGACGCCTATTATTGCCACTGGAAGGATGATTCCGATCGGTCCTTTGGTCATGACCGCAAGACCAACTAGAGCGTAGGCAAGGCAGAGCCAACGCGTTGCATTGCCTACGA
Organism: Candidatus Melainabacteria bacterium; assembly: GCA_003153555.1. GTDB lineage: Bacteria > Cyanobacteriota > Vampirovibrionia > Obscuribacterales > Obscuribacteraceae > PALSA-1081. The sequence goes on along the minus strand of PLZS01000084.1, from coordinate 21,954 downwards.
TTCCTGAGCTGTCAGGGAGTTGATTAGATTCGTGACCTTTCGCTGAGCTAGAGCGAGTCGCATAGCTGTGATAGAAGCACATCAAACTGCCTGCTACGAACAATGACAGCGGCATATCCGTGATTGCTTCACGAGCGGTGCTAATGAAGAGCGGTGCAGTCATCAATGAGAAGGCGGCTATAAGCGCAGCTCGACCGTTGAGGTGTACTCTGGCAAACAGGTAAGTTGCCGCAACCAGGATTGCTCCGCAGGCGGCGCCGAAATAGCGTGCAGCAAACTCCGTCACTCCGAATAGCTGGTAATTGGCCGCCATCGCCCAGATCACCAGGGGCGGCTTCGTAAAGCGGACCGCGTAGTTAAGCAAGGTCGTGATGTATTCGCCCGTTTCCAACATCTCGCGAGCTGGTTCGGCGTACAAAGCCTCGTCTGGATTGAATAGAGGGAAGTTGCCGAGGTTGTTGAAGATCAGCAAGCATGCGGCGCCAAAAACTAAACCAAATACAGACAAAAACTGCCATTCCGATTTGGTTAGCTGCCAATCTGATTTGGTTGAGAGGACCGATGCATCATCGGCTGCCTTTTCTTTGGTTAGAGTTGAAAACGCCATGGATCGGTTTTCAGTCCGTTGCGTCGTCAGCTAAGGTATTCAGTCTTTCTTCTACGATATAAATGCGCTTGCCTTGGGACTCGTGATAGGTGCGCATTAGAATTTCAGCAAGCAGTCCCATCATAATGAACTGTATGCCGACCATGAAAAACATAGCAATTAGCACCGGCAGTGGTGTTTCAATAAATGTGTGGGTGTGAAAGACATACTTTAGTGCGACCATCCAGATGAAGGCGGCAAATGATATTGCTAGAGCGCCAATACCGGCTGTCCCAAACACATAAATTGGTTTGGTGAAATAAGTCGACATGAATTTTACGGTGATCAGATCCAGCACTACTTTGAAGGTGCGCGAGATTCCGTATTTTGACTGTCCAATCTGACGCGCATAATGGTTGACTGGGATCTCAGCAACCTTTGCGCCCTGCCAGCTTGCGTAGATAGGAACGAATCGATGCATCTCCCCATAGAGCCGGATGTTCTTAATTACTTCCTTGCGATAAGCCTTCAATGAGCAACCATAATCGTGCAGACGAACTCCGCTGATTACCGAAATAATTTTGTTTGCCACCCAAGATGGTATCAATCGACTAATCAATGCGTCTTGGCGGTGCTTGCGCCAGCCGCTTACGACGTCATAACCTTCATCCATTTTGGCCAGCAGTAATTTGATGTCCGCGGGATCATTTTGCAAATCAGCGTCCATCGGAATAATGATTTTTCCAAGGGCGTGATCGATTCCTGCTGCTAAAGCTGCCGTTTGTCCGAAATTGCGGACAAATTTGATTACCTTAATTCTCTTATCCTGTAACGACACCGCTTCCAATTCTTCGTAAGAACTGTCGATCGAACCGTCGTCAATAAAAATGACTTCCCACGTTTGACCAGTTGCTGTCAGCGACACAATCAATTTGTCGTAGAGCAGTTCGATGTTGCCTGACTCGTTGTAAACCGGAATAACTACCGATAGCTCCGGCTTAGGCGCGGTGCGGTGGGAGCGTCCAAATTTCTTATCGTCTAACCAATCGTTCGATTCGAGGTCAATCGGTTTGGTTTTGTGCCTTAGGCTACGCATATTTCCGAGCTGTTCTCCGAGAGGAACTTGTTCACCAAATGTGATGGCAATTCGCGATTGTACCCAAAATCGTCTTAAAGCACGTGCCTAGTCTACCTCGGAGTAGTCATGAATTACCCGCAAGGTTGGTGAATGCTTTTTAAGTTGTGCCTCAATATCAGGCAGAGAGCTGAGACTTGTGATTTCACAGAGAGAAACTTAATCGTAGAATCTCCGCTTTCAGGCAGCTGAGCGGTAAAAAGCCATCTGGGAGCACTCTCTGAATTGGTTATAAGCCGCTTCCTTACCGATTGTGCATTTAAACAAAACAGAATTGATGCTGCAGCTGATTAGCTGATAAGTTATTAGCGGAGCAAACTCTGAACAATGGCCTCAGTCGTCTGGGACACACTCTGTGTAAATTAGGCATTGTTCATAAGTCTGAGGACGAGCCTGTGTGCGGAATAGTCGGTTACCTAAATCTTAACGGCAGTGCCCTCGATCCAGACCAAAGTCTTATCAAGTCGATGTGTAAAAGCATCACACATCGTGGTCCTGATGAAGAAGGAATGATGATTGTCGGTCCGGCAGCCCTGGGCATGACGCGCCTTGCGATTATCGATCTGGTGAGCGGGCAGCAACCTATCCCAAATGAAGACAAAACCATTTGGATTGTTTTCAACGGTGAAATCTACAACTATCAGGATAATCAGAAACACTTGCTTGAGCGAGGACACAAGCTCGCGACACAAAGTGACACAGAAACTATCGTTCATCTATACGAAGAATATGGAGTTGACTGTCTCAACTTTCTGGAAGGTATGTTTTCCTTTGCGATTTGGGATACGACAAAGGATCGCTTATTTCTCGCACGCGATCGCATGGGTGAAAAGCCTCTGCATTGGGGCATTTTTGACGGACAGCTGTTATTTGCTTCTGAATTGAAAGGAATTCTCACTCACCCCAAGTCCAAGCGAGAACTTGAGCCAATCGCCTTGCAGAAGTATTTAGCGTTGGAATATGTGCCCGCACCCAACTCAATATTTAAAGGGATTCATAAATTAATGCCGGGACACTTCATGCTCGTTGAGCATGGAGAGGTCAAAATCGCGCCCTATTGGCAGCCGGAAATCAGCATCACCACGCTATCTGAGGGTGATGCGAAAGACAAGCTGATCACTCTCTTGGATGATTCAGTTAAGAGACGATTGATATCAGACGTACCGTTGGGAATTTTTCTATCTGGCGGCGTTGATTCGTCCACTATTGCGGCTCTGGCGGCGCGCCATTCCAGCAAACCTCTGCGTACCTTCTCTGTCGGTTTTGCCGACGCATCGTTTGATGAGAGTGAGCACGCGCAGGCGGTGGCGACTTACCTCGGCACCGAGCACGAAGTGATCACTTTCCAGCCTGAATTAGCGCTTCAGACTATGCAAGAGTTGTGGGAAGTATTGGACGAGCCGATGGCAGACGCGTCGATTATTCCGACGTTTTACCTGTCGAAGATGACGAAACGTTCAGTTACCGTCGCTCTGGCCGGTGAGGGCGGTGATGAGTTGTTTGGAGGTTATCCAACTTACCAGGCTCACAGATTGGCAGGCATTTGGAATACTTTGCCTGCAGTTTTGCGTCAGCATGTTTTGGAGCCGACGATCAACAGTTTGCCTGTTTCACACAATAATCTGAGTTTTGATTACAAAGTTAAGCGCTTCATTTCTGCTGCATCCGATTCCCCTCGCAGTCGCCATCTGCAATGGATGGGAGCTTTCCCGGTCAAGGATCATGCTCAGTTAATTAACGCGGAAATTAGAGCTTCGGCCGCGGGAACCGCGATGTGGGAAACGGAAGAAGATCTTCTCAATAATTTGGAAGTTCGTTCTTTTGGGTCGGTAAGAAGAAAGAGTGATTTGCTCGATTCGATCATGCGTTTGGATTTAGGCACTTACCTGCCTGACGATCTCTTGGTCAAGTCGGATCGGGCATCAATGGCTGCTTCCCTTGAAGTAAGACTGCCATTTTTAGCCTATCCACTTGTCGAGTTTGCCTTGTCCTTGCCTTCAAATTACAAAGTTCGAGGCACCACCACGAAATATTTATTGAAGAAGGCCGTGGCACCATATCTGCCATCACGTACCATTAATCGTCCTAAAAAGGGCTTCGGTATTCCGGTTGCGAAGTGGCTGAACAACGATTTCAAGCCGCTTCTTGATGAATTCCTCTCTCAATCGTTTATCGACAAACAAGGTATCTTTCAGTGGCCATATATCAATCAATTGCGCACCGAGCATGAACGTGGACTCAAGGATCGACGCAAAGAATTGTGGACTCTGCTGATGTTCCAATGGTGGTACTCCAAATTCTTCATAGAAAAATTCGGAGTCTAGTATGGCTTTGGCTGGAACCATTCCTGATGGCATGGCGATGACAGACAACGTAAAAGCGAACAAACGTTTTGACAAAAAGGATGCCCAACTGCTGCTGTTGCTGGCTGTTATCGCGTCACTCTTGTTCTTGCCCTTTCTTGGCGCTGCCGGGATGTTCGATCCAACTGACAGCTTCTTTATCGAATCCGCGCGCGAGATGTTGCAGACCAACCAACTGACTGTGCCGCTGCTGAATTATGAACCATGGCTAGACAAGCCTGCGCTGGCGTTCTGGTTCATCGTTCAAAGCTATAAAACTTTCGGAATCAACGAATTTGCCGGCAGATTTCCTTCGGCGTTGAGCGGAATTTTGCTCGTTCTGTGCACATTTTTACTGAGTCGACAAATATTGAGTCGGCGTCAGGCGTTCCTTTCGGCTATGACTCTGGCTGCGTCGCCACTATTTCTAATCGTCGGTCACGTTGCACTAATTGATGAACCGCTGGCACTTTTTCTGACAATATCGCTTTTGTCGCTAGCTATTTTTATCGCGAAGCAACAGCCTGAATTTTTGTGGTTGGGCTATTTTGCTCTAGCACTGGCGGCATTGTGCAAAGGTCCGCTGGCCCTTGTTCTAATCGGTTTGATCACAGTTGGATACTTTTTGCTTACCAATCCGCGCAAGATAGTTTCTTCGATACTCTCCATGAATCCCCTTCTGGCAATCGCTTTCTTGCTTGTGTTGACTGTGCCCTATTATGTTTGGGCTCACATCGCAACGCACGGCGAATTCACAAACGCATTTTTTTTGCGTCAAAATTTGGGACGAATGGTCGGAGTGGTCAATCACGTGAATCCTTTCTGGTGGTACATCCCAGTTGTTATCGGCGGATTCTTCCCTTGGTCTCTTTGCGCACTCGGATCGGGATCGTTTTTGCTCAAATATTTCAAACGGCGGTCGCATCTCGCTACTCCAAGGCAACACCTCGTTTTCTTTTGCATTTGTTGGGCTTTGCTAGGATTTTTGTTCTTTAGCGCCATTCCGACAAAGCTGCAAACATATATTGTTCCAATCTTTCCGGCGCTGGCGATCGTCGCTGGTGTCTACTTGGATGAACTGCTCAGGCTCAAAAAAACGAAGCCTTTTCTCCTCGCTGCGGTTGCTTTACTGCTTCTCTGCGCTGCGACACCACTTTTGGTGCACTTCCTCAGTGTTGGACCAGGGTTCATGACTATATTTGGATATTCGGCTTCAGGAGTTCTAGTGGTCGCTTTGATCGCGCTGATCCAGACAAGCACGAATAAACCTTGTCTGGCGCTCAGCACTGTTTACGGTGCGACCATGTTAGGATGCGGCATCTTCCTACCTTTGCTCTTCGGTCTACATCACGATAAGTATCAGGCCAACCTAGACAGCGTCGTTCGATACTCCCTGAAGAACAATGCTCATCTTGCTGCTGTTCAATTCGAATTTCCTTCTGCAATTTTTCGGTACAAAGAGAAAGTTCCACTTCTCAAAAACCAGGAAGATTTACAAGCCTATTCAGACGAGCCTGGAAAGCGCTGGATCCTGATTCCAGAGGAAGTGCTAAGTCTACTTTGTTGGACTAATCGATCGCCACGAGTAGTTGGTTATTCCGGGAAATACTGGATTTTCGCCATTGGCAAGGACGCTCTCAAAGAAGATACGATCGAGTGGAACGGCTTGCTTCCTCAATATCATTATCCGACGATTGCAGAGTTACAGAACTCGGCGCGGCGGCGATAGAAGTCGAAAAAGTTGAACATTAAAACCTCGGTAACCTCTTCAAAATGTGATCTCCGATATCAGATTAAGCAATATTACATCAGGGTTTCCAGATTTCAGGGATCCCCAAAAGCAATGTCATTTATGTCTTTCCAGCCTCGGTAAAGTCTGCCTTTTTTGCTTAACATTCGTTTTGGACACGAACCGAAGGGATAGTGTCCCCCCCCAAAAAATTCTCCGTGGAAAGACGGATGGGATTTCAACCTAGGCGACTATCTATATAACATCCGCAACGTCGGTCGCCAGGACGCATCAGACAATAGATCCGTGCTGTCACTGAATTGATCGATACTTCCAATCGGGCGTTTGAGCGCGATTTCACGGACGGTCGGATCGCTGATCTGGGCCAATATTGCTTTCGAAAAGTCGCCCATACTGATCACTAAAAACGGACGGTCGTGAAATTGGCGAACCGTTGTTCGCATACTCGCCGTGATACCAAGATTATTATGGAGAGTAGCAACGTATTCGTAAGCCTTCGAAAGATGCTCCTGGCGCTCTTTCCAATTGCTTGCGATCAGCACTTGACGAAGAATTGGCTCTAGACTAGGAGCTGCCTTCAGTTTCGAAAAAGCAGTGCCGTACCATTTTGGATAAGGTGCATAGCGCTTTTCCATTAGAAAACAGAGTCTGATCAAATCGCGAACAAGTCTCGCCGCTATAATCGCTGAACCAATCTCGTCGTCGACGTATCCGGCACGCCCCATCAGGTGCTCCTCTTGCTCGATACGCGTCCACCCTGATGCAAGAAGATATAGCCACACCTCATGCGGATAGTACGTGAATCGACTACGAATTGTCTGCAATTCAATCTGATCATCAAATATTCGCCCAGCTGCTATGGTAGCTAATTTCTGTTCTGAAAAAGTCAGCCAATCTGCAGGTTCAATATCTTTGTCAGTCTCGAATCGGATGTGGTGAAAGAAGAACTTTTCTGGTGTCAGGATTTCGACCAGATGGTTCACGGTGCCTGTTTCCGAAAGTTCCAGTTGCTGAGTGCCATTGTCGTTTGGATCAGGTTCGGAAAACCCAGTTGGGTAACCGAGAAAGCTTTTCGGCAGTTTTTCACTTAAGGCAATTTTGATAGCTTCCGCATATTTGGTGTAATCGGATTGCCGCAAGAACAGCATCCCGCGCGGTCCCCAATCATGGTCTCGAGACATCTCTGTATCAAATCCGAGAATTTCAGAACCGTCGCCAAGTAAGGCGGCGCTGTAGTTTAAGCCAGGAAAATCAGACGCTAATATCGGCTCGATCGCCTTACGATAGAACGACTCGCATAGATCAAGTCCATTGATTGGGCTGTTTGTCACCGTGAGACTTCTTCCCAGTTGCATTGCCCGGCGCTAACGTGCGTCGTGCCTCAGGTCAGCGTGGTGTATTCGACACAAGCAACAGATGCACTTTCCCGGTCAAGTTCTGTTTGCGTTTCAACAGGAAACGCACGTCAATTTTCTCGCTCATGTAAGGTCGGTTTTGCAGGACAGTTACCTTCTCACGCACGGACAGAGGTAGGCTGTTGAACTGAGTTTCTGGAACGATTACGTAGACAGGATCTTTCTGCGTCAGAAAGGCGGCCATGTCATCTATGCCGGTAAGCTCTGTTGGAACGCGATCAGTTTTAAAAAGAGTGACGTCGAACCAGTCAACTGTTGGAGCAAATTCTTTGTGAAGTGCAATTTTCGCATTTGGATGTTGCTTGATTGTTTGAATATATTCCAGCGCTGGAGCCTGTTTAGCCATGGCAGGAGATATTTGAAACGCAAAAGCTAAAAGCGCTGCTCCCATGCCAGCGCAACAAAGTGCGAAAGGAGCAAAATAGTGTTTTCTTCTCAATGCAATGGTCGCTGCACCTCCGCTCACCAGTAGCGAGATCGGCATTACGCACCAGGCGGAGAAGTCATCGCTGGCGGTAACGGCCGGGAGAATAGCCGCCGATACGAAACTACCGACAATAAGCACGATCGCAAATAGCCAACCAGAACCAATCGCAATTGCGTTTTTGTTTCTAATCCAGTGATTGAGATGAAGTCCAACAATGCCTGCAGCGGCTGGGAATGCGGGCAGATCGTAGTAGTTCATTTTTCCGCGAGAAAGTGTGAAAAACGTGGTCGTCAAAATTAGCCAAATCCACAGGTAGAGCTCAGTTTTTGACTCTTCAACGTCTTTCTTTTTTACCCATCGAACAAGCGAATCGACGAGTGCAATAGGCAGAAATAGGCACCAGGGAACGAATCCGTTAAACAGCGAGCCGATCATATAGAAAGGGTCGTTATGAAATTCGTAGGCTGAGCCAAAGAAACGTTCTACATTGTGGTGCCATAACCAGGCGCCAATGTTAGCGGATGTGTCTACAGCCGCTGTTGCAGCGATATACCAAGGCGCAGCTACCGCAAAAAAGATGGCGGCGCAAATGGTGATTTGAACGAGGTTCAAAACTTTCCAGTTGCGAGTAAATAGTATGTAAAGGAAGAAGGAAAATGCCGGCAAGATCAATCCGACCGGGCCTTTAGTTAATACTGCCAGACCCATGCTCACAGCTGCGACGGCAAAATAGGCAAACCGTTTCTTCTCCTGCTTAAGACCGATGAACAGAGCGATAAGCGTCACTGTATCGAATAAGGTCAAGAACATATCGGTCATACATAAAGTCGAGAATTCCCAATATCTAAATGACGTTGCTAACACCATTGTCGAAAGCAAACTCACGTCACTGCCCCAAATGCGACGAATGGCAAGTGCACTCAAGCTAAGACATGCAAGCGAAGCCAACAGCGAAGGAATGCGAGCCGCGAAATCATTGACACCAAAAAGTTTGAAAGACGGAATTATTGCCCAGTAGTTTAAAACCGGCTTGTCGATGCAGGCGATGTTGTGATACAGCGGCACTATGAAACTGTTTGCCGCCAGCATCTCTTTGGAAATCTCGGCGTAAGCGATTTCGGACCGGGCAAATTTGAAGCGCGTGTATGAAATGCTTGCATATGCCGATCCGGCAATCAGAAGCAATACCAGTAGAAATTTGAAGAAATGCTTTTCTGCCAAGGATTTTGGCGAAGAACTAGGGCGCGAAGAACTCGAGTCTACAGCTCTTTCCTTCGATTGAGCGAAGATTTGCATGATGCCAGCTCCATGGAGAGCCTTATCTTGGCATGTCTGGAGAATCCGGTCGTTAGCTCTGGTTAACAGTGCCAAGCATGCGACTGGCGCCGCTAAATCAAATGTTACTTTGTATCGATTTTTCAGCTACGATACCCGAAATGAAGTACATCCTCAGTTTTCTATGTCTCTTATTACTGCTGATCTTCGCGCGCCTCGAAGTCGTCTTGGCACAACCTGTCTACGTATCGCCTTACAAAGTTAATTTCACCGTCCCCCTTGCAGAGCTGTGCGCACTTGATCGCGAGTCTCCTCGAAACAATAAACGATTAGAATCAACGACTCCGTTTGAGGAATGGTATTCGCCACGCATTCGCAAAAAGTATGGTGCTTGGGGTCCTGAACCCCGGCATTATCCAGCTATTCCAGGAAGCGAAAATGTTCCACCAAATTGGAAAAGACAACGCGTGCTCGTTGTGGCGCACAATTTGACGGGACTTCCATATCAACATCACCACATTCCTGATTGGAATCCCCCTAAATATTGGCCGTGGAAGCCTGTGGCATTTGGCAGGAATTCAACCGGCGTTGACTGCAGCGACTTTACTTCTTGGGTCTACAACTATGGTTTAGGTATTCGTTTCAGTTCGAATATTCAAAAGCAGTCCGCCACAGTCATGTTGCAGGGTCCAGGTGGAGAGGGTTCGTTCGAAGCGAAGACAATCCTAAATGATCGTGGCTATGACGACCTGATCGCTAAACTGAAAACCGGTGATTTGCTCTATATCAAAAGAAAGGGAACTGATAAGGTCAGCCATGTGATCATGTGGGTAGGCGAATACGGACACTCACCCGACAATGCACCTTTGGTGATCGATTGCACTGGACCGGAACATACAGATTGTTTGGGTAATCACATACCAATTGGTGTGCAACTTCGGCCGTTCTTGCGCGATAGCTGGTATTACCTTAGTTTTTCACACGCTCATCGAATAATTGGTGAACCTCTTACTGTTGAGATCCAGCCAAAGCTTCGCGCAAGAATAATTTAGGCTTGGCCCGAATAGCAGATCGAGTAAGCTAATCTTGGTTATCAGTGAATTGAGTTCTTCAATTACTTTTGGTCCAAATCGGTTCATCTGTAATAATAGTTTTAATTCTTTGTCTGTGTATACTTTCGCAAAACTCGTTTGATGCAATTGTTGCTTGGGGTCAACTACGAACACATGAAGAAATCAAAAATATCGCATTGGATTGCCGCTTCGATTGTCGTGCTTTTTTTGACCAGCGCTTGTTTCCAAGGCGCCCTGGCGAAGGGACATGGCGGACACGGACATTCTCATGGACACAGCCATAAGGCGCACGCGCACCATGCTGCCGTCGGCGGGCACGGTCATCGTGATGTGCATAGAGGAGGTCATGTTTCAGGTTGGGCAACTGGACCTCGGGGATATGGTTATCGATATTGGAATGGCACCAGTTGGGTTTGGGATTACAATCGCCGCCATCCATAGTTCGGACCTGATGGTGACAGGATGGAGACTGCTGCTTAGCAACCTGTCCAATTGACCCATTCTGAATAGTAAAAACGAGAGGGCGCCGGTAAGGGCGCCCTTTCGTTGTGTGATTTGCGAGAGGAAGGAAAGCTTAGGCTGTTTCAGCAACTTGAGTCATTGCCTGAACTTGTCTGCGTGGCTTGAGTTCGTTCAAGAAGCCACGGATTTCTTCGGCATCTTCATGAGATTCGCCATATTCGCGAACCAGAATCGTCAGAAGTCTCGTTAGAAGCCGTTGCGCGTCGATTTCATTTTCGAGTGCGCATTGGATCAGACCCAGACTGTAGAGATACGGAATTAGTTCAGGATCCTCTGCACCTACGGCACGTTCTTGGATAGAGAACGCTTTTTCATACATGCGTCGAGCCCTGGTGTAATCACCTCTTTCTTCGAGAAGTTCGCCCTTGGCAAGTAGTTCGGTAGCAGTTATCATAATGACCTCCATACGAATGATGATGGCAGCGGCACCACTACTGGTATCGCATCATTTTGTGTTGTAGTTGTTGTTTATTGTCGTATCAAATATGATCGCTTAGGAATTTATCCGCCGCTCGCGACCTGGTCAATCTCTCATTCGCACTGCATATAGTGCATCTGGGAATTGGTCGATTGAACCGTTTAATTTGATTTCGTTGAGAACATCATAAACCCGCTCTCACATACTTTGCAATACGGCTTACTGCATTGTTCTTGGATAGAGGACTAATATATCCAATTATGAGACGCTCACAGGCAAGGCGTTTCGACATGCTGACAGATGTATGTCTATGTCGATGGAATATAAAATCGAACGTTAAACGTGAATCTCGCTCGAACTTGGATTTGTTTGAATCCGCTTGTCATGCGCTCTTCCTCCCCTGTGCGACAGGCGATTGCAGCGCTCAATCGGAATTATTTTGTAGCTTTTGTGTGATTCACGTGGCTACATAATCTTCCTCTGTGCTGACAGTGTCTTCGATTCAGCATGATCAGTTACCTAGCTGTGTCGTTCACGCAAGCGCTCTACTTCTCGCTCGCGATCAACAGCTTCCCGCCGAGATCGGTCTGCGCGCCAATCTTGCTCATCGGCACGTTCACGCACATCTTCTGTCTCTACTGAATCAGTTCGTAGTGTGCGTCGCCCTGTTCGTTGCTCGTGTTCTTCGGCATCACGTTTGTCGCGTTCCTCTAAATAATTCATATAAGCCGCGGTTTCTTCGGCCTCAGCAGAATGGCGTCTTTCCAAAATTCGTGTAGCATCTGCTTCCCTTTTTGCCTCCCACTCCTTTTGATAAGACAGATATTCCTCCTCGTAGGGATGACTATTACGATGGCTTGAGAAGACCGCTTGAAAAAGCATTACCCCTCCGACATACAACATTGCAAAGCAGTTACCGAGAATGAATACAATCTCGCCAAAAGTATGTAGGTACTCCTGGATGTACTCAACCCAGCGATATTTCGGAGTTACCAGCATGCGACAACAGTGTTCGCAGACCAAGGCGTTGTGTGCGTGACTAATCCCGGTGCGAGCGGCCTCTTCAATTCTCATATGGCGTTCCTCAAAAAACGCGCAACCACCTGACGCAACTTTGCTCTGGCGTCAACTTTTATATAGGTCGTGCTTGGGCGTTGAAGGTGGAGTCGAATTAACGACTGGAGCGGTTAAACCGCACGTGAGAGACTATAGCTTCGAGTTTTGGCACTCCCTTGGCAAGGGATGATGAATTCCAATCGAGTTTGTCGGTTGGTCTGATTCTGAAAGAGTCCAAAGCATCTGATCAGCCGAGCAGCTTGCCGCACAGGCTATCCTCGGGTAAATTGTTAGCTGCTCATCGCGCTGCAAGTTGCGCCAATCCAATGCACTGCTTCGATGGGATCGTTCGCAATGCGCAAGGTATCTATGAAACTGCCTAGTTTGACCACACAAATTTTTATTGGACTCTTTGTCGGCATCGCTATTGGTTGGCTGTATCCACAAGCTGGACTGGCAATCGAACCTGGTGCTGAAGTTTTCCTGCGCATGGTTAAAACAATTATTGCACCTTTGATCTTTGCAACTCTCGTTGTTGGCATCGCCGGTGGTGGACATGTTAGTTCGGTAGGCAGACTTGGACTAAAGTGCTTGATCTATTTTGAAGTGGTGACTAGCTTCGCATTAGTGATTGGTCTTCTGCTCGTTAATATTGTGCAGCCGGGAGTGGGTGTGAATCTCACTTCTGGAAACGAGGCAGAGCTGGCATCTCTCGCCTCCAAGCAGCCGAATATTTCTGATATTGTCACGCACATTTTTCCTACTAGCTTGATCGATTCAATGGCAAGAGGAGATGTGCTCCAAATCGTTGTGTTCACGATGCTCTTTGCTTTGGCTGTTTCTGCGACGAAGGCTGATTACATAGTGCAGCTGTGTGAGCAACTCTCAACGGTGATGTTTAAGTACACAGGCTATGTGATGAAATTTGCACCGATAGGCGTGGCATGTGCCATGGCTGCAACGATTGGCCATCATGGAGTGGCAGTTCTCATTTCCCTAGGCAAGTTGGTAGGCACTCTGTATTTTGCTTTATTCGTATTTATTGGTGTGGTCTTGGTTCCGATCGCTTTGTTTGCGCGCATCCCATTGAAGCGCTTTGTACAAGCAGTCAAAGAACCAATGTTGATTGCTTTCTCAACGACTAGCAGTGAAGCGGCGTTTCCTAAGGCTATGCTCAATATGGAGAGTATTGGCGTACCACGAGGAGTGGTAAGTTTCGTGCTGCCACTTGGCTACACTTTCAATTTAGATGGCACCACACTTTATCTATCTCTTGCATCTGTGTTCGTCGCGCAAGCGGCAGGGGTTAAACTATCAATCGAGCAGCAAGTGCTGATGATGCTGACTCTGATGCTGACAAGTAAGGGAGTAGCAGCAGTTCCACGAGCATCCCTGGTTATTCTTGCGGGCACACTTGCGTCGTTCAATTTGCCTTTGTCTGGTATCGCTTTGATTTTGGGAGTCGATACGGTAATGGACATGGCTAGAACATCGGTAAATGTTTTGGGAAATTGCCTGGCATCAGCTGTAGTGGCACGCTGGGAAGGAATCTTTGTTGACGAACCTGCAATTGCAGATATTAAAGCAGAAGCCGAAGTCAGTGTCGCTTGAATAGCTTGCACACTTGCTGGAGCCGACTTACACTCCGAGGGTACGTTATGCGCATTGGATCCAAAGCAGCCATCTTGCTGTTAATTTTGCTGCTTTGTTCTTTATCTTTTTTCAGTCAGCCGTCTTATGCCAAAAAGAACGCCAGTAAGACGAATTATTTGACTATCCCAGTTAACTACGTCACGGATCGCGAACTTACCGGTGAGACGTTTGGTCCCCATAGACGTTATGCGACTGACTGTCAGCATCATATGTACTACGGAACAGCCTACGTTGAGGTTCCGAACGTTGATAACAAAAAAGATGCCGAGCTTTTCAAGGCACTTGGTTGGAAAGTATCGGAGCATGGGCCTTCTAAAATAGCTTCGAAGGATCGCATCGATCCGTCTGATCCAGACGCTTCGAAAAAGATGTTCATCGATCGCTTGAAGAAAGCGTTGGATCAATCCGGCAAGCCTGAATTATGCTTGTTTGTGCATGGTGCTGCGGATGGTTTTGAAGATTGCACTCAGGATGCTGCGCAGATGGCGTACTCGCTTCAGAAGCCAATTGTCCTATACTCCTGGCCATCGGATCCAAGGCGCAGAGGCTATTTCATAGACGGCACCGATGTGGAATGGTCGCAGGGTCATTTCGATCAATTTTTGAAGGACTTAATGGCACTCCAAGCTGAGCATCCACTGGAAGTCATTAGCGTGTCGCATAGCATGGGCAACCGACTCGTTGTGCGGGCACTACCTGTGGTGTATGGCAAGGGCCTGGTAAAGGATTGGGAGATAGTATCTCCGGACATGGATGCTGATACGTGCCGTCATTATATTTTGGGTCTGAAGCAACTTAACTCGAAGCTTCGTCTGTATGTTTCTAACAAGGACAAAATGCTTCCTCTGGCGCAGCTTTTATCCGGTGGATATTACCGTCTCGGTGAAGCCGCCAATCCGACCTACGCCGCGAACGCTAAAAACATCGATCCGAAATTATTTCAGCGCATCGACTTTACCGACTTAGATACAGGTCTGACTGGACACAGCATTCCATTTGACCTGATTTCGAACATGGTCACTACGGATCAACCTGGTGCAAATCTAGAACTTGTTGACGAAGGTTCTGTGCACGGCAATCGCCTTTCTCGATTCGCCGGACGATCAGAAAAGTTCAATTCCACATCGACAGAGGCTAGCTTCAATAAAAAGGTCGTGCGGACGAAGTAATGGCTATCGTCAGGTTAGGTCGCAGAAGGACATAGCCTTGCTTGCATCTTTTTTCATTCGCGACGTTCTTGTCGTGTCGGTTTGATGTGATCAGGGAGAGTGCCGGGTTCGTTCGGCGCCCATTCGACGTCGAACGTTCCTTTGTAGCCGAATAATGGACCCCAAGTATTGTTCGTTACGTTCACATCGATGCAATATTTTTGAAGATTGTCGTCGTACCACTCGCAAACATTTGCCACACCGGAAAACATCATCGGAAATGTGAAATCGATGGAACCTTCGTAAAAACGTTGAGCACCGCTTACAAGTGACAAGCCTCCGCGTTCGTCAACTGACAGATCAATATCGACTGCAAGATGTTCGTGAGTGCCAAGATAGTCGACAATCTTTTTTCGCTCCTGACTATAAATCATGTAAGCGTCGAAGCGTCGAGTCTGGCTGGTTCTGAAGGTCCTGATCCAACTCACAGTCTCTCGTCCGAAGTCATCGATAAATGCATAATTCTCAATGGTGAATGGAACGTTTTTGCCTCTTTCCGGAAACATTATGCGTCTCCATGTGCCAACGTAGAGAAAGGGGAGTGTGTACGGAGCGCCGTGCCAAACTTCTGACATGATGCCACGGCCGGTGGCAAACTTTCCGTCAGCCGTGCAAAATCCAAATCGTTCTTGTATTTTTGGATGCAGCTTCTTGAAGTCGCTGCCCATTGTTGCTTCGTATATCGAGGTCATTGTTCCTGCTCCGGTTTCCTTCTATGACACGTTTTGGCTGTTGCTGAGTAAGGTAATAACACTAGCGCAATTATTGACAGCGCTATCATCGAGAGGTTTAGAGTTACTGGATTAAATGCAGCCACCAAATATCCAGGTGAGTTGAGGGCGACACCGGCAAGAGCCGCGAGCATGAGGACGATGGTCGCCCAAAGTAGATTGCGATCTCGCCACCTGATTAGCAGGAGCGCACCAAAAAGGATTTCCACCACTCCCGCCAGCAATACAACGTTGCTTAGCATGTCCGATGGAAAACCGCTCTGACTCATCATCTCTAACTCATCTCGATGTCTAGATATAAGCTTGGGAACGAGCCCATGATAAATCCAAACAAACGCAATGGCGATCCGCGCTAATGTGTAGCTACAGCTCGCCGAAATTGTTGCTTCTGGTGGCAGGGCATCCTCAATCCAGCTTCGCAATCGGTCGAAACTCCAAGCCGTTGCCCAGCCCATGAGTGGTTTGAAGATGAGGATGTCCAGCAGCTTTCCGAGAATTCCGAACCGTGTCTTATAGTCATACCAAGTCAAAAATGTGATTCCATCTGGCGACGGAATGTATTTCCAATATCCAGACCCTTCACTGATCAGTGAGATCGGATTGTCTGACCAAAATTTTAGTGATGACGTTCGTGTGCCCGCATCATCGTCGCGAGTTCCCAACGTTTCGCCCTTGCCTCTAATGGCAAGACCAAATCCAATTCTCGTCGCGTATAAAAATTGCTGCGGTTCACTATCGTTAGACCGTGGCAAATACTCAATGTCCGTGAACCTCAGGTCCCATCGCTTGTGCAAACTAGGGGTCTGTGTTTTTTCCCACAGTTCATCCATTGAACCTCGGATCAATATCTCGACGTAGATGCCCGGAGCCATAGTGAATCAACTTCTCGATTGCAAAGGTTGTTGCAGATAAAGATGTGCCCAATTTTGACCATTATTCGTGATAAAGCTGACAATAAGGCTGAAGCACTTTCTTATGCGAAAAAAGTTGTAGACTTAGCCATCAAGCAACGTCAACCTTTTCCAACAGACAAAACAGCAGCGCCGTGAAATCTGCCATGTCTTAGATCGTCGAGTGCCTTATTGGCTTCTTGAAGTCGATACGTGGTCACGTCTGTGTGGATAGGAATCTTGAAAGCGATTTCTAAGAATTCCACTGCGTCTAGCTTTGTGAGATTAGCAACTGACTTTATCGAGCGTTCTTCCCAAAGCAAATCGTAAGGGAATGAAGGAATATCGCTCATATGTATGCCGCCACACACAATCACCGCACCTTTATCCGACGCTCTAAGTGCCGATGGTACCAAGTCCCCAGCCGGCGCAAATATCAAAGCAGCGTCGAGTAGTTTTGGCGGTATTTCATCTGAACCCCCCGCCCAACAAGCGCCAAGTTTACGAGCATAGTCCTGTCCCGATGTATCGCCTACTCGCGTGAAGCCATAAACTTCTCGTCCCTGATAGAGGGCTACTTGAATAACGATATGAGCAGCAGCTCCGAATCCATAGATGCCGATACGTTTACCATCACCCGCCAATTTCAGCGTGCGCCAACCAATTAAACCTGCGCATAACAATGGTGCGACTTCTTGATCGGATAGTCCTTCCGGCAGTGGAAAGCAAAATTCAGAATTTGCAACTGTCATGGTGGCATAGCCACCGTCGATATCATAACCGGTAAATTTTGCGTTATCGCACAGATTTTCTCTGCCGGACGTGCAAAATTTGCAATGACCACAAGTCATTCCTAACCATGGCACGCCCACTCTCTGCCCCACGCGGAAACCATTAGTGCCTTCACCGAGCTTCAATACGCTGCCGACTATTTCGTGTCCCAATATCAATGGCAATTTTGGTTTGGCTAGTTCTGCATCGATAATGTGCAGGTCGGTTCGGCAGACACCGCAAGCACTAACTTTAAAGAGAAGTTGCCCCGGTCCTGGCTTGGGCGCTTCCATCTGCATCATATACAGTGGCTTACCATGTCCCTCAAAAATCATCGCATCCATGTTCAATTTACTCCGGCAGATTATATTTAACTGCCTCAGAGGTCGGGGGAGTCATCTGGCAGCATTTTTTCAATCTCTTTCCACAGTCGAACTGGATCGTACGGATCCATAGTTATAAATCGATCCGCTCCCAGAGCCTTTGCGCTTGTTTCCAGGCTGTCATTTAAATACGTAGCATGCAGTCTAGGGTTAAGATTGAGACACACCATGGGAATTCTTCTCAGACGAGAATCAGGGTCGACGCGAATCGCTCTGATCAGGTCGAAAACATTTCCATCCTGCAGATGTACAGCGAGAATGACCATGCTCACCGGCACACGATGAACAGTTTCAATTGCCTCTTCGATAGTCCGAACTACGAGCACTTCATATCCATGCGGTTCAATTAATTCTTTGAGCGCAAGTGCGTATTCGGGGCGTTCTTTGAGCGCGAGTATTTTATGCGGCATTGTTAATCACGGGCATGCAGCTTACCGGACAAATAGTGTGAGCAAACGTTGGTCATGGATACTTAGTGTACCTTACAAGAGGGGTTGAAACCCCGGCGCTTCCATATGCCCCACCGACACACCCGCTACGGACCAGCGCATGGGACTATACTGTCGATGAACCTAAGTTAAAGACCATCCCTGACCGCATTTGGTTGCATTGAAGATTCTCATTGCTGGTTTGCGGGACCTTTCCGAGAATAAGCGAGTCGTAGTCTTTACCCCCCAATCGTCAGAGCTCAGCACCTTCCTCTGATGACAAGGTGCACTTGTCAGCCGATCTAGAGAAGAAAAGATTCGCGTTCTGAATTTCCCCTGGCAATCCAAGTAGCCATGGACATGAACGGGTAGCCAAGACATTACAATCAAAAGGGAAAGAGGAGAAGCAAGAACATCGAAGACATGCCTGAAATCTGCAATTGGAAGTGGGGATCGCCGATATGAATCTGAGTAGGGTTTCTAAAACTGCCAGATCAAGGTGTAACAGGTTTGCATGTAGTGGCATATACGATACCACAATGGAAAGGGCAACTTTACCTTGATTGAATCAAAGTCGCATGGCGTTACCGAACAAGCAAGCAGTGCAACCAATATGGGTGCCGTTGTTGCGGTGAGAGGAAGTGTAGTGGATATTCGCTTTGATACAAAGCTACCACCGATCTATTCACTTCTGCGAGCTGGAGATAAAAAGCAGATTTTTATTGAGGTTCTTGTGCAACGTGATGCTTTTCATGTGCGTGGCATTGCCTTAACGCCTACACAAGGTCTCGCTCGTGGGATGCTAGTTGAAGACACTGGAGGACCGCTCAAAGCGCCGGTAGGCAAGAGTATTCTTTCTCGGATGTTTGATGTTTTTGGTAACGCCATCGATCGCGCCGGAACGGTTTCAGATGTTGAATGGCGTTCTGTGCACAATCCACCGCCCCCAATGTCAAGGCGGTCAACCAAATCTCAGATTTTTGAGACGGGAATCAAAGTCATCGATGTTTTGGTGCCGTTAGAGCGCGGCGGAAAAGCTGGACTTTTCGGAGGCGCAGGTGTGGGCAAAACAGTCCTGCTTACAGAAATGATCCACAACATGATCGGTCACCAGCACGGCGTCAGCATCTTTTGTGGAATTGGCGAACGTTGTCGTGAGGGACAGGAACTTTACAGCGACATGAAAGAAGCCGGTGTTTTAGAGAATATGGTAATGCTCTTTGGGCAAATGAATGAACCACCTGGCAGCCGGTTTCGCGTCGGGCACGCGGCATTAACTATGGCTGAATACTTCCGTGATGACGAGCACCGCGATGTGCTTTTGCTAATTGATAATATTTTTCGTTTTATTCAAGCCGGTATGGAAGTGTCTGGTTTGATGGGTCAAATGCCATCGCGATTAGGCTATCAGCCAACTATGAGCACTGAGTTAGCGGGGCTGGAAGAGCGAATTGCCAATACCGACACTGGTGCTATCACGTCAATCCAAGCGGTTTACGTTCCCGCTGATGATCTGACAGATCCAGCAGCGGTGCATACTTTTTCACACCTCTCGGCGTCGATCGTGATTTCACGCAAGCGAGCCAGTGAGGGACTTTACCCAGCAATAGACCTGCTTCAATCAGGATCAAAAATGGCTACAACGGGTATTGTCGGACAGCGGCACTACGATCTGGCTCAGAAAATCCGCAGCACACTCTCGCAATATGAGGCGCTCAAAGACATTATCGCGATGCTAGGACTTGAGCAACTCTCGCCAGCAGACCGCAAAATTGTTGCTCGAGCCCGACGATTGGAGCGCTTTTTGACTCAACCATTTTTCACAACCGAACAGTTTACGGGATTGAAAGGAAAGTTAGTAAGCCTCAAAGATTCTCTGGATGGGTGCGAGCGCATCTTGAACGATGAATTCAAAGACTATCCAGAAAGTTCTCTCTATATGATCGGTACTGTGGATGAGGCTAAGAAATCCGCCAAACCAGAATTGGCTTCCAGGACCATACCTCAAGCGGAGGATACGGATCATGCAAAAGCCTGAACTCATGGCTCTTAAGGTGCTGCTACCTTTTGGCGTTTTCGCGGATAAAAGTGACGTATGTAAAATCGTCGCAGAAACTCGTGAAGGCTCGTTCGGGCTGCTACCGCATCGTCTAGATTGTGTGGCTGCGCTTGCGCCTGGCATCCTCAGCTACGAAAGCGAGGCAGAGGGGCAGATTTACTTAGCTGTTGATGAAGGAGTGTTGGTTAAGACCGGAGCGAATGTATTCATCTCAGTTAGGCAAGCGATCGCCGGTAAAGACCTTGGCGAGTTGCGTGAAGCTGTGCAACGAGAATTTTTGGATCTTAGCGAAAGCGAGAAGAGCGCTAAATCAGTAATGGCAAAAATGGAAAGTAGCTTTTTGCGAAGGCTCGTGGAGCTTGATCATGACTGAAACCCCGGATGAAGAAAAACCAGAAGATCCAAATGTCTTTACACAGGAGCTAAACGCGAAGGTTGCGCGTAAGCTCAAAGCTCAGAAAAATCCCGCACCTGGAATATGGTTTGGCTTAGGCATGATGGGACTAATTGGTTGGTCCGTGGTCGTGCCGACATTGATCGGTGCGGCGCTTGGCATTTGGCTGGATAACCGGTATCCAGGAACTCGTTCGTGGACGCTAATGATGTTGATTGCCGGACTCTCTATCGGCTGCCTGAACGCCTGGCACTGGGTGACCATGCAAGACGAAGCCATGAGGAGCGAGCAGGAGGAATGATGAGCCAATTTTTCACACTGCTAATGGCATGGATAGCCGGTGTCGGACTTGGTGCGATTTTTTTCGGCGGACTTTGGTACACGATTCGAAAAGGACTTGCTTCGAGACAACCGGCATTATGGTTCATCAGCAGTCTGCTGCTGCGCACGAGCATTGTTTTAGTTGGGCTTTTCTATGTATACAATCTTCATTGTGATCGGCTGTTTTTATGTTTAGTGGGTTTTGGAATGGCAGGACTGTCTTCGACATGGCTGATCCAGGCAAGGAACCAAACGAAAGCACGAACGCTAAATGGGGACCGCCATGCGCCTTAGCCCCGATCAGCTGATTTTCTGGCAATCTGGTTTTGTTAAACTCAACGCCACCATTCTTTACACATGGGCATTGATGCTTCTCATGACTGTTTCCTCAATGCTGATTACGCGCAAACTCTCCAAAGATCTAACCAGGTCTTCATGGCAGAATCTCTTGGAGATAATTGTCACCGCTATTGAAAAACAAATTGAAGAAGTCGGACTCAGCGAGCCAAGGAAGTATCTTGGCTTTATCGGCACGCTCTTTCTCTTTCTTGCCACTGCCAGTCTATGCACCATGCTTCCAGGCTATGAGCCCCCGACCGGCTCTCTCTCAACAACCGTAGCTTTAGCCTTGTGCGTGTTTGTAGCCGTACCGTTTTTCGGCATTGAAGAGCAAGGGCTTGGTGCCTACCTTGAGTCTTATATAGAGCCAACGATGATCATGTTGCCCTTCAATATCATCAGTGAAGTAACGCGCACACTTGCGTTGGCAGTTCGCCTGTTCGGCAACATGATGAGTGGGGCGATGATTATTGCTATTTTGTTGACCATTACACCGCTAATTTTTCCAATTTTTATGACAATGCTTGGTCTACTCACCGGCATGGTTCAGTCCTATATTTTCAGCATTCTCGCTGCGGTATACATCGCGGCGGCTACACGCACACGCCAGAGATCACCGAGACTTTCCCCAACATCAACTAACAGTCAAAGGACATAACATGGATAACAACACTCTCATTGCAATTGCATCAATCGTCACCGCCGGCGTCACGACCAGCTTTGGTTGTATGGCACCGGCCCTGAGCGAGGGGCGTGCGGTTACCACCGCACTGACTGC